>NZ_CP087135.1:1910000-2551250 GCF_020911945.1 Flavobacterium galactosidilyticum
AATTTTGCATTTAAATATATAAAGGATCAACACGAAAACCTGTGGAGCAGCAAAAATTAAGCATATATATTCGTTAGTCGAAAAAGGAAAAATTCTACATTCCTAACACCTCTGAATCGTGATCTAAATGCTTTTATTTTTGCATTGAAAGATTCTGCTGAAGCATTTGTACTTCGATTATCAAAGTAGTTTAGTATGGATTGATAATTAACCGTTATTGTATTGAGAACAATATTAAAGTTCTTAAATCCTGACTCCTCAACTTTTCTGTACCAATTAGCTAATTTCAACATGGCTACATTCTTATCATTATTGGTATTGTAAGTGCTACGTAATTGCTGAGATAGGCCATAAGCTGTTTTTATATCAGGATATAGTTCAAATAAAAGACGTGCTCTTTCTTCTTGGTTAAGGGTCCAATTTTCTCTGGATTTATAAAGTAAATAGCGACTTCTTGGGATCAAAGCGAATACCTGTGGGAAAGCCATCTGTTTGGCTTCTTTTTTATTTACTTTTATCGGACAGCAATGATATTTATACTAATTCCTAATTTACTACACTTATATGATGACTGTTAATTATCTTTTGATAAACAATAATTAATAAATTTCACAATTTTAGTTTTTAAGATTTAATTACTATTGCCTTCTGATAATTATACTATTCAAAAAGAAACTAGTATGAAATAAAAAGTACTACCCAGCCCCAACTCACTGTCTACTCCAATAGTTCCATTTTGTGCTTCTATAAATTCTTTGCTAATAGCTAATCCGAGTCCAGTTCCAGATTTCTGGCTTCCTGGGACCTGAAAATATTTATCAAAAACTTTAGTTTTATAACGATTATCAATTCCTTTTCCAGTATCAATTACTTGAAAAACAACTTGATTGTTTTCATTTTTAAGTTTTACAATTACCTTACTGTTTTCTGTTGAATACGTAATTGCATTGGTTAAAAAATTAATCAAAACCCAAGCAGTTTTTTCGCTATCCGCTTTTATATACGGTAAATTTTGTTCAGTCTCGACAACTAGTTCAATTTGTTTTTGATCTGCTCGCACTTTGACAGCTTCGGTAGCGTAATTAATAATTTCATAAGGATTACTCTTCTCCATATTCAGCTTAATATTTCCTGTTTCTAACTGCGACAATTCCAAGAGTTCGCCAGTAATTTTTAGTAGCCGCTGACTATCGTCTTTTATGCTTTCGATTAATTGCTTTTGATCTTCATTAATATTGCCTGTTTCTGCTTTTTCAAGTAATTGTAAACTTAGTTTTATGGATGAAATTGGGGTTTTCAATTCGTGTGAAACAGTAGCAATAAAATTGGTTTTAGCAAAATCCAGTTCTTTAAAAATAGTAATGTTTCTCAAAATAATAACATTACCAATGTCAATAGTTTGATCTTCTCCTGTTGGTTTAATTGTAATATTTATTGTTTCTTTTTCGAAGTAACTTTCTTTACCATCAGCAAAAATTTTCATGGGATGCGATTTCTGTTTTTCGTTTGATAAATCCTTTATTACTAGCGATTTCATCAAATCATTTGTCAGAGCAAGAGTTGTTACTAGTTTACCAATAACGTCCTCTGATTTTAAACCAATTATTTTCAAAGCCTCATCATTAGCAAATAAAATCAATCCCTGATTGTCTAACCCGATAATTGGGTCGTGCATATTGTTAATTAAAGTTTCAAGTCTTTTCTTTTCAAATGAAAGTTTATACAGATTACTATTATTATATTCCTGCAGTTTTTCGGCCATGGTATTGAATGATTTGGCTAAATCTCCAAATTCATTATGATTCATAAAATTCACTCGTTGCGAATAGTTTTTATTGGCTATTTCTTTGATACTGTCCGTGAGTTCTTTTATTGGATTGGCAATATTGTTGGGCAGATTCACTAATAAATTGAACGCAATCAAAAAGCAAAGTGTTCCTGTTACTGCAATCCAAAAATTAGCGGTCTCTGCTGTGTGTTTTGCAATATCACTTTTTTCTTTTATCGCATGCATATTCAATTTCATAATCTTGAAAATGTCTTGACGGATTTGGCTTTTTAAGGTTTCATCAGTCCTATTTGTCTTCAAAAAATCGATTTTTTTTTGCAAATTATAGGTCGCTTTATCTTCGCCAGCCTCCGTAATATTTGCAATTTGTTTAGTAATATTGGTTTCAAATATAGTAATTGCCTTTTCTTCATTCCCATTAATTTCATCTAACGAAAGAAGCATATTACGCGAATATTCTAGCGTGTTGTAATTGGCTTTCAGAATGTTTTCTGTATCTTTTTTTATCGAAAAAATATAAAATGCAGCTACTAATGAAAGTATGATTATCATTAGAAAAAGCAATCCAACGCCCAGGTTTAATTTGGTTTTAATTTTCATTTTAAGATAGAATTACAAGATCAATATTGGATGATGTTAGGTTATTAAGCAATTTATTGAAAACAGTTGTCGATAAAATTACTTTAAATAAACTCAAATGCGGTTTCCCGATGCAAACGGTAGTAATCTCTTTTTGAGCGACAACCTCTAAAATAGCATCTGTAATATGAGTATTCTGTACTTTAATTACTTCGGCACCAAGTTGTGTAGCTAATTTAAAATTATTAATCAGATGCCGTTGTTTGTCGAGCGCAATTTTGTCGCTGCTTTCTTTTGGCGTTTCTACATACAAAACACACCATTTGCTATTGTAATAACTCGCTAATCGAGCCGTTTTTCTTATGATTGTCTTTGCGATTTTGTCGTTACTACTTATACAAGCCAATAATCTTTCATGTTTTACTGCGATGTTTTTGGGTACTTCACTTTCCACTTTCCGATTGACTTGACTCGCTACTTCCTTCAAGGCCAATTCCCGCAATTGTAAAATTTGATCGGATTTAAAAAAATTATTCAGCGCCGTAGGGATTTTATCTGCGGTATAGATTTTACCTTCTTTCAAACGGGTTATCAATTCATCTGAAGTCAAATCAATATTCACCACTTCATCCGCTAATTTCAAAACACTATCCGGAATGCGTTCCTGAACTTCAATATTTGTGATGTTTTTTACGTCTGCATTTAGACTTTCTAAATGCTGAATATTCACTGCGGAAATCACATTTATTCCTGCTTCTAAAATCTCCAAAACGTCCTGCCAACGTTTTTCGTGTTTGCTTCCTTCTATGTTCGTATGCGCTAGTTCATCTACAATAACCACTTCTGGACGCAAATTGATGATGGCTTGTAAATCCATTTCCTCAATCAGTTTTCCTTTATAAAAAAGGCTTCGCCTAGGAATGACCGGTAAACCCTCTAATAAATCATGTGTTTCTTTCCGATTGTGCGTTTCTATATACCCAATCTTTACATCGATGCCATTTTTCAACAAGGTATTTGCTTCCTGTAACATACGAAAAGTTTTGCCCACACCGGCACTCATACCGATGTAGACTTTAAACTTTCCTTTGCGTGATTTCTGAATTAAATCAAGAAAGTGTTTGACATTATTTTCTTTTTCGTTGTCCAATTTGGTTTTAGTATTTTAAATTTTAGAAAAAATTAAAATGAAATAGCCAATGATGTAGTTAAAAATACATTTTGATTGCTAGGATCAGTGTTTTTCAAAAAGATATCGTCTTTACTATTTAAAATTCTCGCCTCTATTCTGAACATTACATTATCCGTAGGTAAATAATCAAAATTTGTGGAGAAACCGTATGTTTTAAATCCGTTTGGTGTTGCTGTTGCTATTATTACTCCTTTTTCATCCGCGTAATATTCCCCTCTTACTGCCAATTGGATTTTAGTTGTAGGTTTGTATTGCGCTATTAAAATCGGTGAAAACCAAACATCATATTGGTCACTTTCTGTTACTTTTTGTTGTGCTCCAATATCAAAACCAGCTGTTAAACTTGTTTTTTCAGATACTTTAAATTGCCCATAAAAGTTATTAAAATAACGCCATTTTTTAAAATTATCTGGTTGTTCATTTCCAACATAAGTACTCCAGTTTAATGTGGTTTTTGCATTTGGTTTATAGGTTACTTGTGTGCCAAAAGCTGGTGTTTGGTTGCCATCAATTTTCTGGATGCGTTGCCAACCGTTTAAATACATAGCAGCCAAATACCATTTTTCGCTTTTTGACGTATATCCAATTTTCACACCCGCTTCATAATACGGCGAATTATCAGCCAAAATACTTCTAGTCAAAGTGGCGCAATCTTTACCAATAGCGCTTTCAAAACCAATATGTGACGGCATAATTCCCGCATCAATCCACAGATTATGTTTCGACGAGATTTTCACGCCTACATTCGCTTCATACACATTTTTCAGTAAATCTTGTTCTGCTGCTAAATTGTACTCGGCATACGTTCCAGCCATTAAGGCAAAATTCCCGCGAACATTCTCTTTAGCATAATTCACCTTCGCCAATCCTAAATTCAAATTGACCTCGTTGTGTTTGTTATGACTGTAAATAAATCCGGGTCTGACATGATTGTCTGGTTCTCCAAAATCATAACTGTAATACGTTTCTACATAACCCGAAAACGTGAAAGGACTTTGTGTTTTTTCAGTTTCTTGTGCACTAACTGTTGTTATCCCAAAAGCTATTAAAGCTATAATTATTATATTTTTCATTTTTATTATTTTTAGAAGCTAATCCCGCTATCATTCCAATCTTTTGTCTCGCAAAAAAACGAGACAAAAGGATTTTCCCTTCTATCGGGGCTAGGGCATCTCGTTTTTAAAGACCATATTTTTTTAATTTGCGATTGACTTTAGTATTGAAATAAATTCTATTTCAATTCGTCCAAGGCCACATTCAATTCTAGAACATTTACGGTTGCAGTTCCTATTACTGCTGGTGTATTGATTTTAGTTTGCACCAAAGCTTTTACTTTTTCTTCTGATAGGTTTCTCTCTTTCGCCACCCTTTTTACCTGAATCAAAGCTCCTTGCGGAGAAATATTCGGGTCTAAACCACTTCCCGAAGCCGTCACCATATCATCAGGAATCTCTGATTTTTTCAAATAAGGATGCACGATTAAAAAGGTATCGATTCTTTTTTGCACCAATGCTAAATAATCAGGATTACTCGGTCCTTTATTACTTCCGGCGCTTCCCGCCGCATTATAATCCACAGCCGAAGGTCTTCCCCAAAAGTAGTTGGATTTATCGAATTTTTGTCCAATTTTTTCGTACCCTACCACTTTTCCGTTTACGGTAATTGTTTCTCCTTTTCCTTTATTGGGAGCCAATTGTGCTATCCCAAAAATAGCCATTGGGTAAATAACCGCTAATAACACCACCATAAATAAGGTGAATTTTAATATTGAAAATATATTTTTCATTTTGTTTTTTTTATAAACCTAACATGTTTTTAAAACCTGTTAGGTTTGAATTTACATAAATAATGCTACTGCAAAATCAATTATTTTAATCCCGATAAAAGGAACAATCAATCCACCAAGACCATAAATCAATAGGTTTCGCTTTAAAATAGCACTTGCACCAATTGGTTTATAATCAACCCCTTTTAAAGCCAAGGGAATCAGTATCGGAATGATAATCGCATTGAAAATCACAGCTGATAAAATAGCACTTTCTGGACTGTGTAACCCCATAATATTTAATCCTTCAAGAGCAGGAATTGCCGTAATGAAAAGTGCAGGAACAATTGCAAAATATTTGGCCACATCATTCGCAATTGAAAACGTAGTAAGCGTTCCTCTGGTCATCATTAATTGTTTTCCTATCTCTATGATTTCAATTAACTTGGTGGGATCATTGTCCAGATCCACCATGTTTCCGGCTTCTTTAGCTGCTTGAGTACCGCTATTCATGGCCACACCAACATTGGCTTGCGCCAAAGCGGGTGCGTCATTTGTTCCGTCACCCATCATCGCTACGAGCTTGCCTTGTTCTTGTTCATTTTTGATGTAATTCATCTTATCCTCAGGTTTGGCTTCGGCAATAAAATCATCTACACCAGCTGCTTCGGCAATAAATTTGGCAGTCAACGGATTATCTCCGGTTACCATCACCGTTTTTACACCCATTTTTCTCAAACGTTCAAAACGTTCTTTCATTCCCGTTTTGATAATGTCCTGCAATTCAATAACACCTTGGACTTGAGCATTTTTTACTACCACCAATGGCGTTCCACCTTTTGATGAGATAGCAATCACTGCTTGTGCAATATCCTCTGGGAAAATCGTTCCCGCTTTCAGTGCAATATTTTTTGCTGCATCCTGAGCACCTTTTCTAATATCGGTTCCATCTTTTAAAACAACACCGCTAGTTCTGGTTTCGGCAGTAAACTTGATTAAAGTAGCTCCTTCAATAGATAGTTTGTTTGCCACTTCAATTCCTGCCAGTTCCACAATACTTTTGCCTTCGGGCGTGTCATCAGCCAGCGAACTCAAAACTGCAGATTTGATAAAATCCTCTTCCGAGATTCCTTTTGCTGGATAAAAATGGGTTGCTTTTCGGTTTCCAATGGTGATGGTTCCGGTTTTATCCAAAAGCAATACATCAATATCTCCGGCAGTTTCTACCGCTTTTCCTGATTTTGTAATTACATTGGCACGCAAAGCCCTATCCATTCCTGCAATTCCAATGGCTGATAACAAACCACCAATCGTTGTTGGAATCAAACAAACAAATAGAGAGATGAAGGCAGCAATTGTTATCGGTGCGTTGGCATAATCGGCAAACGGTTTCAAGGTCACGCAAACAATCACAAAGATTAATGTAAAGGCAGCCAACAAAATAGTTAACGCAATTTCATTAGGCGTTTTCTGGCGGCTTGCTCCTTCTACCAAAGCAATCATTTTATCCAAGAAACTTTCTCCTGGTTCGTTAGTTACAATAACTTTGATTTTGTCCGACAGTACTTTAGTTCCACCCGTAACTGCTGATTTATCGCCACCCGCTTCCCGAATTACAGGAGCACTCTCTCCGGTGATGGCACTTTCATCTATAGTGGCCAATCCTTCGGTGATTTCACCATCAGTGGCAATTAAATCTCCTGCTTCACAAACAAAAACATCGCCTTTCTTCAATTCAGAAGAACTGACATTCTTAATTTCGCCATTGGCTAAAACTTGTCTTGCCGGAGTTTCTTCCCGTGTTTTTCTCAAACTATCCGCTTGTGCTTTTCCTCTTGCTTCGGCAATAGCCTCGGCAAAATTGGCAAACAAAAGCGTTGCTAACAAAATTAAAAATACGATGAAATTATAAGTAAAACTGCCTTGATCTTGTGCGCCGAATAAAATGGCAATACTCACAGCAAGCATAATGGCAGTTCCAATTTCAACGGTGAACATGACCGGATTCTTGAACATTATTTTTGGGTTTAGCTTTACAAAAGACTGTACTAACGCCTCTTTTACTTGCTTACTTTCGAATAATGAATTGGATTTATTGTTATTCATTTTTATTATTATTTTAATGTAAAGTACTCCGCTAAAGGTCCAAGGGCTAATGCTGGAAAGAAAGACAAGGCTGCAATAATGGCAATTACGGCGAAAACCATAACTCCAAAAATAGTCGTATCTGTTTTTAAAGTTCCCGCACTTTCCGGAATGTATTTTTTATTGGCCAATAATCCTGCGATAGCTAAAGGCCCAATGATAGGAAGGAAACGACTCAATAACAAAACAATTCCTGTGGTGATATTCCAAAAAGGATTGTTGTCTCCCAAACCTTCAAATCCACTCCCATTATTAGCTGCACTCGAAGTATATTCATATAGCATTTCTGAAAAACCATGATGACCAGGATTGTTCAACCAGCCAGTAGCATTACCGCTAAACCAGTAGCCCATTGCAGTATCATTTGCCGCAAAATAAGATGCTAATGCCGTTCCTGACAATATCAATAAAGGGTGAAGAATGGCAATGAAAGCAGCAATTTTAACTTCTCGGGCTTCAATTTTTTTTCCTAAAAATTCAGGTGTTCGTCCCACCATTAATCCCGAAATAAATACCGCTAGAATGATAAAAATATAGAAGTTCAAAAATCCTACTCCGCAACCACCATAAAAGGCATTCACCATCATCGCTAGTAATTGCATCGAACCAGAAACCGGCATCGAACTGTCATGCATACTATTCACCGAGCCTGTAGAAATTACGGTCGTGGCAATGCTCCAAAATCCAGAAATGGCGGGTCCAAAACGAACTTCTTTGCCTTCCATCGCTCCGGTTGTTTGGGCAATTCCCATTTTTTCGATAGCGGGATTTCCTTTGAGTTCACTTATAACTGTTGGTACGACTAAAAGTAAAAATCCAATCGTCATCACGCCAAAAACTACGTATGACAGCCTTCTTTTCTTTAGATAAAAACCTAAAGCAAAAATCATCGCAAACGGAATGATTAATTGTGCCCACAGTTCAACCGCATTACTAAAATAAGTAGGATTCTCTAATGGATGAGCCGAATTTGCTCCAAAAAATCCACCACCATTCGTTCCTATATGTTTTATTCCGATAAAAGCTGCTGCTGGTCCACGGGAAACTGCTACTGAATCACCTTGTAAAGTGGTAATTGTATCTTTTCCTTCAAAAGTCATTGGTGTTCCGCTAAATAACAAAGCGATGGCTACAAGAGCAGAAAGAGGCAGTAAAATTCTTGTACAGCTTTTGATAAAATAATTATAGAAGTTGCCCAATTTATCTGTGGTTCTTTCTTTCATTGCATTAAAAACCATTGCTGCGGCTGCCATTCCAACACCGGCAGATACAAATTGCAGGAACATCAATACCATCTGTGACAAATAAGAAACGCCTGTTTCACCAGAGTAATGCTGCAAATTGCAATTTACCACAAACGAAATAGCGGTATTAAATGCCAAATCGGGAGTCATGTTTGGATTGTTATCTGGATTCAAGGGCATTGAACCTTGAAATAACAACACAAAAAAGCAAAGAAAGAACCAAACCATATTCACGCTTAACAACGCTTTCAAATGTTGTTTCCAGTTCATTTCTTCTGTGGAATTGATACCACTTATTTTGAAAATAAATTTCTCACTTGGATTAAAAATCGGGTCTAGAAGTGTTTGATCTCCCGTAAAAACTTTAGCAATATATTTTCCAACAGGAATAGCTAAAACTATTGAGAGAATAAAAATACTGATGACACCAAATAATTCTGTGTTCATAATTTAATTTTAGGTTAGTGATTTAGAATTTTTCGGGCTTGATTAATACATAAATCAAATAGCCAAAAACTGCCAGTGCGACAATAAATAGTGCAGTCATAATTTAGATTTTTTCAAAGAATTCGACAGATTTAAAACAAATCGCAAACAACAAAACGGCTAGTGCGAGTAAAAGGATTGTGATGATCATAATTTTAGATTATTGATTTATTAGAGATTTAGACATTCGATCAAATAATTCAATCGATTAAACTTGTTATACTCCCGAAGCGTTTATTTGCTTGATGTATTCCGCCTTCAAGGATTTTGGGAAAAGATTTGAAATATTGCAATGACGCATTTCCATAAAAGAGGAAACCGAAAAAAGATAGACATTGGAAATAGCAATTTTAGTTTCATTGCTTCCTGTTGCCAATAATCGCTCAGCAAGTGCCAAACATTTTTTTGCTCTGGAAATATTACCCGTAATAATGGCAGTCTTGGTGATTTCGGCGAAGCGTTCTGCTTGTTTATAAATCGTGGTGACTTGATTTTTCATAAGAATGATTTTTTATGTTCTTCATCGCTAATGCCAAAATACATTCCAAAAAATCACAGTTGCATATAAAGCACCGACAATTAACAACTTATGTATTTTTAGTCGAAATTTGACATAAAAAAAGCCTATCATTTTGATAGGCTTTTCTCGTTTTGATAGCCCTTTCGGGGTTTTGAACCCTGAAAGGAATTGATTATAAATTACTGAATATTGTATTCGTCTAATTTTCGATAAAGTGTAGCAACGCCTATTTCTAATAAGCGTGCGGTTTCTGCTTTGTTGCCTTGTGTATAATTCAATACTTTTTGGATGTGTAGTTTTTCAATACTTTGCATCGAAAAAGCTGACATCGTCTTGTTGGAATTATTTTGTTGATGTTGAATCTCATAAGGCAATACATCTTGCGTCAAGTTAAAATCATCAGCCAAAATTACGGAACGTTCAATCACATTTTTTAGCTCCCGAACATTTCCAGGCCAATGGTATGTTTCCATCTTATGCAAAAAATCGCCATTGATAGCGACTATTTTCTTATTTACTTTCTCTGAAAATTGTTTCACAAAATAGTTTGTCAATGGTGCAATGTCTTTTATTCTCTCTCGCAAAGGCGGAATTGTAATCTCGAAAATATTCAATCGAAAATATAAATCCGATCGAAAACGATGTTCTTCGCTTTCGGTTTTTAAATTGCGATTCGTTGCGGCAATTAACCTAAAATTTGATTTTCTGGGTGTTGTGTCTCCTATTTGTATGTATTCGCTCGTTTCTAAAACCCGTAACAATTTGGCTTGCAAATCTAACGGCATTTCCCCAATTTCATCCAGAAATAAAGTACCGCCATTCGCCTCTTCTATAAATCCTTTCTTGTCTTTTACAGCTCCTGTAAAAGATCCTTGTTTATGTCCAAACAATTCACTTTCGAGAATTTCCTTGCTGAAAGTACTGCAATTCAAGGCTACAAAGGATTTTCCTACTCGGTTGCTATTTTCGTGAATAGCTTGTGCAAAAACCTCTTTTCCAGTCCCTGTTTCTCCCGTTAAAAGTACAGTTGAATCAGTTTTGGCTACTTTTTTAGCTAAATCAATAACTTGTTCCAATCCTTTCGATTTTCCAATAATAGTATCAAAAGAATATTTATCAGAAATTCGTTTTTCGAGTTGTTGGACTTTCTTGATCAGTTGGACTTTTTCTAATGCTTTATGTAACAACGGAATAATTTTGTCATTGTCATCGCCTTTGACAATATAATCAAAAGCGCCGTTTTTCATGGCTTGAACACCATCGGAAATTTTGCCGAAAGCAGTTAATAAGATAACTTCTGTTAATGGAAAATTTGTTTTTATCTTTTGTACAAAATCAACGCCATTGCCATCAGGAAGTTTGACATCACAAAGTATCACATCAATATCCTTAATTTCCATTTTTTTGAAACCCGATTTTAAATCCGATGCTTCAAAAACTTCAAATCCTTCAGATTTTATAATTCTAGCGAGCAGTCCACGAAGTTTTTCTTCGTCGTCGATGATAAGGATGTTTTTCAAAACTGACTTTATATAAATATTTATACTACAAATTTTTTAGTACATGATAAAAAGAAATATTATGCTGGTTATCAGTAAAATAAGAGCTTAAGGATTTGCAAATAAGATCGATATTTCTTATGTTAAAGAATTATTACCACATGGTTTTTCTAATGAAGAACACCAGTCTTGAGAACAAAGATACAGCGTTAATTTTGGTTTTACAAAGCCCTTTTAAAGAGAGACTCAATTTAGCCAGGGTCAAGCTCATCTGTTTATTTATAACAGTTTTGTACAAAATAAAGACAATTAATTATGATGAACTGGCTTCTGGATTTGACACAGCAGTTGATAAAAACAGCTTTTATAGAAGGATACAAAGGTTTATGAAGGAATTTGATTTTCCTGCGAGAAGGGTTTCTAGTTTAATATTCAATCTTTTACCGGTTAAGCATAATTTGATATTAGTTTTAGACAGAGCCAATTGGAAGTTTGGAGCTAAAAACCTAAACATATTAATGCTGTTGGTTAGCTATAAAAATGTAGCATTCCCGCTAATGTTTAAAATGGTAGACAATCGGGGGAATTCAGATATGACCGAGCGAATTGAACTAATCAAAAAATATATTGGATAGTTTGGGAAAGAGAATAGCGACTGCCTGTTGAAAGAACGAGAGTTTGTTGGAAATAAATAGATGGGATTTTTAATCATTGTTTCATTCAACAAACCTGAGCAGGCCATGACATATTATAAACAAAGATGGCAAATTGAAACGCTCTTTAAAGGGCTTAAAAGTAGCGGTTTTAATATTGAAGATACTCTTGTAACTGATTTGGAAAGACTGGGAAAACTCTTTTTATTAACAATGATTGCTTTCCTGTGGTCCTAAAATTGGAGATTATTTAGGTCAGAATATTAAGAAAATACAACTAAAAAAACATGGCAGAAGAGCTATAAGTGTATTCAAATATGGATTGGATTATTTATCAAAATCCCTTTTGGCGCGGCTCAATAGTTTATAACACAGTCTTTTTAATTTTTTGTCATGCACTTAAATTATATTTATTAATTCACTTCTTTCAACATTCCTTTCAACATTGAAAACGAAGGTCTAATTATATAAAGTATTATAATTTTAAAAGTTGCATAAAAAAAACACCTTCATAAAATGAGGTGTTTTAAAAAAGTATAATTAATTGCTTGACACATTAATTACATTTATAATTTTTAAGGTTTTAATTCCTGATGGCAATTGCCATTCTACTTCTTCATTTTCTTTAAAACCTATTATCGCAACACATAATGGAGCTAGTATTGAAACTTTGCCTTCTTTTAAGTTAGCTTGTGATGGCATCACAATTTGCACTTTCATTTGTTGTTTACTTTTTACATCTTCAATTGTTACTTGAGAGTTCATTCGAACAATGCTCTGGTCAACGACTCCATCTTTATTGATAATTGCTCGATCTAGCTCCTGTGTAAGCAATGCAATTTCTCTAATGTTAGTGCTATCTTTAGCGTTTTTAGTTAGCTCACGAAGGATATTATAATCAGTACTTGTTAAAACAGGTGTTGGTTTCATAGTCAATTAATTTAAGGTTATTTTTTCTGTTGTAGCTATATTTTCTTTATCACTAAAAAATAGTGAAGCAAAACTTTCATTAGTTTTGTGATCGATTCTTCTGTAAAAAACATTAGGAGTAATTGCTTTTGGATTGTCAAAACCACAGGCACCTATGAATTCAGCAAATGCCTTTAATGTGTTGTTATGGAAATGAGCAACTCTGACACTTTTATCAGTTACATCTAATCCTTTATATAAGTTCTTGTCTTGAGTAGCAATTCCTACTGGACATTTTCCACTGTCGCATTGTAAAGCTTGAATACATCCTAATGCAAACATCATTCCTCTTGCGCTGTAACAAGCATCCGCCCCTAATGACATCGCTTTAGCAATATCAAAGCCAGTAATTATTTTGCCAGATGCCATTAATCTAATTTGATCTCTAAGACCATATTCTTTAAGCACCTTACTAGCAAATATTAAAGCATCTGCTAATGCCATTCCCATATAGTCAATAAACTCTAATGGTGCCGCTCCTGTACCGCCTTCTGCTCCATCAATTGTAATGAAATCAGGGACAATTCCAGTTTCTTTCATTGCTTCAACAATGGAAATAAACTCGTCTTGACGACCTATACAAATTTTGAATCCGACCGGTTTTCCATTGGATAGCTGCCTTAAATTTTGTAGAAAATGCAATAATTCTGAACTATTTGTAAATGCAGAATGCCCTGCTGGCGAATGTACGGCAATATGTGGCTGAACGTTTCTTATTTTGGCGATTTCTACTGTGTTTTTTTCTCCAGGTAGTAATCCACCGTGTCCAGGTTTAGCTCCTTGAGATAACTTTAACTCTATCATTTTTACCTGAGGGAAGTTTGCTTTTTCTGTATATAATTCAGGTGAGAAAGTTCCGTCTTCTTTTCTACATCCGAAATATCCAGTTCCAATTTGCCATATTAAATCACCACCTTCTAAATGAAAGTCGCTAATTCCACCTTCACCTGTATTATGAGCAAAATTACCTAGTTTTGCTCCTTTGTTCAACGATGAAATAGCTGTTTTACTTAATGCTCCATAACTCATGGCGCTAATGTTATATATACTAGCGCTGTAGGGTTGAAGACATTGTTTGTTTCCAACTACGGTTCTAAAAAATTGTTTATCTGCTCTTTTTGGGTAGATAGAATGTGCTGCCCACTCGTAACCGATGCGGTTTGGGTCATCTTGCATTCCAAACGAAATAGTCTGCTTTACATTTTTAGCTCTTTGGTATACTATAGATCGCTGTCTTCTATTAAATGGCTTACCATCTAATTCTCCTTCAAAGAAATACTGACGCATTTCTGGTCGGAACGATTCCAAGAAGTACCTAAATCTACCCACAATAGGGTAGTTTTTCTTAACGGTATGACTGTCCTGAAAAGTATCTTGAATCAAAATGAAAAGTAAGTAAAATGGAATGATCAAGAAGAAATAGCTCATATTACCCTGATATGCCCATACACAACTTACTACTAAAAACGTAACGGTAGCTAACCAAATAATTTGGTGTACTGCTAATTTTTTTAAAAACATGTTTTTAAATTTTTTAAATTAGATTTAGGCTTTAAAACAAATTAATTTTTAAAACCGCAGATTAAATAAATGATGTTAAGTAAAACCTTCGTCTCGAAGTAGTTTGTTTTTATATAGACGAAGGTCTAATTGACAAAGGCTTTTGAATGTGAAAATTTAGCGACAAGCACAAAATCCTCTTGTAATAAAGAGGTGCATCTTGACAGCATGTTAGGAAAGGTTTTCATAAACTTTAAATTACACTTTGCAAAAGTACATTCATTTTTTGTTATAAATAACTTTTTTTTCTATTTATGTTAAATTTAGCATTCGTTTACGATAGATTCTTGTTGAGTTGATAAAAATTCAGTCTTAAAATTATCTATTTAATTTTGAAAGTGTATTTTTATGAGCATAAAACAATTACTACATGGAATTAACATTCGCAGATTTTGAAAAAGTAGCCATGCACATAGGCACAATAATAGCAGTTTATGACTTTCCTGAAGCACGAAAACCTGCATATCAGCTTACAATTGATTTTGGTGAAATCATTGGAGTCAAAAAAACATCAGCGCAAATAACTCAGAGATACACTAAGGATGATTTAATAGGTAGACAAATTGTGGCTGTCGTAAATTTTCCTAAAAAGCAAATAGGTAAGTTTATGAGCGAATGTTTAGTTTTGGGCGCCGTTGGTATTGATGGTGATGTTGTTTTGTTAGCTCCTGATTTTAAAATTGACAATGGACTCCGAATAGGTTAGTTTTACTTTCTAAAATCGACTTATTATTATTATTATTATTATTATTATTATCTAAATAGTTATAAAAAAAGTCCAAAAACAGAAGTTTTTGGACTTTTTTAATTGTAAGTAAAGTAACTAAAAACTAAATATCATCAAATTCTATATTTGTAAAACTTGATGTTTGCGGTATAAATTCTTCCTCTGATTTTTCAGGGTTGTATTCTTTTTTAAAATCTTTTTGATGTCTTTCAGATATCACTTCTTCACCTTTATGATTTAAAACGTAAGAAGTCATTTCACCTAAAATCTCTGCAAAAGCAGCAAAATCTTCTTTGTATAAATATATTTTATGCTTTTTGAAGTGGAATGATCCGTCTTCCTCAGTAAATTTTTTGCTTTCGGTAATAGTAATATAGTAATCATCTGCTTTGGTCGCTCTCACATCAAAGAAATATGTCCTTCTACCAGCCCTTAAAACTTTAGAAAATATCTCTTCTTTTTCTAACATGTCATGTTCTCTCATAATCCTTTCTGTCAATTTATGGTTGTTAACTAGAATCCAAAAATCTACAAAAAATATGTATTATACAACAATTAGAGCAATTCTTTTTCTGAAAGTTGTTTCAAATATAAAGCCGAATAATAGCCCTCTTGATTTATCAATTGATTATGAGAACCTTGTTGAATGATTTGCCCATTGTCCATTATAATTATTTTATCTGCATTCTTTGCTGACGAAACGCGATGGCTTACTATAATGGTAGTTTTGTCTTTACAGATTTCATTTAAGTTGTTCAATATTGCTTCTTCAGTTTGTGTATCTACCGCTGAAAGGCAATCGTCAAATAATAAAATAGGTGGATTTTTTATAATCGCTCTTGCAATAGAAACTCTTTGTTTTTGTCCTCCTGAAAGAGTAATTCCTCTTTCGCCAAGAACAGTTTCGTATTGTTTGTTGAAGCCCATGATGTTATCGTGTACAACTGCGCTTTTAGCAGCAGAATGTACTTGCTCGTCTGTTGCGTTTTCTTTGCCAAACATAATATTATTCTTGATGCTATCAGAGAATAAAAATGCATCCTGCGGCACGATACCAATACTATTTCTCAAATCGAATAGATTGATACTGCTTATTTCATTTTTGTCAATATTTATTTCTCCTTCAGAAACATCATACATACGTGATATCAAAGATAGAATAGTCGATTTTCCAGATCCTGTTTTCCCTAGAATGGCTAAAGTTTCTCCCTTTTTAACCGTAAAAGAAATGTTTTGCAGCGCTTTGATATTAGTGTCTTCGTAAGTGTAGCTTACATTTTCAAAAGAAATAGATCCTTCAATTATGGATTTATTTTCATTTTTGTTTTTTATTTCTGGTTCTATCTTTAGAAATTCATTTAATCTTTTTTGAGAAGCCTCAGCCTCTTGAACCATCGATGAAACCCAGCCTAAGGAAGCAACTGGCCAAGTAAGCATATTAACGTATAAAATGAATTCAGCTATGGTTCCAATATTTTGTATAGTTCCATCAATATACATTAAACCTCCAAAATAGATTACAACTAAGTTACTAATCCCTATTAATGCCAACATTAAAGGGCCAAATAACGATTGTACTTTAGCTAAATTCAAGCTTTTGCTTTTGCTTTCATTAGCTAAATTAACCATGTTTTCTTGGTGTTGGTTCTCAAGAGAATACGCTTTTATAACACGGATTCCAGAAAATATTTCTTGAGAGAAACTGGATACTTTAGAAAGGTATTGTTGGAAAATAGTGCTTCTTTTATTTATTTCAGAGCTTAATTTGAAAATAGCGAAAGACAATAGCGGTAAGGGTAGAAGCGTGTATAAGGTTAATGTGGGCGATACGTTGTACATATATACGATAACTATAGCAAAGCGAATAGCGGTATTAATCGTATACATAACTGCAGGACCTACATACATTCGCACTTTTGAAACATCCTCGCTAATTCGATTCATTAAATCTCCAGTACGATTTTGTTTATAGAAGTTTTGCGATAGGTTCTCGTATTGGCGAAACACTTCGTTTTTTAAATCAAACTCGATGTGACGAGACATGACAATTAAAGTTTGTCTCATCAAGAAGGTTAGGAAACCAGCAATAATTGTGGTAGCAATAATAAGTAGGATGTTCGAAATTAACTCGTCTTGAATTACGGCTTTAGAAACCGTTTTATCTTTGGCGAAAGCCTCAATTACTTTAAATGATTTGCTGATCAACTTTGGTGTGAAAAGCATAAATATTTGGGCAATAATGGTAAAAATAATACCGAGTAAAAAACTGTATTTGTATTTAACGAAGTATTTATTTAAATAGCGTAATTCTTTCATTGGATTTTAATATTCTCTTTTGAATTGATTTTAATAATAGTAATTGTAATCAAATTATCGATTTGATATTTTTTTTATGCAAATAACAACGCATGTTTATTTTTTACGTAAATTTGAATTGTCTTTTTGACAAATTCATAATCTTATCACTATAAAAACTTATACTATGAATGCAGCTTTCACAACAGGAAAGGAACTTCAAAAAATGGATCCCGTTTTTGGACAAATGTCATTTGATGATCACGAGCAAATTGTATTTTGCAACGACAAAGATACGGGTTTAAAAGCAATTATTGGTATTCATAATTCAGTAATGGGGCCAGCTTTAGGAGGTACACGAATGTTTAATTATGCTAATGAGTGGGAAGCACTAAATGATGTTTTGCGTCTTTCGAGAGGAATGACTTTTAAAGCGGCGATTACTGGATTGAATATTGGTGGGGGCAAAGCCGTTATTATTGGCGATGCTAAAACTCAGAAAACACCAGAATTAATGCGGAAATTTGGTGAGTTTGTTCATTCATTAAGCGGAAGATATATTACTGCTGAGGATGTAGGGATGGAAACCAGCGATATGGACATCGTTAGAGACGTTACACCTTATGTTACTGGAATTTCTGAAGCAAGAGGTGGCTCTGGAAATCCTTCTCCAGTTACAGCTTACGGTGTTTATATGGGAATGAAAGCAGCTGCAAAACAACAGTTTGGTTCAGATGTTTTAAGCGGAAAAAAAGTGTTAGTTCAAGGAATTGGACACGTGGGCGAAACTTTAGTAGATTATTTGACTAAAGAAGGAGCGATTGTAACTATTGCAGATATCAACGAAGAAAAATTAAATGAAGTAAGTGCAAAGTATCACGCTGAAATTTATAGAGGTGAAGATTTATACACCGCTGATGTTGATATTTATGCACCTTGTGCTATGGGAGCGACTTTAAATGATAACACTGTTCATAAAATAAAAGCGAAAGTAATTGCTGGAGCAGCTAACAATCAATTGGCTGACGAAAATGTTCACGGTGCAATTCTACAAGAAAGAGGGATTCTATATGCACCAGATTTCTTGATTAATGCTGGTGGAATTATAAATGTATATGCAGAATTAGCGCATTATGATAAAGCGGAAATTATGCGTAAGACAGAAAATATCTATAATACTACTTTAGAAATATTTGATTTTGCCATTGCTAATAAGATTACAACGCATAAGGCTGCTTTGACAATTGCTCAAAACCGTATTGCTCGAAGAAAATTAGAGAACAGTAAAAAATAGTTTTTAGTGTGGCAATGGTCTATAAATATCTGTGAAAAAGATTTTATGAAATTGCATTGAAAAAAAAGTTATAAAATAGTTTAGCCACGAATTACGCTATTTTTCACAAATTAAATTAAAACTTCATTATTAGATTCGTGAAGCTCTTATTTTAGTCTTTGGAATTGCGAGAATTGTGAAATTCGTGGTAACTATTTTTTTTAGCATTTGAGGCAATAGTAGTAAAAGTTGCTCTTGAAGAACGATCCTAACATTAGCAGCATAAAATAAGTTGGTAGTCTTTTTTTTGTATTGAATACTAAAATCTGAAGAGTCAGTGCTAAAAAATAAATTGGTATATATTTTATTTTAAAAAAGGAAATGATTATTTTTGCACGCTAATTAATAAAAGTTCTTACAAGGTGGTAAATAGAAGACACATTCGCGTTAAAGTTATGCAGTCCATTTATGCGATGCATCAAAGCGGTTCAGATAATCTAGAGAAAGAAGAAAAATTTCTTTTTTACAGTATCGATAATATTCAAGATTTATACCTTATTATGCTTTCTTCGCTAATTGAAATATGTAAAACAGAAACTATCTTTTTACATAAATCAAGTCTTAAGCATCTTGCAACTCCTGAGGAGCGTACTCCAAACGAGAAATTTATCAAAAATCAAATTTTTCAAATTCTTTCCGAAAACAACTCATTAAGTATTGCGCTTGAAAACCGTAAAATCAATAATTGGACTTTAAATGACGATTATATTTTATTGCTTTTAACTGATATTAAGGCGAGCAAATTGTACGCTGATTATATGAGTAATTCAGTAAATACATTTGAAGAAGACAGACAATTTATTGTTGATTTGTTTATGGAAGTTATTGTTCCAAACGAGAAATTGTATGACTATTTAGAAGATGATAAATTGACTTGGGTTGATGATATTCCGCTAGTAAATACGCATATCATTAAGCAATTGAAAGCAATTAAATCTGGAGAAAATGACAATTTCAGAGTGCCAAAATTATACAAAGACAATGAGGATAAGGATTTCGTGAAAGATTTGTTTAGAAAAACAGTTTTGAACGAAAAAGAATTAGCTAAAGAGTATTTAGACAAAACTCCAAACTGGGATAGCGAAAGGATTGCAGAAATCGATACAATTATCCTTAAAATGGCAATTTGTGAATTTTTGAAATTCCCATCGATTCCGGTAAAAGTAACGCTTAACGAATATTTAGAAGTTGCAAAAGAGTATTCTACCCCAAAAAGTAGTATTTTTATCAACGGAATTTTAGATAATTTAGTAAAAGAACTTCAAGCCAGTAAAAGAATTATTAAAGCTGGTCGTGGTTTAATGTAATAATTAATAAATAAAAAGAGAATTAAAATTATGGAACAATTAACTCAATTTGCACCGTTTATATTAATGTTTGTGGTGATCTATTTCTTTATGATTAGACCACAACAAAAAAGAGCAAAAAGTGAAAAAGAATTTGAAAGCGCTTTAAAAGTAGGTGATAAAATCATCACAAAAAGCGGTCTTCATGGAAAAGTTTCTGAATTAGCTGATACAACAGTTGTTGTTGAAACGATGTCAGGAAAATTAAAAATGGAGCGTTCAGCAATTTCTATGGAAATGAGTGCTGCACTAGCAAAGAAATAATAAAGTAATACCAGTTTTTAAATCCCGAATTCCGATTGTTATAATTGGAATTTGGGATTTTTATTTTTATCTGCTCCTAATGCTATTGCTTTACGAACGGAATAGCCAGAAATAATTTTGCCACTACCTAATTACACGTATTTTAGTTCTATCGTAACGAACTAGTGTTTTGTTGACGAAAATCAGCGCAGGTTCATATGGGATTTCTAAACCATCGACAAATTCTAGTGGTCCTACTCCTGTTCCATCAACAGTAATAAAATTGGGATAGCAGTTTTGAGCAATCATTCCTTGACAGATATTTTCAAATTCACTGGTTTTACCAATGCATAGCTTGAAACCAATTGGCTTACCATTTGAAAGTTTACGCAGTGTAGCAACAAATTCTATCAAACCTTTACTATCTGAAAATGCTGAATGACCTGAAGGGGAAAACATAGTTGTATGTGGCTGTACGCCTCTTGTTTTAGTAATTTGTTCTCTGTTTTTCGCTGCAGGTAAAACTCCTCGTGACCTGGTTTAGCATCTTGCGATAATTTTATTTCTATCATTTTTACTACGGGAAAATTAGATTTATTCGCAAGCTTATCTTTTTTAAATCCACCGTTTTCATTACGACAACCGAAATATCCAGTTCCTATTTGCCAAGTTACATCACCTCCTTGCTGGTGAAATTGAGTCAATCCTCCTTCGCCAGTATTATGACAGAAATTGCCTTTTTTGGCGAAAGCAACTGCTGTGTTTGTATTGCTTATATTTTCAATTTTTTTCTAGTTCTAAACTGTATTTAACTAAAACGCAAACGTACGTAAACGTGTTTAATTCCTCTTTTTTCAGAATCTCTTTCGTCAATTTCTAAAATATCAGTTAATGATTTAAGCATTGGCGTTAATTTAGCAAAACCATAATTTCGTGGATCAAATTCTGGTTTTCTCTTGACGATAAGGTTTCCTACATCTCCTAGAAATGCCCAACCATCATCATCACAAATATCTTCGATTGTAGTTTCAATAAGTTCGATTGTTTGCGTATCTATTTTGTTTAGCGATTTTTCAACTGGTTTTTCGACTAATTTTTCAACTGGTTTTCCTGCTGGTTTCTTCGTATCAGCAGCAGACTTTTTAGCTTTTTTCTTGATTGCGCCATCTAAAACTTCGATATAAATAAAACGATCACAGGCAACAATAAAAGAATTAGGTGTTTTTTGTTCTCCAATACCAATGACTTTCATGCCTGATTCTCTCAAGCGAATTGCCAGTCGGGTAAAATCAGAATCACTAGAAACGATACAAAAGCCATCTACTTTATCAGAATACAATAAATCCATGGCGTCAATAATCATTGCTGAATCTGACGAGTTTTTACCTACTGTATAACTATATTGTTGGATGGGAGTGATGGCATGTTCTAGTAAAACACTTTTCCAGCCACCAGCATTTGGTTTGGTCCAATCTGCATAAATCCTTTTGGTAGTAGGAGTTCCATATTTAGCAATTTCTTCCATCATTCCTTTTACGTTGCTATATGGAACATTGTCAGCATCAATGAGAACGGCAAGTTTTAATTCTTTTGTATCTTGTGACATATTAATCGTATTGAGTATATTTGTTCAAATATACAAAGTTTATTATTTAAATCGGTCTTTTAGCCCTGATCGCAACGGCATCCTTTTATGCCATCCTTGGGCATGTTTAAGTAATCTTTGGTGTGGCATAAAAGATATAGTGTAGAGCAGGAAATAGCTCCTGATACTCATTGTGATAACTACTAAAAAATAAATTTGGTTTCAAGTCTTTTATAAGATTTAAATAATTAATTTTGCAACTTCTTAAAATTAGAATTATTACTTGATATATTATGGTAAAAGATTTATTCGAAAGAATTCAAAACAATAAAGGACCTCTAGGGAAATGGGCTTCGCAAGCAGAAGGCTATTTTGTGTTTCCTAAATTAGAAGGTGATTTAGGTCCACGAATGAAGTTTCAGGGTAAAGAAGTTCTGAACTGGAGTTTGAATGATTATTTAGGACTTGCAAATCATCCCGAAGTACGCAAAGCTGATGCTGATGCTGCGCTAGAGTACGGTGCTGCTGCCCCAATGGGAGCGCGTATGATGAGTGGTCAGACTAAATATCACGAGCAATTAGAGAATGAGTTAGCTGCTTTTGTAATGAAAGAATCAGCTTATTTATTGAATTTTGGTTACCAAGGAATGGTTTCTATCATTGACGCTTTGGTTACTAAAAATGATGTAATTGTTTATGATGTTGATGCTCACGCATGTATTATTGATGGAGTTCGTTTACACATGGGTAAGCGTTTTACTTATCGTCATAATGATGTAGAAAGCATGGAAAAAAACTTGCAACGTGCTACAAAATTAGCTGAAGAAACTGGTGGAGGAATTTTATTCATCACTGAAGGTGTTTTTGGAATGCGTGGACAACAAGGAAAACTGAAAGAAGTTGTTGCTATGAAGCAAAAGTATAATTTCCGTTTGCTAGTTGATGATGCACATGGTTTTGGTACTCTAGGTGAAACTGGTGCTGGAGCAGGTGAAGAGCAAGGAGTTCAGGATGATATTGATGTTTATTTTTCGACTTTTGCAAAATCGATGGCTAATATTGGTGCTTTTGTAGCAGCTGATAAAGACGTAATTGATTACTTAAAATACAATATGCGTTCTCAAATGTTTGCTAAATCATTACCTATGATTCAAACAATTGGATCATTGAAACGTTTGCAAATGTTGCGTGACAACCCAGGTTTGAAAGATAAATTATGGGAAAATGTAAATGCATTACAAAGCGGTTTAAGAACTAAAGGATTTAATATTGGCGATACTAATACTTGTGTTACTCCTGTATATCTTGAAGGAAGTGTTCCTGAAGCAATGGTTATGGTAAATGATTTAAGAGAAAACTACGGTATTTTCTTGTCTATTGTAATTTATCCTGTTATTCCAAAAGGAATGATTTTATTAAGAGTAATTCCTACAGCTTCACATACGCTTGCGGATATTGACCAAACACTTACTGCTTTTGAAGCGATTCGTGAAAAGTTAGTAAATGGTACTTATAAAGAAATTGCGTCAAGAACTACAGTTGATTTAGATGCATAATTTTATATTCTAAAAGTCATCTTAGATAAGGATGAAATTCGGAAATAGTTAAATAAGAAATCCAGTAAGCGAAAAGTTTACTGGATTTTTTTTTTTGAGTTTTTTATATGAATAGAAGGGAATTCGTAGGATAGTATTACTTCTTTTCACCAAGCCACCATCTTGGTTTAAATTTATATTTTGTCAACCCAAATTTTTTGATGGTGTGATTTCTGATGTGTTCTATTGCTTTGGCTTCTGAATCAGTGATGAATAAAAGTTTCATATCATCAGGACTGATACTTCCGCTATCCACCATTTTTTGAATATGACCGGTGAGTTCTTTGTGATATTCGGAATCGAAAATTACAATTGGAAAATCAGCAATAATTTTGTTTTGAACCAGAGTTAGCGCTTCAAACAATTCATCTAAGGTTCCCATTCCGCCGGGCATCACTACAAAAGCATACGAGTATTTTACTAAAAGCACTTTCCTCACAAAGAAAAAAGGGATGTAAATCCATTTGTGTAAATAAGGATTTGGTGATTGTTCTTGTGGAAGCACAATATTTATACCTACTGAGTATCCGCCAGCTTCATAAGCGCCTTTATTCGCTGCTTCCATGATTCCTGGTCCGCCGCCAGTCATTATTGTAAAACCTAAATTTGATATTCCAGCGCCTATTCTTTCAGCACTTTTATAATGATTAGTTTCGGGGCCAAATCGGGCTGAACCAAAAATAGTTACGCATGGTCCAATAAAATGCATTTTTTGAAATGCTCTTATGAAGTGATAAAACACTTTAAATACAAAAGATAGATTTTTTAACCTAGTTAGTGGACCTCTTACAAATAAAGATTCTGATTTTGAAAGTCTAAATTGTGGATGGTTTTCCATACAAAGTACTGTAAGTGTTATTTATAAGTTGATAGTATATGTAACAAATACATATTCATAAAAGCAATAGTTTGTGAGTCTTCTGAGCCCCAGTTATTTGTGACTTTTCTCTAAAATTACTCTTATGATTTCGTCCTTAGTCAATACGCCAGACTGCCTCCATAATTGTTTTCCTTCTTGGTACAGTATCATAGTAGGAACACCACGAACCTGGTATTTAGAAGCTATTTGTTGGTTTTTGTCTACATCAATTTTGATGATAGAAATGCGATCACCTAAATTGTCTTTTACCTCTTTTAAAATAGGTGCAAGCATTTTACATGGCCCACACCAAGTAGCAAAAAAGTCGATTAATACGGGTTTTTCCGAATTGATAATTGTATCGAAGTTACTCATCGTTTGTTGTATTTATGGTTAGGTACGGCGCAACCAGCAGGACCACAGCCTAAGTTGAAAATTACTTGAACCAAGAAAAATGAACCAATACCAACGAAAATCCAATCTTTTAGAATGTAGGCTTGGCTAAATAAAAACACCGCAATAGCAAGACGAACGAATCGCATTAGATGCCAATTTGTAAATAGTATGTTTTTCATTTTATTCGTTTTTAAAACTGAACAGTTATTTTTAAATACTCTCCATTGTATATTTTGAGTCATAGGAAATTACGTCTCGCAGTATTTCAATTGCAATATCATTTTTACTACAAATAAGCACTTCTGTAAAATTGCTGTTGATACTAGCATTAACAATTCCGTCTATGTCTAGAAATTTATCTGTAATTGTTTTTGCACAATTACTACAAGTGATACCTCCAAAATTATACAGCTTTACATTTATTTCACTATTCTTTTTTAACCCAATAAACAGTTCAGAATTTAACCTTGGAGTAGCTGAATTCAAGCAAGTGTCCATTTTTTCAAACTTAAAAGCTGCTGAAAATAGCTTTTCGTATTCCGATTTGCTTCCACCAAAAGGTGGACTTTTTTCAAATGATCTGTTGAATAGTAAACCTGCTAAAATCCCTTTTTCAACTAAAAGATCGTGCATTTTATAAACGTATTTTTGGCGTAAAGCCGGTGGCAATGCGCAGAAAAAAGTTTGCTCAATGATCAGATCATATTTTCCTTGATGATCAAAAAAATCGCCTAATACAATCGTAATATTCGTGTTATTTTTGAATCTATCCTTCAACGCAGCTACTAATGATGGAGCGATATCAATTACCGTAACATTAGTAAATCCCTGTTCTAAAAGATATTCTGCCTCATAGGTGTTACCGCATCCAGGTATTAAAATGGAACAGTTTTTATTTTCTAATTTATCAATATATTCTTTAATAGGCGGGGAAACAAAACCTAAATCCCAACCTATACTTTTCGATTGATATTGTGCTTCCCAATACGAAGCATCTATCGGATTTTCGCAAGAAATAACACAACAATTATTATCTTCCATGGCACATATTTTTTCGCTTATTATTTATTTCAAAACTTTGCTTTGGCATACAAAATCTGTTTTTGGTAAATTTGTTTTTGCAATCGCATTAAAACCACCTTCGATTTCAGTAAAATTTCTAAATCCACGTGCTTCTAATATTGAAGCAGCAATCATGCTGCGGTATCCACCTGCACAATGTAAATAAAAATGTTCTTTTGGATCGATATCTTTAATCCATTCGTTTATCGTTGCTAAAGGCTTGCTATACGCTTCCTCAACATGTTCTGCAGCGTATTCCGACTCTTTTCTAATATCAATTACTTTGCTTTCGCCGATCGTTACTTCTTTGGCAAATTGTTCTGCCGTAATTCTATTTACGATATCTAGTTCTTTTCCTGCTTTTGCCCAAGCTTCATACCCGCCAGCAAGATGACCGATTAGGTTATCAAAACCTACACGACTTAAACGCGTAACGGTTTCTTCTTCCTGACCAACTTCAGAGATTATCAGTATCGGTTGTTTTACATTAGCTACTAAAGCGCCTACCCAAGGGGCGAAATCTCCATCAATTCCAATATTTATCGATTGTGGAATGAATCCTTTTGCAAACGCACCATTTTTTCTAGTGTCTAATAATAAAGCACCAGTTTCTTCGGCAGCTACTTCAAATTCCTCAACAGATAAAGCATGCATTCCTAGATCTAGAACATGCTCAAAACTGTTATATCCGTTTTTATTCATAGCTACATTCATTCCGAAATAAGCCGGTGGAGGCAGTAAACCATCCGTAACTTCTTTTACAAATTCGGCTTCTGTCATATCTGCTCTTAAGGCATAATTGCTCGCTTTTTGTTCACCAATGGTGGAAACAGTTTCCTTACTCATATTTTTTCCACAAGCGCTTCCTGCACCGTGAGCGGGATATACAATCACATCGTCACCTAAAGTCATTACTTTTGTTCGAAGTGAATGGAACAAGATTGCCGCTAATTGCTCTTGCGTCATTGAAGCAGCTTTTTGTGCTAAATCTGGTCTTCCCACATCGCCAATAAACAAGGTGTCTCCAGAGAAGATAGCGTGGTCTTTTCCGTTTTCATCAATTAATAAATAAGTAGTACTTTCCATGGTATGACCAGGAGTATGTAGCACTTTTATTTTGATGTTTCCAATGGCAAATTCTTGGCCATCAGTAGCAGAAACGCAGTCAAATTCGCAGGTGGCATTTGGACCATAAACAATAGGAGCGCCAGTTTCTTTGCTTAAATCAACGTGCCCTGATACAAAATCAGCATGAAAATGAGTCTCAAAAATATATTTTAGTGTAACTCCATCTCTTTGTAAACGGTCTAAATACGGCTTAGTTTCGCGTAACGGATCAATGATGGCCGCTTCCCCATTTGAAGTTATATAGTAAGCACCTTGTGCTAGACATCCGGTGTATATTTGTTCTATTTGCATGATTGTTGTTTTTTAATTTAATTACAAATTTACCTCTGTTTTTCGAGTTATACAGTGATAAATGTTACATTCTATTTTTTTAGTGAAGCAAAAACTCTTTGATAATAATATAAAATCCCATTAGTAGGACAAACCAACCAAATATTGGCTTCAGTTTGTCTCCATCTATTTTTTTAGATAAATAAGTTCCTATAAACATTCCGAAAAGGGCAATTGCAGAAATAGTAAATAGAAGTTTATAATTGATATCTGTTCCATTCAAAACATCGCCCCCAAAGCCAATTAGTGAATTGATAAAGATAATCAATAATGAAGTGCCAATGGCTTGTTTTATTGGTAAATTTCCGAAGAAGAGTAATGCTGGAATAATCAAAAAACCGCCTCCAGCTCCCAGAAATCCCGTAATAAAACCCACTAGAAGACCAATTATTGCGATACGAAGGTGGTCATCTCGCTGTACTATTTCTTTGGGAGCGGCTGTTTGTATCATCGAGATAGATGCTGCAATCATAAGTAAAGCAAATACCGTCATTATTACGAGATTTTTTGACATTTCAAAAGAGTCGACAGTAAATAATACGGCAGGTATTTTTGGTAAAAGTACATCTCGTACAAAAAGTAACGATAGTACAGAAGGAATTGCAAACACAAGCGCTGCTTTAATCTTTAAATTACCAAGACGGTATTGACCATAACTTCCAACCATTGCTGTGATTCCAACAATAAATAAAGAATAACTTGTAGCTTGCTCTGGTTGAATGTTAAAAAGATATACTAAAATAGGAACGGCGAGAATTGATCCTCCTCCGCCAATTAATCCTAATGAAAGTCCGATAATGATAGAAAGTAGATAACCTAAATATTCCATTTTTTAATTTTTGCAACTAATAATTTGGGTTCTTTAATTTTAAAATAAATAGTATTGAGTAATAGATATTTATTTTAAAAGTTCAATGTTGTTGCGGTATAAGGTTACTAAACCGCGCTGCTCCATTTTTTTTAACAAGCGAGAAATCACTTCTCTCGAAGTATTTAATTCAGTGGCAATTTCTTGATGCGACAACTTCAACTCGTTACAACCACAAACGTCTGCATGACGTTTTAAGTAAAATTCTAAACGCTCGTCCATTGCTCTAAATGCGATATTGTCAATAACCTCTAGTACTTCTTCAAAACGGGAACGATAGGAACTTATTACATATTCGTACCAGCTTCTGTGTTCCATCATCCATTTATCCATGAGAGGTAAAGGCACCATGATTAGTTCAACATCTTCAACAACTTTAGCCATAATTTGGCTTTTTTCATTTTTGATCGCACATATCATAGAAATTGCACATGCTTGACCAGGTTGCAAATGATACATAAAAAATTCGCCTCCATTTTCGTCCTCACGGTAAACCTTTATTTTGCCACTAATGACTAAAACGGTGTTTTTGATATATTGTCCAGTTCGAATAATGACAGTATCAGTTTCAAAGGATTGAGTAGAAGCATTTGTTTCAATTTCCTTTACTAATTCATTCGAAAATGAGGGGAATATTTTTTTTATAGGATCAAGCATTTCAATCTTTTTTGTGGCATTTGTAGTGTAAAAGTAGTTTAAATAACTTAGAATA
This sequence comes from Flavobacterium galactosidilyticum, assembly GCF_020911945.1. Classification (NCBI taxonomy): domain Bacteria; kingdom Pseudomonadati; phylum Bacteroidota; class Flavobacteriia; order Flavobacteriales; family Flavobacteriaceae; genus Flavobacterium; species Flavobacterium galactosidilyticum. The sequence continues at coordinate 1,938,881 of NZ_CP087135.1, forward strand.
GACCTCGAACTTTTAGACAAAATAAAATTCATAACTACTTGATTACATATTTCTTATTTAGACTTACCTATGGGTTTAGTAGGCTGTTTTTCGTAAAAATTAGTGCTCATTTTGTAGATTGTTGATAGTTAATGTTTTTCGAAAACGTTTTCTTATGAAAAATGTCTAATTAACAAAATATGACTTTATTGTATGTTAAAAACGTTGTAATTTTGTAAAAAAAGAAATTATTATGAATTTAACACAAGAAGACTGGGTATCTCAATTTGAAGCTGACGAAAATGCAGTTATTCTAGACGTGAGAACCGAAGCGGAATGCAGCGAAGGAATTATACCTAATTCAATTAATATTGATATTCACAGCGGCCAGGATTTTGTCAATGCAGTAGAAGTTTTAGATAAAACTAAAAACTATTACGTGTATTGTCGTTCGGGAATGCGAAGTGCTAAAACTTGTGAGATCATGAACCAGTTGGGCTTTGAAAATGCCTATAACCTGACGGGGGGAATTATTGAATGGGATGGCGAAGTAGTCGAACCCTAAAACGTAAAGAGGCAATTGCCTCTTTTTATTTATTTGAATTAACACAACTATAAACCTTAAATATGAATTTAATACCAGAAGAATTTCAGATAGGAACATTACTAAATCAAGATACGTACTTAATTGATGGTGAGTTAAAAAAATGGGAAGGTCAAACTACCGCTGTTTTTTCAACGATTTCCTCTACTGAAGAATATGCGCCAACAATATTAGGTTCAATCCCTTCTATGGGAGAAGCTGAAGCTCTAGAAGCTGTAAATGCTGCGAGTGTTGCGTATAATAACGGACAAGGTTTATGGCCTACAATGAAAGTAGCAGACCGCATTAAATGTATGTCAAACTTTGTTACGCAAATGAAAGAGACTCGCAGCGAAGTAGTTAAATACTTGATGTGGGAAATAGGAAAGTCATTAGGCGATTCTGAAAAAGAATTTGACAGAACGGTAGAGTATATTTACGATACCATTGAAGATTATAAGTTATTAGATAGTAACAGTTCTCGCTTTATTAAAAGTCAAGGTGTTAACGCAATGGTACGTCGTGGACCGCTTGGTGTAGTATTGTGTTTAGGACCTTACAATTACCCTTTAAACGAAACTTTCTCTTTGCTAATTCCAGCATTGATAATGGGGAATACCGTTATTTTTAAACCTGCTAAACATGGTGTTTTATTAATTTCGCCTTTGTTAGAAGCTTTTAGAAGTAGTTTTCCTAAGGGAACTATTAATATTGTTTATGGTAGAGGACGTGAGGTTGCGTCACCAATTATGAAGTCTGGAAAAGTTGATATTCTAGCCTTGATAGGAAATAGTAAATCAGCAATTGCTTTGCAGGATCAACATCCTAACAAAAATAGATTGCGTTTGATTTTAGGTTTAGAAGCTAAAAATCCAGCAATTATTTTACCAGATGCTGATTTAGATCTTGCTATTCAAGAATGTATTTCAGGAAGTCTATCTTTCAATGGACAGCGCTGTACAGCATTGAAAATTTTATATATTCATGAAAGTATAGCGGATGAATTTAACAGAAGATTTACTGCCAAAGTAGATGCGCTTGTTTTTGGTAATCCTTGGGACAAATCAGTTATGTTGACACCATTACCAGAAAAAGAGAAACCTGCTTACATACAAGAATTAATTAATGATGCTGTTAGTAAAGGAGCTGCAATCATTAATGAAAAAGGAGGAAAGCACACTGAAAACTATATATTTCCTGCTGTTTTATTTCCAATAAATAAAGAAATGAGAGTGTATCATGAGGAGCAGTTTGGCCCTGTTGTACCAATTATTACGTTCAAAGATATTCAAGAACCTTTGAATGATATGGCCGAATCTAATTACGGACAACAGGTAAGTTTATTTGGAAAAAATATCAAAACCATTGCGCCGCTAATTGATACTTTAGTAAATTTAGTGTGTCGAGTGAACTTGAATAGCTCTTGTCAAAGAGGTCCTGATGTATATCCATTTACAGGTCGTAAAGACTCTGCTGTGGGAACTTTGAGTATTCACGATGCACTTCGTTCTTTTTCAATTAGAACCTTTGTAGCTTCGAAAGATAACGATTATAACAATCAAATTTTGCAAGCATTACTAGATAGTAAAGAATCTAATTTCATTAATACTGACTACACATTGTAATCTATTTTATATAAAAGCAAAGCCGACTTCTTATTTTATTAAAAGTCGGCTTTTTTTTTTGAATTGTTTTTAAAAGAATTATCATTCTGTATCTTAAAAATATTATGTAATTTAGAGTACTAGAAATTTGGAATTCGGATTGTTATGGATTCCTCTAAAATGTATATGCTATCAAAAATAAAATTAATATAATAAAGAAGAGTTTTCACGAAAGATTGCATCGGGAACCCGTATTAACGCATCGTCGATTAAGGTTTATTCCTAATATTGTACTTAATATCGTAGGTCTTTTTATCACATTTTTAGTAGTTGCAACCTTGATTTACTTAATAGTGCATTATTTGATTATGCTTTTTTATCACCTGATTTGATCAATAAAAGTCACTTTTATTATTTAAGATAGCCGTCTAATTTCTCTCGAAAAGAATCACTATTCCAGTTAGCAGAGCCAATTTTTGCTACGATAACGTTACCTTGTTTGTCAATAACATAAGTGGCCGGAATTGTTGCTGATTCTAACTCAAGCGGAGGATTTGTTACTGATTGATATACAGGCAAGTTTAATTTTTCCTTTGTCATAAAAGTATTTGCTTTCTCAAACGAATCAGTAGTGACAAATAGGAATTCAACCTTGTTTTGATAATCATTATATAATTTTTGCATACTAGGCATTTCAGCAATACATGGTGGACACCAAGTCGCCCAAAAATTGATGAATACTACTTTGCCCTTATAATCTTGCAGTGATACATTTGTTCCATCAGCATCTAGTAATTGCCATTGGTAGGTTGATAGGGCTTTTTGATCTTGTATTGCGATTGTTTTTGGCGAAAAAACAATGAGTCTGTTGAGTTGAACTTTTACAAAAGTGCCTAAAGGAGTGAATAATAGTGCTGCAATGAATATAAAAAAAGCAATGTTTTGAATCGTTTTTTTTCTTGGAGTTTTCGAATTCGTCATATTGAAAATCTATTTGTTTTTGAAGAAATAAAATTGAAGTTATTGTAAACAATAATTACCTATTTCTTGTTAATCTTCATAATATTCCAGCTGATAATTACCAACATGCTTTTTATTATTAACGATTGACTTTTTTTGTTTGAAAAAGTTAATCAATCCCAATATAAAAATAGCAAATGCAAAGATGAAAAAAACAATTCCAATAATCTCACTATGTTCCACTTTAAGTAAACTTCCTATACTTAAACCAGCAACCATAAAGTACATTGCCGTTCTTAAAAAGGAAAGTAACGTAGATTGATTTGCTAGAGTAGTACGTTGTAATGCTAGTTTTTCTCTTAAGATTAAGTCTTTATTTATCGAATTTTTTTCTTCCATACTATTTCATAATTTTTTTAATGTCAGTGCAAAAATAAGCTATTTAATGCTAAATTAGTTTGTTTTCCTGTAACTCCACACTGCCAAACCATTCATTAAAAACGCATACAAACTTATAATTACAAACTGCGGAATAATATCTGAAAAACTGGAACCTTTCAGCATGACCATTCGGATCACTTCAACAAAATAACGAATAGGGTTGATCAATGTTATATTTTGTGCCCATTTTGGCATACTTTCAATTGGGGTAAATAAGCCACTCATTAGGATAAAAATAACCATAAAAAACCAAGCGATAAACATGGCTTGTTGTTGTGTATCTGTATGATTTGAAACAAAGAGTCCGATTCCCAATACTAATAGTAGATAAACTGCTGTAAAGAGATATACTAACAAAATATTACCTAGCATTGGCACGTCAAATACAACTTTAGAAATCACTAAACCTAGGGTTAGAATCACCAATCCCAATATCCAAAAAGGGAATAGTTTTCCAATTATAAACTGGTATTTTTTTATAGGAGTTACGTTTATTTGCTCTAATGTTCCCAATTCTTTTTCCTTAACGATATTCATCGAAGATAAAAATAGTGTGAGCATCGTAACCAATAAAACCAGAATTCCCGGCACCATAAAGGTTTTATAGTTTAGCGTTTTATTATACCAAAAGGAAGGGATTACAAGTATGTTTTCTGGAACTTCTTTATTGTCAGAGAAGTATTTAGAGCTTGATCCTATGTCTCTATTAAATGAATTTATGATTTGTGAGACGTACACATTTTCAATGCCAGCAGTTGCAGCATCAATAGCATTTATAGTTACTGAAATAGTTGTTTTTTGTGCTATTTGTAAATCTCGGCTAAAATGATTGGGTATGTTTACTATAATGTCCGTGTTGCCTTTTTGCATTTCTTCTACTGCTTCTTTTTCAGAGAAAAATGGCGCTGTAATTTTAAAATAGGATGAAGCTTTGAAGGATTGAATTAGTTTTCTTGATTCGGTACTTTGGTCATTGTCTACAAAAGTTATTTTTATATTTTTCACGTCAAATGTAGCCGCATTTGACAAAATTAATAATTGTAAAATGGGTAAAATAAAGATAAGTTTAATCATATTTTTATCTCTAAAAATTTGCTTAAATTCTTTTTGTATTATGAATAATATTGTTCTCATTTAGATAGTTATAAGTAAAAATAGTGGGCCTTTTATTCTAACCTAATTTTGTATTTTTTTATACTCAATGCGATAAAAAATATTGTCATACCAACTAAAACAAGCGTTTCTTTCCAGATATAGTGTATACCAACTCCTTTTAGCATAATGGCTTTTACAATGATGATGAACCATTTTGCTGGTATAATGTTGCTTATCACTTGCATGGGCATTGGCATACTGCTGATAGGAAAAATGAAGCCTGAAAGAATAATAACAGGTAGCATTAATCCCATTAGCGAAAGCATCATCGCGGTTTGTTGTGAATCTGAAATCGTGGAAATTAAAATCCCTAATGAAAGTGCCGATAGTATGAAAAGAATGCTTTCAAACATCAGTAAAAAGAGACTGCCGTTGATAGGCATTTTGAAAACAAAAAAGCCCAATACTAAAATGACTATTGCATTAACGATGGATAGAAAAATATAGGGGAATACTTTTCCAATAATAACTTGAAAAGGTTTTAGCGGTGATACTAAAAGGATTTCCATAGTACCTAGCTCTTTTTCTCGTGTAATAGAAATGGAAGTCATCATTGCAGAAACCAGCATTAAAATAACAGTCATAACACCGGGAACAAAATTGAAAACACTTTTGAGTTCAGGATTGTAAAACATACGGGATTGTACTTCTACTTTAATTTGACTACTGGTTAATCTATTTTTTTGTAATTGATCATTTTGAATTAATGCTCCTATGTAATTCGCTACTGTGTTAGCAACGTTAGGTTCGGTAGCATCAGTAACGGCTTGTATAGTTGCTACTTTTTTAGTTTCTAAATTTTTACTGAAGTTAGTCTCAAAAATAAGCACAGCTTTAACTTTTCCTTTTTTAAATTCAGATTCGATATCTTTTTCGGTGTCAATTTGATTTTCTATTTTGAAATAAGGAGACGATTTTATTTTATCAATAATCTTTTGGGTTTCAACATCTTTGGAGTGGTCTAAAATGGCAATATCAACATTGTTAATTTCGTTTGTAATAGCAAAACCGAACAATAATATTTGAGCGATTGGCATACCAAAAAGAATGAACAAGGACCGTCTATCACGAAAAATGTGATAGAATTCCTTTCTTATAAAACCGATGAATCTTTTCATTTTTTATTTTGTTTAAAGTTTCAGGTTTAAAATTTTTCAAACATAGATTTCACGAATTAGCACAGATTAATTTAGTGGTTTTAATTACCACAGATGCGCAGATTTTATGTCGATTGTCTTTATTCTCTTCGTTAGTAATTGTTCCTCCTTCGGGGGCTAGGCGGCTTCTATTCTACGTTCCTAGCTAATTTTAAAAATACATCATTCATCGATGTTACATTAAATTGCTCTTTTAGCTTTTTTGGTGTGTCCAAGGCTTCAATTTTTCCCGCAACCATTATGGATACTCGGTCGCAATATTCCGCTTCGTCCATATAATGCGTGGTGACAAAAATGGTCGTTCCTTTGCACGCTTGTGTATAGATCATTTCCCAAAATTGTCTTCGAGTAATAGGATCAACGCCTCCTGTTGGCTCATCTAAAAACACGATTTTTGGCTCGTGTAATAACGCGACAGAAAACGATAATTTTTGTTTCCAACCCAAAGGTAAAGAGCCTACTAAACTGTCAATAATATCTTCGATTTGTAATTCTTTGACTAGTGCCGTTGTTTTCGTTTTTATGTCAGATCTTGACAAGCCATAAATACCTCCAAAGAACACTATGTTTTCTCTAACCGTTAAATCATCATACATCGAGAATTTTTGACTCATGTAGCCAATGTTTTTTTTAACCATTTCTGGATTCTTTACCACATCAAAGCCAGCAACATTTGCCTCTCCAGTTGTAGGATTTGAAATGCCTATCAGCATTTTCATTGCCGTGGTTTTTCCAGCACCATTCGCTCCTAAAAAGCCGAAAATTTCTCCCTTATATACATCAAAAGAAATAGCATCTACGGCAGCGAAATCGCCATACTTTTTAGTCAAGTTTTTTACCGCTATTATTTTTTCTCTTTCCATTTTGCTAGTCCATTTCCTCTAAATTATAAATCCATGAAAACATCTTCAATAGTAATTTGAGCGGGTTTAATTTCTATCTCAGTATGATTTTTATCTTTCAGGTAATTTTCTAAGTCCGCTATATTAAAATTGTTTTCTTTGTCCGTATAATGTACGTATTCGCCAAAAGCATACACACTATATTGACTTGGATAATTTTTTAAATCATGTAGTAGCGAATGCGTATTTTTTGTGGCAACATCATAAATAACTTTGTCATAATTTTGAATAATATTTTCTGGTGAATCTATTTTCAAAACTTTACCGTTCTGAATTAAAGCGATTCGGTCACACAGCGAAGCTTCATCCATATACGGTGTTGAAACTAATATGGTAATGCCTTTTTGCTGCAATCGTTTCAGCATTTCCCAAAATTCTTTTCGTGAAATGGGGTCAACGCCTGTGGTTGGTTCGTCAAGAAATAAAACTTTTGGAGCATGAATTAAAGCACAGCATAACGCTAGTTTTTGTTTCATTCCACCAGATAAAGCGCCGGCTCTACGATTTTTAAAAGGTTCTATTTGAACATAAATGTCTTTTATTAAATCGTAATTTTCTTGTATGGTGGTGCCAAATATGGTTGCGAAAAAAGTAAGGTTCTCTTCGACTGTTAAGTCCTGATATAAAGAAAATTTTCCGGGCATGTATCCCACAGAATTCCTTATGGAATTATAGTCCTTCACCACATCAAAGTCTAAAATGGATGCTGATCCCTCACTAGCAATTAACAACGTGGTCAAAATTCTGAAAATTGTTGTTTTACCAGCGCCATCGGGACCTATTAAACCAAAAAGCTCGCCTTTTTTCACTTCAAAAGTAACGTTGTCAACTGCTTTTAACGCTTTGTATGACTTTGATATGTTTTGAACTTTGATAGTCATTATTTGATCAGTAAAAAGTTGCTGTCTTCATAAGCATCGACCCAATGTTTGATATTTGGTTCAATTTTTACATAATCACCTGATTTTAAACTCAATTTTCTACCTCTTTCATCGCCATAATTTCCGCTTCCAGAAACGCAAACTAACAAAGCAGGAACTTTAGTGACATGTTCCGCTAATTGTTTGCCTTTAGCAATTTGCAAAGACACTACTTTGTTCTCGAACGGTGTAAACAACAGAGCCGTTTGAACATCCTTTTGTTCCGTGTGCAGCTCTTTTAAATTCATCGTTTTTACAACTTCTAATGGAACTGATTTGCAACTAAATAAAGTTAGAGCTGTAACGAATAAGATTATTTTTTTCATGATAATTGTTTTTTAATTTTTAGTATTATTTAGTTTGTTATTTAATCCACATTTCCGCGGGCATTCCTATTTTAAGACTGCCGTCATTTTTAACTTTAACTTTCACCGCATACACTAGATTTACCCTTTCTTCTTTTGTTTGAATGATTTTGGGAGTAAATTCAGCTTGTGATGCAATCCAAGAAATGGTTCCTTTATAAGACTTCATTTCTGCTGCGCCATCAATTTTTACAGATACTTCTTGTCCTATTTTCAGTTGAGTTAAGTGGGTTCCGCTTACAAAAACACGTAGACTCATTTCTGAAAGATCGGCAATTTTATACAAAGGTTTTCCAAAAGCGGTTATTTCTCCAGGTTCGGCATATTTGGTCAAAACCGTTCCTTTAATGGGATTTATTATTTTGCTTTTCTTAATTTGGTCATTGATTTTCTGAATTTGCACATCAATTGATTTTAGATCGTTAATAATAGGTGCATTTTGCGTTCCAATACCTTGTATTTGTGCTTCAATTACTTTTACTTTTCCATCAATTTCATCTACTTGACGTTTAGTTGCTGCATTCTCTGCATACATATCGCGTATTCTATTTTTCTCGATTTGAACTGTTTTCAGCTGCTCTGCTAAAACACTTTTTTGAGACAATACATTTGCTGATTTTGACGAAACTGTGCTTTTAGACGCGATCAATTGTTGTTTTGTTAAGTACAATTGTAGCGTATCTATTAAACCAACTTGTGTTTGCGCTTCTAAAATAGTTCCCTCTTGTACCTGCAAAAATTCAATTTTTCCAGTGGCTTCAGCGGAAACAGTAATTTCTGTTGCTTCAAAATTGCCGTAGCCATCTGCTTTTTCGTTGCTTGTATTACAAGAGATTATTCCTAATGTTACTAAAATTAATAGACTTACTTTTTTCATTTACTATGTTTTTCTGGTACTATTTATTTTCCTTTTATTGTTTCTAAACTTGATTTGGCTGCAGCCAATTGTACTTCATGAGTTTTTAGAATATTTTTCGCTTCAAACAAATTAGTAAGTTCGAGTAGATATTCAGAGGTTGTGATTACACCGTTTTTCATTTGCGAATTCGATGAGGTTACAATTTTTTCGCGCAGATGAATTACCTCAAAGTCAGTTTGCAAGAGTTGTTCTGTCTTTCTAATTTCGTTTTCCATTTCCTGCATTTGAATTTTGTTATTTAGCTCGAATGTTTCTTTTTCTGACGAAACTATTTCTTTGGAAATATCCAAAACTTTTTGTTCTGTTTTGTTTTTACCCCAATCTAATACATTCCAATTCGCTTTTACGCCCACAACAAAAAAGGGTTGAAAAGAATTGTCTAACATATTGAGTCCAGGATTTCCGTAACCTGCTTGACCAAACGCATTTATTTTTGGAAGTACTGATCGCGCTAATGTATTTTTAGAATATTCTAATTGTTGCTTTTGCAATTCAAAAAGAGTTATTTCAGGTCGTACAACTGTTGGATTTGTACTATCAAATCGCGGTAGGACTAAATTGGCTTCCGAATCGATTTTGGTAAACGTTAATTCAGAAAGATTTTGAAACATTTTTATTTTTTCGAATTGAATTTCTGTCAACTGTTGTTTGATTTTTAATATTTCGGCTTCCAAAATAAGTTCTGAAGCTGGCAGAATAGCACCATATTTCACTCCTGATTGTACTTCTTTTACTTTGGATTGAAGCAATTCATTTTTGGATAGTAATAAAGCTCTCTTTTCTTGAAGTAATAAAATGGAGAAGTAATATTGGTTGATTCGGCTTTTCAGTTGGTACAAACTTACTTCAATTTGTTGTTGTTGAGTTTTAGTTTGTGCTTGTTTTAATTTGGAATTAACATCAATCATTCCGCCATTATATAGAAGCTGATTCACATCTAATGTAGTGCGATATTGATCTTTGTTAAGTGGCATGATACCAGGAACAACAGCAGGAAAACCTATAACTTCTGATTGGTATGTCGCTTGCGCGTTAATGTCAACTACAGGAAGTTTTCCTTTGTTTAATGCCTCTATTTCGTATGTAGATTTTTGTTGCAATAATGAAGCTTGCTTGGCGATTGGATAGTTTTTAGTAACCAATGCATAGCATTCTGCCAAGGTTAAATCCTGTTGCGCATTCGACAGTAGAGGTAATAAGAAAAGTGCTAGTAAGATAACCTTGTTTTTCATGGTTTAAATTTTAATAGCATTAATAATAAAAGCCGAAACATCAGTTTTACGTTTTTGTATTATGATATCGTAGTTTTTTTTGTCGGTATCAAGAAGTGCCGTTAATAACGGCTCGCCTATAAAAGGGAAAACATTTAATGACATAATATTAATGAACAATTGTTCGGCTTCAATTGGTTGTATAAGCCCGTCTTTTATAGCGTCAGCAACTTGTAGTTTGAACTTATTAGTGTTTGGAAAATTTTCTTTTACACGTAATTTTTGAACGAATTCAGGGTTTTTATTGAGTTCCTGCATTACAAAATTGGGTAAGTACGGATGTTTAATTACAAATGTGATATAGCTATCCGTAAACTTTATTATTTTTTCAAACAAGTCGCTGTCGTCATTTAATATTTTATTCAATTGAGGAGCTAGTAACGCAAAAGCATTCGAAAAGACAGCTTCAAATAATAGTTGTTTGCTTCTGTAATAGTAATGTAATAAGGCTTTGTTTATTTTGGCTTTATCTGCAATTTCTTGCATTCTAGCACCGTCCATACCTTTTTGCTGGAATATTTCTTTAGCAGCATTCAATATTTCTATTTCTGTATTTTCTAGTTTATCCTTAATCATCTAGTTTAATTATATGGTTTAACCATTCGGTTAACAAAGTTATGTAAAAAGAACCAGTAAAAAATGTTTTATCGATTTATTTTGCAATTGACTACTTTATTAATCTTTCATTATGAAAAAGTGAACTATATTTGGCAATTGTGAAATCAAGAAATTTTATCTTTCCAAATTAAATTATACCTTATGAATCGAGTACTTCAAATTTATTTCCTCCTATTTATAACATCGCAATTGATAGGTCAAAATAAACCCGTTACAGCTAAAACGGAATTAGCGATAATTCCGCAACCTACATTGGTACAAACTACTCAAAAGAATTTTAATGTTAAGTCGTTGAAAGAGGTAGAGCTACCTGCAGAATGGCGTGACTTAGGGCAGCAATTAGCTGAATTTAACAGCAAAAATAATTTGGCTCCAATTAAGATTGTGGCTAAGGCAAAAAGTACTGCGATACGCATAAAGAAAGTGGCTAGTTTAAGTTCAGAATCATATAAATTAGAAGTAAATGCTAGCGGTGTTCATATAGAAGCTTCGGATTATGGGGGGGCTTTTAATGCATTGCAAACTTGGAAACAAATTGTATTTCATGCTAAGAATAATGAAATTGCACAATTAAAAATAGAAGATCAACCACGCTTTAATTACCGCGGATTGATGTTGGACTGTAGCAGGCATTTCTGGACTGTAGATGAATTGAAAGAAACGATTACTCAAATGTCCTTTTTTAAACTCAACAAACTGCATTTGCATCTTACAGACAACAACGCTTGGCGAATAGAAATTAAAGCATATCCTAAACTTACATCAGCAGGCACCTATTATAAAAATTATCCAGAGTTGTCAAATAAGTTTTACACTCAAGAGGATTTAAAGCAAGTAGTTGCTTTTGCTGGCAAGCATAATATCGAGGTCATTCCTGAGGTAGACTTGCCGGGACATGCGATAGGAATTCTTGCTGCTTATCCTGAATTATCTTGCACTGGCGGAGAATTTGAAGTTTTCCCAGAAGAGATGCCTATGAAAGACCGTAAGCGTGGTCATATCAACATGCTTTGTTTAGGAAATCCTGACGTATATACTTTTGCAGAAAAAGTAATTCAAGAATTGGCAACGATTTTTCCTTCTCAAAAAATACATTTAGGAGGAGATGAAGTGCCTACAAATATTTGGGAAAAATGTCCTAAATGTCAAAAGCTACATCAACAAGAGGGTTTGAAAAAGTGGGGAGAATTACAAGATTATTTCACAAAAAAAATGGCTGTTCTTGTTAAAAAGCAGAATAAAATCATGGTTGGATGGGACGAAATTAATGAACGTCATGCCGCTTCGTCAGACGATATCGTTATGGCTTGGCGTGACTACGGCTTCAAGCAAGCTGTTGAAGCTATGGAAAGAAACGTTCCTGTTATCATGGCACCGCAACACGGTTGTTATTATGATTGGGGCTACGCAGGCAATGCGACTCGAAAAGTGTATGAATGGGATCCTATCTCAACTGAAATGGATGCATTAAATAAAAACAACTTAGTCTTAGGAGGGCAAGCTTGTTTATGGACAGAGCGTGTTGCCACTCAAGATAGAGTTGAGGAAATGCTGTACCCAAGAATTACGGCTTTGGCCGAAGTACTGTGGTCACCAAAAGAAAATAGAAATTGGGACTCCTATCTTAAGCGATTGGATCAAAATTATGAACTAATGAAAACACTAGGAATCAATTATTATGTGGATGATGCTATTAATGAAACCGAGTTTGTTCCCAAAAAAGAGAAACCTGCCTTGGTGCGACATGCTTTCCTAACCACTAATTTGCCCAATCACGGTAACTATCATTTAGAGTATATTTTTGACGGTAAATCGAATACTTTTTATTGGGGAAGTAGGAGTATAGGTGTTGGGGATTGGTATCAAATTCAGTTGGGCGAACCTGTAAAAGCAAATAAAATTTCAGTTATTACAGGCGATTCGAAAGACTATATTCAATATGCTGATTTATTAGTTTCAGAAGATGGCGAAACTTTTATGAAAGTAGCTTCTTTCAATGATGATGGTTTAGCTGGCGCTGATTTAGCAGGTAAAATCATTCGTGCTATTCGTATTGAAGCTACAAAACAACATACATCTTGGCCCGTGATTAAAGAAGTTAAAATTGAGTAGGTGAAAATTTATCCAAGTTGCTACTCTAGAAATAAAAAACCCTCATAATCGAATGATTATGAGGGTTTTTTGTAGGGAAATGGTTTTTAATATTGGAAGAGCTTATCCATAATAACTTTTTTATATTTACTTATAAATCAATGTTTCACAATTGGATTCGCAAATTCCTGTTTAATAAAAAGCTAAAGTAGTCGCAGTTTTAAAGCTCGCTTAAAGCAATATCTAATAATTCAATCATCTCATCAGCATTTTGTTTGTTGAAAGGCATTGGAGGTTTTATTTTTAATACATTATGCAATGGGCCATCGGTACTTAATAAAAACCCTTTTTCTTTCATTTTTTCGACAACAATGTCAATTTCAGCGAAAGCTGGCTCCATTGTAACGCGGTCTTTAACCATTTCTGCACCAATGAATAAACCGTGTCCACGAACATCGCTGATAATAGGATATTTAGCCATTAATTTTCTAAGTCCGTTCATCAGGTGGTTTCCCACTTCTAACGCGTGCTGTTGCATTTCTTCGTCTTGAAGAACATCTAACACCGCTAATCCTGCCGTCATAGAAACAGGATTACCTCCAAAAGTGTTGAAGTATTCCATGCCGTTATTAAAAGCATTTGCAATTTCATTAGTTACAATTACGGCAGCCAGCGGGTGTCCATTACCAATAGGTTTTCCTAAAACAACAATATCTGGAACGACATCTTGCAATTCGAAGCCCCAAAAATGGTCGCCAATTCGTCCAAAACCAACCTGAACTTCATCAGCAATACAGATTCCTCCAGCAGCTCTAACGTGTTCATACACATTTTTTAAATAATTTTTAGGAAGCGGGATTTGGCCTCCAACACCTAGAAGCGTTTCGCAAATGAATACCGCAGGTGCTTTCTTTTCTTTTTTTAAATCTTCGATAATTCGTTGCACATCAGCGGCATATTTTTCGCCTGCAGTCGTGTCTCCATATTTATAAGGACCACGATACAAGTCGGGATTAATTGCTTTATGAATCCAAGGCATTTTCCCAAAACCGCCTTTACCGTCAAATTTATACGGGCTCATTTCCATAGCAACCGTTGAGGTACCATGATAAGCATGATCCAGTACAATAATGTCTTTTTGTTTGGTGAAATGACGACTCATTCGAATTGCCAAATCATTAGCTTCACTACCCGAATTGACAAAATAGCAAACGCTTAAAGCTGCAGGTAAAGTAGCTGTAAGTTTTTCGGCATATTCAATAATGGTGTCATTAAGGTAACGCGTATTGGTGTTTAAACTAGCAATTTGTTTTTGCATTCTTCTAACAACAACAGGGTGACAATGCCCTACATGTGATGGGTTGTTGACACAATCCACAAAAGTTCGGCCTTTATCATCATAAAGATATTGTAGCGCGCCTTTGGTGATTTTTAATTTGTCTTTGTAACCAATACTTAAATTTCGACCAATGTTTTTCTGACGAGATTCTAATATATCAGTATAGTTTTCATCAGTGATTAATGCCGTAAAACCACACGCTTTTCTAAAAGTATCTTGCGCTTTTATTGGATTAATTTGAATAAGTTGGTTCAGCAATTCCCAAGCAGGCTTTTCGGTAAGAAAATGATGTTCGTTGTTGCTGTCTAATGATGCATTGTAAGCAGACTGTGTCACACTAATACAAAGACGCGCTGCAATTAGATAATACAATAAATCAACTTCTTGCTCAGTAAGGGCATACGATTTATGGTAGCCTTCAACAATTGATGCAGCAACCGCCAACGGATCTTTCTCTCCAAGCATCGCATAAGTGCACGCAATCGCTAGATTGTTGATAAGCGCTGTGTAAACCATATCACCAAAATCAATTAAACCACTAATGTGATTTTTTTGAACTAGGATGTTATAATCGTTTGCATCGTTATGGATGTAGGCATGGCGCAAAGTATGGATTAGTGGAAGAACTTCTGTGTCAAATTGCAGCAAGAAATAACCAGCGATACGCCTTTTTTCGTGATCGAGAATGTATTTTAAATTCTCATTTGCCTCGCTAGCATAACTGATATCCCAGATATAACGACGGTGCATAGCAAGATGAGAAAAGTCGCGAAGTTCATAATCCATATTTCCCAAAAAGGATCCTAGACTGTAAAATAACTCTTTTGATTTGTTTTCTTTTTCTACCCAAAAAGTGCCTTCCAGAAAATTGAGGATTCTTACATAATATATTTTTGAATCGGTCTCAATTTTTGTCAAAGCATCGCCGTGAATGTTGATGCAAAAATGCTGAAATTCGTTTGCAAGCGGGCTTTTTGATAGGTGCTGAATGATTTTAACCTGCGCATCTAAAAACGGAAGAGGATGATCTTCGTTGGAAATTTTTAAAATATATTTTTCGTTTTTTTCATTCGATAAAAGAAAATTTAACTCGTCATAACCATTTAATGATTTTGCAGTTGTAGCTAGCCCGTAATGTTCTTTCGCTAATTGCTCAACCGTTTCTTCTGAAAAATTCATTAGTAAATTTTTAGTGTTCGTAAATTTTATTTCCAAATTATAGCTTGTGCAAGCTATAAAGGATTTTGTCCAACTAACATATTACTTCCTTGTGGAACTAATAAAAGCATAATCATCAAAATTATCATTTTCTGTTATAAAAGCCAATTTTGGCCGAGTGGATTTGGTAACTGAAGTGATTTTGTGCTAATACCGATGACAAGACTATATTTTAGAATTTTTGTTTTTTACATTTATTTGCTATTTTTTAAAGCAAATAGCAAATCTGCCAAATCAACTACTCCATAAGTAGAGGAATAGTCAGAAACTGCATAGGGTAAAATTAGACTATTATTGTGTATTATTGAACCACAAGAATACACTACATTAGGTACATATCCTTCTCGTTCGCCTTCTAATGGTGAGAGTAAAGGTTGTTTAAGGCGACCAATTTCTTTTGAAGGATCGTCTAAATCAAATAATGAAGCTCCTATACAGTATCGTCTCATAGCACCAACACCATGGGTAATCACTAACCAGCCTTCGGTTGTCCAGAGCGGTGATCCGCAATTTCCTATTTGCGTAAATTCCCAAGTATATTTTGGTTCTTGTATCATTATAGGATTATTCCATTGCGTTGGTCTATCAGAAAACATTAAGTAATTATTGACTCCGTCAATCCTAGAAAGCATTGCATATTTACCTTTTACTTTTCGAGGAAACAAAGCTAAATTTTTATTTGTGGCACCGATTCCAGACAGAGGCATCACTCTAAAAGAATAAAAATCTTCAGTCGAAATCAGTTTAGGAAGAATTACATGTCCATCATATGCGGTATACGTTGCCATAATGCGTTCCGAATTATCATCGTCAATGAATCTTACAAATCGAGCATCTTCAATACCGCGGCTTTCGGATTCTGATATGGGAAAAATAACACGTTCAGTAATATCAGAGTCATGCTTAAATTGTATGTCGTAAAAGGAATCAGATAACCACACCATTTGCTCTAGAGCCGTTTTTCTACTTTGTTTTATGGTGGGATCGTTCAAAATATCATGTACGAGCTTTTGTAATACTGAGTACTCAAATTCCTGAGGCAATTGTTGCATAATAACGTTTGAATATTTCTCGCTAATATTCATCTCCCTCAGTTTCATTTGGAATCTTTGTTTATTGTAGTGTGTTTTATGTTCTATTTCTGCTTTGTCGATATAATTTCCAATCTTCATAACACGTAAGTCATTGTTTTTATCAAGAATTGCTCTTCTAAAAACAATCGAGGAAATATGGCCTTCTCCTGTAGCTCGAAAGGAGATAATCACTCTTTTTTCTCCTTCCTCAAGATCTGATTGATCAAAATCTTCTACTATCGATGGATTAAAGAAGGCTGCAGACTCTAAAGAATATTCCATTGTGCAGTAAGAGCCAATAAGCATTTTTCTTTCGTCAGATAAAGTGGTATAATCAATTTGCATTGCTTCTATAATGCCTCTTATCTTCTCACAATGCGAATAAAATATTTTAGAAATATTACGGTGTCTTCTAGCAAATTCCCTTAATGTATGCTCTAAAGTGTTATAAACTTGATTTTCAGTGAGTAGCATGATACGAGCTACCATATTTTGGGTTCGTTCATCACCATTCATAAAATATCTTGCAACAACTCGTTTCGCATCAGGTGCGAAAATTATATTTTTTCGTATTATTGGAATTCGCATAAAAATGTTTTTAGTTGATAAATAACTTTCTTGAAATGAACTGAGTAGTGACAGATTAAATAGCAACACTACTTTTACAAGGAAGTAAGAACAGGTTGATTTAACTTAAGAAGTTACTCCAGCGTATTAATGTGCCTTATTTTTTAAAGTCTTTGTTTTTTGAGCAGCATAAATGAGTAATGAACTATTAAGACAGAATTTAAATTTTAAAATAATCGATAGCTAATGGAAATTTATTTAAAAAAAAATCATTGGCTTTACTATTAAATATAAATTTTTTAAATAAAAAGGCTTTATTTCAAAAATACAATAAAAAAAATGAGATATCAACTTTGAAGTTGTTTTTACCAATTTTAAATGAATTTATCTCTAAAACGTGAATAATGTAAAACACAATACTAATTGTGTAACAATCTTATTAGACATTATTTATAAATTTACAAATGAGATTTTTATTAAGTGTAGTACTCCTTTATATTCTCGTAATATTAAAAAATGAGTAAAAATTAGAGTTCTTTCTTAATTCAAGACGATAATAATTATTAAAGACAGATACTCTTTTACGAATTTTATCTGATTTTGGCGAACTCAAAATTCTTTTTAAGAAGTTTTTACTATCTCGGTTTACTTTTAATAGTTACGCATAAAAATACTAAACGTAACTCAGTATTCTCTTCTAAAGTTGTCACGTAAATTGAGGTGCTTTTTTAGATTATCTGATTTGAAGTTTATGCAGTAAAAATTATTCACATCAAAAGTTAGATTTAATTTTTGTGAATGTGTTTTTTAAAATAAAGCAAAATATAATATAAAAAAAAATAATGATGAAAACTTTGTCTACAAAATCAAAAATTGTTTTTCTTTCAACATATCCACCAACTCATTGTGGTATTGCAACTTTTACAAAAGATACTGTTCGTGCTATTGATACAATTTATGGCAAGAGTATTAGCTGCGAGATTTGTGAAATAACATTTAAGGGAGATGCTAATATAAACTCGGCCTATCATTTGCCTTCTCAAAATAAAGAAGCTTACCAAAAAGTGGCAGCAAAAATCAATAATGATCCTGATGTAAAGTTGGTACATATTCAGCATGAATTCGGATTGTTTGGAGGCCAATATGGTGACTATCTACTAGATTTTTTTAGATGAAATCAAAAGACCAATTGCATTTACCTTTCACAGTGTAATACCCAATCCTAATGAAACTTTAAAGTCATTAGTGCAATTGTTAATCAGTTATTCCGAAGCTATTTTTGTGATGACTCACAAATCTAAAAAAATCCTAATGGAAGATTATGGTTTAGCTGAGAGTAGTATTGCTTTAGTACCACACGGTACAAATTTAGTAGATTATGAAACGACTGCTGAAGCTAAGAAAAAATTCGATTTCGAGGACAGAATTATTCTATCCACTTTCGGACTACTGGGAGAGGGAAAAAGTATAGAAACTGGACTTAAAGCTCTACCAGAAATAGTCAAACAGTTTCCAAATGTTCTTTATTTAGTGTTAGGTAGAACTCATCCAAATGCAATTGAGAATAATGTAGATAAATATCGAAATTCGCTGCAGCAAATTGTTGAAGAGCTACATCTTGAAAATAATGTTCGATTTGTAAATGAATATCTAGAAGTAAATCAGCTTTTAGATTATTTGAAAGCCACTGACGTATATTTATTTACATCAAAAGATCCAAATCAGGCAGTAAGTGGTACATTTTCGTATGCTATGAGTTGCTCGTGTCCTATTGTAGCTAGCAAAATTCCGCATACAATGGAGAGCCTAACTAGCGATGTGGGTATTCTTGTTGACATACAAAATGTAGAGCAATTTGCTGCAGCTACTATAAAATTGTTGGCTGATGATGCTTTAAGAACTCAAATGGCATTGAATGCTTATGCAAAAACTACGAAGACTTCCTGGGAAAATACAGCAATAAAACATTTAGAAGTGTATCAAAGGATTTCAAAAGGTTTAAACCAAATTAAAATATCTTATCCTAAAATTAAAATGGATCATTTGAAGAGAATGACAACAGATTTTGGAATGATTCAGTTTTGTAAAATTTCAGATCCAGATTTAGAGTCAGGATATACATTAGATGATAATGCAAGAGCGCTCATTGCAATTTGTAAGCAGTATCAACTAAATGGTAAACAAGTTGATGTAGAATACATGAAAATCTATTTAAATTTCATTGAAAGGTGCCAATTGCCAGGTGGTAATTTTATTAATTATGTAGATAAAAATAATGTAATTGAGGCTAGAAACAGTGATGAAAATTTAGAAGATTCTAATGGTAGAGCCATTTGGGCTTTAGGCTTTTTTACTACGTTAACGCCATCAAATGATCTTGCACCTCTAATAGATAAAGCTATTGATTGTTTGAAAAAAGCGGTAAAAAAAGCAGAAAAATTTAATTCTCCGCGAGCGATTGCTTTTTCAATTAAAGGGTTTTATTATTGGTACAGCGTTGAACCCTCGTTGGCTTTAAGGAATAGCATCGAAATTTTGAGTAAAAAAATTCAGTCGATGTATACATCTGTTAGTACACCAGATTGGAATTGGTTTGAAAATAAGTTAACGTATGCAAATAGTATTTTACCTGAAGCGCTCCTGTTTACTTATTTAATTACAGGACAGGAGAAAAGTAAAGAAATTGCTGTACAATCCATGAATTTTCTAATTGAAAAAATGTTTGTCGATGGTGAATTTAAAATCATTAGTAATGATGGGTGGTATGAGAAAGGAGTAACTCCCAATAGTTTTGGTGAGCAACCGATAGAAGCATGTTACATGATGCACACATTGGATTTATTTTATAAGACTTTTGGGAATACAGCGTACAAAGTGAATATGAAAAAAGCTTTTGATTGGTTTCTTGGTAGGAATCATTTAGGCCATATAATGTATAATCCTATTACTGGAGGATGTTATGATGGACTGGAAGAGAATAATGTAAATTTAAATCAAGGTGCTGAATCCACCGTTTGCTATTTATCGGCACGTTTATTAATAGAAAGTTATACTTCTACAGGAAAAAATTCAGCATTATCAAATGCTGTAAAAATAGATAAATTTAACATTCCGTTATCCAATTTTCCAGAAATTCCGAATAACTCAAATAGGGAAGTCAATTCTAAAATAAAAAATAAGGTTCAGTTTTAATATTAATGAACATTAAAGGAACCCCTAATAGTAGGCCTTACGGTTTTTACGAACGACAAAATAAACATTAAACAAAAAACCTGTAAATCAATTGATTACAGGTTTTTTTGTGGAGTCGCCGAGAATCGAACTCGGGTCCAAACAAGCAACTAAAAAGCTTTCTACACGTTTATTTCCTGATTGAGTTTTCGATAGTGTGCTCGGCCAGAAACAGCCACACGCTACTTATCTTCTTAATTTCGAAATCCACCCGAAGCTCATGGAAATCTAGGTTTATTTTTACGGTTCCCCTAAATTGACCGCCACAAACCAAGGCTTTCAAGGAGAATCCAGCTTTCCTATCTGATAGGAACGTGGCTTAATCGTACTATAATTCGGATTATGCAGCTAAAGCGTAGTTATTTTCGCCGTGTAAAATGGTAAGATCTTATATTTACGAGCAAGGTCTCAATGCTCGACGTGCTTACTGATCAATTCGACTTGCTGTCAAAACCAGTCGACCCCTTTATTATTTCAAAAACCTAAATAGAATTTGAGTTTGCAAATGTACAGTTTTATTATTGAAATCTATATATTAAACTACTTTCGGTATGACAAAAATCATTCCTTTTTTATTCGTCACCTATTTTAAAAGGATAGTCGCCAAACAAAACCGATAATTTTCGGACATCGTACGTTTTACGGGTAAATTTATTGGATAATGCAATAATGGTAACTCCCTCTTTAGGTAAAGTAATATAAGATGAGGTGTTTCCGTGCCACCAACCGTTATGAAAGTAAAAATTTTGACCAGTTTCCCAGTTCACCATTCGTATACCAAGACCATAATTTTTTGTGCCTTTACGTTCATTGCTGTACGGTTTGTAAACCATCGCATTCAGTTCTGGCGTTAAAAAATTAGCTGCATTTCGAGCTCTGTCAAATTTCAACAAATCTCGTGGTGTCGAATATATATTCTTGTCTCCATAAACGGCATCTAAATAATCAGTACCTATTTCTACTTTGTTTCCTTTATAGGATGTTACAGCAGTGTCTTTATCCCTATTGTAGTTAAATACGTAGGTGTTTTTCATGCCCAATGGCTCGAAAATAATATTCTTCATTGCATCTTCGAACGATTGCTTGGTTATTTTTTCGATAATTAATGCCAACATGGCATAATTCGTATTGCAATAACTAAAACGAGTATCGGTCTTAAATTCCAGCCCAATATTTTTAGTTGCCATGATAGTCAAAATATCTTGATTAGTCAATATATTATGGCGGTCCCAGACTGTTTTATCGCGATCCGTAAAATAGGCGTAATTACGAATCCCGCTTCGGTGATTTAATAGCGTTTTAATCGTAACATCAGGATAAGGAAATTCCCTTAAAATCGTATTCACTTTTTGATCGAGATCAATTTTTTTTGCATTAATTAATTTCAAAATTGCAGTAGCTGTTATGACCTTACTAACTGATGCTAGATGAAGCGGAGTAGATTTAGTAATTAAAGTTTTTTCTCTGAAATTAGCATAGCCTTCATATCTTTCAAAAATAATCTGGCCGTTTTGTGCAACTAATATGCTTCCATTCGCACTGTTATTAGGCCAGTTTTTATTGTAAAAAGCCTCAATTTCATGTTTTTTAGTATTGCTGTATTCTGCGGTAAGTTTGGTTTCTGCCTTTTGTAATGGCTTCATTTTAGGCATGGTACTCTTCGGGAGTTCACCATCACTTAACTCAACTTTTTTTTTCTCTTTATTACAAGAACTTAAAACCAAAAAGAGCAGCGATATATGTAGTATATTTGTTTTTTTAATAAAATTCATTTCTGTGGTGCTAGAAACGCAAATATATAGAATCAATATCTTTTGATTCTTTGTTTTTTTAAACCTTAACACTATTTTATCAGAAGCCGTTGCTCACTATTTTTACAATAGTTCGTAAGTCGGTGGTTAGTAATTTGATAGTTATTAATTTTATGTAGAAAATAAATTCAATTTAGTTTTAATTGTTATATTTGTAACAAATGAATACTGTAAAGTTATATTAAATTAATTTTAAAGCGTGTATTACCTATGAAATTTGGAATTTTAAAAGAACGGAAAAATCCGCCTGATAGAAGAGTTGTTTTTTCTCCTAACGAATTATCAAGATTGAAGCAAGAATATCAAAATGTCTTTATAAAAGTAGAGCATTCTGATATTAGGATTTTCGACGATGCTCAATATAAGAATCTTGGAATAGAAGTAACTGATGATCTTAGTGATTGTGATGTATTAATTGGCGTAAAAGAAGTTCCTGTTGAAAATTTAATTCCTAATAAATCTTATTTCTTTTTTTCGCATACAATCAAGAAGCAACCTTATAATAGAAAGCTGTTGCAGGCAGTGTTAAATAAAAATATCGATTTGTATGATTATGAAACTATTGTTGATTCAGAAAACCGCAGATTAATTGGTTTCGGCAGATATGCTGGAATTGTAGGGGCATATAATGGTATTCGAGCTTTTGGGATTAAGTTTGAATTGTTCAAGTTACCAAAAGCGGAAACACTTTCAGGCAAAGAATCACTAATTAGTCATTTGAAAAGAGTGATCTTACCACCTTTAAAATTTGTAATTACTGGAACTGGCAAAGTGGGAAATGGTGCTAAAGAAATTCTAGATGCTATCAAAATCAAGGAAGTTTCGGTAGAAAATTATTTGACAAAAAATTATACTCAGGCTGTTTATACTCAAATTGATGTTTTAGAATACAACAAGCGTAAAGATGGTCAAGTTTTAGATTTTACTGATTTTTATCAAAATCCAACAGATTATGTTTCTGATTTTGAAAAATTCACCAAAGTTTCTGATATTTATATCACAGGACATTTTTATGGGAATGATGCTCCAGTAATTCTTACAAGAGAAATGCTAAAAGCAAATGATTGTAAAATAAAAGTAGTCGCTGATGTTTCTTGCGATATTGACGGTCCTATTGCTTGTACATTACGTTCATCAACAATAGCAGAGCCTATTTATGGCTATTTACCAGATGAGAATAAAGAAGTAGATGTTTTTCATCCGGCTGCAATAGTGGTCATGGCAGTAGATAATTTGCCTTGCGAATTACCTAAAGATGCCAGCGAAGGATTTGGAGAAATGTTTTTAGGACAGGTTTTTCCAGCATTTTTTAATGGTGATAAAGACGGTATTCTAAATAGAGCTAAAATTACAGAAAACGGAAAATTGACACCAAGATTTAGTTATCTGCAAGATTACGTAGATGGCAAATAATCCACTTCTATAATAAATCATGAAACCTGCACTTTATAAATGCAGGTTTTTTATGCTGATTTTTGAATAATTTAAACTAGTATCAACTTCGATTCCCAGTCTTTTTTTTAGCATTAAGGAAATTAAGTTTCATTAAGGTTAACTAACTTAATTTTCTTAATGGTTTAAACATATTCAGTGGCTGACTGAAAATAAGTCTTTTATAAAAACATAGAGCTAATTTTGAATTGTAAACATTACAATTCTCTTAACACTGCATAATTTTTGAGCTGAAGCTAAAAGCTTAATTTTACAGCAAATTTGAAATTTATAATGAAAAAGAATATTCCAATTTCCATATTAGAGTTAGCCATAATCACAGAAGATAGTAATGCAAAAGAAACGTTTGAAAAAACTAAAGCACTAGCGCAATTTGCGGACGAACTTGGTTATAAGAGATTTTGGTTGGCAGAACATCACAATATGGCTCATGTTGCCAGTACGGCAACCGTTATACTTATTGGTTACATTGCTAGTCAAACTAAAAACATACGAGTTGGTTCTGGTGGAATAATGTTACCTAATCACGCTCCTTTAATTATCGCAGAACAATTTGGAACCCTTGAAACGCTATATCCTAATCGTATTGATTTAGGTTTAGGTAGAGCGCCAGGAACTGACGGAATGACCGCACAAGCCATTCGGAAAGATTTTTATGAGCAATCACAACGGTTTCCTCAAAATGTAGCAGAACTTCAGAAATATTTCTCTAAAGATAATGCTGCTGAAAATGTAAGAGCGTTTCCTGCCGAAGGCACTAATGTTCCTATTTGGATTCTAGGCTCTAGTTTAGATAGTGCCGCTTTGGCAGCAGCCAATGGATTGCCGTATGCATTCGCAGGGCATTTTGCACCTAAATTAATGTATCAGGCGTTTCAATATTATCGGGATCATTTTCAACCTTCACAATATTTAGACCAGCCAAAAACAATGGCTTGCGTAAATGCAATTGTTGCTGATACTGATAACGAAGCAGAAATCTTAGCTACTAGCTTGACGCAAATGTTTCTTAATTTGATTAGGAATGATAGAAAGCCTTTGCAGCCTCCTGTTGAATCTATGGATGGTGTAATGTCTGAACAAGAACATTTTCACGTGAACCAAATGACAGCTTGTTCCTTCGTAGGAAGTAAAAATAAAGTAGAGGCTAAGTTAAAACAATTTATTGAATACACTAAAATTGATGAAGTGATGATTACTAGCCCAATTTTTAATCAAGAGGATAAAATGAAAAGTGTCCGACTTATGAAAGAAGTCATCGACAATATATAAGGACAATATAATAGCGTTTGCCTCTGTTTAAATGGTGTTGAAAAAAAAATCAGCCAAAAAATAGTATATAATTTGGCTGATTTTTTTAATTATAAGTAGGCGTATTACCTTTTATCAAATCTTTGATTACTTTGCTACAAACAAACCTTTATAATTTCCCCAGTGACTAATAATTAAAAAGATATTGCCAAAAAAAACAAAAAGCGCAATAGGCAGGTTTTCTGGTGTCAAGAAGAAATTAATTAACAAAATGTTCAGTGTAACAGGCAAAATGACAATATTAGCAAGGGTTACAAATCGTCCGGTGATAAATGACAGTCCACATAGAAATTCTAGTGATTTCGCAAGAGGTATTAAATAAGTAGATGCCATTAATCCTACATTAAAGGCTTTGAAATTTCCAGTAGTTTCAGGCTCAGGAGCGAGATGCAGAAAAAAACTAACTGAAGTATAGAGAAAAAGAATTCCAAGTAAGGACCGAATTATTAGGATTGCAATTTTCATAATATATGTTTTTTAAGTGGTTACATATTTAAAAATTATCTTTTAGTAATTGCACGTTCAACTACATTTCAACTTTCCATCGGGGGCTTTCTTTTGAAGCTAATTCATTGTTTTAGTACAAAATCTTAACTAATATAATTGATGATCCAGATTCGTAAATACTAGATTCTATCTTTAAAATTTGATAAAACATCAAAAGGACTGTTAGTTAAGAAAAAAATAGATTGAATATTCACTATCAAATTTACAAAAAATTAAGCCAGTTTTAGCAAAATCAATTATTGAAGGTTTGTTTTTTATTGTAATTTTGAATTTTAAACACAATTACTTTTTGAGAACTTCAATTTACAAGTCGATTTCTGATCCAAAACTGTTCAAACAGCAGCTTTTATCCTGGTCAAGACAGTTTCGGGAAATTATTTATTTGGATAGCAATGACTATCCGCAAGACTATTCTAATTATGATTGTCTTGTTGCAGTAGATGCTTTTACTTCAGTTAAAACTGATTACCATAATGCTTTTGAAGATTTAAAACAATACCAGCAAACAACTAAAGATTGGCTTTTTGGTTATTTAGCTTATGACTTAAAAAATAATACAGAATCCTTAGTTTCTAAAAATTTCGATGGACTTGATTTTCCTGATTTGTTTTTCTTTCAGCCTAAGAAATTATTTTTATTGAAAGGGCACGAACTCGAAATTCAGTATCTGAACTTTTGTGATGATGAGGTAGAGCAAGATTTTGAAGAAATCACAGATAGTAAAACTTCAAAAGTTGTAATAGAAGAAAAAGTAACAATTCAACAACGAATTTCAAAGGAAAGTTATCTGGAAAAAGTTTCAAAAGTCATGGAGCATATTCATCGCGGAGATATCTATGAAGCTAATTTTTGTATGGAATTCTTTGCCGAGAATGCAACTATAAATCCTTTTGAGAAATTTAGTACGCTGAACGCAATATCCCAACCGCCATTTGCCGTTTTTTTTAAGAGTAATAAACATTTTTTACTTTCGGCTACACCAGAACGTTATTTAAGAAAAGAGGGCGATACTATAATTTCGCAACCTATTAAAGGGACTTCAAAACGTTTTTCAGATCCAATTGTTGATGAGAAATCGAAAAATGATTTGGCTTTAGACCCAAAAGAACGTTCTGAAAATATTATGATTGCAGATCTTGTTCGGAATGACTTATCAAAAACTGCTCAAAAAGGAACCGTTGAAGTAAAAGAATTGTGTGGTATTTATTCTTTTTTGCAAGTGCATCAAATGATTACTACGATTACTTCCAAGTTAGATGCGCAATATGCGACTGTTGATGTAATCAAAACTACTTTTCCTATGGGAAGTATGACTGGTGCGCCAAAGATTGAAGCCATGAAAATCATAGAAGAATTAGAAGAAACAAAACGTGGTTTGTACAGTGGGGCAGTAGGTTATTTTACACCTAATGGCGATTTCGATTTCAATGTGGTCATACGCAGTATTTTGTACAATCAAGAAAAAAAATACGTTTCTTTTTCAGTAGGAAGTGCCATTACTTCGCAATCTATTCCTGAAAAAGAATATGAGGAATGTCTGCTTAAAGCAAAAGCAATGCGAGAAGTTTTGGTAAGTTAAACGCATTAATGTGCAAAATTAGATGCAAATTACACTAATTAACACAAATCTTTCTGAAAATAGAAATACAATAGCTTTTTATTTTCAGAATTATAGAAAGTAAAAATCATATTTAGTATTAGGTAATATTAAAACGTAACTAAATTTAATTTTCTTAATGGTTTTTATGAAAATTATGTATTGAACTTGCCTCATTTGTCATGGTTTAAATTAAAATCAATTAAATTTGAAAATGCTACAAAAATTCCAAAATCATCTGCTTAACAATTTTCAGTTTTTAAAGGGTAAAAAACTACTTCTAGCCACAAGCGGTGGGATAGACAGCATGGTTATGCTGCATTTATTCCAGCAGTTAGACTTTGAGATCGCCATCGCTCACTGTAATTTTCAATTGCGTGGAGTAGAAAGTTTTGAAGATCAAAAGTTTATTCAGGATTACGCTGATGCAAATGCTGTTCCGGTATACATCACCCAATTTGACACCAAAGCTTTTGCGGAGGATTACAAACTTTCAACGCAAGTTGCTGCTCGAGAATTGAGATACAACTGGTTTTATGAATTATTGGAAACGGAAAAATATGATTATATTTTAACGGCGCATCACGCCGATGATAATTTAGAAACCTTTTTGATTAATCTGTCACGTGGAACTGGATTGGACGGATTAACTGGAATTCCGGAACAAAACGAAAATGTAGTGCGGCCACTTTTGGCATTTAGCCAACAAGAAATTGAAGATTATGCTAAATTAAATCATATAAAATGGCAGGAAGATAGTAGTAATGCTTCGGATAAATACGTTCGAAATAAAATTCGCCATCATCTTGTCCCAATGTTGAAGGAATTGAATCCTAATTTTCTTTCGTCCTTTCATAAAACGCAAAATTACTTGCAAGAAGCGCAAAATATGGTTGATGATGCTGCTATTATGGTGTACCAACAAGTAGCAGTTCAAGAGGGTGAAAACATCAGTTTTGATTTGAAAAAACTAAAGAAGTTACCTAATTATAAATCGTATTTATACCAATGGTTGAATGAATTTGGATTTACAGCATGGGATGATATTTATGATTTAGTTGTAAGTCAATCCGGTAAATTTGTTTTTTCAGCAGATTATCGATTATTGAAAGATCGAGAAAGTTTAATCTTGAGTCCTTCGGATTTTTCAACTGAAAAACGGGAGTATTTTATAGACGCTAATCAGACAGTAGTTAATGTTCCCTTAAATATTTCCTTTTCGCCAGTAGCTGATATGGCTATCGTTTCAAATAAAACTATATTTGTCGATTCAGATAAATTGCAATTTCCATTGGTTTTACGTCATTGGGAAGAAGGAGATCAATTTCAACCTTTCGGTATGGATGGAAAATCTAAAAAGATAAGTAAGTTTTTTAAGGATGAAAAATTATCATTGTTAGAAAAAGAAAATACTTGGCTTTTATGTTCTAATGATATCATTGTTTGGGTAGTAGGTCTTCGTCAAGATGAGCGATTTAAAATTGAAAATACAACTAAGAATATTCTTAAAATACAATTAGACTAATGAAGAAATTATTATTTATACTTATCGCTTTTTTGGCTTTTGCCAACGGAAATGCTCAAATTTTAGATCCAGCTAAATGGACTACTAAAATTGAAAAAAAATCAGAAACGAATTATGTTTTAGTATTTGATGCGGTTATCGAAAACGATTGGCATTTGTATTCACAAACTACTCCTGATGGCGGACCACTTCCACTAGAAATTACTTTCAAAAATCAAAAAGGAAATTTTAATTTAGTTGGTAAAGCGATAGAAAGCAAAACGAGAACTGCTTTTAATGACGTGTTTGAAGTCAATGAAACTTTCTTTGAAAAGAAAGGTCAAGTCCGACAAGAAATTTCGATAACAAATCCGAAATTAACTGAAATTAAAGTTGATTTTAATTATCAGGTTTGTAAGGAGGTTTGTATAAATATAGAAAAAAATTTCACTTTCAAAGTTCCAGCTTTAACAATTACAGCTGCTGAAACGGTTGCTCCAACTGATGTTGCAGCTGCAAAAGTAGATTCCCTAGAAACAGATACTGTAGCTGTTTCAACTGAAGTTAGTCCTCAATCAGTTGATCCAAAAACAGTTGCTCCACTTGACAATAAACAAGCAGAGAAAAAAGGATTATGGTCTATCTTTTTTATTGCTTTTCTATCTGGATTTGCAGCATTGCTAACGCCATGTGTATTCCCGATGATTCCTATGACAGTTAGTTTTTTTACAAAACAAAGCAAAACAAAAGCCAAAGGAATTCGTAATGCTATTATTTACGGAATTTCGATAATAGCAATATACCTTATTTTAGGACTTGTTGTGACTGGTATTTTTGGGGCCGATGCGTTGAATGCGTTATCTACTAATGTTTGGTTTAATATTATTTTCTTTATCATATTAGTAACTTTCGCAGCGTCGTTTTTAGGAGCTTTCGAAATTATGTTACCTAATTCTTGGGCAAATAAAGTAGATAGTCAGGCTGATAGAGGAGGAATGATTGGTATTCTATTCATGGCCTTAGCTTTAGCTATTGTATCTTTTTCTTGTACGGGACCTATCGTAGGAACGCTTTTAGTTGAAGCTGCTTCTAAAGGAGGAATTGCACCTATTGTTGGTATGTTTGGATTTTCTTTAGCTTTAGCACTTCCATTTATGTTGTTTGCAATGTTCCCAGGTTGGTTGAATTCATTACCAAAATCAGGTGGTTGGTTAAATACTGTGAAAGTAGTTTTAGGATTTTTAGAATTAGCTTTGGCATTCAAATTTTTGTCGAATGCGGATCTAGTTTTACAACTGCATTTCTTAGAAAGAGAAATTTTTCTAGCCATTTGGATTGCAATTTTCGGAACATTAGCATTTTATTTATTTGGGAAAATTACACTTCCTCATGATAGTCCACTGACTCATATTTCAGTGGGTAGATTGTCATTTGGATTAGTCGTTTTATCTTTTACCATATATTTAATTCCGGGTCTTTGGGGAGCACCACTAAAATTAATTTCTGGTTTTCCACCACCAATGACTTATAGCGAAAGCCCGTACGGTGTTTCTGGCTACAAAGGAGGTTCAAATGCAGTAGCACAAGTTTTACCAGATGGAGCTCATTTAGGTCCTCATGATTTGATTGCTTTTGACGATTATGAAAAAGGTGTAGCGTATGCTAAATCTATAAATAAGCCTATTTTACTTGATTTTACAGGTTATGCTTGTGTAAATTGTAGAAAAATGGAAGACTACGTTTGGTCAGAAGCTACTATTCTTAAAATCTTGCAAAACGAAATTGTTTTGATTTCTCTTTATGTAGATGATAAAAAAGAATTACCTAAAAATGAACAATATGTATCTAAAGAAACGGG
This sequence comes from Flavobacterium galactosidilyticum, assembly GCF_020911945.1. NCBI lineage: Bacteria > Pseudomonadati > Bacteroidota > Flavobacteriia > Flavobacteriales > Flavobacteriaceae > Flavobacterium > Flavobacterium galactosidilyticum. Next base: position 1,969,314 of record NZ_CP087135.1, read on the forward strand.
TAAAGAAATTACAAGTATTGGAAATAAATGGAGTGATTTCCAAATCACAAAATTTAAAGCAAATGCACAACCATATTACATTATTTTAGATACTGATGGCAATATGCTGTCAGACAAGCCAGAAAGTTATAATTCAAATATTGAATCATATAAAGGATGGCTGAGAGAAGGAATTGATCGTTATAAAAAGGCCGAATAAGTAGAACGATTAGATATCACTTATAAAAGAATTGCACTAAAATCCACTTATTTATTTGTGGTGTTTAGTGCAATTTTTCTTTTTATCGAATACTGTATTAAGAGTTACAAATTTCTTTATTCAATTATTTTTTCAATATAATCAGAGCTTAGAAGATATAAAGCGCCCATGTATCTTATTTTGAAAGCCACAAGATCACCAATTTTGTAATTCTTTTTAGAATCGGATATATCAATTACTAGCATGTCTGAACTGGCGTCAACAATTGTAATATCAACATCATCGGATTCTATATATTGAGGTTGCATATCTAATAAACCAATATCTAAAATTGCTCTTAATGAAGTAAGTCCTAAATCCTCTACATCATTCATAGAAAAGGAATTTCCTGCCACATTTTCGCCTAATTCACCTGTTGGTGTATTGGGTTTTTCTGTAATTTCTATTATCTCTGCAAATAATTTGAAAACATCATTGTGCATTCCTTCAATAGTGTGTCCAGTAAATAGATCTTTTCCAAAAAAGAGTGCTTCTCCTATTCGAAAATGATTTACAGCCAATGGATTTGCATTTTTAAGTATTAGCGGAATGGCTACGGAAGTTCCACCAGAGACGAATGGAATACTAATGTTAAACTTAGATTCAATTAATTGTTTGTATAAACTCAATTGAATTAGTTTATCCTGAGTTGGCATTACACCACTAAGGCAATTTAAATTAGTTCCAATTCCTGAAATTTCTATGTTTGGCATCTGTAATATTGTACCATAAAAAGCAATTAATTCTTCGCCCATGACGCCTTCACGAAGATCACCCATTTCAATCATTATGATGATTTTATGAACTTTATTTTGTTTAACAGCTTCGTCAGAAAGTAGTTGTATGGTGTAAACTTCAGTGTTGAAACTAATGTCTGCATAACGTACAATGCTTTCGATACTTCTTTTTGCGGGTGGTTTGATATAAACCGTTTGAATATCAGGATCGAGCGCTTTTATCTTTTTTAAGTTGCTTACTCTGGAGTCATGAATTTCACGAACTCCTAACGCGATAATTTCTTTTAAATAGATTTTATTACCACATAAAAGTTTTGAGACAACGCCCCATTCAATATTTCTTGATTTAAAGATATGATCTAAAAAAGTATAATTCTCCTCAAGCTTTTTTCGATATAATTTTATAAATGCCATTAGTTGCTGATTAAAAAAAGTTATTAAATGAGATTTTTATTTGATCAATCTCATTTCCAGATATTTATTGGTAAAGCCTAAACTTTCATATAATTTTTTAGCTGGATTATCAGGTTCTACATGTAATGCAATGTTCCCTTCTGCAATTGATATGGCTTTTTGCATTAGTTGTTTTCCATAGCCTTTTCCACGCATGCTGTTATCTACCGCGATATAGACTAGAATGTTTTCAGGAATAAAATCTTTCATTCCCGTGTTGTTTAAGATTACAACTCCTACTACTTTTTGTTCATCAATTCCCACAATTATATTTCCTCCTTTGTTAGGATTCATTACATAGTCCATACATTTTGTAATATCTTCAATAGTATCACCATATTGCTCTAAATGGGTATAAAGAAATTGAGCTATAATTTTGTTAGTATAAAGTGTATCTTCTCCAGTAGTGCTGTTAATTTGTTTGAATTCCATTTTTATGTGATTTATTTTTAAAATATAAGTAACATTTAAACGATGACTTTCAGTAATTGAATGTCAAGTGATATTACTTATTTTTGATTATTTATTAGCCTATATATGGAATTTTTCCAAAGGCAAAAGGTGCGGTAAAACGCAAAAATTATAAGATTTTTTTTTAGGAATTATTCCGAAATAAGAAATCTTAGTTTTGAATTAAAAATTTCGTAAAAGGAACGTAATTTAATTGCAAAACATAATTAGGTGTTTTACAAAGATAGGCTAATTATCTGCTTTTTGGTCTATTAGCATGTTTTGTTACTCTTTTTTTGTGCCATTGAGATTATTTTTTAGGGCTGCTATGTTTTGAAGTAACTATGTATTGTGTTGTTGTTGAATGGTTTATGTTTCGTTTCTGGTTTTTAAATTTTAAAATAAAGTCGCTGATTAAAAAAGGCAATAAAAAAAGATAATTTTCTTTAAAAGGAATATATGAGTGTCTTTTTAATTATAATTTGCCACTAAAGTTTTATTCGAGAGTAAGTTTTTTTTGTATTAAAATAATGACTTTTAGGAGCTGTTCTATTTTTGTTTTTGCTTTGAAATGTAATTTTTCGATTTCAAAAAAACAAAAACAATTCTCAGTATATTCGAACAGTTTTTTTATCTTTAAAAACTATTTTAACTCAAAAAACTTTATGAAAAAACTACTAAGTATTCTTCTACTATTTGTAGGAGTTATCCTTTTTGCACAAGAAAAAGCTGCTAATTACGTAGCTGAAAATTATACTAAAAAAGAAGTTCATATTAAGATGCGTGATGGTGCAGAATTATTTACTGCCATTTATACACCTAAAGATATTTCTAAAAAATATCCAATTATAATGCAAAGAACGCCTTATAATTCAGGTCCTTATGGTGAAGGACAATTAAAAAGAAGTATCTCTCCAAGTGAAACCATGATGGAAGAAGGTTATATTGTGGTATATCAAGATGTTCGAGGTCGGTTCATGAGTGATGGTTTGTACGACAATATGCGTGCTTTTGTTCCAAATAAAAAAGGAAAGAATGCTACTGATGAAGCTTCAGATTCTTATGATACTATCGATTGGTTGGTGAAAAACGTTGCGAATAATAATGGTAATGTGGGAACTTGGGGAATTTCTTATCCTGGATTTTATGCCACTTATTCTCTATTGAGTAACCATCCGGCTTTGAAAGCAGTTTCTCCACAAGCGAGTATTGCTGATTTCTTTTTTGATGATTTTCACCACAATGGCGCTTATTTATTAAGTTATTGGAAATTAACACCATTATTTGGTCCTCAAAAAGCAGAACGTACTACAAAAGATTGGTATAAATTTCCAACGATTGGTACAAATGATGATTATCAATTTTTCCTAGATGCGGGGCCATTGTCTAATTTAGATAAATATTTTACAAAAGACAATGAATTTTGGCAACAGCTAAAAGATCATTCAAGTTATGATGATTTCTGGCAAAAACGTGGCATTTTACAACATTTGAAAAATATAAAACCAGCTGTAATGACTGTAGGAGGCTGGTTTGATGCTGAAGATCTATACGGACCATTGAACACTTATTCAACAATTGAAAAAAGTAGCAAAAACTATAATACACTTGTTATGGGGCCATGGAGTCACGGTGATTGGGCTCGAAATTCGGCTAAGCAAGTAATTGGTAATATTAATTTTGGAGATAGTATTTCTGGATTTTATCAGAAGAATATTGAGGCTAATTTCTTTCGTCACTTTTTGAAAAATAATGGAAAGGGAGAAAATAAACTACCAGAAGCCTATGTTTTTGATTCGGGTTCTAAAGAATGGAAAACCTACGATGCTTGGCCTCCAAAAAATGCTGTGAAGCAAGATTTCTTTTTGCAAGAAAATCAATTGACTATAATGGCAAAGAAAAACATCGCTTTTGAAGAGTTTGTAAGTGATCCTAAGAAACCAGTTCCTTATTCAGAAGATATTAAGCAACAAGGCTTGACACCAAGAAAATACATGACAGATGATCAGCGTTTTGCGGCGAGACGTCCAGATGTAATCGTTTTTGAAACTGATGTTTTACAAGACGATACTACTTTAGCAGGTGAGATTTTAGCTAAACTGCAAGTGTCTACTACTGGAACTGATGCCGATTGGATTGTAAAAGTGATTGATGTTTTTCCAAATGATGAACCAGAGACTAAAGAAGTTGCTCCGTATTTAAAGATGAGTAATTACCATATGATGGTAAGGAGTGAAGTAATGAGAGGTCGTTTTAGAAATAGTTTCTCAAAACCAGAGCCATTTGTAGCTAATGAGAAAACTGCAGTAAATATCAAATTGCAAGATGTTTTTCATACTTTCAAAAAAGGACATAAAATCCAAATTCAAGTGCAGAGCACCTGGTTTCCTTTGATCGATTTGAATCCGCAAACATTTGTCGATAATATTTTCTACGCTAAGTCAGAAGATTTCCAGAAACAAACACACAGAATTTACAATGATTCGAAAATTGAGTTTACAATTTTAAAATAATAGTTAGGTTCATTTTAAGTTGAAAAAAGCGTTCTAAATTGAAATTTAGAACGCTTTTTTTGTTTTAATAATTGAATTATAAAAATTCACCATGTTGAGAAATATCTAAACCTAAAACTTCTTTCTCTTCACTAACTCGAAGTGGAGTTATTTTGTTGACTATGAAAAAAAGGAAATAGGAAGCAGAAAAAGCAAATATTGAAACAATAATTAAGGCAGTTAACTGAGTTAAAAATAATGTTGCATCACCAAAAATAAGTCCTTGATTTTCTCCAACCGCTGGATTTACGGTGTTTGAAGCAAAAACACCTGTTAACAACATACCAACCATTCCGCCTATGCCGTGGCATGCAAAAACATCTAAAGCATCATCAATTTTGCTTTTATGAAAACATCTAACCATAATGTTACTCACAATACTGGCAAAAACGCCAATAAACATTGCGTGTGGAATGCTTACAAAACCAGCAGAAGGTGTTATTGCAACTAATCCTACTACGACTCCAATACAAGCTCCCATAGCAGATAATTTATGCCCGAGAATTTTATCAAGAAATACCCATGCCATTCCAGCGGCTGCGGCTGCAATAGTTGTAGTGCCAAGTGCTTGTACTGCAATTCCGTTAGCGCCCAATGCAGAACCTGAGTTAAAGCCAAACCAGCCAAACCACAATAAACCAGTACCTAGTAATACATAAGTGATTCGTGCTGGATTGGGTTTTTCTGCTTTTCTTTTGCCTAAAAAAATTGCTCCAGCTAATGCAGCCCAGCCCGCACTCATATGAACTACCGTTCCTCCAGCAAAATCTAGTACTCCCATTTTAAAAAAGATTCCTTCTGGATGCCAAGTCATGTGTGCTAGTGGTGTGTATATGAAAAGTATAAAAAGAACCATAAATAGTAAGTAGGCCCAAAATCGAATTCTTTCAGCAAAAGCTCCTGTAATTAGGGCAGGGGTAATAATTGCAAATTTAGCCTGAAATAAAGCAAACAACATAAAAGGAATTGTAGGAGCAAAAGGCCAAGCCGTATTTGTATCAACACCTCTAAAAAATAGATTAGGCATGGGGTTGCCTATTATTCCACCTATTGATGGGCCAAAACACAGTCCGAAAGCAATAATAATCCATAACACTGTAACAATTATCATAGCCATATAACTCTGTAACATGGTGCTTATCACATTTTTCTTTCCTACCATTCCTCCATAAAAGAAGCCTAAACCTGGTGTCATGATAAGTACAAATGCTGTTGCCACTATCATCCACGCGGTATCGCCGGTGTCAAATTTGATAATTTCATCTGGAGCAGGGCTTTCAATAAAGAAATAATTTGAAAAAAGGCTTAATACTAGAATGGTAATTAACAGTACACTTAAAATAACTTTTCGCATCGTTTTTAGAGTTTAATTTTTTATAAAAATATAAAAATCACAAATACACCCTATAAAAAAAGTGTGTTTGATGGTTAATTTTGCAAATTATTGTTAATTACCCCTTATTTTTTATAGGTGCATCCGTAATTCAAGTTAAATTTTATCAATTTGTAAAATGTGTTGACTATAAATTCATTTGAAAGCGAGCAATTATTTCTGGAAATAACTGAATTTAATACTGCTTTAAGTCTGGAATAAAATAGTATTTTAAAAAAAAATGCACCAATTGAATGGTTCAATTGGTGCAATGATTAGAATATTGTAGAAAAGTCTTATTTCAAAGTGTGTTGACTTAAAATTTTATACACTTCATTAATATTGTTTCCGCCTTTGCCAAATTGTTTGACAATTGGAGCATTATCATGGTTCAGCCAAATCTTTAGTTCGGCATCCATATCTAGTATTCCGGCACTTTCTTTTGAGAATTTCTTTATACTCGAATACGGAATTGTCATGTACTCTACTTTAGTTCCTACCAATTGTTTTTCGGCAAGAATTAGCCTTTTATTAGTGAAAATGAACATATCTCTAATTAGCTTATAAGCCTTTTCAATTGTTTCCCCATCGATTAAAAGAGGCTCAAATTCTTTAGCAACATTTTCAATTGTAACTTCAGAGGCGTTGCCTAATATGGCATTAAATAGTCCCATTTTATTGTTTTATTTTTGATTGTATTTTGTTTTATATCTATCGTTCAGCTTTGTTTGATGTGTTTCTAAACTAATCATTCTGCCTTGAATAAAGGCGTTAGTTAATTTATTTGTTCTCATGTCTAGCGCATCCCCTTCGGAAATAAATAGTGTGGCATCTTTTCCTTGCTCTAAGGTACCACATTGCGCATCAATTCCTAGTAATTTAGCCGTATTTGATGTGATTAATTTCAAAGCTTCTTCTTTATCAAGACCGTAAGCGGCACATGTTCCAGCTAAGAAAGGTAAGTTTCTAGTATTCATTCTTTCGTGCGCACCGCTATTTTCTAAACCTACTATAACGCCTTTATCAGTCAATAATTTAGCAGATTTATATGGTAAATCAATATCGTCATCGTCATTTTCTGGCATTTCATGTACACGTCTAAGCATCACACCTATATTATTTTTTTGCAATAGCTCACCAACTTTATAGGCTTCATAGCCACCTACAATTACCATTTTTTTAATGCCGTTTTCTTTTGCAAATTGTACTGCATCTGTGATTTGCTTTTCCTCATTGGCATTGATAAATAGAGTTTGACTTCCGTCGAATAAACCTTTAGTAGATTCTAAGATTAAATTTCTTTCTTTCGAAGCAGCTCCTAAATATGCTTTTGCATCGGATAGAAAAGAAGTTAATTCAGCAATTTGTTTAGTATAATCCTTATTTGCTTCAATTCCTCCTGGTTCAAACCATGAACCACTTCTTTTAAAAGTAGAAGGGAAGTTTAAGTGAATGCCATCATTTTCTTTTATTAAAGCATCTTTCCAATTCCATGCATCAAGCTGAACAATTGATGAGGTACCTGAAATTCTGCCTTCACGAGGTGTAATTTGCGCCATCAAAATACCGTTTGGTCGCACTGTTTCTATTACTTTTGAATCCGCTGTATAGGCAATGATACTTCTGACATGTGGTTTCATTTGGCCTATTTCTCCTTCATCATCGGATGATTTTACGGCATCAATTTCGACTAAACCTAATGTGGAATTAGGGGCTATAAATCCAGGGTAAACGTGTTTGCCACTTGCGTCAATTGTAATGTCGTAAGCATCTTTAGGTAAACGAATTAAAGTTGCATCAGCTACTAAATTAATTTTTCCGTTTACAAATCCTATAGCGCTATTTTCAATTACTTTTCCATTTCCTAAATGGGCAGTAGCGTTGATAATCAATACTGATTTTGATTGAGCGCTGGCTGGTGTTTGTTGGGCTTTAATTAGTGTTGATATACTAAACACCAATAGTAAAAGATATATTTTTTTATTCATCATATTTGTTTTTTTACAATTGCTTCATTGTTTTTTTAAAGGGCTAATTCTGAAATTTAGTTCAGTATTTACTCTTCCATCGTATCACAATGATATTCTACTTTTTGTGTTTTTTTAGGTTGCTGAGTAATCATGCCTTTGTTCTTTTCTTGCAATAATTGACCTATTAATTCATTTCGTTCTTTTGCAATAGCGACTCTGTTTTCCTCATCCTTCTTGATGTCGTAATATACAACGCCTTCGATCATAGTTTTTTCAGCTTTTGCATAAATTGATAACGGATTAGTATTCCACAATACTACATCGGCATCTTTACCTACTTTTATACTTCCTACTTTATTATCAATATGCAATAATTTAGCTGGATTTAGCGTGACAAATTTCCATGCTTCTTCTTCAGATATATTACCGTATTTTACCGCTTTGGCTGCTTCTTGGTTCAATCTTCTTGACATTTCAGCATCATCAGAGTTGTATGCAACTACAAGTCCAGCATTGTGCATTATTGGACCATTAAAAGGAATTGCATCGTTTACTTCAAACTTATAAGCCCACCAGTCTGAGAAAGTAGAAGCTCCTACGCCATGCTCTTTCATTTTATCAGCTACTTTATACCCTTCTAGAATGTGGGTAAAAGTGTTTACTCTAAAGTTGAATTTTTCCGCTACATTCATCAACATCAAAATCTCCGATTGTACATAGGAGTGACATGAAATAAAGCGCTCACTATTTATAATTTCGGCTATTGTCTGTAATTCTAAATCAACTCTTGGCGCTTTATCTTTTCCTTTTTTACCACCTGAATTGTATTTTTTCCAAGCTAAGTCATATTCTTTTGCACGTTGGAAATAATCTGTAAAAACTTGTTCGACTCCCATTCTGGTTTGCGGAAAACGAGTTGGATTTGTAATTCCCCAATTCGCTTGTTTTACATTTTCACCTAAAGCAAATTTGATAAATCCAGGTTGGTCTTTATAAAGCATTTCTTCTGCAGAAGCACCCCATTTCCATTTTACAATGGCAGAACGACCACCAATAGGGTTTGCTGAACCATGCAATAACTGCGAAGTAGTAACTCCACCAGCTAGATCGCGGTATATGTTAATGTCTTCAGAGTTAACTACATCTTGAATAGTCACTTCTGCACTTGAATTGTGTCCGCCTTCATTTACTCCATTCGAAATAGCGATATGAGAATGCTCATCAATGATTCCACTTGTTAAATGTTTTCCTTTAGCATCGACAACAGTTGCTGACGCGTCCGATATGTTTTTCCCGATAGAAGCAATTTTTCCGTTTTTAACTAATACATCAGTTTCTTCCAGAATTCCTTCTTTTTCATTGGTCCAAACCGTCGCATTCTTGAAAAGTATCGTTTCTGTTTCAGGTTTCTTTAAATTACCATAAGCAACATTCGGGAATGTGATTGGCATAATTCTATTGTTCTTTTCTGCTTTAGTTGAGTCAATAGCTTTTACAAAAGGAGACGTTTTAATAGCTGACCATTTCACTTCAGTACCATTAAATAAAACAGCTTTGCCAGAAAGATCTTGTGTGCTTTCAATGTATCCTATAAGTCTTGCAAAATTGGTTTTGGTCGTGTCATCCGGTTTTATAACTGTAGAAAGCCAATTGTTCGATAACGTAAGTTTCGATTTTATTTTTTTAGAATCAGCAGAGGTAATTTCAGATTTTGGTGCAGCAACTTCGCCGTCAATTTTCCATTTGAATTTTTCATTATCAATAGTCAAATTATAATTACCACGAATATCTTTAGTGGTCATATCATTTATCACGAATTTATTTCCTTGAACCCAGTTTTCGTATAGCGTCGTTTTTTCGTCGAAAATTTCTCCTGAAGTAATTACAAAATTGGCTAAACTTCCTGTTTTCAAGCTTCCTATTTCACTGCTTTTGCCTAAAATAGAAGCAGGAATAGTGGTCAATGCTTCTAGTGCTTTAGTTTTATCAAAACCGTATTTTATAGCTTTTAAAAGATTTGGTCTAAAATCTTCTGCTTTCTTCAGTTTGTCAGTGGTTAACGCAAATACAATTCCATTATCTGATAGCACTTTTAGGTTACTAGGTGCTTGGTTCCAGAAACGCAAGTCTTTTAACTCCATTTGGTCAGCTAGATTTGGATCTGCAACATCATAAGCAGCTGGAAAATCGATTGGAATAATAAATTTAGAATTCGTTTTCTTAATTTCTTGAATTCGTTCAAATTCATTACCACTTCCTTTTAACACAAAATTCAGCCCAAACTCTTTTGCTATTTTAGCAGCTCGTAAGCTGTTCAATTTGTCTTCAGAAGTAAATACTTGAACTAGTTTTTCATTATTAGACATTGCTTCCAGCGTTAAGTCTTTGTTAGTAGCATTTCCTTTTTTGTACCAGTCTAAGTCATAGTACATTTGGCGCAATAATGCCATCATTCCCATCAAAGAACTTGGGTAGGCTTGATTTGTTGTTACACTTTTAGTAAAAGCAAAATGATTTGAAATTTTGTCTGATAGTAGTTGATTGCTTTTGTCAAAGTTGTTCAATGCGATTAAACTACCAGTCCCACGAGCGATACCATCTTGCATATGTGTTCCAACTACGCCAAAACCTGCTTTCAGTAATTCATCGGCTTTGGTATGGTCATAATTAAAATTTTCATAACCATTTACTTCAGAGCGGATACTTTCGTTCCAGTAATAGCCAATTCTTTTTGTGTCGTATAACGGGTTTCTTTCGGTGTTTCTTTTAGGTTTTTCGATGCCAAAACTGGTGTACATATCAATAAACGATGGATAAATTGATTTTCCATCCAAATTAATTGTTGTACAATTTTTAGGAATTTCAACTTTAGTTCCTGTAGCAATAACTTTCCCGTTTTGAATGAGCAGCGTACCTTTTTCTATAATTTGCGTTGGAGTGACGTAAATTTTTGCATTGGTGAAAGCAGTGAAATTCATAGTTTTGTTTGGAACACCTTCATTGTTAGGGAAATATTCCTGAGCGTAGATTTTTGGCAGTAAAAAACTGAAAATTAGTAGGAGTACGGTTTTTTTCATAATAGCGTTTTGTAATTAATTTCTAAAAGTATTAAAATGTTGATTTATTACCAATTAATTTTAGGATTTAGTGCTAAATTTTATTTAACAATGAGTATAGTGTAATTATTATCTGCATTTCTATACGTATTTTACGAAATTGCAGATAGAATCAAGTTTTGGCTTTTGTCAAAATATCCCTTCTTTTTCTCCAATTTTTAAATATTGAATGATAAGTACTAATAATTAGAAATGTTTCTCTAATTTTAGAATTAAATAACATAGTATGCTAGTTAAAGTTTTTGGAAGTGCTGTTTTTGGGGTGGAAGCCACCACAATAACTGTCGAGGTAAATATTGATAAAGGTATTGGTTATCATTTAGTTGGTTTGCCTGATAACGCTATCAAAGAGAGTAGCTATCGTATTGCAGCCGCGCTAAAAAATAACGGCTACGCTATGCCAGGAAAAAAGATTACTATCAATATGGCTCCTGCTGATTTACGCAAAGAAGGCTCGGCTTATGATCTGACATTAACAATAGGCATACTGGTAGCGTCTGGACAAATAAAAGCGGAGGAGGTTGATAAATACATTATTATGGGAGAGCTTTCCCTAGATGGAAGTTTACAACCCATTAGAGGCGCTTTACCTATTGCCATAAAAGCAAAAGAGGAGGGTTTTAAAGGTTTTTTTCTTCCAAAGCAAAATGTAAAAGAAGCAGCTATTGTAGCAGGACTTGATGTTTATGGTGTTGAAAATGTTCAAGAAGTGATTGATTTTCTTGAAGGGAAAGGCAACTTAGAGCCAATAACGATTGATACGCGTGCTGAATTTTATAAAACATTAGATTTTCCAGAATTTGATTTTTCCGATGTAAAAGGGCAAGAAAGTATAAAACGTTGTATGGAAATCGCCGCGGCTGGTGGTCATAACATTATATTGATTGGTCCACCTGGAGCAGGAAAAACGATGCTTGCCAAGCGTTTGCCAAGTATTTTGCCTCCTATGACCTTACGGGAAGCACTAGAAACTACTAAAATTCACAGCGTCGCTGGAAAACTTAAGGAAGTAGGATTGATGAATCAAAGGCCGTTTAGAAGTCCACATCATACCATTTCGAATGTCGCACTTGTCGGGGGAGGAAGTTATCCGCAACCGGGTGAAATTTCTATGGCTCACAATGGGGTTTTATTTTTAGATGAATTACCAGAATTTAAACGCGATGTTTTGGAGGTAATGCGTCAACCCTTAGAAGATCGTGAAGTAACAATTTCGAGAGCTAAATTTACCGTTACTTATCCGTCGTCATTTATGCTGGTGGCGAGTATGAATCCGAGTCCGAGTGGCTTTTTTAATGATCCTGATTCGCCACAAACCTCTTCGCCGCACGAAATGCAGCGCTATTTAAGTAAAATTTCAGGGCCTTTATTGGATAGAATTGACATTCACATTGAAGTAACTCCAGTTCCTTTCGAGAAATTATCCGATGACCAAAAAGCAGAAAGCAGTGTTGACATTCGTAAAAGAGTGACAGCGGCTCGAGAAATTCAAACGGCACGTTTTGAACAAATGGAGCACATTCATTATAATGCGCAAATGAATACCAAACACATTCGGGAATATTGTGCACTTGATGAGGTTTCTAAACAATTGCTAAAAACAGCGATGGAACGATTGAATCTTTCTGCTAGAGCGTATGATCGAATTCTAAAAGTAGCCAGAACGATCGCTGATCTTGATGGAGCGCCAACAGTTATTTCTAGCCATATTGCAGAAGCTATTCAATATCGTAGTTTAGATAGAGATGGTTGGTTGGGTTAGTTCATGAGAAACGATATTTTCTATAAATATTTAAAACCTTGTAAGTGTTTTTTTAATATTTAGTATAACTACAAGATTTTTTTTTTGCTCTTGTAGGAGCAATAATGTCATTTGTATTTCTGGTTGGAATGGGTACAGTTTGCAAAACTGCGCTAGCGATTGTGGAATATTAGCGAGATCGGAGTAAAAAACTACTTAATTTCAATTCTTTCTTTTGGTAACAACTCACGATACCACTTATCTAATTTTTGATTATTAAAAACAAATAAATAAAATTCGTCATTTTTATAATAGTCCCTATAAGATAAAACTTCTATTTCATTGTTGCCTTCTAGTCGCTTTTCTGCTATTGTATAGTTACTTCCTAATATCTGAGTAACTTGTTCTTTCGACATACCAAGTTCAAGCTTATTCATATTAGAACTTGTCATATGAGATACCTGTAAGGAAGAACAGGAATGAAATAATAATAGTAGAAAAGCTGAAAGAATAAAATTTTTAATTTTTTTCATATGTATAATTTTTTTGGAGTATTGTTAATATGATTGAGTCATTTAATTTTAATGATTTGTCCATAATCTAGTCCTATATTCTCCCTTGCTATTGTACACTTGCCCATAACTTATATATCGCCGAAACAAACCTTCCTTTATTAATCCCTATTTGGGTAGACTGGCGAAGGTTAGTTTCGCTTTTAACTTTTATCAAATATATTGATTTTTTCTTACAAATAATTAGTGCATTTTAAATTTGGAGGACAAATTAAAAAAACACTGTTTTGAAAATAAAAAGCACTTTATAGCCCCGATTGCAGTGGAAATCCTTTTTTTAATCTTCCAGCCTTGCAAAGGCTGGAAGATTAAAAAAAAAGATTGTAGCGTAAAGCGGGAAAATACGTTCTTAAGAAGGGAAAATCATATTGCTCCTAAAAAATAACAAACAACAATTATCTATTTGAACGTCGGTCATTATTTTGACTCGGACGTCTTGGACCAAAGCTGTTATTACTTCTAGTTGTGTTTTCTGTTTTAGCAGTATTTGTAGACTTTGGAGTTCTAGGAGTTGAATTACGTTGCACTCTTCCTTGCCCTTGTTTGATAGGTTCTTTTGAAGCATTAGGATCTGGTTCAAATCCTACAATTTGCTCTTTGGGCAATTTTAATCCGATTAGTTTTTCTATATCTCGTAAAAAAACAGTTTCGTCTGGACTGAATAAAGAAATAGCTTCTCCACTTGCTCCGGCTCTTCCTGTTCTTCCGATACGGTGAACGTAATCTTCGGGAATATTTGGCAATTCAAAATTGACCACATGGGGTAATAATGGTATATCTAAACCCCGAGCAGCAATATCTGTCGCTACTAATGCGGTTAAACTTCCGTCTTTGAAACCCGCTAATGCTCTGGTTCGAGCACCTTGTCCTTTATTGCCGTGTATAGCTGCGGCTTTGATTCCGGCACTAATCATGCTTTCCGTTAGTTTATTAGCACCTTGTTTGGTACGGGTAAAAACTAATATTTGTTTCCAATTTCCTTCGGTAATCAATTTGATTATTAAGTCTGTTTTTTTCTCTTTGGCAACAGGATAAACTTTTTGGATAATAGCATCAACAGTTGTGTTTTCTGGAGTAGCTTCTACTTGTACCGGATGGTGCAAAATACCCATTGCTAATTGCTTGATATCTCTTGAAAAAGTTGCGGAGAATAGTAAATTTTGTCTTTTTGAAGGTAAAATTTTCAAAATACGTTCAATATCTCTTAAAAATCCCATGTCTAGCATTCTGTCCGCTTCATCTAAAACTAAGATTTCAACTTTGGCTAGTGATATTAAACCTTGATTTTGTAAATCGATCAAACGACCTGGAGTTGCCACTAAAATATCGACACCTTGGCGCAATTGCGTCACTTGTGGATTTTGGTTTACACCTCCAAAAATAACGGTACTTTTTAAGTCTAAAAAGGTACTGTATTCTTTTATATTGGCTAATATTTGTGCTGCTAATTCTCTTGTTGGAGTTAGTATTAACGCACGAATAGGTCTTTGTCTTAATTGTTGACCTTGCGATAATAATTGTAAAATAGGTAATGTAAAACCTGCTGTTTTTCCTGTTCCTGTTTGTGCAGATGCTAATACATCTTTACCTTCTAAAATAGGTGGAATTGCTTTTTGTTGTATTGGTGAAGGGGTTGTGTATCCTTTTTCGCTGATTGCTTTAAGTAAAGCATCAGATAATCCTAATGAGCTAAATGACATAAATGGTGTTTATGAAGCAAAAATAATTAGTTGGTTTGCTTCTTTAATTTAGCGCAAAGGTAGTGCTAATTTTCCGATGTGTTTTTGATTGCTATTTTTTGTTTGATTTTGGTGCAAATAGATTTTGTGGTCTTATGGTATATTTGAATTACAATAGTAGAGTAACTCAATTTCCGCTTTAGTTTAAACCAAAAAAAATCGGGCGATTTTGCCCGATTTTATAATTTTTTACCTTTACTAATAATTTATCTAATCTCTGCAAAAGTATCGCCTTGATTAATATCACCTGTTTTGTATCCTTTCATAAACCAAGCTTTGCGCTGCGCTGAAGTTCCATGAGTGAATGATTCAGGAACGATGCGTCCTTGGATTTTCGATTGTATAGCATCATCACCTACAGCGTGTGCTGCACTCAATGCTTCGTCGATATCACCATCCTCTAAAAAGTTATTCATTTGTTGGTTGTAATGTGTCCAAACTCCAGCATAAAAGTCAGCTTGCAGTTCTAATGCTACTGATAATTTATTGGCTTCTGCTTGGCTTTTACCTTCCTGCATTTGTCTCATTTTAGTGGAAGTTCCTAATAAGGTTTGTACATGATGTCCTATTTCGTGCGCAATTACATACGCTGTTGCAAAATCGCCACCTTGAGCGCCAAATTTAGTTTTTAGCTCTTCAAAAAAGGCTAAATCCATATACACTTTTTGATCACCAGGACAATAAAAAGGTCCTGAGGCAGAGGTAGCGTTACCACAGGCAGTTTCGACACCGCCAGTAAACAGAACTAATTTTGGATTTTTATATTGCAAGTTGTTTTCTTGAAATATTTTTGACCAAACATCTTCATTATCTGCCAATAATGTTTTTATAAATGCTTGTTCTTCTAGTTCTTGTGCGGTTAAGTCTCTTTGTTCAGTGGGTGTACTTTGTCCCTGATTCATTTGTTCTAATATTGGAGTTAGCATTTGAGCGTTTTCTCCACCAAAAACATTCAACAATAGAATAACGATACCTATTATTCCTCCACCTACAATTGTTTTTCCTCCTGAAGACATTCCTCTTCGATCTTCTACATTATCACTTTGACGTCTACCGCTCCATTTCATACCTTAACTTTTTTGTTTGAATACATGTTTAGTATTATAAAAATACGTATTTTAAAAGAATAATTGACAGTTTTTATTTGTCTTAATAAACCCATTTTAAAATTACTTCCTCAATAACTCCTTTAATAATTGGTTTAGGAATATAATCATTCATGCCAGCAGTAAGACACTTATCTTTTTCCTCTTTTTCAGTACCTGCGGTTATCGCAATTATAGGTACATTTTGACCGGATTTTAGATTCCTAATTATTTTAGTGGCTTCATATCCATTCATCACTGGCATTTGGATGTCCATGAAAATAATATCTGGTTGAATTAATTCAAAATTATCCACAGCTTCCTTACCATTTACAACTTCGTGAACAATAGTTTTAACAAATAAATTTTTAAGAATTGTTTTTAGTAACAACATATTTACTCTATTGTCTTCGACAATTAAAACAGTAATTTTTTTATCTGTATCTATTATTTTGTTGGATGTATTTGTGATGGCTTCGAAATTATTTTGTTTTATTTTCTCAGTATTACCAGACTCATCACTCGATTGCAGTTCTAAGTCAAAATAGAAAGTACTTCCTTGTCCTACAGTGCTCTCTAATTCTAAATGGCTGTTCATCAAACTCAATAATTGGTTTGAAATTGTAAGTCCAAGTCCAGTTCCTCCAAATTTTCTTGTTGTTGAACTGTCCTCTTGCGAGAATGCTTTAAATATTTTCTTTTTACTCTCTTCAACTATTCCAATTCCAGTATCAATAACTGAAAACCGAACTACATTAGTACTATCATTTAATTTTTCTATTATTTTAATTTCTAATTTAATGGAGCCTTTTTCAGTAAATTTTACGGCGTTAGATAACAGATTAACTAGAATTTGTTTTAATCGTACACTATCGATCCAAAAATATTTAGGAATATTAGGCGCGATATTAAGCTCTAAATCGATTTTTTTCTGATTCGATTCGTAAAAAATTAAATCAATTACTTGTGTTAATTGTTCATTGATGTCAAGTTTTTCTATATACAAGTCTAATTTTCCGGCTTCAATTTTTGAAAAGTCAAGAATGTCATTAACAATATCCAAGAGCGAATGTGCGGATTGGCTAATTGTTGTCATGTATTTTTCTTGAATTTCTCCTAGATTTGTGCTCATCAATAAATCAGTAAAGCCAATTATACCGTTTAAAGGAGTTCTGATTTCGTGGCTCATGTTAGCCAGAAATTCCGATTTAGATTTATTAGCTGCTTCTGCTAGTTCTTTTTCTAGAAGCATTGTTTCAGCGCGCTTTCTTTCAGTAACATCGATAAAAATACCTTCAAGGAATGCTATTTTACCATCTTTGTAAATTGTATCTCCAAATTCTTCTACCCAAACAATATAATTGTCCTTATGAATAATTCTATAGGTTAAATGTATGGGAGTCTTACTAATTATGGCTTCTTTTTGTGCGGCAATAGCTCCTAATTTATCTTCTGGATGAATTAAGTCGATGAATGATATTTCGTTACTGATGAACTTTGATTTGGGATAGCCAGTAAGCTTTTCAATCTTATCGTTGATGTAAATCTTTGTATTATTTTCATTGTAATTGAAAAGGTATACGGAACCAGGAATATTATTGGCTAACAATCTAAATTTTTCTTCACTCTCATAGATCGCAGCTTCAGTAATAATTCGCTCAATAGATGAAGCTATTTTTTTAGCTAAGGTTTGCAAAATATTAACCTCATCTTCGGTCAAATGTTTTTCTTGCTCTGTATTATCAAATCCTAAAAAGCCATGAAATTTATTTTTTACAAAAATTGGAAAAAGAATTAATGATGCGACGTCTAAATTCTCTAATTTGCTTTTGAGAGAAGGATTTTCAATTTTCGAAATTATAGTTTCGAAAATTTTATTGTTTAAAAGTGGCAATAGTAACTCTTCAAAATATTCGTGTGGTAGATTTTGAAGTGCACTATTAATCTCAGTCAATTTATCGTTGTGATTTATCCAGCGGTATTTTTGACTTATTGTTGAGTCTGTGGGATTATTTTCATAGTAATAAGCTCTATGTGATTTAGTTGCTTTACCCATAATAACAAGTACATCAGAGAAAATATCGTTGATATCATTGCTATTTAGAAATTTTTCGGTGCAAAGTGTCATTGCAGATAAAAGTTCACTTTTGTATTGTAGCTTTTTCTCTGATTCGTAACGGCCATGAGAGATAACTGTTAACGAAATTAAATCAGCTATTGTTCTAGCAAAAATGATGTCATCATTATCCCAGTTTTTTTGTTTTCCTATGGTTTCAAAGCAGATAACACCTGACAATTCTCCATTAATGAAAATTGGAATATCAAGTACTGATTCAATTTTCAACTGTAGAAAATAGTTTTCGACAAATTCTGATAATTCTTTATTGTTGTAGGCGTCTGATGCGCTAATTTGATTGTTGTTTTTTATAGCATCAAAATAAATGGGATACTCCTCTTTATTTATTGTAGGTCCTTTACTAAATGAATTGTTGTCAAAACTATATAAGTTCTCACAAGTAATCACGTCTGTGGTGTATTTCCAGTAGCTAACTAGATTACAATAAGTTGCTTCTGCTGCTAATTCAATTATTTGCATTACACTAACATCTAAGTTTCGGTCACTACTAAAGTTAGTCGATGATATTTTTTTTACCGTCTCGTTATAACGTTCTATTTTTACCTGACGTTCGTTATTTTCAATTTCAATTTCTTTAAATTTTGTGATGTCTCTTGCAATTCCTGAATATGCAATTACTTTTCCAAGTTCATTTCTACGAATAATTACTTTTACTGATATCCATAAAGTCTCTCCATTTTTTTTTACCAATGGGTATTCTATTGTGGGAAAAAAGTCGATGTTTTCTGTAAAATTGTTATAAAATTCAATTATCCTTTCGACATAATCTTCTCTTACAAATCTGGAGTAATTCTTACCAATAATCTCGTCGTTTTCATATCCTAACGATTTTAAAGTGAATTCATTTACAAAGGTAAAATTGCCTTCGATGTCAACTTCATAAATAATGTCAATAGCATTCTCAATTAAATCTTTATATTGATTTTGTATTTTTATTTGAGTGGTTACATCTTGTCCAATTCCTATAAGTAAATCATCTGAGAATCGTTTATTGTTCCACTGAATGTACTTGTATTTGCCATTACTACACTTAACTTTGCGAATAAATAAGCCGTCATTAGTATCTTTTGAATCATAGTTTTCACCGTAGAAATTAGTTTCCTCTGAAATATCATAGTATCCTTGACCTAAAACTTCATCCACACTATAACCCAAAATTGCTTCTACATTTTCACTACAGAATACGATTTCACCTTTTTTATCAGTAGCCAAGATCAAAGAATTCCCCTTATTAATTATTTGATCATTGAATTTAGATTTATTATTTCTATTAAGCTGTAATACATAATGAATATAATTCATCGTAGAAATTATCGCAGTACAGATTATTAATAGCAAACTTATTTTTAATGGAACTATATCAAAAATAAAGAGGGTAAACAAATAAATAAAAACTATAATTACAAAATACAAATACAATTTTGTAGGCCTTATAAGTGTATAGCAGAAGAAAAAAATTATTGTAAATGTTAAAATAAGCACTATATCAGTGGGCGAACTTATAATATTTCCTGAGAGTGAAATAAAATAAATCAATAGGCAAACTAGATATATTCGTTGGATATTACTAAAAACGAGTTTAGAAATAGTACTAACAAGGTATAATATTATAAAAAAAATGGATAAGATAACATTTTGAATCAAAAAGCTTTTAGGTCTTATATTTAAGTATTCAAAAACAATTTCGATAGCTAAAAGTATAACACCACTCAATAAAAGATAAGTCTGAGATTCTTTTCTTTTTATAGTTGCTCGGCTATTTTTTTCTAATAAATTACTCTTTAGTCCGCTTTTTAATTTAATTATTTTAAAAAGCATCAAAACAATTAAAAACAAAATTACCGCATAGAACAACAGATTTACTATCATTAAATTAGGTGTATGTAAAAAAATCATTTCTATGGTTGGACAGTACAAAGGATTACAGTGTAATACCATTAATTATGTTTGCTTAGGTTTTAAGAAATAGATCTGGGATTCTATATTTTTAGGGACAATTTAGGGAATTATATTAAATAAAAACACCAAAATAGAAGCTTATTCTATTTTGGTGTTTTCTGATAATTTTTAAAATCTTTCTTCTAATTCATTGTCGGTGGTGACTCCTATTATTTCATTATATATCGCAT
Source organism: Flavobacterium galactosidilyticum (assembly GCF_020911945.1). Taxonomy (NCBI): domain Bacteria; kingdom Pseudomonadati; phylum Bacteroidota; class Flavobacteriia; order Flavobacteriales; family Flavobacteriaceae; genus Flavobacterium; species Flavobacterium galactosidilyticum. Next base: position 1,989,605 of record NZ_CP087135.1, read on the forward strand.
AGTACAGCGAATACATAAATGGAATTGTAAATAGTACTCCAATACAACATCCTATAAAGCCAACCATTGAAGCAATAGATCCAACTACAATTAAACCTAACAAAACCAGCGGTTGTTTAGATACAATCATAATACTTGTCTCAATAGCTTCAAGCGCTTTTAGTTTTCCGAAAATGATAAGTGGAATCATCATAATGGTAAATAATGAAAACGCGACAGTAATCACAAATCCAAGTAATGGTATTTGAAAATAATTGATTGCACTCGAAAGTACGCCATTCACTAGAGATACTATAAATGTAGCCAGAAAAAGTTCTTTGAAATAAGGAGCAGTATAAAATTCGAACATTGTTGATACGTGAAATTCTTCATCCTTTTCAGCGCAATGTGCCATTTTTATTAAGCCTGCAGTAATTGGACTAAGCAATGATCCTACGACAATAGATACACCCGAGATGGTTAATAATGTGGTTACTCCTAGATTTTCTACTTTTAAATTTTCTGGTTTGAAAAAATCTAAAATGGCTGGACTTCCAACAGTAGCAACTAAAGCTCCCGCTCCGGCAATAGTAAGAAGTACAAAAAACACAAAAATCATTAAACCTGCATACAAAGCGATTTTTTTATAATTTTCGAAAGCATGGTTAAATATCTTTCCAAAATCTATATTGTATCCTTGATTCCTTATTAGTTCGATTCGTTCTTGTGTCGATTTGTCCATTTAGTTTTTTGTTTTGAAGTTTATAATTTCTGAGTTATTTTTAGTTCTAGAATTGACAGTTTTTTAAATTCTGCAAAAGCGCGCAAATGTATTAATTAATTACAAAGTAGCCTCTTTTTGCAAATTGATTTTCTAATGATTAAATCCATTTCAGTACTTTCCGAATAGTTTTTAATTTGTCTCCATAAGGAGCATATCGCAATGGTAAATCAAGCCAAGTTCCTCTTTTAACAATTGATTTTTTATGAGAGAAAATATCAAAACTTAGTTTACCGTGATAAGCACCCATTCCTGAATTTCCCACGCCGCCAAAAGGTAAATTATTGTTCACTAAGTGAATCACCGTGTCATTAATACAACCACCTCCAAAAGAATATTTTTTTAAGACTTCATCGATAAAAAAATTATTTTGCGAGAATAAGTATAAAGCTAATGGCTTGTCAAAACTAGAAATTATTTTATCAATCTCCTCTTTTGATTTATACGAAAGTATAGGAAGTATTGGTCCAAAAACTTCTTCTTTCATTACCAGACTATCCATTTTTGGTTCATCAAGAAGAGTAGGAGATAGGTATAAGGAATCTTGGGACGCTTGACCTCCGTAAAGTATTTTTTGATTTTCAAGTAAACTTAATTGACGCTGCCAGTTTTTTAGATTGATTATTCTTGCATAATCAGGAGATTCTTCTGGATTTTGTCCTAATGCCTTTTCTATTTCTTGAATTAAGAATTTCACGAAAGTATCTTTCATTTCATGGTGTACCAAAATATAATCAGGAGCGACACAAGTTTGTCCGGCATTTATGATTTTCCCCCATACGATACGGCGAGCACTTAGCTCTAAATTAGCAGTTTCATCAACAATACAAGGACTTTTTCCTCCTAGTTCTAGTGTAACAGGAGTTAGGTTCTCTGCTGCCGCTTTTGCGACTATTTTCCCAACGCCTACACTTCCTGTAAAAAAGATATAATCCCAACGTTTTTTTAATAAATCTGCTGCAATTGTTGCATCTCCTGTAACGACTACAACATCTTTTACAGGAAAAGTTTCGCTTATTATTTTTGCAATTATTGCACATGTATGAGGAGTTAACTCGGATGGTTTTAGTGTAACTTTATTTCCCGCCGCCACCGCCGCCACTAGTGGACATAAAGCCAATTGAAAAGGATAGTTCCAAGGTGAAAGAATTAAGACGTTACCGTACGGTTCGCTGTAAATATAATCGGAGGAAGGGAAGTTTAATAATGAGGACCACACTTTCTTTGGCTTTGCCCAAGAATTAATATTTTTTATAGTCTGTTTTAAGTCCCCAATTACATAATTAGTTTCCGTTAAAACAGCTTCAAAAGCAGGTTTTTTAAAATCGCTGTACAAAGCATTAATTATTGCCTCTTCGTTTTGAGTGATGACATGCAATAATTTTTTTAGAGACTCTTTTCTGTATTTTATATCGGTTTTTTGATTCATTAGAATGATTTTAATCTTAAAAATACATATTATTACTTTAATCCAAGTTGGTATTTGAAATAATAATATAAAACAGGAAAATATATTCCTGTTTTATAGTAGATGAGTCTGTGAGGTACTGTTTTAGTTACAGTAGAAGTCGATTTAAATTGCATTCCAAATCACATCTTCCGGTGTAGGAGCTGTAATTGTTATATTTTCTTTAGAAACTGGATGTACAAAAACTAATTTTCGAGCATGTAAATGAATTCCTCCATCAGGATTACTGCGATCAAAACCATATTTTAAATCCCCTTTTATTGGACATTCAATTGCTGAAAGTTGTGCCCTAATTTGATGGTGCCTTCCTGTATGCAGATTTACTTCTAAAGCAAAATAGTTGTTGAGTTCTTTTATAATAGTATAATCTAAAATGGCTAGTTTACTTTCAGGAACTTCTTTGAGATGCGCTTTTGAGCTATTGTTTTTTTCGTTTCTTTTTAAGTAATGTACTAGTTTGTCATGCGCTTTTGCAGGTTTGTTTTTGACAATACACCAATAGGTTTTTTGAGTTTCGCGGTTACTAAATAATTCATTCATCCTAGTCAGCGCTTTACTAGTGCGGGCAAAAACTACTATTCCCGTGGTAGGACGATCTAATCTATGGACAACGCCTAGAAAAACTTCACCTGGTTTGTTGTATTTATCTTTTATGTATTCCTTAACTATATCAGATAATGGTTTGTCACCCGTTTTATCACCTTGCACAATATCACCTACACGCTTATTGACCACAATTAAGTGATTGTCTTCATAGATAACTTGCAGATTTGATTTATTCGAAACAATCTTCATATAAATTTCCCTTTTTAGGACCTAAATAGCTTAATATTGCTCGGTAGCATTAGGGAAATCACTTGATTTTACATCGGCAACATACTGACCTATCGCAGTTGTCATTCCGTCGTATAAATCCATGTATCTTCTCAAGAAACGTGGACTAAATTCATTATTCATTCCTAACATATCGTGAATAACTAATACTTGACCATCAACTCCGCCACCAGCACCAATACCTATTACTGGAATAGAAATGCTTTTAGCTACTTTCTCCGCTAAATGCGCTGGTATTTTCTCTAAAACTAATGCGAAACAACCTAAATTTTCGAGTAATTTAGCATCCTCAATTAATTTGTCAGCTTCTTCATCTTCTTTAGCACGAACAGTGTAAGTCCCAAATTTATATATCGATTGTGGGGTTAAACCCAAATGTCCCATTACTGGAATCCCTGCGTTTAATATTTTTTTTATAGAATCTTTTATTTCTTTTCCACCTTCTAATTTTACCGCATGACCGCCACTTTCTTTCATAATTCTAATTGAAGAACGCAATGCTTCTTTAGGATCAGATTGATAGCTTCCGAAAGGTAAATCGACAACCACTAATGCTCTTTCTATTGCTCTAACAACAGATGAAGCATGGTAAATCATTTGATCTAAGGTAATAGGCAACGTAGTTTCATGACCAGCCATCACATTTGAAGCTGAATCACCCACTAAAATTACGTCGATTCCAGCACTATCAACAATTTTTGCCATGGTATAATCGTATGCCGTAAGCATAGCTATTTTTTGGCCATTAGCTTTCATTTCGATAAGCGACTTGGTAGTAATTCTTTTGTAATCTTTTTTTGCGACAGACATAGTTCCTATTTTAAGGCTGTAAAGGTAATGAAATGTATATTTTAAGGGGGAAAATGTGTAAGTAATATTGATTTTAAAATAAATTAGGTGAAAAATAATTTATGATGGAATGGAGAGTTGCTATTTGATGTCTTTTTAAACGAAAATATAAGAGCTTTTTCTATAGCTAATAAGCATGGTATTTAAAATGCAATTTAAATCATATGTAATATCATTTTCATATGTCTAGACTAAAAATGTAAAGTAAGATTGTTTTTGTTGCGTATTAAGTCTTTTTTTTAAACCTAAGTGCTAGATTGTAAGTAAAAAAAATAGCTTTAATCTGTGTTTTAGTGCTTTTTCGTTCATTCAAAACTGGATATTTTTATTCTAATTCTTTTGAGAGATTATTACGGGAGAATGCTGCTGTTAAATTATTCTAAATTATTTATCCTAAAAATACAGTTTTATATGTTTTTAATTATGTTTGCAGCATGAAAATTAGTAGAAAAAATATATTGAATAGCATATTGCTCGTAGTGGGCATGTTCTTATGCTATTCTGTTTTTTTTCAAGAAAGTTCTACTTCCACAGCTATCGAAATAAGCGCCGAGAATAATTTAATCTCTATAGATTTTGATGGTGATTTCGAAGTCAGTGAAGAAGAACTGGTTTTTTATACAACTGAATTTGAATCAGTTTTCGAAAAAGTTAGTGATACCAATCATTATCATTTTAACAGTCTGGTTTCTCAACCTTTCCTACCTGTTTGGCAACCGCCAAAGCTTAGTTAATATCCTATAACTACTTATTTATTGACTGAAGATTATTCAGCCAAGTAAGCTGCATTACACTTTGTATTGTTGAAAAATTAAGTTTATTAACTAAAATATTTCCCAATGGATTTTGATAATTTTTACAAAAAGAAAAATAAATATCAAAAAAAACAATCAATTCACAAGTATCAGCAACATCATAATTACGAAAAGAAATTCTATTCTAAGAGTCATGGCAATTTTGACCCTGTTGCCCTGCTTGAAAGTTTAAAGAATAATAGAAAGCTTAAGGTTGTTTTGATTATTACTTTGATCTTAGTTTTAGCATTACTTATTGGTTTAATAGCTCTTATACTGCCGTTAATTGGTTCAGTAATTAGCTATGTTTCTGAAAACGGATTAGAGGGTTTATTTAATGAGGCTATCAAATTTTTAAATTCTTTATGGAATGGTACAAAATAGTAAGGTAATGGATACTTCTATGGCACTTAAAAAACTGCAATTACTGAATAGATATTACAGAATCACTCAGTTTTATTCTTTTTTGAAGAAGGTAGCAATCAAAGGAGGCATAGCACTCCTCGTTTTTGCATCTGTTTTGCTTTTTTTGGAATATTTTTTTTTAGATTTTGATTATTTGCTAAATACACTTGTTGCAAGTCATTCAGCTACGGTAGTTATTTCTTTTTTTCTGTTATCAGAAACGGTTTTAGGTTTAGTACCGCCCGAGCTATTTATTGCATGGGCTTCAAAATCAGCAACGCCGTGGTTTTTCCTATTTGTTCTAGCAACGATGTCTTATCTAGGAGGCTTAATCGCTTATTTCATAGGGAGTCAATTGTTTTTGATACCTGCGGTTAAAAATCATATCGAGAACAGAATAGCACAACATATTAATAATTTAAGAAAGTGGGGAGGATTTTTTGTTTTTATCGGTGCCATGTTACCGTTGCCACATTCTATTGTCAGTTTAGCTTGTGGCTTAATCAAATATGACATCAAGCATTATTTACTGTGGGCATTATTTAGATACTTACGTTTTGTTATTTATGCATTAATTATTTTTCAAATTTTTTAGGTTTATGAGTTGGTTTAGAAATTTATACAATTGGGTGTTAAGTTGGGCTCAAACAAAGTATGGTGGCAGTTTTCTTTTTGTTTTAGCATTCACTGAATCAGTGTTTTTTCCTATACCACCTGACATTTTATTAATTGCACTAGCATTAGGAGCATCTCAAAAAGCATTCAAATATGCATTGATTTGTACTTTGGGTTCTGTCTCAGGGGCTTTTGTAGGTTATGCAATTGGTAATTATGCTTGGTTGACTGACAGTGGCGAATTTTCGGCCTTTGCCAATTTCTTTTTTGATACAATTCCAGGCTTTAGTATTGGATTGTATGAAAGCATTAGGAGTTTATTTGTCGAATGGGATTTTTGGGTAATTTTTACGGCTGGTTTTACACCAATTCCCTATAAAGTATTCACTGTTACCGCAGGAGCGTTTGATATTAATTTGGCGATGTTCGCTTTAGCCTCTATTGTTAGTCGTGGTGCTCGTTTTTTCCTTATCGCTTGGCTAATCTGGAAATATGGTCCAAGTATTAAAGTTTTCATTGAAAAGTATTTTAATCTTTTGGCGCTCTCAGCCACAGTCGTATTGATCGGCGGCTTTGTTTTAATTAAATATATAATTTAGAAATTATGATTGTAGATGGTTTTGTATGGACCTGTTTTATAGGTTTTGTTTTAGTAATGTTAGCTTTAGATTTAGGTGTATTCCATCGTAAATCGCACGAAATTAAAATTAAGGAAGCACTTATTTGGAGTGCTGTTTGGATTAGTCTTGCATTAGCTTTCAATTACGGTATATATGTTTTTATGGGTAAGGAAAAGGCGATCGAGTTCCTTACGGGTTATGTAATTGAAAAATCATTAAGTATCGACAATTTGTTTGTCTTTATTATGTTGTTTACCTATTTTAATGTGAATACTAAGTACCAACATAAAGTTTTATTTTGGGGTATTTTAGGCGCATTAGTAATGCGTGCAATTTTCATTTTTGCAGGTGTTGCTTTGATTAACAAATTTCACTGGATTATTTATGTATTTGGTGTTTTACTTGTTTTTACTGGAATCAAAATGCTTTTCCATAAGGATGAAAAAATCGATCCTGATAAAAACCCGCTAGTACGTTTATTTAAAAAATTCTTTCCCGTTACCGATAAGGAGCATGGAGGTAAGTTTTTTGTAAAAATGAATGGACGAACTTTTGCTACACCGTTATTCATTGTACTACTTATAGTGGAATTTACCGATTTAATTTTTGCAGTTGATTCCATACCGGCAATACTTGCAATTACTAATGATACATTTATCATCTTTACCTCAAACGTATTTGCGATCTTAGGATTAAGAGCTTTATATTTTGCTCTGGCGGGAATCACAAAATATTTTTATTATATAAAATACGGTCTGTCTGCAATACTTGTATTTGTAGGTATAAAAATGACTATTGTTGATTTTTATAAAATTCCTATTTTATATTCATTATTCACTATCGGAACCATTCTACTTATTTCGGTACTAGTTTCGCTCGTGTTTCCTAAAAAAACAGATTTAATAAACCACTAAAAATTAATATTATGAATTGTCCCACCTGTATTGTTCCACTTGTTATGTCTGATAGACAAGGAATTGAAATTGATTATTGTCCACAATGTCGCGGAATCTGGCTTGACAGAGGTGAACTTGATAAAATTATAGAAAGATCTGCTGCTGATGCTCCAACTAGTTTGCCACCAACTCAGCAGCCTTATTTTGGTAATCAGCCACAACAAGGTCATTATAAAGAGCATAGAAAAAAACACTGGCTTAATGAATTGTTTGACTAGTAAACTGTAGTCTTATTATTGAGACCGCATTATTTTTTAATAGTGCGGTTTTTTTATAATTTGATTATTTTAGATACTTGATCGTTGTGTAGTGCGGCAATAAGAGAATATACTGGAAACAAAACTAGCTTTTATACTGTCTATTTTTCTCTTTTTTTATATTTTGACCAATGTCTCTACAGGTGAAATAACCCTTTTGCTGAGAAGTTTACTTTTTAGGATTTTAGAATTTTCTGATAGATTTTTACGAATACATAATTATTTAATCTCTTTAATTTTTTTTCTACTTAAAAAACATTCTACTTCAGTGTAATAATCTTCGCCATAATATTTCATGAATTCTCCGTCAGGTTTAAGAATGAAAAAATCCTTGCAATTTTCATGTAAGGTAAAAACTTTATTATGAAAGAAACCTTTGTCCAATATAAATTGCTCTCGTGTTGACAAAATCGCATTATTGTAAGAGTCTTTGGTAAAAACAAAAAAGTCAATCGCGTTGTTTTTAGCAGAAATTTCATTTGAAATTCTTAACCCATTATCAGTAACTATTGACATATTTTTTTACTATTCCCTTCATAAATACAGTTTGGTGCATTTTGGACGTAATTTATTAAAATAGTTTTGCCTTCAGTCAGTTTCGTTTTCAACTCTAATTCAAGAGCAGTTTTTATTTCTATATATTGTTCTGGATTTAATTTTCCCAGAAATGATTTTTTGCTTGCAATGTACTCCTTGTTAAATTTAGTGTTAACTGCTGAAGTTTTGCGAGATGCATTTTTTGAAGCACACGAAGCAATGAGGACGGTAACTAGTGCACAAATGAAATGTCTTGAATAAATCATAGAGGATTATTTGTGTTTAAATTTGAAAGTTAGTTATTTTTTATTTCCCATTTAAAATCTTTAAAATTTAAGGACCTTTATTTTTTGCGGATTGATAGTGGATTACAATAATATTTTAATAATCTAGAATTTTTGTAAGTACATAATTTAATCCGCAAGAAGGTTTTAAATAAAAAAATCCGCCTCATTACTAAAATGAGACGGATAACTATAAACTGTGAGTTTTACTTTTATGCCAATAAAAACAAGAAAATTAATGGGAATATAATTCCAGCTAGAGCTAATTTCCAACCGCGTTCTTTGAAGCTGAACTTGCCCGCTTTTACCATTATTGTTCCTGTTAAAGCAATAACAATTAAGCTGATGGCAAATATATCTGAATAGTAAATCCAGAAATTTGAAGTACTCTTATGTAATTGCATCGTTTGGCTGATAATTGGTGTTTTTACAAAAGTTACTATTTCACCTTTTCCAGTTTTCATATCAATTTCTACATCATTCTTTTCGTACGAAATTTTAAAAACTCCTTTCTTAACGCTATGTCTTCTAAATTTATCATCTATACCTAACTTTTTTCCTAAACTCTCTGCAAATTTTTCGTTGATTTGATCTTCTTCAGGTAATTGTACTGCTATAGATTTTGTTTCGGTAGTGTACTTTTCAGGATGCCAAGAATCTCTATGATTCATCATTAAACCTGATGCGGCAAAGGAAATGATTAAGCCAATATAGAAATAACCTAAATCTCGGTGTAAATTGCGGAAGGTTTTCTTTTTCATTAAATTTTATAGTTTAGAAAGTGCGAAAATAATCTATTTTATGATAAAAAATAAAGACTTTTTTCTGAATAAATATATTGTATAGCTCAGAAAAAAGTCTTTAAAAACAGTAGGTTCAATTAGAACTTGTATTTTAATGCTGTCATTACTTGGCGTGGAGCAATTGGATTCACACTATAGTTTTCGTGAACAGTGTAATTCAATTCATTTGTAATATTCGAAAGTTTACACAAAATCGAGAATTTACCCCACTCATATCCTGCTGAAACGTCAACTGTAGCGTAATCTTCTAAGGGAATTCCTCTATCAAATATTCCAGTTGGTTCTGCTGCTCTATATTGGTTGTTCCATCCTCCAACACGTTTACCTATATAATTTGCTGATGAACCTACAGAGAAACCTTTTAATAATCCTGATTGTAAAGTGTAAAAGAAACTTAAATTTGCTGTATTTGTAGGCGTTCTAGTCAAGCGATCTCCTACAATAAAACTTCCTTCTAATCCTGATGTTTTAGTGTAACGCATATCATTGTAGCTATATCCCGCAATAATACTTAAACCTGTTGTCGGTCTTGCAGTAATATCAACTTCTACACCTTTACTTTTTGTAGCGCCACTTAAGGTTTTTATACTAGAATCGGTATTGGCAGAACCATCCGCTTTAAACTCTGCAGTTTGTGCTAAGTTGCTATTTTCAATTTGGTACAAAGTTACATTAGTACTCAAAGCTCCTCTCCAAAAATCTTTTTTGATTCCTAATTCATACTGATCTATTAAAGAAGGTTTTATTACTTTTAGATCAACTGTTGTTCCTGTATTTGGAGTAAACGAGTTAGAGTAGCTTGCGAACAAAGACATGTCTTTAGTAGGTTGAAAAACTAAACCTACTTTAGGAGTAAACGCTTGATCAATACGTTTTACATCATCCTTAGAAACCACCGGAGTTTTAGTTAAATCTTGCGTATTTGCCTGTGATTCTTGCCAAGACCAACGGATTCCCGCTAATACTTTGAACTTATCAGTAAGTGAAATTAAATCTTGTGCATAGATTCCAAAACGGTTGGTGTCTGTTTTTACGATTTTAGTGTTTTTACCTTCAGGTATTGCGCCACCTTGATCAAAATTTGCAAAGTCGAAAATGTTACCGCTACCATAAGTATTTGGAGCAAATGTAAAAGTGTACGCTTGTAGAAAAGAGTTTTCAAAATCAATTCCTGTGAATAATTGATGTTTTACTTTTCCTGTATTAAAATTACCTTGTAGGCTTACTTGTTCTCCTATTACTTGTTCCAAGTTTCTGTTTTGACCTAAAGGACGTTTCCAATCACCGTTAGCAGCTGGTTGTATACGTTCTGTTCCTTTTGAGGTTCTTTCGAAGTTTTGAAACGAACTATTAAAGTTTAGTTTCCAGTTGTCATTAAAATCATGTTTTATTAATCCAGAAACACTAGCTTGTCTTGTTTGACCGTTTGACCAAGTTGCCCCTAAGTAGGTATTTCTTGGCAAATCAACAATTGTTTTTCCTATGATTCCTGTTCCAAAATCTGGTGTCCAATCGTCATGCAAATAATCTCCTTGTAATACAATTTCAGTTTTGTCACTAGCTTTAAAAAGAACCGATGGATTGATGTAATAGCGCTCTTTTTTTACAACATCTCTAAAACTTTCTGAGTTCTCGTATGAACCTGTAAAACGGTAAGCGATGTTTTTGTCTAAAGGACCGTAAATATCAACCGATGGTTTGTAGAAAGCATTGCTTCCCATTTGCATAGTAATTTCACCACCGCTCTTGAAAGAGGGTTTTTTAGTAACCATATTCAAGATTCCTCCTGGCGCTACATTACCAAATAATAAGGCTGCGCTTCCTTTAAGTACTTCAACTCGCTCCAGTGAAGAAACCTCAGGCATAGAACCATTGTTAAAACGGAAACCATTTTTAAACATGTTATTAGTTGACATATCATAACCTCTAGACCAAAATGATTCCTGCGCACCACCACGGGCTGAACCTACATAAACACCATTTATGTTTTTGATAACATCGCTCATCCTTACGGCTTGTTGCTGCTCGATAACATGATGTCCTACGATTTGGATACTTTGTGGCAAGTCCATTGGTTTAATGCTTAAACCAGAAAGAACTGTTTCTTTTTTCTTATTAGGAGTTTGCTTAATTTTAATTACTAATTCTTTAAGAGTTGTAATGTCTTCAACTAATTTGAATTCTACATAATTAGTTTCGTCTGCAATAACTTTAATCTCTTGTGATTGCTTTTTCATACCGCTACCTTCTAGAGTAATAGTGTGGTATCCGGTAGGGAAATTATTGAAACTAAACTCACCATTCGAGTTTGTTTCCGTAGATTTTGCCACTTTTCCTAATTTGATTGCTATACCAGGTAGAGGAAATCCATCCGCTGAAATGATTTTTCCTTTGATGATACCTGTTTCTTGCGCTTGTATAAAAAGTGATGTAAATAATAAGATAAATAAGATTCTAATTTGATTGCTCATAATTTTTATTTGGAATGATTAAAAATAATGATGCAAATATAAAACCTGATTTTGAATTCACAAAGCTTATTTAGATTAAATATCAATAATAATTTTAACTTTTTATTAGTTAATTGAAAATCAATATTTTAAAATTAAAATTTAACTATTGTTGCACGTAGGATGTTATTATATTGGATAAATCTAGCTCTGAAAATGAATAATATCGGACTAAATTTAGTGGCGAAATAACTCAATTTTAAATGTTACTGACTGTTTTTGAGTATTTTATAAACGAGATCTTTAGTTGGTTTCTGATCTTTCAATTTTTCTCGAACAATATCAAAAGGTACTTTAAAATTGCAACCTTCTTTATAATTGCTGCATCCATAAGCAGTTTTCCCTTTTAAAACAGTTCCTTTTTGACACTTTGGACAAGCCAATACTTCCGAAGTAGTTTTAATTTCGACCGTTGGAGTAGGAGTAGTAGTTTTTTTAGGTTCAAATTTGAGTATAAAGTTTTCGTCAAAGCGAAGTAAGCCTTCTACAGTTCCAGCATCCGTTTTAAAGTCTTTTAAATTTACAGTCGAACCTTTCTGTAGTAATCGCAAGTATTGATTCTCCGATATTTTTTTATCTGCAAAAACATAAGGTAATAAAAAGGTGCAACCTTGTTTGTAGTCGCTACAACCATACGCTGACTTTCCTTTAATAATAGTACCCTTTTTACATTTCGGACAAGCTTCCGCCAAGATTCCTGCGGCTTTCTTTTTTTCTACTTTAACCACTTCTTTTTGAACAGTTCCAACATGCGAAATAGTAGCGTGTCGCTTTTCACTACGGACTTCATCTACTAAAACTTCAATCATGCGCTTCATATTATTGATAAACGAACCAGCGGTATAGGTTCCTTTTTCAATATCTTTCAGTTGCTTTTCCCAAGAGCCTGTCAACTCAGCCGATTTTACGAGTTCATTTTGAATAGTATCAATCAGTTGAATTCCTGTTGGAGTAGGTAATACTTGCTTTTTGTTTCTTACAATATATTGTCTTCTAAAAAGTGTCTCTATAATATTAGCACGAGTCGATGGTCGGCCAATGCCGTTTTCTTTCATTAATTCACGTAAATCTTCATCATCAACTTGTTTACCGGCAGTTTCCATGGCACGTAATAAAGTCGCCTCTGTAAACTGATTAGGTGGTTTCGTTTCCTTTTCTAAAAACGATGGTTGGTGCGGCCCTTTTTCGCCCACTATAAAACTCGGTAATAAATCAGCTTCTTTTTCTTTGTTATTCGGATCTTCAAAAACAACGCGAAATCCCTTCTTCAAGATTTCTTTTCCAGTGGTTTTAAAAACGACATCAGCTGCTTTTCCTAAAACTGTTGTATTGGCAACCAAGCAATCATCATAGAAAACGGCAATAAAGCGCTTTGTAATAATATCATACACTTGTTGCTGATTGTATTGCAATTTATTTTGAACTCCCGTTGGTATAATAGCGTGGTGATCTGTTACTTTTTTATCATTAAAAACTTTAGGTGATTTTTTAATCTTTTTGCCTAAAAGCGGTTCGGTCAACGCTGCATAATTAGTTAAATTTTGCAAAATACCAGCTACTTTTGGATAGATGTCATTTGGTAAAAAGGCAGTGTCCACTCTGGGATAAGTCACTACTTTTTGTTCGTATAAAGTTTGGACAATTTTTAAGGTTTCGTCAGCTGAGAAACCAAACTTCGTATTACAATATACTTGTAAACCTGTTAAGTCAAAAAGTTTGGGCGCAAATTCATTTCCGTTCTTTTTTTCGACAGAAATAATTTCGAACTCACTTTCCTTCACTTTATTGGCCAAAAGTTCTCCATCATCCTTTTTTAGAAAACGTCCTTCTTCATAACTAAATAGAATATCTCTATAAAGCGTTTGCAATTCCCAATAGGGTTGCGGTTTGAAATTCTCAATTTCCTTCCAGCGGTCGACAACCATCGCTAAGGTTGGCGTTTGTACTCGACCAATTGACAAAACTTGTTTGTATCCGCCATGTTTTACGGTATACAAGCGCGTCGCATTCATACCGAGCAACCAGTCGCCAATAGCTCTGGAAAATCCGGCATAATATAAATTATCGTAATTAGCTGATGGTTTTAGATTTTGAAAGCCCTCTTTTATCGCTTCAGTAGTTAAGGATGAAATCCATAAACGCTGCACTTCGCCTTTGTATTGCGCTTCGTTCATCACCCAGCGTTGTATGAGCTCTCCTTCTTGTCCAGCATCCCCGCAGTTGATGACTAAGGAGGCTTTGTCAAACAAAGATTTTATTATCTTAAACTGCTTTTGAATTCCTGAATTCTCCACTACTTTGGTTTCGAATTTTTCAGGAAGCATAGGCAAATTATTCAAATCCCAACTTTTCCAATGCGGTTTGTAATCGTTCGGTTCTTTTAAGGTGCATAAGTGTCCAAAGGTGTACGTAACCGCATAACCATTACCTTCATAATAGCCATCGTGTTTAGTATTCGCTCCTAAAACGGATGCGATTTCTCTTGCTACACTTGGTTTTTCGGCAATACAGACCTTCATTTTTTCCTTATTATTTGAGGGCGCAAATTAGGAATTTAGAATTTGGTATTAAAAAGAAATCCGAACGAGTTATGAACGAATAAGCAAGTTGAAGTTTTTTTAGGAGCAGAACGACTAGCTTTTTCAAGTACTAGCAGGGCTATAATGGCGAATCCTTTTCATACTAATGAGAGTGCTATAAGTTTATATACTCTTGTAGAAAAAAAACTTAAATGTTTTCTATTTAATTTTAGCCATTAGGTATTTCTCTGTGCTTGATTTTCCGTGCTGTATTCCAGAAATTTCAGCAATAATGCTGTCTTTTGAAATTTGAGAATAAGTGATTTTTTGAGGATAATCATGTTTTGTATTTTCAAAAACCAATTGTTTTTCTGTAGATGTCGTTAGGTTAAAAGCAACTGGTTTGTCCTCGTTTTGACCTTTTATTGTTGCAGTATATGTTAGCGCTTCACCTTTTTGTTGCAAATTAATGGATTCAAAATGCAAGGTGTCTTTCCCCTTTGTAAAATAAGAAGTCGCCTTATAGGTACTGTCATTTACCTTTTCCCAATTTTCAGTAAGTGATCCCTCCACTGATTTATTTTCCCAATTGCCCAATAGCCAATGTGCTAATTTGATTTTGTCTTTCTCAGTTCCTTCTGAATTTGAATTTTTACAAGCGGTAAAAGCTAAAAGTAATACGAGTATGGTGATTTTGTTTTTCATGTCAAATTATAGTTAAAAGTTAATAGAGTTAACTATACAAAAATATGAAAAAGACAGTAACTAGCCTAGATAATAAATGGAGGGAGAAATTGGACTTTTTGTTATCAGTTTAGATCTTTAATCAGTTTTTAAATAATGTATTAAAGTCTGAAAAAGTATCCGCTAAATTGTAACTACCATTTTGCGTTTTCAAAGAATAATTAAATTTTCAGTCAAGATAATGATGGGAAGTTATCTCTATTACCTTTTAAAAAATTATTGTTCACATGGAAGATAAATGTCAAATTGAGCACCGTGATTTAGTTTTCCTGTACCAGTAATTATTCCATTATGATTCTCAACTATCTTTCTTGCAATCGTCAGTCCTATTCCTGTTCCAGAATATTCTTTTCTATCATTTAAGCGCTGGAATATGTCAAAAATCTTGTCTTTATATTGCGGTTCAAACCCAATACCATTGTCAATAATGCTGATGTGGTGATGATCTGTGTTTAAATTAAAATCTATACTACTCGATTCGTCGTATTTTATAAAATCACAACTAATGGTAATGTGAGGTTTTTGTCCGGGAATAGAAAATTTAAGGGAATTGCTAACTAAGTTTTGAATTAATTGTCGGAATTGAAATGGAATTATGTTTACTTCACATAAGTTCTGAATTTCGATAATGGCATCTCGATCTTGTACCTCTTCTTTCA
Source organism: Flavobacterium galactosidilyticum (assembly GCF_020911945.1). Lineage (NCBI taxonomy): Bacteria > Pseudomonadati > Bacteroidota > Flavobacteriia > Flavobacteriales > Flavobacteriaceae > Flavobacterium > Flavobacterium galactosidilyticum. The sequence continues at coordinate 2,005,219 of NZ_CP087135.1, forward strand.
GCATTTCCAGAGCTTCTTTCACCACTTGGTTTAAATCACTATTTACAAATTTTCGTTGCGTTGTATTTGTTCTTGAATAAGCAAGCAAATCATTTATCAATGTTTGCATGTGCAATGCAGAAAGTTTAGTCCGTTCTACATAATACTTACCCATTGCAGATAAATTGTCGTATTCCTCGACAAAAATTCTACCAGAAAAAGATTGAATTTTTCGTAAAGGTTCTTGTAAATCATGACTCGAGATATATGTAAATGACTCAATTTCCTTATTTGCAATAAGCAATTCGTTTGCCCGTTTTTCTTTTTCTTTATTCTGAAACTCTAACTCTTGATTGGCTATAACTAACTCGTTAGCTCGGTTTTGCTTTTCTTGATTTTGGAATGCTAATTCTTGATTCGCAATAATTAATTCAGCCGCGCGATTTTCCTTTTCTTGATTTTGAAATTCAAGTTCAGTATTGGCGACAATTAATTCATCTGCTCTTTTTTGTTTTTCTTGATTTTGGAATGCTAATTCTTGATTCGCAATAATTAATTCGGCAGCACGGTTTTCTTTTTCTTCATTCTGAAATTTAAGCTCAGTGTTAGCTACAATTAATTCTTCAGCGCGTTTTTCTTTTTCTTGATTCTGATATATTAATTCTTGATTGGCAATGATTAATTCAGCTACAAGGATCTTGTTTTCTTTGTTTTGAAAAATAAGTTCAGCGTTAGCTTTACTTAATTGATTTTCAAGTTTTTTTATTTCAATAATTTGCAGTTCTAAATTTTTATTAGCTAGTAATAATGTATTAGAATACGCATTGTCACTCTCCTCTTCACCACTAATTTTCTTTGACATACAAACTATTTTTTACTCCATTATTCTTTTAAAGCGCCTCAAAGGTAATGTAAGATGTTGTGTAATTTTCACTTTACTAATTAAGTTTGAGTAAATTAGTAATAAGTGTCAAAAAAACGGGATAGACTTTAGTGATTTTAGAAGCGCAAGCAGAGGAAATAATAACAAATGCCACTATGATTATACTGCAAAAAAAAGAGGCGTTTTAGCCTCTAGTAATCGATTAACCAACTTTACGATAATTCCATAGTGTTGACGGCATGTAATCGGTTCCGTTCAATTCAGCTTTCATCGTTCGTGCTGCGCACGAAACGAATCTAGCTGTTGGGTTTCTTCAGCAAAATTTTTCTGTAATTCTTAGAATTCTTGTTTGTTCATTTTCTATTTATGCCAAAATTACAGTTAACTCATTTGTATCTGTGAGAAAATCACATAAAGCCAACCAATTATGACTGGCTATGTGGTATAGCAATCACACATTATTTATCTTCAAATATATTGTTTTTTTTCTTGCAAACTAGAGTCTATTTTAAATTTAGAAGAGAATTCTAAAACATAGTATTTAGCACAAAACCCATAGCCCTGATAGTAGCGGCATCCTTTTCCTTGCTGGTTTCAGCAAGGAAAAGATAGAGCGGATAGCAGGAAACAGCTCCTAAAAAAACTTGGAACTTTAAACATTATACTTTAAACAAAAATTTTGTATTTTTGCACTCCAATAAAAGGATTAAGTATATGTTAGATAGACTTCAAATAGTAAAACAACGTTTCGATGAGATTTCGGATTTAATCATTCAGCCAGATGTAATCTCGGATCAGAAGCGTTATGTGCAATTGAATCAAGAGTATAAAAGTTTAAAAGCTTTAGCTGAAAAACGCGATGAATACGTAGTGTTGATGGCGAATATCGATGAAGCAAACGAAATAATTGCGGATAATAGTGATGCGGATATGACCGAAATGGCCAAAATGCAACTAGACGAAGCAAAAGAGAGATTACCAGCGCTGGAAGAGGAAATCAAATTTATGTTGATCCCTAAAGATGCAGAGGATGCTAAAAATGTAATGGTGGAGATTCGTGCTGGAACGGGTGGAGATGAAGCGAGTATTTTTGCAGGTGATTTATTTCGTATGTACACAAAATACTGTGAAAACAGGGGTTGGAGAACTTCGGTTGTGGATATGAATGAAGGAACATCTGGCGGTTTCAAAGAGGTGATTTTTGAAGTTAGCGGTGAAGATGTTTACGGAACTTTAAAGTTTGAAGCGGGTGTTCATCGTGTGCAACGTGTACCACAAACGGAAACGCAAGGTCGTGTGCATACATCAGCAGCTACGGTTATGGTGCTTCCAGAAGCGGAAGAGTTTGACGTGCAAATTGATATGAATGATGTGCGTGTTGACTTTTTCTGTTCGTCAGGACCAGGAGGACAATCGGTAAATACTACAAAATCTGCCGTACGTTTGACACACATTCCTACTGGATTAGTAGCACAATGTCAGGATCAAAAATCGCAACATAAGAATAAGGATAAAGCTTTTGGTGTTTTACGTTCTCGTTTGTACGAACAAGAATTAGCTAAAAAGCAAGCTGAGGATGCTACAAAACGTACTTCGCAAGTAAGTTCAGGTGACCGTTCTGCAAAGATTCGTACCTATAATTATTCACAAGGACGTGTAACGGATCACCGAATTGGAATGGACGTTTTTGATATGGATGGTGTAATGAACGGAAAAATCCAGAAACTAATTGACGAATTACAATTAGTTAACAACATGGAAAAATTAAAAGAGGCTAGTGAAGTATTCTAAATTTTAGAACGGCTTAATTTTAAATAAAAAACCAGCAAAAAGTACTTTTTTTGCTGGTTTTTATGCTTAATGTCAAAAAACTAACCAATTCATTTATTTGCATTAAACATTTGTCTGTTTTCTGTTTTCTTTTGAAATGCTAGATTACTCAGCGCTTCATACTTTTCTGTTGCGGGATTGATTTTATCATCGAAAATTGTGATGTCCTCTAATTTGTCAATTTCAGTATTTAGTTCTTTCGACTTTTCTTCAAAATCTTTAGAGATTTCGTTCCAATTCTTAGTAATATTGGTAGTTTCTTGACTAGCAATGGAATCTACAAACTTTACATAATTTTTAGTTATGAGTTCCGCTTTTTTTTGCTGATCACTTTTACACGAGGAGAAAGTAATCAGGATTGTAAAAAAGCTTAATAGCGCTGCTATAGTTTTCATGTTGATTTTATTATATTTAAAATACTCAGGCTACTTCAAATGAAGTTGTACTAGAACCTTTGTATAGGACTAATTTTAATATGCAAAGTTCCTATTTTGAGTAGGATTAGGTGTTATAGGAATTTGAAAATATATTATAAAATTTAAAGGTGGGGTAGTTTTATAATATGATTTTTCTGCTGTAACGTTTGGTTTCTCTACACGACTCTATTTTGTCTATTGAAAATGTACAGCCATTACTAATAGATTGCAAGTAGTGATGCTTTTTACGCTACAGGAAGGTAAATAATAAATGTTGAGCCTTCGCCAAGGACTCCTTTTGCGAAAATAAATCCTTTGTGGTTGTCTATAATTTTTTTGCAAATAGCAAGACCAATTCCGGTTCCATCATATTCGTTCTTATTATGTAGCCTATTAAAGAGTATGAAGATTTTTTTAGCATATTCTTGCTCAAAACCTATTCCGTTATCATCAAAGGTTATCTTGTGGTATTTGTTATTATTCTTAGGTAAAAACTCTTCATCAACATCAATAATTTGAGAATAGTTTATGTTGATAATTGGAGCAATGTCTGCTTTGCTGTATTTTAATGAATTGCCTATCAAATTTATAAATAACTGCTGTATCTGAAAAGGTATGACCGCTAAAGTTGGTAAATGATTGCTTTCTATAATTGCTTTTTTATCCTCAATAATCTGTACTAATTCTTGTTTTGCGTTTTCAAGTAAACAATTTAGGTCCTTTTCTTCAAAGATATTTTCAATTTTTTTAGTTCTAGAAAATTGCAATAAATCTTCAATCAGAATTCGCATTCTATTTGTTGATTTCTGTATGCTTCCCACATATTGCTGACCAGCAGTCGATAAATTCGCAAAATCTTTAGTTATTAATCTAGAAAGAAAAGTTTCTATTTTACGTAAAGGCTCTTGTAAATCATGACTAGCAATATAATTGAAAGCAGTTAATTCTTTATTGTTGCTTTCTAATTCTCTGTTGCGTTCCTCAATTAATATTTTAGACTTAACTTCCTCGGTTATATCTCTGGTCGTACCTACATAGGTTTTGTTTTCATCAGACGTATGAACCACTTGCCCCATTCCTTTAAAGTAGCGTATCACACCATCTTTTCTCACAACTCTATAGGTAAATGGGGGTAGATTACTGTCGTGAACAGCATTCTTGGTGCTCTCAATAACAAAGTCTAAATCGTCTGGATGAACAAATTTCAAATATTCCTCCTTACTGGCTTTAAATGATTGAGGTTCGCAGCCCAGTAGCCTATATTCATTATCAGAAAAAGTATATTCGTTGGTTTCGAGATTTAATTGCCAGCTTCCAAAACTCCCTACTATTTCCGATAGCTTACTAGCCTCAATTGCTATAGAAAGTGTGCGAATAGTTTCTTTTAGTACTACTAAATCCCTATTCATCTTGATAAATGCAATAGTAATTAGTATTAGCGTTACTATTAGCGTTAAATAGATAAATATTGGGGTATAATTCATTGTGGCAGTATAATCGATCTGCCTATTTTTTAAGAGGTTATTTTGTGTAATAATCATTTCTTCCATTTTAAATCGAATGGAATCCATGGTTTGTTTACCAATGATTAAATTAGTCCGAAACGTTTTTTCATCAAACTCATTACGCTTCATCAGGTGAAGCGATTTAGAAAGATAATTTTGTCTTTTGTTGATAAAATAGCGAAGCTTTTTTAAATTGCTTTGCTGTGTTCTACTGCCAGAAGTTAAAAATTCTACTCTTTTATAAGATTCTTTTATTAATGCAGTAGAATTATAATACGGTTTTAGAAACTCATCGTCATTGGACAAGAGGTAGCCTCTTTGCCCAGTTTCAGCATCTTTTATGTAAGAAATTAAACGTTCTAATTCAATATTTACTTCATAACTATTATTTACATACGTTGCCGATTTTTTTAAAACTGTTATATGCTTGAATGTAATACCACCTATAAAAAATATAATCGCTACCGAAATGACGAAAGTTATTTTTAGGAATAATGGTGATTTATGAACCTGGAATTGTTTCATTTTACATTCTCATTAAGAAATTTTCTTTGTTTAAGCCAGAAGTGTGGTATTGCCAATTGATGGTTACTATTTCTGAAAGAATCTTTTTTAATTTTTCAAAATCATTTGGTTTTTTTATGTAAATATTCGCACCATTTATAAAAGTTTCTTCTATATGGTCCTCTGAAGAAGAAGTCGAATAAATTGCTATTGCTATATCATTTAACTTTTCATTTTGTTTGATTTCCAATAAACATTCAACACCATTCTTTCTAGGCATGTTTAAATCCAGAAAAAGTACATTTGGCAAAATAGAATCGTCATCGTTTAAATAATCCATTAAGGCTACACCATCATTGAAAGTTTGCACTTTAGTATTTATTCTTAATTCATCGAAAGCTTCTGTAAAAAACAATCTATCATCTTCATCATCGTCTGCAAGGCAAATGTTTATGTATTCGGTAGTCATATTGGTAACGGTTTAGCTATTGTTTTTTATTTGATAACTCTCTTCTTTTTGCTATTATTCGCTGAAAAGCAGACGGAGTCATTCCTGTTGTATGTTTAAATTGTGTGCTCAAATGGGCTACACTAGAATAATTTAATTGAATTGATATTTCAGTTAGATTAAGCGGCGTATTGATCATTAACTGTTTCGCCAGCTCGATTTTTTGAATAATAATAAAGTTTTCAATAGAAGTATAGGTTACTTCCGAGAAAACATTAGATAAATAAGCATAACTAAGATTTATTTTATCCGCTATATACACGGAGCTTTTTATGTTTAATGGTCGGTCACTGTGAACCATTTCAACGATGGTGTCTTTTATTTTCTGAACCAAAACACTTTTTTGATTCTCAACTATCTCTATGCCATATTCGCTAAAAGCACTAGTCAGTTCCGCAATTTTTGCAGAAGGCACTTTTTCTAGGAAATTGAATTCACCAAAACCAACAATATTATATTTAAATCCTAGTTCAGATAGCTTTTCCTGAACAATTTTTTTGGTGAGTTGCACATAGTCAAACTTCAAATATACTTTCATAAACCTTTGTTTAAAAGTAAAGATATAAAAATGTTCCATTTAAATGCATTTTCATAAATAGTAGGTGAACTAATTTTTGCGAGTTGTATTCGTATTGCAATCTGTTTATTGAGCCGTTTCTATTTATTTGGACTTATTGTTTATTGATTATAAGGCGTTTAGTTTGTGTATTGTGCGTTCGGTTTCTTCCTTTTTTTAATTAGACAGTTGTTAATTTTATTTTTTTTTAACATTAATTTTACTTTAACATTCGCTAATTTTTCACAAAAAGTACTATTTTTTGTAAGCAGAAATATTTTTGTAATTTACAATATTGTCGATTGGAATAGGATTAGATTTTGCTATAATAATTCTATTGTTTTTTTTGATCCAAATTAAATTATTGATTACTGATGATGCCAATTCATATTCAGAAATCGTAGATTTCATTATTATAGTACAACTGCTATAATTTTATTTGAAAATTTCAAGGGTTATCGAGAGTATGTTTGTAATTTTGCCGCACAACTACATAAACATGACAACACAACAACTAATTGAGCAAATCAAAATCAAAAAATCATTCCTAACTGTAGGATTAGATGTTGATTTAAGTAAAATCCCTACGCATTTATTAGCAGTAGAAGATCCTATTTTCGAATTCAATAAAGCAATAATTGATGCAACGCATGATTTGTGCGTTTCTTACAAGCCTAATACCGCTTTCTATGAAGCCTACGGTATAAAAGGCTGGATTTCACTGCAGAAAACAATCAATTACATCAACGATAATTATCCTGAAATATTCACCATTGCTGATGCAAAACGCGGTGATATTGGCAATACTTCTTCTATGTATGCCAAAGCTTTTTTTGAAGATTTAAATTTTGATAGCGTAACGGTTGCGCCATATATGGGTAAGGATTCTGTGGAGCCTTTTCTAGCTTTCGAAAATAAACATACCATTATGTTAGCATTGACTTCTAATGAAGGCGCCTTCGATTTCCAGACTTTAAATGTGGATGGAAAAGAAATGTACAAGCAAGTGCTGGAAACTTCTAAAACGTGGAAAAACTCAGAAAACTTGATGTATGTGGTAGGAGCAACTAAAGCTGAATATTTTACTGAAATCCGTAAAATTGTACCCAATAGTTTCTTACTAGTTCCAGGTGTTGGAGCACAGGGAGGAAGCCTTTCAGAAGTATGTAAATACGGAATGAATACTAATGTTGGATTGTTGATTAACTCTTCTAGAGGAATTATATACGCTTCAAATGGTACTGATTTTGCTGAAAAAGCAAGAGAAGAAGCCATGAAAATTCAACAAGAAATGGAGCAAATTTTATCTAAAGTTTAAATTTTGCACTAACTTTTAAACTTTGTGTCTAAGCGACTTTGCGGCAAGAAGCAATGTGTTTAAAAACTAATAAAAATTGAAAGTGAAAACGGTAGTAGATCAAATAGGCACTTCGCATTCCTTTGAAACTTCGCCCAAGCGAATCATTTCGCTTGTTCCATCTCAAACGGAATTGCTTTATGATTTAGGTTTAGAAGATATGATTGTTGGAATTACTAAATTTTGCGTGCATCCATATCACTTTAAATCAACCAAAAAAAGAGTTGGTGGAACTAAAAAAGTGCATTATGAAAAAATCAGATTGTTACAACCTGATATAATTATTTGTAATAAAGAAGAAAACACACAAGAAATAGTTGAAGAATTGCGCAAGATCTGCACGGTTTGGGTAACTGATATTATTACAATTGAGGATAATTTTAAAATGATTACCGACTTTGGTCAAATCTTTAATTGCAGAACTGAAGCTCAAAAGTGGAACGACAAATTAGCTTTTGGATTAGAGGACTTTAGAAATTTTATCAAAAATAAGAGTGAATCCAGGTGGAAAAAAGTCGCCTATTTTATTTGGAAAGATCCTTATATGGTAGCTGGAAATGACAATTTTATAAATGAATTATTAAAATTAAATCATTTTATAAATAGCTATCAAGACAAAGGAAGGTATCCGGAAATTGAGCTCGAAAATTTGAAATTAGAAAAGGATCTTGATTTGATTTTTCTTTCTTCAGAACCGTTTCCTTTTACGGAAGAGCATGCTTTAGAAATTAAAAAGTATGCTCTTCATGGTAAAACGTTTCTCGTTGATGGCGAAATGTTTTCTTGGTATGGAAGCAGGTTGCTAAAAGCGTTTTTGTACTTTAAAAAACTGCATCAAGAACTATAATTCACAATCTTCAAGAACTAATTCCTCTTGTTTAAGAGTTGTTTCTTGCACTTCGAAATTTACTTCTGCAAGCTTTTGGTATTCTCTTTTCAATTTTTCTATTTCACTTTCCTCTTTCAATAATCCTTTCATGGTGTAATTTTTTTGCAAATTTACGTTTTACAATTATAAAACAATCTTTATTTTTTGTTAAGATTGGCTTTTAGATTTAAAGTTATATTTTTACAAAAAAAAAGACGTGATTAATTATTCCATTTATGAAAATAAAAACAGTGATCAATGGGTAACATTTGTTCACGGTGCTGGTGGTAGCTCGTCTATTTGGTTCAAACAAATTCGGGATTTCAAAAAGCAGTACAATGTTTTGCTACTCGATTTACGCGGTCATGGTGAATCAAAAACTTCACTGAAAACAGCTTTCAAACAAAAATATACGTTCTCGGCTTTGGCCAATGATATTCTAGAAGTACTTGATTTTCTAAAAATAGAAAAATCGCACTTTGTAGGTATTTCGCTAGGCACGATTCTAATACGACAGTTAGCTGAAATGTATCCTAGTCGAGTTCAGAGCATGATTATGGGTGGCGCGATCCTAAAAATGAATTTTAGATCACAAGTCTTAATGCGATTGGGGAATATGTTCAAATATGTATTACCATACTTAGTTTTATACAAATTTTTTGCATTTGTAATTATGCCTAAAAAAAGTCATAAACAATCGCGATTGCTATTTATAAATGAGGCTAAAAAATTGTACCAGAAAGAATTTATAAAATGGTTCAAACTTACGGCTGAAATAAATCCAGTGCTAAAATGGTTTCGCCAAGTGGAATTAAATATTCCTACTTTATATGTAATGGGAGAAGAAGACTATATGTTCCTGCCATCAGTACGAAAAGTAGTGGAAAATCATTATAAATCATCACAATTATTTGTAATAGAAAATTGCGGCCACGTTGTAAATGTGGAACAACCTAATGCTTTTAATGCTGCGGTTCTTTCCTTTATAAATACTACTAAATAAAAAAATGCCCACATTTAAAAAATGCGGGCAATTCTTTAACTAACCAAAACCAAAATAATAAATAACCAGTTTATTACTCTGCAAAGGTCAGACATAAGTCGGCATTTTGATGTTAATAATATGTTATTACTTTGTTGCACATAAGTTAAGTTTTTTTAACAAAATTGTACTATGCTTGTTGAGTGGTTTTTAGCAGTGAGACAATCTCAAATTTTGATCAAGGTTATTTGTTTAAATTTTCTAAAATTGGAATTTTGTAAGTGAAAACAAGTTTTCCAGCTAAAAGAAAGCGTAGCTACTAGTAAAAAGGAAATGGTACTGTCATATATTTAATAAAACACCACAGTTTTATTGTCATAGACCATTACTTTTCTTTCAGAGTGTAATTTTATTGCTCTTGCTAAAACGGTTCGTTCTAGATCCCTTCCTTTCATTATAAAATCATCAACTGAATTGATATGTGAAACTCTAGCGATATCTTGTTCGATTATTGGGCCTTCATCTAGTTCTTCGGTAACATAATGGCTCGTCGCACCAATGATTTTTACGCCCCGCTTAAATGCTGAATGATACGGTTTTGCTCCTGGAAAAGCGGGCAAAAACGAATGGTGAATATTGATTATTTTATTCTTGTATAGTGAAATCAAATTTGGCGTAATGATTTGCATATAACGGGCTAATACAATAAAGTTAATTCCGTATTTTTTTAATAATTCGGTTTGTTGTTTTTCGCCTACATCTTTGCAATCCTTTGTAAAAGGAACATGATAAAACGGAATGTTAAATTGATCAGCAATAGGTTTTAAGTCCATATGATTGCTTATAATCAACGTGATTTCTATATTTAATTCACCAGCACTTTGACGTCCTAAAATATCGTACAAACAGTGATTGTATTTAGATACAAACAAGGCCATTTTTGCTTTTATTTCTTTGTCGTAAAAGTTCCAAGTCATACCAAAATCTTTAGCGATGGTTTGCTCAAAATCGGTTTTTATGGAGTCTAAAGAAATAGCGTTATTTGTAAATTCGCTTTCTAGACGCATAAAAAATACATTTTGCTCTATGTCAACATGCTGGTCGATGTAAGTAATATTTCCTTCTACCTTTGAAATGTAATTTGTAACTGCGGCAATAATCCCTTTTTGATCTTTACAGTGGATAAGTAGCGTAATTTTTTGCATTTTAGTTGGTTGTTATTTGCGATAAATAAATGAGATATCTATTTATCCTGCATTGCGAAAACTTTTTGCAGCAGCACCGAAGTTCTGGCATTTATATTAGTTCTGATGTTTTTTTCCTCTACTGCGACCATTTTAAAAACGCCATTCATCGCTTGATTGGTAACATAATCCGTCAAATCCGGATTCACTTTATTCACTAATGGAATGCTATTGTATTTAGTAATAATATTGGCCCAAACTTTATCAGCACCCACTTTGGTAAATGAATTTTTAATCACAGGATTAAATTTTCCGTACAAAGCGGTCGAAGTGCTATTTTGTAAATAGCTAGTCGCTGAGTTTTGACTTCCCATCAAAATACCTCTCGCATCTGCAAATGACATGTTTCTCACCGCATCGACAAATATGGGAGTTGCTTCTTTTACAGCATCTTCTGCGGCACGATTCAACACTTTCAGACCTTCATCAGCTAATGAATTTAGGCCTAGTTTTCTCAATCCTGAATCTACTTTTCGTAATTCTTCAGGCAATAAAATTTTCACTAATTCATTTCGATAAAAACCGTCGGTAGTGGTCAATTTAGTTACTTGTTTCGAAATTCCATTATTCAGGGCTTCCTTTAGCCCTCCAGCAATATCAACACCGCCAATTCCTTGCGTCTGTGGAAATTGATTCATTACTTGTTGCATTTCTGCACAACCAGATAGAGAAACAGCCACCATTAACATCAAAACCTTTTTCATCGTAATTTGTTTTATTATTAGTTCGCCTTTTGGCATTTGTAAAAACACTGCTTATTCAAAAACGAAGCCATAGTTTTTTTAGGAGCAGAAATCTTGTCTTTTTCATCACTTTTACTCCCGCTTTCAGCTGTATTCTCGCTGAAAAGGCAAGGGATGCCGCTACAATCAGGGCTAAATAACAAAAATCTTTGGTATTTATGAACAAGCAGTCAAAAGTTCAAATAATTTTTAAAATAAAATTGTAAATTGCACACTTAAATTATCATATTCATAAAATGGAACAACAAAAACCATATATCCCTATTAATAAAGTAAGAATTGTAACCGCAGCAGCCTTGTTTGATGGCCACGATGCCGCAATTAATATCATGCGTCGAATTATTCAATCTACTGGTGTCGAAGTCATTCATCTAGGGCACGATCGCAGTGTAGAGGAAGTAGTTAATACGGCTATTCAGGAAGATGCTAATGCGATTGCAATCACTTCATATCAAGGTGGACATAATGAATATTTTAAATACATGTATGACCTGCTTCAAGAAAAAGGAGCGCCACAAATAAAAATATTTGGAGGTGGAGGTGGAGTAATTCTGCCTTCAGAAATTGCTGAATTGCAAGCCTACGGAATTACTCGTATTTACGCACCAGATGATGGGCGTGCTATGGGATTGCAAGGAATGATCAATGATTTAGTGCAAAAATCTGATTTTCCTACCGGCGATAAATTAAATAATGAGGTCGACGAACTAGCATCAAAGAATCCTACAGCAATTGCACGAATTATATCTGCGGCAGAGAATTTCCCAGAGATAGCAAAGCCTGCTTTAGAAGCCATTCAGAAAATAAATGAAAATTGCTCTATACCAGTACTTGGAATCACGGGAACAGGTGGGGCTGGAAAATCTTCATTGGTAGATGAATTAGTGCGTCGTTTTCTGATTGATTTTCCAGAAAAAACAATCGGTTTAATTTCTGTAGATCCATCAAAGCGTAAAACGGGAGGAGCATTATTAGGTGACAGAATCCGAATGAATGCAATCAATAATCCTAGAGTTTATATGCGTTCGTTGGCAACACGTCAATCAAATTTAGCTTTGTCAAAATATGTTGCTGATGCCATACAAGTAATCAAAGCAGCGAAGTATGATATTATAATTCTTGAAACTTCAGGTATTGGTCAATCTGATACCGAAATTATGGACCATTCGGATGTTTCTTTATATGTGATGACACCTGAATTTGGTGCCGCAACACAATTGGAGAAAATCGATATGCTTGATTTTGCTGATTTAGTAGCATTAAATAAATTTGATAAACGAGGTGCTTTAGATGCCATTCGAGATGTCAAAAAGCAATACCAACGCAATCATAACCTTTGGGATGTAAATCCAGATGAAATGCCTGTTTTTGGAACAATTGCTTCGCAATTCAATGATCCAGGAATGAATACGCTTTACAAAGCGATTATGGATAAAGTCCATGAGAAAACAAATTCTGATTTGAAATCTACAATCCAAATCACGCGTGAAATGAGCGAGAAAATTTATGTTATTCCGCCACACAGAACTCGTTATTTGTCAGAAATTGCCGAAAGTAATCGAAAATATGATGATACTGCGGTAAGTCAAGAACAAGTTGCTCAAAAATTATATGGAATTTTCAAAACACTAGAAACGGTTTCTGGTAAAGTACCTACAATAAATAAAACCGGAATTGATGATGATTCGGTTTTGCCAAGTGCTCTAGAATTAGAAAAACAGGGCGCTACTGAAAATAAAATTTTCCTTAATCTTTTACTGAATCAATTCGAAAAAGTAAAAATGGATTTAGATCCTTACAATTGGGAAATCATATTGACTTGGAATGAGAAAGTAAATAAATATAAGAATCCGGTTTATACCTTTAAAGTTCGTGATCGCGAAATAAAGATGGCGACGCATACTGAATCGCTTTCGCATTCTCAAATTCCAAAAATTGCTTTACCAAAGTACCAGGCTTGGGGCGATATTTTGCGATGGTGTCTACAGGAAAATGTTCCTGGAGAATTTCCTTTTACCGCAGGTTTGTATCCTTTTAAGCGTGAAGGCGAAGATCCTTCTCGCATGTTTGCGGGTGAAGGTGGACCAGAACGAACCAACAAGCGTTTTCATTATGTAAGTGCTGGATTACCGGCAAAACGATTGTCAACAGCTTTTGATAGTGTTACTTTATACGGAAATGATCCACATATTCGTCCTGATATTTACGGGAAAATAGGTAATGCTGGAGTTTCTATCTGTTGTTTAGATGATGCGAAAAAGCTATATTCCGGTTTCGATCTGGTTCATGCGATGACTTCGGTTTCGATGACAATTAATGGACCAGCGCCTATGTTGCTTGGATTTTTTATGAATGCGGCGATAGACCAACAATGTGAATATTACATTAAAGAAAACAATTTAGAAAAAGAGGTTGAACTTAAAATCAACAAAATATACAAAGAAAAAGGGGTAGAGAGACCACATTATCAAGGGGATTTACCAGCAGGAAATAATGGTCTAGGTTTGTTTCTTTTAGGAGTCACGGGAGATCAGGTTTTACCTTTGGAAGTGTATAATGAAATAAAAGCAAGAACCTTATCGCAAGTTCGTGGTACTGTTCAGGCGGATATTCTAAAAGAAGATCAAGCACAAAATACCTGTATTTTCTCCACTGAATTCGCGTTGCGATTGATGGGAGATGTACAGGAATATTTTATTGCTAAGAACGTTAGAAATTTCTACTCAGTTTCAATCTCTGGTTATCATATTGCCGAGGCAGGAGCAAATCCAATTACACAGTTAGCTTTCACACTTTCTAATGGTTTTACTTATGTGGAATATTATTTGAGTCGTGGAATGAGCATCAATGATTTCGGACCTAATTTATCATTCTTTTTCTCAAATGGTGTAGATCCTGAATATGCTGTAATTGGTCGTGTGGCGCGTAAAATTTGGGCGAAAGCCATGAAGAATAAATATGGCGCCAATGAAAGAGCGCAGATGTTGAAATACCATATTCAAACATCGGGACGTTCTTTGCACGCACAAGAAATTGATTTCAATGACATTCGTACCACTTTACAGGCTTTATACGCCATTTATGACAACTGTAATTCTTTGCATACCAATGCGTATGACGAAGCGATTACTACTCCTACAGAAGAGTCAGTACGTCGTGCTATGGCGATTCAGTTGATTATTAATAAAGAATTAGGTTTAGCCAAAAACGAAAACCCAATTCAAGGTGCTTTTATCATCGAAGAATTGACTGATTTAGTTGAAGCAGCTGTTTTAGCAGAATTTGATCGAATTACAGAACGTGGTGGTGTACTTGGGGCAATGGAAACCATGTATCAAAGAAGTAAAATTCAAGAGGAAAGTTTGTATTATGAAACTTTGAAACATACCGGTGAATTTCCTATAATAGGAGTGAATACTTTCTTGAGTTCTAAAGGTTCTCCAACAGTGATTCCAGCCGAAGTAATTCGTGCTACAGAAGAAGAAAAACAATACCAAATCACGATGTTAGATCATTTGCATAAAGCAAATCAGGATAAAGTGGACGAACAATTGAAAATCATTCAAGAAGCTGCTATTAAAAATGAGAACCTATTTGATCATTTAATGGAAGCAACTAAAATTTGTTCTTTGGGGCAAATAACTTCTGCTTTATTTGAAGTAGGTGGCCAGTATAGAAGGAATATGTAAGCGATTCACTCATTTTTGAGAGATCTTTTTCAGGGAATTACTAATTTAAGTAACCAAAAATAAAAAGCTAAAACGACCTTATTAAATAGGATGTTTTAGCTTTTATTTTATGATAAATCTAGTTTTAAATAGTAGTAGTAAACGCTAGTGTGAAGGACTGTTTTTGCGTAAGGGATAGCAGCGAAAATCCCACGCTTTTGGGCGTGGATTGCAGCGAATAGCCTGACCCCGCTGAAACGCTAGTGAAAGCGGGGATACGCCATGATGATTTAAGATTTTTGAGTACTGATTTTAGATTGCAGATTTAAAACTTAAGATATAAGATTTAAAATTGTAGCATTAAGATTTAGGAATTTGCAGCTGCTGAAATGAGTTTATCCTTAACAATCAGCCATGTTTACCGCTATTGCAAGTCCGCCTTCGGAAGTTTCTTTGTATTTGTTATTCATATCCTTAGCGGTTTGCCACATGGTATCTACTACCTTATCTAATGGGACTTTGGCGTTTTTAGGATCGGTTTCAAGGGCTAGTTCGGCAGCATTGATGGCTTTTATCGCGCCCATCGTATTGCGTTCGATACAAGGAATTTGAACCAGACCGCCTATAGGATCACAAGTCAAACCTAAGTGATGTTCCATGGCAATTTCGGCAGCCATTAAAACCTGTTCTGGAGTTCCGCCCATTAGTTCGCACAATGCGGCAGCAGCCATAGAAGAGGAAACGCCTATTTCGGCCTGACAACCGCCCATCGCTGCTGAGATGGTTGAGCCTTTTTTGAAAATACTACCTATTTCTCCAGCAACCATCAGGAATTGTTTAATTTCTTTAGGTCCTGCAGCGTGGTTTTCAATCACTAAATAGTACATTAAAACAGATGGAATTACACCAGCGCTTCCGTTTGTAGGTGCAGTAACCACTCGCCCTAAAGCAGCGTTTACTTCATTGACCGCAAGGGCAAAACAAGAAACCCATTTTAGGATTTGGCGAAATTTGACTTCTGTTTTTCTAATTTCTTCGAGCCAAGTTTGTGGCGAATTGTAATTGGATAAACCGATAAGGTTTTGGTGCATATCAAATGCTCTGCGGCGGACATTTAATCCGCCAGGAAGAATCCCTTCGGAATGACAACCGATGTACATGCACTCGAGCATGGTGTTCCAAATGCGCATCAATTCATGATCAATTACAGCATCAGTGCGCATTGATCTTTCGTTTTCTAAGACGATTTCTGATATGGATTTATTTTCTTTTTTGCAATACTCTAATAGCTCAGCCGCCTTATCAATAGGATAAGGAAAAGCACATTTTATTTGGATTTTTTGTTTCGCATTTGCTCGTTCTTCTTTGATTACAAATCCACCCCCAATAGAATAAAAAGTAGATACATACTGGCTATTGTCAAGCATGTGTGCTGTAAATGTCAGTCCATTAGCATGATAAGCAAGAAAGTTTTTGTTGAAAACAATATCTTGAAGAAAATGGAAAGGAATGATCTTCTCGTTTCCTAAATTGATTTCGTTTTTAGATTGGATAGTTTTTATGATCGAATCAATATTTTCAATAGGAATGTATTCTGGATCTTGACCACTCAAACCTAGCATAACGGCTAGATCTGTGGCATGTCCTTTTCCAGTCAACGATAGCGAACCATACAGGTCTATTTGCACTCTTTTTACTTTTTGAAGTAAATTTTCATTTCTTAATTCTTCCAGAAAGCCTTCAGCGGCTCTCCAAGGGCCAAGTGTGTGCGAACTTGAAGGTCCAACACCAATTTTTAGCATGTCAAAAACTGAAATACATTCTTCCATTTGTAGGGTAATTTTATTATCCGCAAATATAGTAGAATGTTATTAGGATACGAATTCTCAAGTGATAATATTACTTATTTAATAATTAATATTGCTTATTTTTTGTGATTCCTCAATAATGAAGAATTGTTAAATAGGTGATTATAGTATAATTAATTAGTATTAAAGTAGTCTATTCCTTGTGCGATAGTTACCAAAATACTATTTTTGAAGCGTAACTAACTTATATGACTATGAAAAAAATCATTTACTCTTTTTGTTTAATGCTTGCTATGGTATCTAGTACTCAGGCACAAGTACAAAGTCCTTCGGAATTTTTGCCTTCCTATGGTAAACAGATCACTTACTACCATCAAGTAGAAGATTATTTCAAACAGCTTACTGAAAAATCTACTTTTATTAAACAACAAAAATATGGAGTGACTCCTGAACAAAGGGGTTTGAATGTTTTTTTTATTTCGACTCCGGAGAACTTAGCCAATCTAGAGCAAATTAGAAATAACAACTTAGCCGCCATTGGTTTATCTAAAAATGGAAGTCAAATGATAGGCGATAAGTTGATTGTTTGGTTGAGTTTTAATGTTCATGGAAATGAATTTGCTGGAACTGAAAGCGCTATGACTGTGGCTTATGAATTAGTGAATCCTTCGAATGCAGAAACTAAAAAATGGTTGGAGAACACAATTGTTATTTTGGATCCTTGTATGAATCCGGATGGATATTCCAGGTATGGGAATTGGTTAAGAGAGATTTCAGGTAAAAAAACACATCCAGGTTTATATGATAGAGAGCACATGGAAGTTTGGCCAGGTGGAAGATATAATCATTATATTTTTGATTTAAATAGAGATTGGGCTTGGCAAACACAACCAGAAAGTCAGCAACGTATCGCCTTGTATAACCAGTGGATGCCACAAGTACATACTGATGTGCACGAAATGGGATATGAATCACCTTATTTTTTTCCGCCCTCAGCTGAACCTATTCATGAGTTTATAGAGAAGTACCAAAAAGATTTTCACAATGTGTTAGGTAAAAATATGTCTCAGAAATTTGATGCGCAAAACTGGATGTACAATACTAGTGAGCGATTTGATTTGTTTTATCCAAGTTATGGTGATACCTATCCTGCTTATAATGGAGCGGTGGGAATGACTTTAGAACAAGGAGGAATAGGAGCGGGCAGAGCTGTAATGATGAGTAACGGGAATATTGTGACTATCCAAGATCGATTGACACATCATGCTACCGCCGTACTTACTGTTGTAGAGTCGGCTTCAGCTCAAGCAGATGTTTTATTGAAAGGTTTTAGAGGTTTTATGAATAATTCTCGAAAAACGGTGAAGGGGAATTACAAAATGTATGTCATGAAAAACAATCCAAAGCTAATTCAGCTGGCGGATTTGTTAAAAAAGAATAATATAGAATTCAGTTATGCCGATGCTAGCTTAAAAGCTTCAGGATACAATTATAGTGCGAAATCAGATAAAGGTTTTACTATAGAACCAAACGATTTGATTGTAAAAGTAGACCAGCCTAAAGCTGTTTTTACGCAAGTATTATTTGAACCAAACCAGAAATTAAATGATAGTTTATCATACGACATTACCGCTTGGGCGTTGCCATTAGCGTATGGAGTGGAAGGATATGCTTTAAAAAATAGTTTGGGTTTTAAAACCAAGGCAACAATCGAAGTGAATGAAAAAACGGTTCCGCAAAAGGTGTATGCTTTTCATGTTCCTTGGAATAATAGAATTTCAGCTCAGGTTTTGTCTTTATTGCACCAAAATAATATCAAAGTACGCTCTGCAATGAACAAGGCTATTTTTGGCGATGTAACTGTAGAGCCGGGTGGATTATTAGTAACAAAAGCGGATAATCCCAATGTGGTTGATTTTGAAAAAACCATATCAGATTTAGTAAAGATAAAAACAGATTACAATTACATCAATACGGGCTTTTCATCGAATGCTAAAGATGTAGGAAGCGAAAATTTTAATTTGTTGAAAGTGCCTAAAGTGGTTTTGTTGTCTGGAAAAGGGGTTTCTTCAACTGAGTTTGGAGCGGCATGGTTTTATATGCAAGAAACGATTGATTATCCAGTAAGTGTGGTTGAAGTAAATAATTTTAATAGATTGAAATTAATGGATTACAACACCTTAATTTTAGCGGATGGCGATTATACTTTTTCTGAAGAGCAACAGAAGAAAATAGGTGAGTGGATCAAAAATGGAGGAAAAGTAATTGCAATGAACGGAGCACTTTCTCTTTTTGATGGAAAAGAAGGCTATGCTTTAAGTCCTTTTGCAAGCGATGAAGATAAATTGAATTCAGAGAAGGAAAATGATTCAATAGCGTTAAAAGAACGTTTTTTAGATTTTCACGATTCAGAACGAAGAGAAATTTCAAAATCGATTCCGGGCGCAATAATAGAAAACGTACTGAATAAAACCCATCCATTGTCTTTTGGGTTAGGAGATAAATATTTCAGTCTAAAGACGGATAGCAATCATTATTCTTTGTTGAAAAATGCTGTAAATGTGGCCTATGTACCAAAAGATTATAAAAGTTACGGTTTTATAGGTAATCAAGTAAAAAAGAAACTTAACAATACAGTGAGTTTTGCTGTGGAGCACAAAGGTGATGGGACTATTGTTTATATGATCGATAATCCATTGTTTAGAGGCTTCTGGGAAAATGGAAACGTATTATTTAGTAATGCACTTTTCTTGGTGAACTAATAAAATGAGTTTAAACCAATAAAAAAGAGCACGAAATCGTGCTCTTTTTTTTTGGTTTCAAACGGCAATTCAAAATTGTATTTATTTTTAACCATTAAGTAAGTTATGACTTAACTTTATTAATGATTTAGAGAAGTTTAATAGTGACGTACTAAACACTTTTTTATAAAAATGATTGGTATAAACTTGCCATTTATTTTTTCCCAGAAACTTTGCTGATAATAAAAATAATTACTGCGATAATAGCAACAACTATAAAGATACCAACACCCATTCCGGCTTTAAATATTCCTTCAATTACAGAGCAGCTTGAAAATGAAAATAATACTACAAAAAGCATTAAGATTCGAGTTATTTGTTTTTGCATGATTTCTAAGTTTAGGTTGAAATGTAAAATTACTCCAAGTGTATATTTACGTTGTTACAAAATTTTATCGTTTTATTATGTAATTTGGTTCCGTTTGATTTTCAATACATTTTTTTTGAAATGGAATTTAGATGAGATTGAAAAATAGGGTGTGGTCATTTAATTTTTCTGTTATTGAGTTTAAAAGCCATTAGGAACGGTCGTTACAACTTTTAAATAATAACTAAAAATAGAATGTGCGAGTAAAAGTATTGCGACCAATTATTTTCTGTGTTTTTAATTATTAAATCATAAATTGGAATTCGTATATTTGCCGCACCAAACAATATAAACCACTATGAGTCAAAAAGTATTACTTACTGCAAAAGAAGTTACTATCATATTACACCGTTTGGCCTGTCAATTAATTGAAAAACACTTCGATTTTTCAAATACTATTTTAGTCGGCATTCAGCCCAGAGGCGTTTTTTTGGCGGAGCGTTTAAAAGAAATTTTAGAACAAGAATACCAAACTCCTGAAATTCAATTGGGTTACTTAGATATCACTTTTTTTAGAGATGATTTCCGTAGAACTGAAAAGCCACTAGAAGCAAATAAAACCAAGATTAACTTTATTGTTGAAAATAAAAAAGTCATTTTTATAGATGATGTTTTGTTCACTGGACGAAGCATTCGATCGGCATTGACGGCTATACAATCTTTTGGAAGACCTTCTGAAATTGAACTTTTAGTATTAATAGACAGGCGTTTTAGCCGTAATTTACCTATTCAACCTGATTATCGAGGTCGACAAGTGGATGCGATTAATAACGAAAAGGTGAAAGTGAGTTGGAAAGAAAATGATGGTGAGGATGGAGTGTATTTAATTACAAGTTAGTAGGTGTAAAAACGCTAACTATTAAAAACTAATAATCGTAATAAAAATGAAAGAATTAAGCGTAAATCATTTATTAGGCATAAAATATATCAACAAAAATGATATTGACCTAATATTTGAAACAGCCGATCATTTTAAGGAAGTCATTAATAGACCTATAAAGAAAGTGCCTTCGTTACGAGATATTACCATTGCCAATATTTTTTTCGAAAATAGTACTAGAACAAAATTATCTTTTGAACTTGCTCAAAAAAGGTTGTCAGCAGATGTAATTAGCTTTTCAGCTGCACAATCTTCTGTAAAAAAAGGCGAAACGCTAATCGATACAGTAAATAACATACTTTCGATGAAAGTGGATATGGTGGTTATGCGTCATGCTAATCCTGGAGCCGCTTATTTTTTATCTAAAAATGTAAAAGCAAGTATTGTAAACGCAGGTGATGGCGCTCATGAACATCCTACTCAAGCTTTATTAGACAGTTATTCCATTAGAGAAAGACTAGGAGAAGTTGCGGGTAAAAAAGTAGTAATTGTAGGTGATGTTCTACATTCTAGAGTTGCTTTATCTAATATATATGCTTTGCAAATGCAAGGCGCTGAGGTGAAGGTTTGTGGACCTAAAACACTTATACCAAGACATATTGAGTCATTAGGAGTTACTGTGGAATCTGATTTAAGAAAAGCATTAGAATGGTGTGATGTAGCTAATATGTTGCGGGTACAAAACGAACGAATGGATGTGAATTATTTTCCATCAACTAGGGAATATGCGCAGCAATATGGAGTCGATAAATCACTTTTAGAGTCGCTAAATAAAGAAATTGTAATCATGCATCCCGGACCTATTAATCGTGGTGTCGAGATCACAAGTGAAGTGGCTGATTCTGGTCAATCGGTTATTTTAAACCAAGTAGAAAATGGTGTTGCCATCAGGATGGCGGTTATTTATCTTTTAGCGTCAAAAATACAGTAACTAACCGGAAATCTTTGTAAATTAGCTCATTGTGTAATCGGGCTGCTTTTTTGCAGTCTCTTAAACTAATTATTATGAAAGTAGATCAAAAATCCCACACGATAACAATTAAAGATACACAAGGTGATTGCACTTCTTTTTTAATGAAGGTTACACACCAATATAAATCATTTGAAAATCATAACTTAATAATTGATTTACTCAATCATGATAAGCTATCTGTGAACGATATTAAATCTTTTATGCCTTTATCAAAACAACATAAAAAAGCCAAAAAATCTTTTATCGTCGTTGCTTCCGATTTTGATTATAATGCCGTTCCTGCTAAGTTAGCAGTTGTGCCGTCAATGCTGGAGGCTAATGATATCATTGCAATGGAGGAAATCGAGAGAGATTTAGGATTTTAGATGAGTTGGTGGTCGCCGATTAAAACTTGTCCTATAATTTATCTTAGAAGCAAACAACTGAATACGCAAAAAATTGAAACTAACCATACTTGGTTGCTATGCAGCTACACCTCGCACATTTACCAATCCTACTTCGCAAATTTTAGAAATTAAAAACAGACTTTTTTTGATCGACTGTGGTGAAGGTACTCAGGTACAATTACGCAAAAATAAAATTAAGTTTTCTAAGATTAATCATATTTTTATTTCGCATTTACACGGCGATCACTTTTTTGGATTAATTGGTTTAGTGTCTACATTCAGTTTATTGGGTAGAACTACTGATTTGCATATTCATGGTCCAAAAGGGATAAAAGAGATTATTACCATGCAATTGCGTTTGTCTAATTCATGGACCCATTTTGATTTATTTTTTCACGAATTGCAATCAAAGGAAAGCGAAATAGTATTCGAAGATGATAAAGTTTTAATCAAAACGATTCCGTTGCATCATCGTGTTTATACTAATGGTTTTTTGTTCCAAGAAAAAGTAGGTGAACGAAAACTTAATGTAGATGCAGTTCAAAATTATGAAATCGAGTCCTGTTACTATCAAAAAATAAAAAATGGTAAAGACATTACGTTAGAAGATGGAAGGGTTATCGAAAATGAAAAGTTGAGTTTTGATCCTATTCCTGCTAAAAGTTATGCTTTTTGTTCTGATACAGCCTACCATGAAGCCGTAATTCCTATTATCATAAATGCAGATATTTTGTATCACGAAGCAACTTTCTTGCAATCAGAAGAAAATTTGGCTCTTAAAACACTACATTCCACTGCTAAAGAAGCGGCGACGATTGCTTTGAAATCTAATGTAAAGCAATTAATTTTAGGGCATTATTCTACTCGATATGAGAACATCGAAATGTTTAAGCAAGAAGCAGAAACTATCTTTTCCGAAGTCTTATTAGCTGATGATGGAAAAATCTTTGAATTTTAAAGAAATCAATATACTTAATAGCACTGCTATTGGATTTTTCGATTGTTTAAATCGAATGATTTGACGTACTAACAATTTAAAATATAGAATATGAATGATTTAAGTAATTATAGAAAATCGTATGAGAAGAGTGAGTTATTAGAATCTAATATCCCTGAAGATCCAATTAACTTATTTAATAGATGGTTTCACGAAGTAGAAGACTTTGGTGGCGATAGCGAAGTTAATGCAATGACGGTAGCTACAATTGGCTTAGATGGCTTTCCAAAGTCAAGAGTAGTGTTGTTAAAAAAGTTTACAGAAGAAGGTTTTATATTTTATACTAATTACAATTCCGAAAAAGGAAAAGCGATTGCAGAAAATCCTAACGTATGTCTTTCTTTTTTTTGGCACACATTAGAGCGCCAAGTAATCATAAAGGGAATTGCTCGTAAAACTGCTGCAAATGTTTCGGATAATTATTTCGAATCTAGACCTGAGGGAAGTAAGTTGGGCGCCATAGTGTCAAACCAAAGTGAGGTGGTGCCATCACGTGCTTTTTTAGAAGAAAACTTAAAACAGCTCGAAAGTGATTATGAAGGAATTGTCATTCCAAGACCGGAACATTGGGGCGGATTTTTAGTAACCCCTTTATCCGTAGAATTTTGGCAAGGAAGACCGAATCGATTACATGACAGAATTAGATATACCAGCCAAGAAGATTGTTCATGGAATATCGAACGTTTGTCGTCTTAATGTAGGTTATTTATTATAATAGTATTTTTATTATGTAGTTCATCGATTATTTTTGGTGTTTTAACGATAAAATAATTATGTTTGAGAAAGAAAGCAAAACATATTATTTATTTTTTAAAGTTGTTTGCCCCACAATCTACTTTAAGCTTAAAATACTAAAATTATGAATCTAAATCTACTTCGTACCTTATTGCTTGGAGCTATTATGATTACTATGAATTCGTGTTCTTCAGATTCTTCTGAAAACCAAGCGAATGCTACAGCTGTACAAAAAGTGGTTGACTATTCTTATAATTCGATAGAGTTAGAGACTATGGAGTTGATTAATGCTCATAGAGTTAGTATCGGTTTAAATCGTTTGGAAAAAATAAACCATATGTCATACAAGTCAGAGGAGCATGATAATTATATGATTGCAAACAATGTTGTAAATCATAATGATTTTGTTGCTCGCTCAGAAAATATCATGAAAACTTTGGGAGCTAAAGCGGTGAGTGAAAACATTGCTTATAATTACAAAACACCAAAAGCAGTTTTAGATGCTTGGTTGGCTAGTCCTGGACATAAAGTAAATATTGAAGGTAATTTTACGCATTTTGGAATTGCAATCAAAGAAAATCCGGCAAACGGTAGAAAGTATTACACTAATATCTTTGCTAAAATTTAAGTTGAGTTTGTTTATATTTGAAAGGCTGTCTTATCCCCAAAAGACAGCCTTTTATTTTTTGTAGAAATGACAAAACAGGTATTAGTACTAACTGCAATTCAATAAACGGTAGTGCTAACACCGAAAATTCTAATCTTTGTTTTTTTTTGGTACAAATAAGAGCGGTAAGTGGTCAGAAAAAGAATTGCGCAAAAGAACACCATAAATATTTCAAATAATTTTTTCGAATTTCGGCTAGACGCAGGTAAATTGAGTGTCATAGTGTCAAACAAAACTAAGGTAATTCTTTCTGCTGTTTTTTTTTAGAAGAAAATTTAAAACAGCTCGAAATTGATTATGAAGGAATTGTCATTCCAAGACCGGAACATTGTGGCGGATTTTTAGTAACGCCTTTATCCGTAGAATTTTGGCAAGGAAGGCCGAATCGATTACATGACAGAATTAGATATACCAGCCAAGAAGATTATTCATGGAAAATCGAACGTTTATCGTCTTAATGTAGGTTATTTATTATAATAGTATTTTTATTATGTAGTTCATCGGTTATTTTTGGTATTTAAACGATAAAATAATTATGTTTGACGAAGAAAGTAAAATATACTATTGATTTTTTAAAGTTGTTTGCCCCACAATCTACTTTAAGTTTAAACTACTACAGTTATGAATCTAAATCTACTTCGTACCTTATTGCTAGGAGCTATTATGATTACTATGAATTCATGTTCTTCAGATTCTTCTGAAAACCAAGTGAATCCTACAGCTGTAGAAAGAGTCGTTAATTATTCTTATAATTCGATAGAGTTAGAGACTATGGATTTGATTAATGCTCATAGAGTTAGTATCGGTTTAAATCGTTTGGAAAAAATCAACCATATGTCATACAAGTCAGAGGAGCATGATAATTATATGATTGCAAACAATGTTTTTAATCATAATGATTTTGTTGCTCGCTCAGAAAATATCATGAGGACTTTACGAGCTAAAGCGGTGAGTGAGAACATTGCTTATAATTACAAAACGCCAAAAGCAGTTTTAGATGCTTGGTTAGCTAGTCCTGGTCACAAAGTAAATATTGAAGGTGATTTCACCCATTTTGGAATTGCAATCAAAGAAGATCCGGCAAATGGTAGAAAGTATTATACTAATATCTTTGCTAAAATTTAAGTTGAGTTTGTTTATATTTGAAAGGCTGTCTTATCCCCAAAAGACAGCCTTTTATTTTTTAGAGCAATCCCAAACCACTTATTTTTAGTAGCCATAGTCCGAAAAAAAAAAGATATGATTTTTTTTTACAGTTTATTAGCAGTTGAGGTATGATTTTGCTGGCTATTAATCGCATCTTGCCTTAAAACCTGCCCTTTTTATGCTCATAGCTGATAGTAGCTAGCTTAAAGTTCTCTTATTGGCTACTTATCAGTCTAAATTAGTTTCTACAACACGTCGTGTTATTAACCATGCTATATTCTTCTAAGTGTTTATCCATTTTGATTTAATATAAAGCCAATCTACACTTGCGTGAATAGGGCAGAGGCGGTCTTTGGGTTGTCCTTTTAATGATCTGTTTAGCACTAAAACTTATAGGCTACGAAAAGGTGTCTAGATTCTAAATTAGCTTTGAATTTTGGCTATAAAAAAAGGCTGTCTTTCCGGACAGCCTTTTAATCTTAATTAGTTTCTTCTATAAAGCAGTGATGATAAATTCACTTCTTCGGTTCATTTGGTGTTCTGCTTCTGTACATTCCACATTGTCAGCACATTTATTAACTAACTGCGTTTCACCATATCCTTTTCCAGTTAATCGGTTTGGATTGATACCATTTTTAATTAACCAGTTGATAGTCGATTTAGCTCTTCTTTCAGATAACGCTTGATTGTATTTAAATGTTTGTCTACTATCAGTATGAGAACGAATATCTAACTTCATCGCTGGATTTTGATTCAATACATCTAGTATTTTTTCTAAATCAAGTGCTGCTTCTCTTCTAATATTTGATTTGTCTAAATCAAAATAAATCATTTTAATTTTGAAGCATTTACCAAGATCATCTCCTATACTTACAATACATTTTTCATTTTCTAGTGCAATAGGTAAGTATGTTTTTCCATTTTCACTAGCTATTGTAATCTTTTCTTCTTTTGTCTTGTAATCTTGTTTTTGTGCTCTTACATAATATGTTTTTCCACACTCAACAGCAAAAGAATATGCTCCTTTATCATCAGAAGTAGTTGTACTAACATTGTTAAATTGGCTATCAAATAACGTTACTTTACTTCCAGGAAGTATTTTTGCAGTAGCAAAATCTGTAATTTCTCCATGTAATAACTGTTGACAAGTAATTCTTCTTTCTTCTAAAAATTTATAAATATCATCATAACCCTTTCCTCCATCTTTGTTCGAACTAAAAAAACCTCTTCTCGATTTTGTTTCAATTAAATAAGCAAAATCATCTTTTGGAGAATTTATATCAGAACCTAAATTTTGCACATCTCCAAAAGAGCCGTTTGGATTAATAGTAGTTACGAATACGTCTAATCCGCCTAAACCTGGATGACCATCAGATGCGAAATACAATTCATTCTCATCACTTACAAATGGAAAGGTTTCTCTTCCTTCGGTGTTAATTGTATTCCCCAAATTTTCGGGAGTTCCATAAGTGCCATCACTGTTAATTTTTACTTTAAACAAATCAGATTGTCCTAAAGTTCCGGGCATATCTGAAGCAAAATAAAGGGTATTTCCGTCAGGACTTAGTGCAGGGTGTGCTACGCTGTAATTGTCGCTATTAAAAGGAAGTTCTGTTATTTTAGTCCATTTCTCATTTTCTAAAGTAGCTTTATATATTTTTATTAAGGTTACTTTATTTGCATCTTTTCCTTTTTTACCGTCTAAAAAGTTATTTCTTGTAAAGTAGATTGTTTTTCCATCTTTACTAAAAATAGGAGTAGACTCATTGAATCTCGACTTTATGTTAGCATCAAACTTTTGAGTTTTACCTGGAGTCATGTCTTCTCCTAAAGTAGCTGAATATAAATTCGTGAAATGTTGATTCGTCCATTTGTGTTTTCTTTGTCCTAGACTTCCTGTATCTCGTGCTGATGCAAATACGATTTCATTACCGTTTATCGCAGTTCCGTAATCAGAATACTCAGAGTTTACTCCAGCATCTTCAATTTTATACCTTCCAGAATTAGCTTTTATCGCATCAAGATAGTTTACATTTTTCATAAACAGTTTTCCGCGACTATCATTTCCCGATTTTTGATTGAATAGTTTTAGATATTCGTTAGCTTTATCATTTTCGCCAACCGATCTCAAAGAATTTGCATAGCGGAAATAATATTCTGCTTCTAAATCGCCAGTATTCATTGCGAATAATTCGCCATACCATTTCGATGCTTTTTCAAGCTCACCGTTGAAGAAGTAAGAATTTCCTAAATTTTTAAAGAGGTCCACTGATTTGTACCCTTTTTCAGCAACTTTTTCATAGGTTTTTATTGCGTCAATATAAGCGTATTTTTCGTACTGTTTTTCCGCTGCTTTAACCTTTGCTTCTTGAGCGTATATATTCGATGAAAAAGCGAATATTAATGTGATATAAAGAAGTATATTATTTTTCATACTATTTGTTTTTAGAAGAATCGTGGAGTTGTGATTTTATCATTGTTTTTGAATATTTCATAACGCAAGAATATTTCATGTGAACCAGAATTATAATTATTTAATTTGGTTGTCTCGCGGTCATATCCGTAACCTATGTACATTCCGTCAGAAACTTGAAAACCTACCATTGCACTCAAAGCAGCACTCCATCTATAAGCAAGTCCAATAGTGAATTTCTCGCTAAACATGAAGTTTCCTGAGATATCTAGTTGAAGTGGAGCTCCTACGACCATTTTAGAAAGAACAGCTGGTTTGAATTTTACTTCACTACTTAAATCGAATACATAACCTGCCATCAAATAGTAGTTTATTTTTTCTTTGAAAATAGCTACTTCATTGTCATCGTAGCGATTTGATTCAATAAAATTTGGAATCGAAAACCCTATGTATGCTTTATCTGAATGCAAGTAAAGACCAGCTCCAATATTTGGTGAAAATTCATTCTTTATATTCTGCATAGAAGGATCTAATGGGAAAGCATCTACAGGATTCAATTTTGTCATGTCTAAATTGAATAGATTAGCGGTAGCTTTCATACCAAACGAAAGTTTATAATTCTCCGATGTAGGAATAGTATATGATAAATCAGCAGAAATAGTATTTTCATTCGTTGGCCCAATTTTATCATTGATAAAGGTAACACCTAAACCTAAGTTGCTATCATTTAAAGGAGTGTTTATAGAAGCTACATTAGTAACTGGAGCTCCATCTAAACCTACCCACTGGGTTCTATGTAAAGCAAAAATACTCATTGCTCCTCTAGAACCTGCGTATGCTGGATTGACATTAATTGTGTTATACATGTATTGTGTATATTGAGCATCTTGTTGTGCAAAACTCACAAAAGCTGTAAACATCAAAAAGATTAAAAATATTTTTGTTCTCATAGTAGTTTTATTGTTGGGGTTAAACTAGTTCCTTTGAAAGACATACAATTCCGATTAGAATAATGTTATTAGTGCTAAATGTATTAGCTAATTCTATATTTTAATCCTGAGGAAAATTTAGTAATCCTCAGGATTTAAAATTAGTTAAAATTATTTGGTAAGGTATAAGTACCCGTCCTTTTTATTAGTTTGAATATCACCATTTCCATCAACGGAAGTGTAATTTAAAATGTAGAAATACGTTCCAGTTGGTAAACCAGTCGATTGGCTAATAGTTGTTCTTCCACGAGAGATACCTTCGAAATTATTACTTTGGTTGTTATAGTTTTTAGTTTCAAAAACTAATACACCCCAGCGGTTATAAATTTCAACTGTATTCTCAGGATAACAAGAAGTATCACCAATGTTATCAATTGTAAATACATCATTTATTCCGTCTCCATTTGGAGAGAAGGCATTATGAACTAGAATTGTTCCACAACCTAATACTAGAGACTTTTCAACATCTACAGAGTCTGAAGCGCTGATACTAGTGTTATTTGGCGTAAATCCATTTGCAGTAGCAGTATTAGAAACAGTATTATTTACTAGATCAATTTTAGTTATCGTATAGTTTTCGTTAAATAGTTGAGAACGACCAGGTGCTAAGCTTGCTATAGTTGTACTCAATCCAGTTAATGGGTCAGTTACTAGTATTTGATACAAGGATACAGTACCCGTGTTTTTCACTTCGATAGTATAACTAATTACATCTCCTGCTAAACTATAACCATCTGTCGAAGCGGTTTTAACAACTTCTAATTTTGCACTTTGTACTAATGGAGTAGTAGTAGGCGTATCATTTTCTACAGTAGTTCCAGAAATATCTTTCACATCTTTTCCGTTAGGATCTTTACCAGTTGCTAGAGCCGAGTTAGTCACTTTACCAGCATCAACATCAGCTTGAGTAAGGATATATGTTCCAGTTACTGTTGCATTTGCTCCAGCAAGGAGAGAAGCGATTGGGCTATTCGTGATAGTCAATCCTGGCATTGGATCGGCAATAGCGATATTAGTAACTGTTACATTTCCAGTGTTTGTTACTGTGAAACTATAATTGATTTTTTCACCCGCTTGAGCAAAACCATCATTATTAGTGTCAGCAAACACGCCTTTTTTCACCAAGACAATACTTCCTTTTTGCGTTAGCGGAGTGTCAGTAGGGGTGTTGTTATCAACTGAAGTACCAGAGATATCTGTTACGTCATTTCCTTTTGGATCTTGAGCCGTAGCTAAAGCCGTGTTGACTACTTTGCCCGCATCGATATCGGCCTGAGTAATGGTGTACGTTCCTTTGATAGTGGCATTAGAAGCGCCTACTGCAAGAGTTGCAATTGGGTTTCCAGTAATGGTTAAACCTACCATTGGATCAGTTACTACTACATTCGTAAGCGAAGTATTTCCAGTATTGGTTACTGCAAAAGTATAAGTGATTACATCACCCACTTTACCCGTTCCACTCACTGTTGCTGTTTTCACAAGAGCAATACTTGGATTTTGCGTTAGCGGAGTGTCAGTAGGGGTGTTGTTATCAACTGAAGTACCAGAGATATCTGTTATGTCATTTCCTTTTGGATCTTGAGCCGTTGCTAAAGCCGTGTTAACTACTTTACCCGCATCGATATCTGCCTGAGTAATGGTGTACGTTCCTTTGATAGTGGCATTAGAAGCCCCTACTGCAAGAGTTGCAATTGGGTTTCCAGTAATGGTTAAACCTACCATTGGATCGGTTACTACTACATTCGTAAGCGAAGTATTTCCAGTATTGGTTACTGCAAAAGTATAGGTAATCACATCACCCACTTTACCCGTTCCACTCACTGTTGCTGTTTTCACAAGAGCAATACTTGGATTTTGCGTTAGCGGAGTGTCAGTAGGGGTGTTGTTATCAACTGAAGTACCAGAGATATCCGTTACGTCATTTCCTTTTGGATCTTTCGCCGTAGCTAAAGCCGTGTTGACTACTTTGCCCGCATCGATATCTGCCTGAGTAATGGTGTACGTTCCTTTGATAGTGGCATTAGAAGCGCCTACTGCAAGAGTTGCAATTGGGTTTCCAGTAATGGTTAAACCTACCATTGGATCAATCACTACTACATTCGTAAGTGAAGTATTTCCAGTATTGGTTACTGCAAAAGTATACGTGATCACATCACCCACTTTACCCGTTCCACTCACTGTTGCTGTTTTCACAAGAGCAATACCTGATTCTGTAACTGCATAAGTATAATTTCCGGTACAACCATTTTGGTCTTTAATTTCAACGCTATACGTGCCTTTTGTCAAATTAGTAAGATCTTTTGTTGTAGCACCATTTGACCATAAGTAGGTATATGGAGAAGTTCCTCCAGAAACAGTTTGCGTTATGGTGCCATTACTACATCCCACACAATTGCTATTATTTGTTACAATAGCTACTGAAGTAATTGCTGCTGCAGGTTGGGTAATAGTCACTGAAGCAGTAGCCTCACAACCATTGGCATCTTTCACTTTATAGGTATAGGTTCCAGCAGCTACAGCAGTAATAGCAGGATTAGCAGCATCGTAAGTATAAGTACCTGTACCTCCAACTGTAGTTAAAGTTACAGTAGTTGTACCACCGAAACAAGCAATTGGAGCAGCAGTAGCAGTTAACACTAATTGCGCTGGAGCAGCACTAATAGTTACCGAAGCAGTAGCCTCACAACCATTGGCATCTTTCACTTTATAGGTATAGGTTCCAGCAGCTACAGCAGTAATAGCAGGATTTGCAGCATCGTAAGTATAAGTACCTGTACCTCCAACTGTAGTTAAAGTTACAGTAGTTGTACCACCGAAACAAGCAATTGGAGCAGCCGTAGCCGTTAACACTAATTGCGCTGGAGCAGCAGCAATAGTCACTGAAGCAGTAGCTTCACAACCATTAGCATCTTTCACTTTATAGGTATAGGTTCCAGCAGTTAAAGCAGTGATTGCAGGATTAGCAGCATCGTACGTATACGTTCCAGTACCACCAGTTGTATTTAAAATAACGCTAGTTGTACCACCGAAACATGAAATTGGAGCAGCTGTAGCCGTTAACACTACTTGAGTAGGAGCAGCATCAATAGTAACCGAAGCAGTAGCTTCACAACCATTAGCATCTTTCACTTTATAAGTATAGGTTCCAGCAGTTAAAGCAGTGATTGCAGGATTAGCAGCATCGTACGTATAAGTTCCAGTACCACCAGTTGTATTTAAAATAACGCTAGTTGTACCACCGAAACATGAAATTGGAGCAGCTGTAGCCGTTAACACTACTTGAGTAGGAGCAGCATCAATAGTAACCGAAGCAGTAGCTTCACAACCATTAGCATCTTTCACTTTATAGGTATAGGTTCCAGCAGTTAAAGCAGTGATTGCAGGATTAGCAGCATCGTACGTATACGTTCCAGTACCACCAGTTGTATTTAAAATAACGCTAGTTGTACCACCGAAACATGAAATTGGAGCAGCTGTAGCCGTTAACACTACTTGAGTAGGAGCAGCATCAATAGTAACCGAAGCAGTAGCTTCACAACCATTAGCATCTTTCACTTTATAAGTATAGGTTCCAGCAGTTAAAGCAGTGATTGCAGGATTAGCAGCATCGTACGTATAAGTTCCAGTACCACCAGTTGTATTTAAAATAACGCTAGTTGTACCACCGAAACAAGAAATTGGAGCAGCCGTAGCCGTTAACACTAATTGCGTTGGAGCAGCAGCAATAGTCACTGAAGCAGTAGCTTCACAACCATTGGCATCTTTCACTTTATAGGTATAGGTTCCAGCAGCTACAGCAGTAATAGCAGGATTTGCAGCATCGTACGTATAAGTACCTGTACCTCCAACTGTAGTTAAAGTTACAGTAGTTGTACCACCGAAACAAGCAATTGGAGCAGCAGTAGCAGTCAACACTAATTGCGCTGGAGCAGCACTAATAGTTACCGAAGCAGTAGCTTCACAACCATTGGCATCTTTCACTTTATAGGTATAGGTTCCAGCAGCTACAGCAGTAATAGCAGGATTAGCAGCATCGTAAGTATAAGTACCTGTACCTCCAACTGTAGTTAAAGTTACAGTAGTTGTACCACCGAAACAAGCAATTGGAGCAGCCGTAGCCGTTAACACTAATTGCGCTGGAGCAGCAGCAATAGTCACTGAAGCAGTAGCTTCACAACCATTAGCATCTTTCACTTTATAGGTATAGGTTCCAGCAGTTAAAGCAGTGATTGCAGGATTAGCAGCATCGTACGTATACGTTCCAGTACCACCAGTTGTATTTAAAATAACGCTAGTTGTACCACCGAAACATGAAATTGGAGCAGCTGTAGCCGTTAACACTACTTGAGTAGGAGCAGCATCAATAGTAACCGAAGCAGTAGCTTCACAACCATTAGCATCTTTCACTTTATAGGTATAGGTTCCAGCAGTTAAAGCAGTGATTGCAGGATTAGCAGCATCGTACGTATACGTTCCAGTACCACCAGTTGTATTTAAAATAACGCTAGTTGTACCACCGAAACATGAAATTGGAGCAGCTGTAGCCGTTAACACTACTTGAGTAGGAGCAGCATCAATAGTAACCGAAGCAGTAGCTTCACAACCATTAGCATC
The DNA here is from genome assembly GCF_020911945.1 of Flavobacterium galactosidilyticum. Lineage (NCBI taxonomy): Bacteria > Pseudomonadati > Bacteroidota > Flavobacteriia > Flavobacteriales > Flavobacteriaceae > Flavobacterium > Flavobacterium galactosidilyticum. The sequence continues at coordinate 2,039,038 of NZ_CP087135.1, forward strand.
TTTCACTTTATAGGTATAGGTTCCAGCAGTTAAAGCAGTGATTGCAGGATTAGCAGCATCGTACGTATACGTTCCAGTACCACCAGTTGTATTTAAAATAACGCTAGTTGTACCACCGAAACATGAAATTGGAGCAGCTGTAGCCGTTAACACTACTTGAGTAGGAGCAGCATCAATAGTAACCGAAGCAGTAGCTTCACAACCATTAGCATCTTTCACTTTATAAGTATAGGTTCCAGCAGTTAAAGCAGTGATTGCAGGATTAGCAGCATCGTACGTATAAGTTCCAGTACCACCAGTTGTATTTAAAATAACGCTAGTTGTACCACCGAAACAAGAAATTGGAGCAGCCGTAGCCGTTAACACTAATTGCGTTGGAGCAGCAGCAATAGTCACTGAAGCAGTAGCTTCACAACCATTGGCATCTTTCACTTTATAGGTATAGGTTCCAGCAGCTACAGCAGTAATAGCAGGATTTGCAGCATCGTACGTATAAGTACCTGTACCTCCAACTGTAGTTAAAGTTACAGTAGTTGTACCACCGAAACAAGCAATTGGAGCAGCAGTAGCAGTCAACACTAATTGCGCTGGAGCAGCACTAATAGTTACCGAAGCAGTAGCTTCACAACCATTGGCATCTTTCACTTTATAAGTATAAGTTCCAGCAGTTAAAGCAGTGATTGCAGGATTAGCAGCATCGTACGTATACGTTCCAGTACCACCAGTTGTATTTAAAATAACGCTAGTTGTACCACCGAAACATGAAATTGGAGCAGCTGTAGCCGTTAACACTACTTGAGTAGGAGCAGCATCAATAGTAACCGAAGCAGTAGCTTCACAACCATTAGCATCTTTCACTTTATAAGTATAGGTTCCAGCAGTTAAAGCAGTGATTGCAGGATTAGCAGCATCGTACGTATACGTTCCAGTACCACCAGTTGTATTTAAAATAACGCTAGTTGTACCACCGAAACAAGAAATTGGAGCAGCCGTAGCCGTTAACACTAATTGCGCTGGAGCAGCAGCAATAGTCACTGAAGCAGTAGCTTCACAACCATTAGCATCTTTCACTTTATAGGTATAGGTTCCAGCAGTTAAAGCAGTGATTGCAGGATTAGCAGCATCGTACGTATACGTTCCAGTACCACCAGTTGTATTTAAAATAACGCTAGTTGTACCACCGAAACATGAAATTGGAGCAGCTGTAGCCGTTAACACTACTTGAGTAGGAGCAGCATCAATAGTAACCGAAGCAGTAGCTTCACAACCATTAGCATCTTTCACTTTATAGGTATAGGTTCCAGCAGTTAAAGCAGTGATTGCAGGATTAGCAGCATCGTACGTATACGTTCCAGTACCACCAGTTGTATTTAAAATAACGCTAGTTGTACCACCGAAACATGAAATTGGAGCAGCTGTAGCCGTTAACACTACTTGAGTAGGAGCAGCATCAATAGTAACCGAAGCAGTAGCTTCACAACCATTAGCATCTTTCACTTTATAAGTATAGGTTCCAGCAGTTAAAGCAGTGATTGCAGGATTAGCAGCATCGTACGTATACGTTCCAGTACCACCAGTTGTATTTAAAATAACGCTAGTTGTACCACCGAAACATGAAATTGGAGCAGCTGTAGCCGTTAACACTACTTGAGTAGGAGCAGCATCAATAGTAACCGAAGCAGTAGCTTCACAACCATTAGCATCTTTCACTTTATAAGTATAGGTTCCAGCAGTTAAAGCAGTGATTGCAGGATTAGCAGCATCGTACGTATAAGTTCCAGTACCACCAGTTGTATTTAAAATAACGCTAGTTGTACCACCGAAACAAGAAATTGGAGCAGCCGTAGCCGTTAACACTAATTGCGTTGGAGCAGCAGCAATAGTCACTGAAGCAGTAGCTTCACAACCATTGGCATCTTTCACTTTATAGGTATAGGTTCCAGCAGCTACAGCAGTAATAGCAGGATTTGCAGCATCGTACGTATAAGTACCTGTACCTCCAACTGTAGTTAAAGTTACAGTAGTTGTACCACCGAAACAAGCAATTGGAGCAGCAGTAGCAGTCAACACTAATTGCGCTGGAGCAGCACTAATAGTTACCGAAGCAGTAGCTTCACAACCATTGGCATCTTTCACTTTATAAGTATAAGTTCCAGCAGTTAAAGCAGTGATTGCAGGATTAGCAGCATCGTACGTATACGTTCCAGTACCACCAGTTGTATTTAAAATAACGCTAGTTGTACCACCGAAACATGAAATTGGAGCAGCTGTAGCCGTTAACACTACTTGAGTAGGAGCAGCATCAATAGTAACCGAAGCAGTAGCTTCACAACCATTAGCATCTTTCACTTTATAAGTATAGGTTCCAGCAGTTAAAGCAGTGATTGCAGGATTAGCAGCATCGTACGTATACGTTCCAGTACCACCAGTTGTATTTAAAATAACGCTAGTTGTACCACCGAAACAAGAAATTGGAGCAGCCGTAGCCGTTAACACTACTTGAGTAGGAGCAGCATCAATAGTAACTGAAGCAGTAGCTTCACAACCATTAGCATCTTTCACTTTATAAGTATAGGTTCCAGCAGTTAAAGCAGTGATTGCAGGATTAGCAGCATCGTACGTATACGTTCCAGTACCACCAGTTGTATTTAAAATAACGCTAGTTGTACCACCGAAACAAGAAATTGGAGCAGCCGTAGCCGTTAACACTACTTGAGTAGGAGCAGCATCAATAGTAACTGAAGCAGTAGCTTCACAACCATTAGCATCTTTCACTTTATAGGTATAGGTTCCAGCAGTTAAAGCAGTGATTGCAGGATTAGCAGCATCGTACGTATACGTTCCAGTACCACCAGTTGTATTTAAAATAACGCTAGTTGTACCACCGAAACATGAAATTGGAGCAGCTGTAGCCGTTAACACTACTTGAGTAGGAGCAGCATCAATAGTAACCGAAGCAGTAGCTTCACAACCATTAGCATCTTTCACTTTATAAGTATAGGTTCCAGCAGTTAAAGCAGTGATTGCAGGATTAGCAGCATCGTACGTATACGTTCCAGTACCACCAGTTGTATTTAAAATAACGCTAGTTGTACCACCGAAACAAGAAATTGGAGCAGCCGTAGCCGTTAACACTACTTGAGTAGGAGCAGCATCAATAGTAACTGAAGCAGTAGCTTCACAACCATTAGCATCTTTCACTTTATAAGTATAGGTTCCAGCAGTTAAAGCAGTGATTGCAGGATTAGCAGCATCGTACGTATACGTTCCAGTACCACCAGTTGTATTTAAAATAACGCTAGTTGTACCACCGAAACAAGAAATTGGAGCAGCCGTAGCCGTTAACACTACTTGAGTAGGAGCAGCATCAATAGTAACTGAAGCAGTAGCTTCACAACCATTAGCATCTTTCACTTTATAGGTATAGGTTCCAGCAGTTAAAGCAGTGATTGCAGGATTAGCAGCATCGTACGTATACGTTCCAGTACCACCAGTTGTATTTAAAATAACGCTAGTTGTACCACCGAAACATGAAATTGGAGCAGCAGTAGCCGTTAACACTAATTGCGCTGGAGCAGCAGCAATAGTCACTGAAGCAGTAGCCTCACAACCATTAGCGTCCGTTACTTTATAGGTATAGGTTCCAGCAGCTACAGCAGTAATAGCAGGATTTGCAGCATCGTAAGTATAAGTACCTGTACCTCCAACTGTAGTTAAAGTTACAGTAGTTGTACCACCGAAACAAGCAATTGGAGCAGCAGTAGCCGTTAACACTAATTGCGCTGGAGCAGCAGCAATAGTCACTGAAGCAGTAGCCTCACAACCATTGGCATCTTTCACTTTATAGGTATAGGTTCCAGCAGCTACAGCAGTAATAGCAGGATTTGCAGCATCGTAAGTATAAGTACCTGTACCTCCAACTGTAGTTAAAGTTACAGTAGTTGTACCACCGAAACAAGCAATTGGAGCAGCAGTAGCCGTTAACACTAATTGCGCTGGAGCAGCAGCAATAGTCACTGAAGCAGTAGCCTCACAACCATTGGCATCTTTCACTTTATAGGTATAGGTTCCAGCAGCTACAGCAGTAATAGCAGGATTTGCAGCATCGTAAGTATAAGTACCTGTACCTCCAACTGTAGTTAAAGTTACAGTAGTTGTACCACCGAAACAAGCAATTGGAGCAGCAGTAGCCGTTAACACTAATTGCGCTGGAGCAGCACTAATAGTTACCGAAGCAGTAGCTTCACAACCATTAGCGTCCGTTACTTTATAGGTATAGGTTCCAGCAGCTACAGCAGTAATAGCAGGATTTGCAGCATCGTAAGTATAAGTACCTGTACCTCCAACTGTAGTTAAAGTTACAGTAGTTGTACCACCGAAACAAGCAATTGGAGCAGCAGTAGCCGTTAACACTAATTGCGCTGGAGCAGCAGCAATAGTCACTGAAGCAGTAGCCTCACAACCATTGGCATCTTTCACTTTATAGGTATAGGTTCCAGCAGCTACAGCAGTAATAGCAGGATTTGCAGCATCGTAAGTATAAGTACCTGTACCTCCAACTGTAGTTAAAGTTACAGTAGTTGTACCACCGAAACAAGCAATTGGAGCAGCAGTAGCAGTCAACACTAATTGCGCTGGAGCAGCAGCAATAGTCACTGAAGCAGTAGCCTCACAACCATTAGCGTCCGTTACTTTATAGGTATAGGTTCCTGCAGCTACAGCAGTAATAGCAGGATTTGCAGCATCGTAAGTATAAGTACCTGTACCTCCAACTGTAGTTAAAGTTACAGTAGTTGTACCACCGAAACAAGCAATTGGAGCAGCAGTAGCCGTTAACACTAATTGCGCTGGAGCAGCAGCAATAGTCACTGAAGCAGTAGCCTCACAACCATTGGCATCTTTCACTTTATAGGTATAGGTTCCAGCAGCTACAGCAGTAATAGCAGGATTTGCAGCATCGTAAGTATAAGTACCTGTACCTCCAACTGTAGTTAAAGTTACAGTAGTTGTACCACCGAAACAAGCAATTGGAGCAGCAGTAGCAGTCAACACTAATTGCGCTGGAGCAGCAGCAATAGTCACTGAAGCAGTAGCCTCACAACCATTGGCATCTTTCACTTTATAGGTATAGGTTCCAGCAGCTACAGCAGTAATAGCAGGATTTGCAGCATCGTAAGTATAAGTACCTGTACCTCCAACTGTAGTTAAAGTTACAGTAGTTGTACCACCGAAACAAGCAATTGGAGCAGCAGTAGCCGTTAACACTAATTGCGCTGGAGCAGCAGCAATAGTCACTGAAGCAGTAGCCTCACAACCATTGGCATCTTTCACTTTATAGGTATAGGTTCCAGCAGCTACAGCAGTAATAGCAGGATTTGCAGCATCGTAAGTATAAGTACCTGTACCTCCAACTGTAGTTAAAGTTACAGTAGTTGTACCACCGAAACAAGCAATTGGAGCAGCAGTAGCCGTCAACACTAATTGCGCTGGAGCAGCAGCAATAGTCACTGAAGCAGTAGCCTCACAACCATTGGCATCTTTCACTTTATAGGTATAGGTTCCAGCAGCTACAGCAGTAATAGCAGGATTTGCAGCATCGTAAGTATAAGTACCTGTACCTCCAACTGTAGTTAAAGTTACAGTAGTTGTACCACCGAAACAAGCAATTGGAGCAGCAGTAGCCGTTAACACTAATTGCGCTGGAGCAGCAGCAATAGTCACTGAAGCAGTAGCCTCACAACCATTAGCGTCCGTTACTTTATAGGTATAGGTTCCTGCAGCTACAGCAGTAATAGCAGGATTTGCAGCATCGTAAGTATAAGTACCTGTACCTCCAACTGTAGTTAAAGTTACAGTAGTTGTACCACCGAAACAAGCAATTGGAGCAGCAGTAGCCGTTAACACTAATTGCGCTGGAGCAGCAGCAATAGTCACTGAAGCAGTAGCCTCACAACCATTGGCATCTTTCACTTTATAGGTATAGGTTCCAGCAGCTACAGCAGTAATAGCAGGATTTGCAGCATCGTAAGTATAAGTACCTGTACCTCCAACTGTAGTTAAAATAACGCTAGTTGTATCACCGAAACAAGCAATTGGAGCAGCAGTAGCCGTTAACACTAATTGCGCTGGAGCAGCATTGATTGTAACTGATAATTGTGCAGACGAACAATTATTTTTATCTGAAACAGTCACTACATATAGACCAGCTGATAAGTTATTGATATCTTCAGTTGTTGCACTGAATGGATTACCATCTTTTGTCCAAGTGTAGTTAAACGGTGCAGTTCCACCCGTTGTATTAATGTCAATACTTCCTGTCGTAGTTCCAAAACATTTTATTTCTGTTTTACTAGCAAGACTTAATGATGGTTTTCCATTAATAATTACCTTAATAGCTTTTTTTGGACCGATACAAGAATTAGTTTGTCCTTCAGCAACATAATAAGTTACTTCTCCTACTGTATCTGTTAGCGGTATTATTGATGATTGCGCTGACGAAGTTAGACTTGTGTAATAATATAGCGAAAAAGCAGGATTGGTAGGAACAGCTGTTAAAGCAATAGCAGTATCACCTAAACAATATTGCACATCTGTAGTGGTAGGGGTTGACGTAATACTTGTTACAGTAATGGTGAATTCGAAATAACAACTACTACTTGCTCCAGCAGGAATCGCATAATAGGTTTTAGTCCCTACGGTAGCCGGGAATGGATTACTAGTTGTGTACTGATTCGTTTTTGCAAGTGAATCATAGAATGTTGATCCAGGAGGAAAAGCACCAGCTATGTCCGTAATAGGAATTGTAGTTCCTTCTTTGCAAAATGTGAATGCAGTTACAGTAGGCGTAGCCTGGCAATTGGCGGCTATATAAGCATTTGCATCAATAGCGATTGATAGAGGAGTAGGTATTGCATTTCCTTGACAAATTCCGCTAGTTGAATAACCTTGAATTAATGGCCTATCTGCAATATTTACCAAAGAGGTAGTACCAGTACCGCTCATTAAACCGCCTACTAAAATATTATTGTCACAGCTTGTGTTTTTTAGTAATGCACAGTTTTCAGTTGTCTTAAATTTAAAAGTAAGTTCGCCTAAAACTGTATTTGGATTTGTAGGTAGTGGTAATGTGCCAATGTCCCAAACAATAGATCCATTTGCTCCAAGAGTAGGATCAAATGTCAAACTATTTGGCGTTGGTAACGGACTAAAATTAACAGTTTTTGTAGCGCTATTAGCAACATAGGTTGCATTGTATGGAACAGGAATTACAATTTTTGAATTCTTTATACTTTCGGTTCCTTTATTTTTAATTTGAACTTTATATCCTAATTCTTGCCCTGGTTGTGCAGTAAATGGACCAGCTCCTACGACAGGACTGCCATTGATTGTTGTAGTAGAAAGAACACCTTCCATTTCCGGAACATAGGCATCAACAGCCATTGCCAGAGCGAAAATTACATAAGTATCTTGAGTTGAACCATATCTAAATTTTGTTGTAGTTTGATTGTTCCCTATAATAGTATTATTAGTATTTGGAATTTTAAACATACTAATGTCCAGACCTGTATTGTTAATCAAGTTTGGAGTTCTTGCATTTCCTCCCGTTTGAATAGAAGAGTTAAAGAAATTATCTGTTGTGTTTCCAGAATGATTAAGGTCTGCATAGGTAGTAGTGTATTTTTGTTGAATTTTAAAATAATCTCCAGCGATATCACGATCCCCTTCACCTGCAATTACTCCTACTTTAATCCCTACTTCACCTGTTTGAACCGCATTAAATCCATTAATATCTATGTCATAATTCAAAGTAGCACTACCTGCTACGTATGCGTGACCATCAAAAACAGTTATATCCCTGTTTTTCATGGCAGAATTTTCATAAATCACAATCATTGACCAACCACCGTAGTATCCAGTACTTCCACCATTTCCTTCTACTAAAGCAATGTCAGCGGCAGTATATTGTCCAATACCACGATTTTTTACAAAATTGGTAACATCAGCATAAGCTGAATACATCAATCCATCTGCTGTTGTTGGGTAATAAATTTCGTCATTACTCCCATTTTTGTTTGCTGAAATTGTGGTGTAACTACCGTCATTAGGACCTTTTAAATAAATTTTACTTTTATCAAAAGCCTTAGTAACGCCACCTTTAGTTACAGAAAAAGTTTTACTGCTTCTATTACTATTCGAAGATCTACCTGTCCAATACAAACCAGCAAATACAATATTGGAGCAATCAGAAGCTTTACCATCGTCCGTAGGTAAAACTAATGTTGAAGATGAAGAATTAAAGGTGTTCTTAACTCCATCCACATCAACATATACCATTTTGTTGTTTGAGTTATTAGTATTGTCTCCGTAATTTTCTAAAGTTAAATTAGTATTTCCAATTACGGTAAAATCCCCCTTCACTTTATAATTTTTAGTAAAAGGAGCAGTAGTTGAAGCCCTTTGTGTAAAGGATACCTTTACTTGAGCAGAAGCTGCAAATATATTTCCAAATAAAACTGTAATAATTAATACTAAATAAAGAAATTTGGAATTTATATTTTTAAAGTAGATTTTATTCATGTTTACTGTGTTTTGTAGGTTGGTACAACTATTCTGCTTTGTCTATTTTATAAAATATGCTATATTGGTCATTATAGTTTACTATCATATTTGCAATTTCCTGTTCGGTTATAGTAAAATCACTATTGAAATAGAAATATTTCAAGCTACTAAATTCTGAAAATTGCATCAGGTCAACTTTATAGTTTAAGTCGGATCTATTCTTTAATGTTATATTAATAATTTCAATATTATTTTTTAAAATACTTGGATCTCCAATTCCTGACAAAGACTGAGCATCAGTGTATAGACAAGTAGGATAATCTCCATACGTTTTTACGACACCACTAGATAAATAAACTGCTGACTGCGATTTAAAAACTAAATCTTCTATGCTTTGACTACTTGAAGCTGCCATTCTTTGTTTGCTTGCCGCTGGTTTATTAAGCAGATAAGAACTTAATTCAGTTATTTTAATAGGTGAAGATTGAGCAAATAGCTGGCCTGAAAAAACAAGTAATACTAGAAAAGTGAAAGTGCTATTTTTGATGCTGTTTAATGATGTATTCATGATTTATGGTTTATATTATTTTTTTTGGATTTTAATTAGGCAATTTTAGTTTTTATAGTTATTATTTATTTTTAAAATCTTAAATATTCGGATTTTAAAAATAAAGAACTTACTACTTTGTTAAGCTAATGTATTGGCTGAAAATGTGTGCTTATTTAATTTTAGAAAATTTGTTATGCGAGCTTTAGAAAACAAGAAAGAATTTATGGTTTTCATAATGATCGATAAAAACTTTAAATTTTTGAAGAATAGTATCAGATTGCTTGATTGATACGTTTGTGCGACATAAACATTTGCTATTCTCTTAGAAATTAAGAATAATTTGTTTTGCGATAAGTAAGAGTTTTGTTGTAGGTCAACAATTTGATTTGGGATACTTATTATCATAAGTTATATTTTAAAAATTGGACTATTTATTCTGGGCAAGAATGAATAACGGGATAAAAGTATTCTAATTAAATTAACATCTTTTAATTTTTCTATAAAATACCCAAATACTCGTTTAAGTACTCTATTCGATCTTTTAAAACGTTATAAAAATCATAAAAATCGGTATTTTAGTTAATTAAACTTAAACAAACGTTAAATTTAGGTATATTGTCTTACAACTGTTAGCATATAAGTTCACCATAGCTTGCTTTTTTAGAACTGTTAAATAATCGATCAAAAAAGAAGCGCATTTAGTCTTTCTTTCGTAAATTGTGATGTAATTTTTTATTACGTCAAACTAAATTTTCTAAATATTTAAATAGACTTTTAACTATGAAAAATTTAATTGTAGTACGTCATGCAAAATCAAGTTGGGAAGTTCCAGTGCATGATAAGGATAGAGGCTTGACCTGTCAAGGTATTAAAGATGCGCATCTTGTTTCTAATGAAGTTAAAAATAGAGTTCCAAAAACATATCTATTTTTTACCAGTACAGCAAAAAGAGCGGCAAATACCGCATTAATTTTCGCTCAAAATTTTGCTTATCCGCTTGAAAGTATCATTTATAAAGAGGACCTTTATACTTTCGATGAAAATAAATTGGAAAAATTTATAAGGTCATTTAGTAATACGTGTGAAACTGTTATTCTTTTTGGACATAATGGTGCAATTACAGATTTTGTTAATAAATTTGGAGATATTTTTATAGAAAATGTTCCAACATCTGGATTTGTACACATGAAATTTGAAACTGATGATTGGAATTTAATAAATAGAGGTAGCGTTAAGAGAACAATATTTCCCAAAAACTTAAGATGAATAAAGTATTAGAATATAAATATATTGAAAGAGAAAAAAGCTGGTTAGCATTCAACGCCAGAGTACTTCAGGAAGCTGGTGACAACACAGTTCCGTTATTAGAAAGATTGCGTTTTTTAGGCATTTTTTCAAACAATTTAGATGAGTTTTTCAGAGTTCGTTTTGCATCTATTAGACGGTTGAGCTTGTCAGGAATAACGGGCGAAAAATATTTAGGTGGGATTACAGCTCAGCAATTAGTTAAGGATATTACTGAAATTGTTATTCAGCAACAATCAGAAAGTTTACGAATATTGAATATTATTGAAAGCGAACTTGAAACGAAAAACATCTTCATCATAACGGAAACAGATATTTCTACTGAACAGGAAATTTTTCTAAAAGACTTTTTTATCCAAACAGTGAGTCCTGAATTAGTAACGATAATTTTAAATGATTTGGCTGAATTTCCGGTTTTGAAGGACACATCTGGATATTTAGCGATTAAATTAGTTATGAATGAAAATTCAGAGATTCGTTACGCTGTTATCGAAATTCCTAAAACTATAAATCGTTTTGTCGTATTGCCATCTAATGATGACAAGCAATACATTATACTCCTTGATGATGTTATTCGCCATAACTTAAGTAGCATTTTTAATATTTTTGATTATAAAAGTGTCTCTGCTCACATGATAAAAATTACTCGAGATGCGCAGCTCGATATCGATAGCGATTTGAGTAAAAGTATGCTCGAAAAAATATCACTTAGCGTAAAAGAACGAAGAATAGGCGAGCCCGTTCGTTTTATATACGATCAATTAATTGAGGAAGATACTTTGTCTTTTTTTCTAGACAAAATGAAAATCGAAGCTACAGATAGTATAATTCCAGGAGGACGATATCACAATAGAAGAGATTATATGAGTTTTCCAAATCTAGGAAGATTCGATTTATTATATGAGACTATTGATCCGTTACCTATTCCGGGATTAAGTCTTGAAGGGAGTATACTTGAAAAAATTAGCGAAAAGGACTATTTGCTAAATGCACCCTACCAGTCTTTCTCGTACTTAACGAAGTTTTTGCGTGAAGCTGCTTTAGATCCTAAAGTGATATCCATTAAAATAACATTATATCGTTTAGCCAAGAATTCTCAAATTATTAGTTCGCTGATAAATGCTGCTAAAAATGGAAAGAAAGTAACAGTGCAAATAGAGTTACAAGCGAGCTTTGACGAAGCTTCTAATATTTCGTATGCTGAACAAATGCAGTTAGAGGGTATCGAACTTATTTTTGGTATAAAAGGATTGAAAGTTCACAGTAAAATTTGCGTTATAGAAAGATTTGAAAACGATAAGATAAAGCGTTATGGTTTCATTTCGACCGGAAACTTCAATGAATCTACGGCAAAAGTGTATACTGATGTAACACTTTTTACAAGCCATCAGCAAATTCTGAAAGATATCATGAAAATATTTGATTTTTTTGATGTTAACTATAGAGTGCACCGTTACAAACATCTTATTGTCTCTCCTCATTATACTAGAACACGATTTATAAAATTAATTGACAGAGAAATTACTCATGCATTAGCAGGTAGGAAAACGCATATAAAGCTAAAAATGAATAGTTTGTCTGACTTCCCAATGATTGATAAATTGTATGAAGCTAGTAAGGCAGGAGTTAAGATTCAACTTCAAGTGCGAGGTATTTGTTCGCTGATTCCAGGAATTCCAGGAATGAGTGAAAACATCGAAGCGATAAGTATTGTAGATCATTATCTAGAACATTCTCGTGTGTATATTTTTGGTAATGCAGGACAAACAGAGGTATATATTTCTTCCGCTGATTTTATGACCAGAAATATTGATGGACGTGTCGAGGTTACTTGCCCCATCTATGATCAAGGAATAAAAAATGAGCTTATTGATAATTTTAACATCGGTTGGAAAGGGAATGTAAAAGTGCGTTTTCATTCGTATAAACTAGACAACAAGTATAAACCTCGCAATCATAATCCTATTTTTAGAGCGCAGTTTGAGACTTATAATTATTATAAAAAGAAGCTTAAAGCAGTGATGAAACCTGAAGAAAAACTTCAATAATTGATTAAAGAGAGCATCTAAATTAGTCCAAGTTGGAATTTTGTAGCTAACGAAATCCATTTATTCAAAAATAAACGAATCTATAACAAGATGATTAAAATAAAGAAATATGCTGCAATAGATATTGGTTCAAACGCCATGCGTTTACTAATGGTCAATATTGTAGAACAGGAGGGAAAAGAACCTCAATTTAATAAAAGTTCCTTGGTTCGTGTTCCCATCAGACTTGGGCAAGATGCATTTACTGTTGGCGAAATTTCTGAAGAGAATATTGAAAGAATGTGTGATGCCATGAAAGCTTTTAATCTATTGATGAAAGTGCATAAAATTGAAAGATATATGGCATTTGCTACATCAGCCATGAGAGAAGCATATAACGGAAAGGAAGTTGTAGCTATTATCAAGAAAAAGGCAGATATAAAGATAGAAATTATTGATGGAAAGAAAGAAGCTGCTATAATTGCTTCTACTGATTTACACCATTTAATAAAAACAGATCAAACCTATCTTTTTGTCGATGTTGGTGGTGGTAGCACTGAGTTTACGCTGTTTTCTGATGGTAAATTAATCAATTCTAGATCGTTTAAAGCTGGAACGGTGCGTTTGCTAAACGATATGGTTTGCGATGTAGTTTGGGATGAAATAGAAAAATGGATCAAAGTAAATACAAAAGATTACGAAGAAGTTATATTAATAGGTTCTGGTGGAAACATTAATAAATTGTTTAAGATGTCAGGCAAAATGCAGGAGAAACCTTTGTCATATATGTATGTCAATTCTCAATATGCATTTTTGAATTCCTTATCGTACGAACAAAGAATAGCTGAATTAGCGTTGAACCCTGATCGTGCCGATGTAATTATTCCTGCTGTAAGAATTTATCTAAATGCAATGAAATGGAGTGGTGCGAGAAATATTTATGTACCTAAAATTGGACTTTCTGATGGGATTGTAAAAGCAATGTATTACGGGAAAATATAGTCCAAAGATATTATTTACGCATCTAAATCTAATCCAAATGTTGTACGTAAAAGTTCAATATTTGGATTTATTTCTAGAAGCCTGTTGTAACGGTCTTGATCATTAAAGCTTCTTTTGTTTTCAATACTTTCATTGACAATTACTTCGATTGTAATATCGTGATTGTGTAAATGCCCCTTTAAATGTCCTAAAAGTCCATTTAATTCTTTCTCAAAATCTAATTTAGAACCTTCGTTTGGTAGTTCAATTGTTATTGCTGTTCCATCCAGTTTTGGATCATTAATAAGCAATAAGGATTCCATTATTTTATAGCCTTTATCACCTAAACGCTGAGCATACTTAGTCCATTGCAGTAGCATTTCGGTTTCTGTAAATGCTTCTGTTGGTAAGTGCGCTACCTCTTTTACAATTCCCTTAGTACTTTCTTCTAATGCTTTTTTGGCACGAATGCTAGACAATGAAAAAGCAGAAATCTTTGGAGCAGTAGATTCTGGAGTTGTAAATTTTACGGCGGGAGTAGGAGCTGCAGTAGGTAATATGATTTCCGGCTTTATGCCTATAGCTGGAGCTACGTGATTTTCAATTTTTACACTTTTTGGAGTTTTTACACTTATATTAGTATCAATTATAGAGTAATCATTCTTTCTAAAATAAGTAGGAGGAATTATAAATTGCTCAACTTTTTTTTTTCTCCATCAAAGGTGATAGAGGCAAGTTGCATTAGGCATAATTCAACAAGAAGTCGCTGATTTTGGCTTAATTTATACTTTAAATCACAATCATTAGCAATTTCGATTCCCTTCAATAGGAATTCTGGAGTGCATTTTTGTGCTTGAACGCCATACATTTTTTGTGCTTGTTCCCCAACTTCTAATAAGGATAGGGTGGCAGGAGTTTTAGAAACTAGTAAGTCTCTAAAATGAGAAGCCAAACCAGAAACAAAATGGTGAGAATCAAATCCTTTAGCTAGGATTTCATTAAATGCCATTAGTAATTCAGGGATTTTATTTTCAAGAATTAAGTCAGTAATGTTGATGTAGGTTTCGTAGTCCAGTACATTCAAGTTTTCTGTAACGGCTTGACGTGTTAAATCTTTCCCGCAAAATGAAACTACTCTGTCAAAAATAGATAGCGCATCACGCATTGCACCATCTGCTTTTTGAGCAATAATGTGTAAAGCATCGTCTTCAAAAACTACACCTTGACTGGTGGCAACTTCAGCTAAATGTTCTTTAGCATCCTTAACAGTGATTCTTTTGAAATCGAATATCTGACAACGCGACAATATTGTTGGAATAATTTTGTGTTTTTCGGTCGTTGCCAAAATGAAAATCGCGTGTTTAGGCGGTTCTTCTAATGTTTTCAAAAAAGCATTAAAAGCTGCCGAAGATAACATGTGAACCTCGTCAATAATATACACCTTGTATTGTCCCGTTTGTGGCGGAATACGAACTTGGTCAATTAAATTTCTAATATCATCAACAGAGTTGTTTGAAGCAGCATCTAATTCGAAAACATTAAAGGCAAAATCTTCATTTGGATCATCATATCCTGGCTGATTTATTTTTCGAGCAAGAATACGAGCGCAAGTTGTTTTGCCCACTCCACGAGGACCTGTGAATAAAAGGGCAGAAGCAAGGTGATTGCTTTCTATGGCATTTAATAAAGTGCTGGTAATGGCTTTTTGCCCTACAACATCTTTAAATGTTTGAGGACGATATTTACGTGCCGATACTACAAATTGTTCCATAGGATTTTTATTCGAAAGCAAATATAGGTTTTAATTTAAAGATGGAAAAATTTAAATATTGAAAGATTTTATATTTTACGATATGTGTTTGATTAGTAAATTCCCTAGCCCAGATAAGAGTGAAAATCCTCCATCGCCGTTCCGAAATTTTAGAGACGGCGATGGAGATTGTAGCGGATAGCTGGATTAAGCTCCAAAAGAAGAAATTGAAATTAGTAGTACTGAATGTTTATTTGGCTCTTCCCTTGATGGTAATGTCAATTAGAATTCGTGCTGCATTATTTTCGGAATTAGCTGAAAATCCAGTTACAAATACCCCTTTTTTGCCGTTTTTAGACTTAATCCCATAAACGGTTGCTTCATCATCTGGATTACTGTCTCCCTCATATCGATATATATGTTGAATTTCGCAATGATCAGGATATTGTGTTATTTCGCTGTCGTCGATATTGAAATCAAAGTCAAATCCCATTTCATATAATTCATCCAATGCTTGAGAAACCGTGGTGTAGTGATAGATATTAGACATAATAACGTTATTTACTGTTGATTTATAAAGGTAACTATTTTATGGTTAAGTGATTGCAAACTACTTGTTAAAGTAGGACTAAGAAAGTAGAATGCTAACAAAAAAAAAGTTGTAAATTTGCGCTACAGACCGCCTTATCGCCACGCTTTAGCGTGGAGGAAAGTCCGGACACCACAGGGAAGCATAGCGGGTAACACCCGTCGGCCACGCCTAAAAGCATGGTTAGGACAAGTGCAACAGAAAGTATGTACAGGTAATGCTGTAGTGAAACCAGGTAAACTCTATGCGGTGAAATATCAAGTATATCAGCATTTAAGGGC
Source organism: Flavobacterium galactosidilyticum (assembly GCF_020911945.1). Taxonomy (NCBI): domain Bacteria; kingdom Pseudomonadati; phylum Bacteroidota; class Flavobacteriia; order Flavobacteriales; family Flavobacteriaceae; genus Flavobacterium; species Flavobacterium galactosidilyticum. The sequence continues at coordinate 2,055,080 of NZ_CP087135.1, forward strand.
GTCTCGTTCGTTGCTGAAGGGTAGATAGCTTGAGTCACACAGTAATGTGTGATCTAGATAAATGATAAGGCCACGCTTTAGCGTGGACAGAATCCGGCTTATAGGTCTGTTTTTTTTATTTTAAAGATGCTGCTGACTCTCTTTATAGATCTTTTCCTGAGAGAGGAATTCTACACAATAAAATTGATATCTCATTAATCAATTGTCATTGCTTTAAGTTTAGTTCTATAAGCCTCAAGCGCAATAGATTTAGATATAAATCCGTAATACTTGTCGTTTTTAAGTACTGGCAAATATGTCATTTTTGACTTTTCAAATTTATTCATTACCATTTCCATACTTTCGTCAGGAGTGATAATCTCATTAAGTGGCAACATAACATCTTTGATCTTGGTGTACTTAACTCGATAGGTATTGAAAATTATTTCTCTTATCGTGTTGAAATGCACAATGCCTAGTAATTCATTTTCTGCATTGACCACAGCGAATATTACTTGGTTAGAATGCGAAATTAAATCTACTAGTTTTTCTAAATTTTCATCAGGTGAAACGGTTAAGAAATCGGTTTGAATAATAGAATTTGTATCTAAAGTTGATAATACATTCGTGTCTTTATTACTCGTGAAAGCGTGCCCTTTTTTAGCTAAATTCTTAACATCAATCGAGTGTTTTTCAAAACGGCGAGAGATCGCAAAACTAATTGACGAAACGATCATTAGTGGAATCATTAAATTATATCCTCCAGTAATTTCTGCAATTAAGAAAATTCCAGTTAATGGCGCATGAAATAAACCACTTAAAATCCCTGCCATTCCCACTAATGTAAAATTACTTACCGGTAATTTAGCAAGTCCTATAAGATTCACAAATTTCGAAAAGAAGAAGCCTAAATAAGAGCCTAAAAATAGAGATGGGGCAAAATTACCACCGTTACCACCGCTTCCTAAAGTGATTCCTGAAGCAAAAACTTTAACCATCATTGTAAAGCCAACAAACAGTAGAAGTGCCCAATTATTATCTCTGAAACTACTAAACAAAGTGTCCTCCATCAATTTGCCGGGATCATTATCAGATAATGTTTTTATCGTTTCGTATCCTTCACCGAAGAGTGTTGGAAATATAAAAATAAGAACCGCTAAAATTGAAGATCCGAATAATGCTTTTTTATAGGGTGTCAGCTTTAATCGCGAAAAAAAATGCTCTACTCTCTGAAAATTACGAGAATAGTAGATAGACATAAATCCGGTTAGTATTCCTAAAAGAACATAAAATACGATATTGTGGTAATCGAAGCTTTCTTGCTGTTTGAACGACAATAAGATAGTTTCGTCTAATGCGATTACAGAAACTAGTGCGCCAGTCGCCGCGGCAATCATGATAGGTGTAAATGCTGCAATACTCACATCGACTAATAAAACTTCGATAGCAAATAGTACTCCGGCGATTGGTGCATTAAAAGCCGCAGCAATACCCGCGGCAACGCCGCAACCTATTAACAAAGTTCGATCTTTGTATGATAATTTATAGTTTTGGGCATAATTAGAACCAAAAGCGGCTCCCGTAACTACAATTGGACTCTCTAAACCTGCAGATCCTCCTAAACCAACGGTTAATGAGCTGGTAATAATTTGAGCATACATTTGTTTTTTAGGTATGATACTCGCTTTTTTAGCAACTGCATATAAAATTTGCGAAGTTCCTTTTTGAATCGTTCCGCCTAAAACTCTTTTGACAACAAAAACAGTAAGCATAATACCAATTATCGGTAAAATACCTTTTATGAATCCCAATTTCCAAAATCCAGTTACATACGTAGCAAATGCGAAAACCCAATGGGCAAAAGTTTTTAAAACGATTACTGCAACTGCGGAAGAAATACCTACTAAAACTGCGGATAAAAATATGAATTGCTTGGGTGTCAGCAGGGATTGTGCTATCGCAATTATTACTTCTAATTTAGAAATGTATTTTTTGAACATTATGTTTTTTTAAGGGAATGCAAAATTACTTTTTTTTTAAGGTCATCAACTATTTTTTAATGCTTCTTTTGTAATTTATATTTATGGATAATTGCCGCTTTTGCGAAGTCAAATGGTTAAAGATACGAGGTTTTAAATTAACTCTAATTTGGTTGACTGAACATGTCTTGAAAATATTTTTGTTAAAATCCAACAGCTTTATCATCACCTCTAAAATCAGCTCCTCCTTCTAAAGTTTTATTTGGTAGTACTAAAATTGCATCTACTTTACCAATAACAGGTGTTGTTTTTTCATTAATTAAATATCCTTTTAATTTTAAATTTTCGAAAGTTGTTGTATCGAAAGTATTGGGTTCAAATGTAATTAAATCTGGTAGCCATTGATGGTGAAATCTCGGCGCATTTACAGCTTGTTGCATGCTTAATTTATATTCATACACGTTTAAAATGGTTTGCATTACCGCAGTAATAATAGTAGAACCGCCAGGTGAACCTACAACCATAAATAATTTTCCGTTTTTTTCTACGATTGTTGGTGTCATAGAACTCAACATTCTCTTTTGCGGAGCAATGCTATTGGCTTCATTTCCCACTAAGCCAAACATATTTGGTTCTCCGGGTTTAGCGCTAAAATCATCCATTTCGTTATTTAAGAAAAAGCCTAATTCATCGCAATAATATTTAGAACCAAAACCATCGTTTAGCGTTGTAGTTGCTGAAACCGCATTTCCAAACAGATCTACAATTGAGTAATGAGTCGTTTCTGTACTTTCATTATAAGTTACTTTTCCTTCCTTAATCTCTGATGATAAAGTAGCTTTTTCAAAATTAAAATTCGACATTCTTTGTTTCAAATAATCGGTAGACATTAATTGTTTTAAAGGTATTTTTACAAAATCAGGATCACCTAGAAAATAACTTCTGTCCGCATACGCTCTTCGTTCAGCCTCAACTATGACTTGAATAGATTGAGTAGAGTTATGTCCCATTTTGGATATGTTGAAAGGCTCGATCATTTTAAAAATTTGAGCCATACATATTCCGCCACTACTAGGCGGCGCCATCGAAATTATTTTTAAATCCTTATATTCAAAAGTGAGTGGTTTTCTCCATTTGGCTTCGTATTTAGCTAAATCTTCCATGGTGATTATAGCTCCTTTTTCCTGAAGATATTTGACTAATGTTTTAGCCGTATGTCCTTTGTAAAACTCATCTCTACCATTTTTTGAAATTCGTTTTAAAGTAGCAGCAAGAGAAGGATATTTTATGATATCATTTTCTTTAAATGCATTGGCAAATAGGGTTTTGTCACCGTTTGCTTTTATTATTCTAGCTCGGAAATCATTCAATCGAGCTTCTTGTTTTTTAGTAACCACAACTCCTTTTTCAGCCAGTTCAATAACTGGTTTTAAAATTTCAGTAATGGGTAAGGAGCCCAATTTTTTGTGAACTGCAAAAACGCCTGCAATTGTTCCTGGAACTCCAATTGCAAGAGGAGTATCTGTGCTTTTTCCTTTTATAACATTTCCTTTTTCGTCAAGAAACATATTTTTGCTCGCAGCTAAAGGCGCTTTTTCACGGTAATCTAATGATCCAATTTCGCCATTTGCTTTGCGATAGACCATAAAACCGCCTCCGCCAAGATTTCCAGCATACGGATAAGCAACAGCTAGAGCGAGTTCAGTAGCAACCATCGCATCAAATGCATTCCCTCCCTTTTTTAGAATTTGAGTTCCTATCTTAGAGGCTTCTTCACGAGCAGAAACTACCATCGCTTTAGTCGTAACTAGCCCAGTAGGTTGTGTTAATACGCTTTGAGCGTTGCTGCCCATTGAGATCATGCTTAATACAATTATGATTTTTCTCATTTGAATACTAGTTTTAGAAACCGGCGGCCTTATTGTCACCTCTTTTATCTGCGCCACCTTCTAATTTTCCGTTTGGTAAAACTAAAATTGCATCTACTTGACCTATAATTTCTTTATTTTTTTCATTTACAAAATATCCTTTTTTCTTTAGGTTTGCTAAAACCTCTTTAGAGAAAGAATTAGGTTCAAAAGTAATCTCATCAGGTAGCCATTGATGGTGAAAGCGCGGAGTGTCAACTGCATTTTGCATACTCATTCCGAACTCATAAACATTTAATATTGTCTGCAAAACCGAAGTTATAATGGTTGATCCTCCTGGTGTACCCACAACCATAAAAAGCTTTCCGTTTTTTTCTACGATTGTAGGTGTCATTGAACTTAACATTCTTTTTTCGGGAGCAATACCGTTGGCTTCACTTCCAGTCAACCCGTATAAATTAGGTACGCCTGGTTTAGCACTAAAATCATCCATCTGGTTGTTCAAGAAAAAACCTAATTCATCACAATATATTTTAGAACCGTAATTGTCATTTAGCGTAGTTGTTGCAGAAATTGCATTTCCTTCAGCGTCGACAATTGAGTAATGAGTAGTTTGGTTGCTTTCATAGCCTTTAATTATTCCAGCAGCAATATCTGAAGATTTAGAAGCTTTGTCAAATGAAAAATCTTTCATTCTTTTTTCTAAATAGGATGGTTCTAGTAATTCTATAACCGGCATTTTTATAAAGTCAGGATCACCTAAGTAAAAGTTTCTGTCGGCATAAGCTCTGCGTTCTGCCTCTGTAATTACTTGAATAGTTTTAAGTTCGTTGTGTCCCATTTGCGAAAGATTAAAAGGCTCAATCATTTTCATAATTTGGTTCAAACAAATTCCGCCACTGCTAGGTGGAGACATAGATGTGATTTTTAATTTTTTATATTGAAAAGTAATTGGTGTACGCCATTTTGCTTGGTACTTTTTAAAATCTTCAATGGTGGCATTGCCTCCTTTTTTGGCAAGAAAAGCAACGAGTTTTTGAGCAGTTTCACCTGAATAAAATTCCTCACGACCGTTTGCAGCAATCCTTTTAAATGTAGCTGCTAACGCTGTATATTTTATAGTATCATTTTCTTTATACACTTTTGAAAACAAACTATTTCGTCCGTTTCTTTTTATAAAAGTTTCACGATTGCTATTCAAACTTGCAGCCTGATATTTAGTAACAATTACTCCTCGTTCTGCTAGCGCGATCACAGGTTTTAATATTTCACCTATCGGTAAGGAACCGTATTTTTTATGAACTTCAAATATTCCTGCAATAGTACCAGGAATTCCTGAAGCTAGTGCTGTGGAGGTGCTTTTACCAGCAATTACATTCCTGTCTTTATCTAAATACATGTCTTTAGAAGCGGCCATTGGAGCTTTTTCTCTGTAATCAATTGATCCAGTTTCACCGTTTGCTTTTCTAAACACCATAAAACCACCCCCGCCAATATTACCAGCCTGCGGATGCGCAACTGCCAATGCTAATTCAGTAGCGACCATAGCATCAAATGCATTTCCACCTTTTTTCATGATTTCAACTCCAATTTGTGATGCTTCTTCACGAGCAGAAACTACCATTGCTTTTGTAGTTACTAAACCTGTTGGTTCTATAGTTTTTTCATTGGATTTACAGCTGAAAATAGCTAGAGCAAGCAGGAATATTATCTTTTTCATAAGGTTGTCATTTTATCGTTCGAAAATAGTATTAATTCTTTAAAAAAATGGGTAAACTCGTTCTCAAATTCGGAGTAGAATTCCGTTAAATCTTGTACTGCAAATCGCATATTTGATTGGTTTTTAGTACGTCGATCCATTTGCGTTAAAATATGTTGGATTCCCTCAATAGATTCATACGCAACTAACCAGTTTTCTTTAAATAAAGTAGGCATGATTGTCAGCGTTCTTTCTGAAAGCAAATGCTTATTATTGACCAATGATTGATAAAAATGATCTACAAATTCTGTCAGTTTTTCATCAGAGTAATTTTTCCAGTTTTTTGCTAGGAAATGATCGTATAAAACATCGACAATTACACCTGCATAGTGATGGTAGTTTTGATGAAGTCGCTTTGTACTTTGTCTAAAAACAGGATGTGCATCGGTAAATTTGTCAATGCTACGATGCAAAATGATTCCTTTCTGGATTTCTAAAGGATAGTTTTCAAACTGTTTTCCTCGTATTCCATCGGCCATAAAATTGCCGATTTTAATTAAATCATTATCGCCAGAAAGATAAATGTGTGCTAGAAAATTCATTCGCCTAAATTATGAATTTAAATGCTAATTTTTAAATTCTAAATGACTTTTGTAAACCTTCAATTATTACATTTGTAAAGAATAGAAATTTATACTTTAATATTAATATTTTAAGCACTAATAAATGACTTTAATTAAATCGATATCGGGGATTCGTGGAACAATAGGTGGTAAAGTGGGAGATAATCTAACTCCAGTTGATGCAGTTAAATTTGCCTCAGCATACGGAACCTGGTTGAAAGATTATAGTAAAAAAGAAAAACTAACAGTTGTTGTAGGACGTGATGCTCGTATTTCGGGACCAATGATACATAATTTAGTAGTAAATACTTTAGTAGGATTAGGAATTGATGTTATCGATTTGGGTCTTTCGACAACTCCAACAGTTGAAGTGGCTGTGCCTCTTGAAAAAGCAGATGGTGGTATCATTCTTACTGCGTCGCATAATCCAAAACAATGGAATGCATTGAAATTATTGAATGAAAAAGGAGAGTTTCTAGATGGTGATGACGGAATGAGAATTCTTGAAATTGCTGATGCCGAAGCATTCGACTTTTCGGAGGTGGATGATTTAGGCGAGATAACCATTAATGATGCGTATATGGATATTCATATTGATGAAGTATTGAATTTGTCATTAGTGGATATTGATGCGATAAAAGCAGCTAAATTTAAAGTAGTTGTTGACGGTGTAAATTCGTCAGGAGGAATTATTATTCCTAGATTATTAAAATTAATGGGTGTTGAAGTGATTGAGTTGTACTGTGACCCAAACGGAGATTTCCCTCATAATCCAGAACCATTAAAAGAGCATTTAACCGACATTTCAGAATTAGTTGTAAGGGAAAAAGCTGACTTAGGAATCGTAGTAGATCCAGATGTTGACCGCTTAGCATTCGTTTGTGAAGATGGTGAAATGTTTGGTGAAGAGTATACTTTAGTGGCTTGCGCTGATTATGTATTGAGTAAAACACCTGGGAACGCAGTCTCTAATATGTCGTCCTCTCGTGCTTTACGCGATGTGACCACAGTGCATAACGGAATTTATGAAGCGAGTGCAGTAGGTGAAGTGAACGTGGTTAAATTGATGAAAAAGAATAATGCTATTATAGGTGGTGAAGGTAATGGTGGAATAATTTATCCTGAGTTGCATTACGGACGTGATAGTTTAGTAGGTGTAGCTTTGTTCTTGACACATTTGGCAAACAAAAAAATGAAAATTTCAGAGTTGCGTGCTTCGTATCCTGAGTATTTCATGAGCAAAAATAAAATTGAATTGACGCCTCAAATTGATGTTGATGCTATCCTCATTGCAATGGCTGATAAGTACAAAGACGAAGAGATTAATACTATAGATGGAGTAAAAATTGATTTTGCTGAAAATTGGGTACACTTAAGAAAATCAAATACGGAACCTATTATTCGCATTTATACGGAAGCCGCTACTCAAGAAAATGCAGATGCGCTAGCACTTCGAATTATTGACGAGATAAAAGATGTCGCTGGTTTATAAAATCATATGTTTATAATTAATTACCCTTTCAAAACTAAAATTGAAAGGGTTTTTTTATGAAGTGACGTAAAAAAGCAATTTTAAAATTTTGTCAATTAAGTACATTTTTATGGCAAAAAATGGAGCTAATATTGTCATTTTGAAGATTTGAATCTAAAGAAAACTGTAATTTGATCATATTAACAAATGTAGAAAATGAGTATCTCATAAAATTCAATATCTTTGGAGCCAAATTATACTTAAAAAAATGATTACCAAAATAGCACCAACAGAATTAGAATTATACTTTCAACAGTTTCGCAAAAACATAATAGGAATCGATCAAGAATTTGAATCTCCTTATGGTAAAAAGCAAATTATATACACCGATTGGACTGCGAGTGGCCGCTTATACCGCCCAATTGAAGAAAAGTTGATGAATGAATTTGGTCCTTTTGTGGCTAATACGCATACGGAAACTACTATTTCAGGAACGGCGATGACAAAAGCCTATCATAAAGCCAGAAATATTATTAAGGAACATGTACATGCAAGTGCAGACGATGTTTTGATTACTGATGGAACTGGAATGACAGGAGTTGTTAATAAATTTCAAAGAATTTTGGGTTTAAAAGTACCAGAGAATCTTAAAAATTTCATCACAATTCCAGCGGAAAAGAAACCAATCGTTTTTATTTCACACATGGAACACCATTCTAATCAAACTTCTTGGCTGGAAACAATTGCTGATGTAGAAGTAATTCCTTCTTGTGCAGACGGTTTATTTAGTACAGAAAATCTAGAATTGTTGCTAGAAAAATATAAAGAACGTCCTTTTAAAATTGCCTCAATTACTTCTTGCTCGAATGTGACAGGTATTAAAACTCCCTATCACCAAGTCGCTAAAATTATGCACCAGCATAATGGACTTTGTTTTGTAGATTTTGCTTGTTCAGGTCCTTATGTCAAAATCGATATGCACCCAGAAGATCCTGATAGTTATTTGGACGCTATTTTCTTTTCGCCTCATAAATTTTTAGGTGGTCCTGGAACTAGCGGGGTTTTGGTATTTAATAAAAAATTATATCAAAATTTAGTCCCAGATAATCCAGGTGGCGGAACGGTAAGTTGGACAAATCCATGGGGCGAACACAAGTATATTGATAATATCGAAGATAGGGAAGACGGAGGTACTCCAGGTTTTCTTCAGGTTATAAAAACGGCTTTAGCAATTCAGTTGAAAGACCAAATGGGAATTGAGAATATCTTAAAAAGAGAGCATGAAATTGTAGATTATATTTTCTCTGAATTAGGTAATGTTACAAATATAAAAATCCTTGCAGCGCAACATCAACAAAGGTTAGGCGTAATTTCTTTCTTTGTAGAGGATTTACATTTTAATTTGGGAGTAAAATTATTGAATGATAAATTTGGTATTCAAACTCGTGGTGGATGCAGTTGTGCTGGTACTTATGGGCACTTCTTATTGCACGTAGACCAGGAAACTTCTAGTAAGTTAATCGACGAAATTACATTAGGAGATTTAATCAGAAAACCAGGTTGGATTAGAATGTCTATTCATCCTACGACTACAAGTGATGAAATTGAATATGTTTGCGATGCAATTAAATCATTAGCCAAAAATCATACAACTTGGGCTTTAGATTACGATTATAATCCTGAAACTAATGAGTTCATAAATAAAAAAGCACAACCACTAGAAGACGAATTTGTAAAAAAATGGTTTACAGTCTAACAGTTTAGCTTTGCATTTTATTAAGAATCACTTATTAAACTTTTTAAGGTTTTCTAAGTGATTTTTAATTTTGAATAAGAAGTAGATGTAATTTGTGAAAGCGGAGTAGTAAATATAAATCCTACTTTCGCATCTTAAAATTTAAAAAAAAATATATTCAATTTGCTCTACAAATTACATCTAATATTTTTAAAGAGAAAATAGGTTGAAAATATTGATTAACATTAATTTTTGCCTCTTACTTCCTATACATTTCAGAATCACTATCTTTACAATTCACAATAAACAAACTCTATGAATACCATTTTGATAGCAATAATTATTTTAAATGTTTTAATTAGTTACAAAGGTTTTAATGATCTTTCTTTTTTTAGGAAATACGAATTTCATGTAGGAAGTATTCGTGCAGGAGAACAAATCAGAATGTTGTCATCCGGTTTTCTTCACGTAGATATGACTCATTTACTATTTAATATAATGACACTTTGGTTTTTTGCTCCAGTTGTTATTAATTATTTGGGTGTTTTTTCATTTGTATTAATTTATTTTGGAAGTCTACTGTTTGGAAGTCTACTCACGTTAGCTTTTCATAAAAACGATTATGGGTATAGAGCCGTTGGCGCATCTGGAGCAGTAACTGGTGTTTTATATTCCGCTATTTTATTGCAACCGGATATGATGTTAGGAATCTTTTTTATAATTCCTATGCCTGCTTATCTTTTTGGAATTCTTTATTTATTGTATTCAATATATGGTATGAGAGCTAAAAACGATAACATTGGTCATACGGCGCATTTTGGAGGTGCTGTAGGCGGTTATTTGATAACATTAATCAAAGAGCCCACATTATTGGTAGAACATACTTTGATGGTGGTTTTATTAGCTATTCCTATTGCTGCTCTTTTTGTGATGCAGAAAATGGGAAAACTATAATGGCACAACTTTTGAAAAGGAAATAGTAAAAACAATTAAATTTAAAAAAAATGAAAAAAGCACTATTCATGTTGTCAATATTATTCATAACGATCTCTTATGGACAAGAAGTAAAACCAACTCCTCAGATTAACGTAAGTGGAGAAGGAAAGGTTAAAGTTATTCCAGATGAAGCTACTATCGCAGTAACTGTTGAGACTAAAGGAAATAATGCTAAAGATGTTAAAAAGCAAAATGATGTCAAGATCGAAGCTGTTTTAAAATTTATCAAAAAAATGAATTTGTCGCCAGCTGATTTTAAAACCCAACGTGTTGCATTGAATCCGCAATATGATTATGAAAAAAAGAAACACAGTTATAATGCTACACAAACAATCGAAATTTTATTGAGAGATTTATCAAAATATGATGAGTTAATGGACGGATTAGTGGATGAAGGAATTAATAGAATTGATAATGTAACATTCCAATCTTCAAAGATGGCTGAATATCAATCAGAGGCAAGAAAATTAGCGATTAAAGAAGCAAAAATGAAAGCCGAAGATTATGTTTCTGTTTTAAAACAAAAAGTAGGTCCAGCGTTTACTATAACTGATAATTCACAAACGTATTATCCCCGACCAATGTTCGCTGCCATGAAAACAATGGAAAGTAGTGATATGAGTGCGCCAAGAGAAACACTTGCAGCGGGTGAAATAAATATTACTGCTAATGTTACTGTTAGTTTTATTTTGTATTAAATAAAGATCATACTCAGTAAATATACTTTATCAATTAATCACATTGATTACTAATAAGTACTAATAAATATATACTTCTTATAAAAAAGGAGCATTTGATAGTCAAAATAAATTTATACTATCAAATGCTCCTTTTTTTAGTTCATAGGTGAATGCAAACTATATAATATGTTTATTCCATTAAATTCAAAATTCCAAATGAAGATGCTATGTGAAAATTGGGCTCTTCAGTGTCTGGATCTACCCAAGAAATCCATACGGGCTCAAAAATAGATTTCTCTGTTTCATTATATTTAGCCCTAAAAATTCCGGTTTCAATTTTGTTATCCTTTATTAAATTCAGCATTTTTAAAGATGAAATACTTATTGATCCTTCAACGGTAAAATTATCGTCGTTGATGGATGATTTTACTTCTATATTATTCTGAGGCCAGTTCCAGTCAAAATCAAATTTTTTATTAGGATATGCTACAAAATCCATAATTCGAGCTGCTGTATCAATTTCTAAACAATAGTAAGGATTTAGTGAATTATCAGCTCTAAAAAATAATTCTACTCTATCAGAGCTTCCAATACTTTCAATTCCATCATCTTTTTTTTCGATGTGAATCATTGTATCGAATACAGTAAAACAGAAAAATAAATTTTCACCATCCCATACCGCTTTAAACTCTATTTTTTTAGGTTTCTCCTCATCCCAAGGAGAAGTAAAATCAGTTAAAATTACGGCATTTTGCCATAAAGGATTATCGCCTTTTCCGGTAACTTCTAGAAGATTTTCTTCTACTAACTTTACTTCGTAATTTTTCATTTCTTGATTCATAAATACTATTTTGAGGATGTAAATTGCATTACTTTTTATTTTTTCTAAAGGTGCATAGCAGTACAAAACCAAAATTACAAATTAAACGCATCATGTGGAAATAAAATTGCCTTGTTTGTGTGTTTGTTTATAGGCATATTTGTATGTGCTTTTCGTAAAAAAAGTCCAAGCTAATTAGCCAATTTTTTAGCAATTTTAGGATTAAGTTTTACCACATTATTTTGCTCACCAATAGCTGTGGATATGCAAATAAAAACCACACAGTAAGTTAAGCTATATTTTTGTAATTAATTTTATTGTTAAATAGTTGTATAATCTAAAATAGAATATCTTCTTGTTGTGTTGGATCAAATTTCAATGTATTGCTTCGCTGTTCTATCGCTCGGGTCACAGATTTCCAGTTTTATTTGTTCTTTTAGATAACAATGTCATTTTATAGATATGAGAATTGTTATTCCTTGAAATAATACAAACAATCCCTTGAATTGTATAAATTAAACCGCTAATTAATCTATAATTTAGTAAATTAGAATTCAAGCTAATCTTTACGCTTACTTTTTATTATTAGAAAGGAAATTAAAGAAAAAATTGTCTTCTAATTTAGTTTACTTTTATTAGTCAGCTGAATATAAATTGAATCGATACTTGCTCTAACGAAGGTCACGGGTAGTCAGGTTGTTGAAGTAGCTGTAACGATGTAAGCGCTTTCCACCCGTTCGTTCTTACACAAAAGTCTACGTTTTTGCTTTATGCAGAGATCAGTCACACAACAACAGAACAAGTATCGGTCAATTTTTTAATTATGAAATACAAAATCAGGGTAAATACTAGCTTTATAAATGGTCTTGGTGGTGCATTAGTGTTGACTATACATAATGAATTCATACGAAATGAAAATTAGGATGTGCCTCGAATTGATAGTATTGGGGAATAGTGATTACAATAATGCTCTTTTTTAATAATACAGTCTGAAGTCAAGAAGTTTGCAAAGGGCATATTGTTTATGATGTAAATCTTCGACTATTGTTATTAAATCAGTTTCATCTTGGCATAAATGAAAAAAAAGTTTATCCAGATGAATGCTACTTAAGTTAGCAAATGCAGCTCCATAACCCGATATAGCGCGTGCGCCAGTTATGTCTAAAAAATATTGAGCTTCTTCTGCGCTTAAGTCTAATACTTTTTCATTTGCAAAATGCACAATTTTGCCTTTCATTTTGCCTTCAAATAGTTCCGCTATTTCCTCTAACCTATAATAGTAATCGTGAATGCAAATAGTGTTTTCTTGACCTTGCATCACTAAGTATATAATTTCATAATCCTTAAAATTATGATCATCATATAGTAAAGCACCTAAGCTTTCTTCTAGTCCTTCAATAGTATCACAAGTTTTATAGATGCTTGTAATGCCTTGATCAAAAGCTAATTGTTCTAAGTGTTTGACTACTTCGGTAGTAGTTTGAATTTCTACGTCAGGTACGGCTTCGAGACAGAAAATAAATTTATCCTGATCCATTTTGGGTTTTTAAAGGGCTTTTATAGCAATAGCAAATGTATGTTTTTTGGATAAATATTTTTAATCTTCCTCGTCAAAAAAATTATTGATATCAAAATCATCACCATCAAAGTCATCATCTTCAGTAGGGGCTATAGCACCTGGTGGATTGAATAACCCCCACTTATCCCAAATGTAATTGTTAGTGTCAAAACTGTTTACCCAATCAATAAATAACAAGCGGAATTCCTCGATTTCTTTTCGGATGAGTTTTATATATTCTAAATCGGTGTAGTTTTCATGAAATCGTAAACTACCTACTTGTACATATAAATGCATCGCATATTCTCTAATCAGAGCGGCATTTTGCATTCGAATGCTATATAAATCACCTCCTTCAGCACCTGCGATCTTTGCTGTAATAAGCATTGCGTCAGCGCGCATAAAGTCTTTTGTATCTTGAATATAGTCATCGTCTTCAGGCAAAGAAGCCATTAAGCTTTCTACTAATTGGTAAATTAATTCTGATTTTTGGTATATGGGTAAGTTGCGAGTTTTGTCTAAGCGGGACATAGTTATCTAGTTAATGTTCTTGTTATACCAATTTATAAATATAATTTGAATTAAAGTATTTTTTTTATTCTGGGGAATGGATTTATTAAACATTAATAAAAAATAAACACATTTGACAACTTCTAGTAAAGTGGTTAACTAGAAAAAACGAAGTAGATGTAAAGAAAATTAATTTTTGACAGACTTTATGATGTTATTTTTAGACTAAACATATTATTTAGCACTCATTTTATGTCTTGGCAAATTGATGTCTTGAGGATAAGGCGCTCGTTGTGTCATACTCACATCTTCTTTAATTTGTTGATGCGTTTTGTACTGACGTTCGTTAGAATTAGAATAACGCGGATCAGGAATAAAAGGCATTTTTGCCATTTTAGAAATAGTAATAGTGGGAAAGTGGTAATCGACTTCTACAGTGCCTAATAGTAAATAACAACCTCCGCCTTGAAAAGGATATTGCTTTAAGCTATTAGGGAAATGTGCTGTGTCAAAAAAATTTCCTTCGGCATCGATCCAAGTGCCAAAAAACATAGCGCCCATTTTAGTAGGAACATGTTTTCGGGAGATAAGATAGGCTAACATTTTGACGGTTTTTTTATGATAATTTATTAAATTTTTAGCCAATACATCTCCGCGATATTTAGTCTGCAATAACTCAAAAGGCGAACAAGAAACAGGAAAACTCAATAGTTCTATTTCGTCAAAAGCATCTTCAAAGGGAGAGCGTTTTAGTACCGGAAGTTGGTATTCCTTAACCGGTTCTTGAAGTAACATTAAATTCCGATTTTCAGGTTTGAAATTCACTAATATTAATCGTGCGATAACGAGTAATTGGTTTTTTGTTTGGCCCGTAAAATGAAAAGCACCAATGAAAATCAATAATTGAATTCCTTCAATACCTATAGGAATGCGATTGATAAAATCTTCTAACGATTTGTATTTTCCGTTTTTTTCACGTTCTAAAACAATGTGATGCGCTACTTTGGCTTCAAGCCCTTCTAAATGCATTAAACCTAGAAAAACTTGAATTCCGTATAGAGTAGTTTCATAATCACTGTTGTTTACGCATGGTGTATTAATAATTCCACCAGACATTTTTGCTTCATGTACATAAACTTCTGTACGATAAAAACCACCTTGATTGTTGATAACCGCTACCATAAACTCTATTGGATAATTTACTTTTAAGAACAAACTTTGATAACTTTCTACAGCATAGGAAGCGGAGTGCGCCTTACAAAAGGAATAGCCTGCAAAGGATTCAATCTGTCGATAGATTTCTTGACTTAGTGCTAAAGGATGCCTTTTTTGTTGGCAACAAGCAAAAAAGTTGTCTTTTACTTTTTGTAATGCGGCCGCTGATCGGCCTTTGCCACTCATAGCGCGACGCAGAATATCACCATCAGATGCGGGAACGCCTGCAAAGTGAAGTGCAATTTTGATTACATCTTCCTGATATACCATAATGCCGTAGGTTTCGCCTAATTGCTCCTTGAAAACCTCATGAAAATATTCAAACTGTTCCGGATGATTGTGCCTGAAAATGTATTCTTTCATCATCCCGCTTTGAGCAACACCAGGCCGAATAATTGATGATGCCGCTACAAGGGTTTTGTAATTATCACATTTTAGCCTTCGCAACAATCCGCGCATAGCAGGACTTTCAATATAAAAACAGCCAATAGTATTCCCAATACTTAAATACGCATTGCACTTTGATTCGTTTTTTGATAATTCGGTATCGCGAATGTTGACGTCGATACCTCGGTTTTTTTTAATCAGTTTTACGGAATCATCAATGTGACCAATGCCGCGCTGACTTAAAATATCAAATTTTTCAAAACCAATATCTTCGGCAACATGCATATCAAAGAGTACGATGGGAAATCCTTTAGGAGGCATCTCTAAAACGGTGTAATTTGTAATAGGTTGCTCAGAAATTAATATTCCACAGGAATGCATACTGCGTTGATTGGGATATTTTTCCAGCAACATACCGTATTTTTGTACTAACGCCACTATCGCATTGCTGTCATGCAGTTGCATTGGGTTTTTAGCAAGGGCGTCCAATTCTTCTTTGGGTAAACCAAAAACTTTTCCGACTTCCCTAAAAATCGAGCGGTACTTAAACTCTACATTGGTTCCACAAAAAGCAACATGTTCTCGCCCATATCGATTGAAGATATATTCGAGGATTGCATCTCGTTCTTTCCAACTCCAATCAATGTCAAAATCAGGTGGACTTTTGCGG
Organism: Flavobacterium galactosidilyticum; assembly: GCF_020911945.1. Taxonomy (NCBI): domain Bacteria; kingdom Pseudomonadati; phylum Bacteroidota; class Flavobacteriia; order Flavobacteriales; family Flavobacteriaceae; genus Flavobacterium; species Flavobacterium galactosidilyticum. The sequence continues at coordinate 2,071,270 of NZ_CP087135.1, forward strand.
TTGACGTTTAGAAAACGCTCAAAGTATAAATCGAGTTCAAGCGGACAAATAGCGGTAATACCTAAACAATAACTTACAATACTATTAGCGCCGCTACCGCGACCAATGTGCATGAATCCCATGCTATTGCTATATCTAATAATGTCCCAAGTGATTAAAAAATAACCGCTAAATTTTAATTCGTGTATCACTTTTAATTCTTTTTCTACTCTCGCTCTAGCTAATGGATTGTTGTTGCCATATTTTTTTATTAATCCTTGATTGGCAAGACTGGTTAAAAGTTGGATGTCATTTTCACTACTCTCCGTATAATTGATTTTATTTTTTGGTGTTTTAAAATCAAATTCAAAATTGCATTCTTCAATGATATTTTTAGTGTTTTTAATAATTTGTGGGTATTCACTAAATTTTATTATTAGTTCTTCTAATACAATCATGATGTCTGACGTACTGCAATAATCAGTTTCAGTAAGTTTTGATAAAATAATATTAGTATCAATAGCACGCAATATTTTATGCAGGTTGAATTCTTTTTTAGTGCGGAATGTAACGGGTTGTAAAACAACCATTTTTTCTAGTTTTTCTTTCCATTTAGCATGAAAAAGCAGCGAAAGTTGTTCCGGGCGTATGCCTAAAAATTCAAAATGGCTAAAGCTATCAGGAGCATTTTCGATAGGATAAATTACAGTAACATTTTTAAATTCAGGTGCGCAATTGGGTAGGGGAGTTCCATCAAAATTATGTTTAGTCAAAAAACGATTCATTTCGGCTAGACCTTTTGCGTTTTTAGCCAAGCCAATATAAAGCAGTTTATTATTGTATCTAAATTCGATTCCAACAACTGGTTTTATGTTTGCCGCTTCGCATTCTTTTATAAAATCATAAATTCCAGTAACGGTATTAATGTCTGTTAATGCCATTGCTTTTACATTAGATTGTACCGCAAGTTGTACTAAATCAGCTAATGGAATAGTGCCGTAGCGCAGGCTATGATAGGAGTGGCAATTAAGGTACATCTTTATGTTTTGTTTTTAAATTGGCGCCAGCACAGCGGTTAATTGCATCAAATCCATAACGTCTTTTCATTTTATCCATCGCTTGATAAAGTGATAGCATTTCCTCAGTATCTTCAAATAAATTAATTTGGTAGGTACCGCGAACTAATCCACTGAAGCGAATACCAATCAATCGCAACCGCATTCTGCGTTGGTATAATTTATCAAATAAATCAGTCACGGTTCTTGTGAGCGTATGATCAGCTGAAGTGTAGGCGATTTTAGATTGTTTTGTTTCGGTATCAAAATTTGCGTAACGTATTTTTATCACTACTGTTGAGGTCAGCCATTCCTCAGATCGCAATTGAAACGCTAATTTTTCGACCATACCAATCAAGATTGATTTTAGATTTTTAATATCAATTGTATCTTGAAGGAAAGTATGTTCGGTTGAAATTGACTTTCGTTCTGTGTAAGGTTCAACGGGATTATTGTCAATTCCATTGGCTTTTTTCCATAGTTCTAAACCATTTTTTCCAATCATTCGTTGCAATACTTCAGCTGGCATTTCTGAAAGTGTTTGTATGTTTCGAATGCCAATGCGCGATAGTAATTGAAAAGTAACATTGCCCACCATAGGGATTTTTTGAATCGAAAGCGGATTTAAAAATGGTTGTACCATAATTTCAGGAATTTCTAATCTTCCTACTGGTTTTGATTCACCTGTTCCAATTTTAGAAACTGTTTTATTCACAGATAAAGCAAAGCTAATGGGTAATCCCGTTTCCTTTGTAATGGCTTGTGCTAGCTCATTTGTCCATTGGTAGCAACCATAAAATTTATCCATTCCTGTAATGTCTAAATAAAACTCATCGATGCTGGCTTTTTCTACAATAGGTGCTTTTTCTTCGATGACTTGAGTAACATCATGAGATAATTTAGAGTATAATTCCATATCGCCTTTCATTACTTTTGCTTGTGGACAAAGCCGTAGCGCCATTTTGATAGGCATCGCCGAACGAACGCCAAAAGTCCTAGCTTCATAGGAACAAGAAGCCACAACCCCACGTTCTCCGCCTCCAATGATTAAGGGCAAACCATTTAGTTTAGAGTTGGTTAACCTTTCGCAGGACACAAAAAAAGTATCTAGGTCCATGTGTACAATTGAGCGTGACATTTCGTTTTATTTAGTTTGCAAAATTAGTACAGATAATAACATTTTTTGTTACATTTGCTGTTACAAATTATAACAAAGTTGTTATGTCCTTATTTTCAGACAATATTAGAGCCCTACGTGTAAAGCATAAAATTTCACAGGAAAAAGTAGCCGAAAGTCTTATGATCACTAGAGGACGCTATGTGAAGTACGAAGACGGAACTTCAGAAGCGCCTTATGAAATCCTGAAGAAAATGGCGCAGTATTACCAGATTAGTATTGATTTATTACTATCTGTTGATGTGCGTAAAATAGAAGTTAGCGATTTATTAAAACTCGAAAATAATCGATTGATTTTACCTATTCAAGTAGATCAAATGGGAGAAAATCGCATTGAAGTGGTGACTCAAACTGTAAAGGCAGGCTATCTAAATGGATATGCTGATCCCGAATATATCGAACAATTACAACAAATTTCATTACCATTTTTAGGCGTGGGTAAATACCGTGGTTTTCCGGTTGAAGGGGATTCTATGCCACCGCATCAGGACGGCGATATTATTGTGGGTAGTTATGTAGAACGCTTAGGCGAAGTGCTAGATGGCAAAACATATATTTTGATTACTAGGAGCGAAGGGATGGTTTATAAACGACTCAATAAAAACAAGAAAAATGCTTTAGTTGTAGCATCTGACAATTATTTCTACCCGCCTTATGAAGTCAAAGCATCTGATATTTTAGAGATTTGGGAATACCAATGTAGTATTGCTCGAAGCGATAGGAAAACAGAAGCCTTAGAAAGTGATACGATCAAAAATATGTTTGTAGAATTAAAACGAGACATTAGTGAAGTGAAAAATAGTATTGGTTTAACTAATTAACTTGTTCGAAAGGTAAAGTGGCACAATTTTTAAGTTTACACCAAAACTTAAGTAATGAAAATAATTTAATCTGATATTTTGTCTCGCTGAGCGGAGTCGAAGCGTTACTACTTTTATGCCTTCGACTCCGCTCAGGCTAAGAGAAATAACACTTGAAGATAAATTCGTTTGCGATAACCTATTGATTATTTTATTCTAAATTATTTCTAAAATTAAAGTTGGAGAACTTTTTACTTTCAAAAGCAAACGAGGGTATAACTCAGTATTAAAAAAATGAAAAATCAGGAATACGCAATAGTAGATATTGAGACAACAGGCGGTAATGCAAGTCATAGCCGCATTACTGAAATCGCTATTATTATACATGACGGAACAAAAGTGATTGACCGCTGGGAAACACTTGTAAATCCACAAAAACATATACCACCAGCCATTTTTGCATTGACTGGTATTACTAATGAAATGGTTAGTGAAGCACCAGTTTTTGATGCTATTTCAGATAAAGTTTTTGAATTACTATCTGATCGTGTTTTTGTTGCTCATAATGTCAATTTTGATTACTCTTTTGTACGACATGAATTAGAAACTGCGGGTATTAAATGGACCGCTAAAAAATTGTGTACCGTACGAGCAGCACGAAAAATTAGACCAGGGATGCTTTCTTACAGTTTAGGCCGACTTTGTAAATCTTTAGATATTGATTTAGAAAACCGCCACCGTGCTGGAGGAGATGCCGATGCAACAGCAATTTTATTTACTAAATTGTTAGAATGGGATAGTGAAAAGGAAATGGACAAAATGATCAAGAAAACATCCCAAGATCAAAGACTTCCACCTAATCTCCCACGAGAGAATTTTGAGCAATTACCAGAAAAACCAGGCGTTTATTACTTTTATGACGAACATAAAAAAGTAGTTTATGTAGGTAAAGCGGTAAACTTAAAAAAACGTGTTGCCTCACATTTTGGCGGACATACCATCACACCACAAAGACAAAATTTCTTACGCGATATTCACGCTATTTCTTTTGAAGTTTGCGGCACAGAACTGATGGCTTTATTGCTAGAATGTACCGAAATAAAACAATTGTGGCCCATTTACAATAAAGCATTAAAAAAGTTTGAGCCCAAATATGGCTTCTTCGAATATGAAGCTAGAAATGGATATCGGTATTTAGCTATTGGTAAACTAGCCAAAAATCAAAACTGCATTGAAACTTTCGATACTATTTATGGCGGAATAAACTTACTGCAGGAATTAGCCGCAAAGTTCGAAATTGATTATCGCTTTTGTAAATACGGAAGTATGTCTGATGATGCATTCCCGACACAGAATGATACTGCGGATTTGCCTGAAATAGAACAGCACAATAGCCAAGTTCAAGCGGCAATCGATTCGTATTTGAATACGAGACAAAGCTTTGCTATTATTGATAAGGGAAGGACAAAAGACGAACGCAGTTGTATTTGGGTAGAAAAAGGACATTTTTACGGAATGGGTTATATAGATCTAGATCTAGCGATTAATAATGCATCAGAAGTGAAAGAATACCTAACTCCTTATAAAACGAATCAATACATAATGCAACTGATTTTTTCATTTGCACAGAAATATCCACGCACTGTTCATCTTCAAAAAGATGGTTTTATAGCCTTAGATGTGTAATGGGGTCAAAGTTCATAACTGTACTTTTATAAATTAAAATATCCCATTAAAGAACTCATCCTTTAATTAATTAGGATGAAAATTTATACAAAAGTGACACTAAACATTTTATTTCTTCGTAAATTAGCAATAGTTATACACTGGATTAATTAATTAATAGAAATTGCTATGAAAAAATTAGGTATTTTTTGTTTACTAGTAACTTGTATCGGATTACAAAGTTGTAAAAATGATAAAAGTGAAAAAACTCTACAGGTTAAAGAAGTTAAGGATGCAACAAGCACGGAATGTTACCGAGCAATTTACGAGCAGGATACGCTGAATTTGAAACTCCTTACTTTTAAAGATGGAGAAGTAAATGGTAATATGGAAATGGCAATTGCTAACATGCCAAAAAAAGTAGGAGAAATAGTTGGGGAATTTAAAGGCGATACTTTATTTGCGAGTTATACCTTTATTCAAGGAACCAACAAAGAAAAAACGTTTAAAAATCCAATGGCATTTTTAAAACGTGGTGACCAACTTATTTTGGGTAATGGACAAATACAAATAACAATGGGAGCTTCCCATTTCGTAAAAGGACAGCCTATTGACTTTGATAAAGTTAAATATAAATTTAGTCCTGTTGACTGCGTTGAAAAATAATAAAAGCTAAAGGGGAGAGGAATTTCCCCTTTTTTTATGTTCTTTTTTTAAGTTATTGTTGAGTAGTTATAATAATTTGAACTGGTTAGAGAATGTATTTTAAACTTGCATTGGTTCAAAATATGGTTGCCTAAAACATGATTTCTATCCAATTATCAAAGGTTCAACTTGTTCAGTTTTTAAGCTTGTGAATTGACTGAATTCTTCTATTGATACAAACTCAGTTTAAAGCTTGTTGAGCTCCTTACTTATTTTTTGTAATAATCTAATGCTTTGACGATAAATCTTTCCTGTAATGCATTGTATGTCCTTCGGGTAGATGCACAACCTCTTGTTTTCTGTTCTCATACTTATCTATGGATTTGATTGGGCTTTGATTTACTTGAAACTCCTATATGACCCGTCCTAAAATAACTATACAAGTTATTAAATTAATCCCGCCAATGACGTTAAAACAGAATTGTTGGGTTGTAGCTTATGTAACTTATCACATCGGAATTGTAAGGGCAAGTTCTTCCCGAAAAGCGTTAGAAAAGCTGAAAGATTTGGTTTATAAAGCTTTATAGCGCAATGAAGGCGTAGAAATAAGGATTCAATCTAAAAAAGTAGTGTTATGAATATAGTTCAAAGAGCAAAATCATTAACCCCAAAATTTTTCAAGGTTTTGAGAAGTATTGGATTGGCTTTGTTAAACATAAGCAGAAGTGTCATTGCAGCTCCATTTGTTTTACCAGTGGCAGTCGTGACTCTTGCAAGTTATTTGCCAGTTGCCGGTGGTATTGCACAATAGTTCCAGCAGAGAAATCTTTTCACGAACAAAAAAAACAGCGATTAAAACAATTTTTAAACGCCGTTTTCTAATGAAATAAAAAAGAAATTATAAAATCTCTTTTACAAACTCTCTAATTTTTCCAGTTCCATTCTCAGTTAAATGTTTGATGAATGCACTTCCAATAATTGCTCCCTTAGCATATTGTGTAGCTTGATTAAATGTTCCTTTATTGCTGATTCCGAAGCCTATAACTTGAGGGTTTTTTAGATTCATGTTGGCTATGCGTTTGAAATATTTAGCTTGTTCTGCACCAAAACCAGTTTGTGAACCTGTAACACTGGCGGAACTAACCATATAAATGAAACCATCAGAAACGCTGTCTATAAAGTTGATACGCTCAACTGAAGTTTGTGGTGTGATTAGGAATATATTCTTCAATCCGTATTTTTCAAAAGTGGCTTTATATTCATCAGCATAAACATTAACAGGAAGATCAGGTATGATTAAACCATCGATTCCTATTTCAGCACATTTTTTGCAGAAATTCTCGATTCCGTATTGTAGCATTGGATTAAAATAGCCCATTATTACTAGTGGAATAGAAACGGTTTTACGAATGTCTTTTAGTTGATCAAACAAAACTTGTGTGGTCATTCCGTTATGCAATGCTTGCGTCGAACTCGCCTGAATGGTAGGTCCATCCGCCAAAGGATCACTAAAAGGCAATCCTATTTCGATCATATCGACACCATTTTTTTCTAGATCCTGAATGATTTGTACGGTGTCGTTTAAGCTAGGATATCCTGCAGAGAAATAGATGGAAAATATCTTTTTTGTTTCTTGTAATTTTTGATTTATTCTGTTCATTGCTTATTTATTGTTCCATCTACTAGTTTTTAGAACTTGTACATGGTTTATCTTGTATTATTTTATTAATCGGTTTTACTTAAATTGCGGCACTGTAAGCCCAAGCTTTTTGGTTGGATTGCAAGTGTACTTCCACGCGTCTGTAATGCAGCCCTTCGTACCGATCTACTTGATTCAGTTCTTGTTTTGTGACTTCATATAACATGCCTGAAATGGTATCTTCTGTTTTATTAGTTTCGTTAATAATAGGATAGTGTACTAATCCAAATTCCTCTTCAATTTGGATTTCTTTAAGTATATAGCCTACTAATGTTTCTGGAGTTCCTTCTAGAATACGACCAAAAAGATCTTTTTGATGGTCTTCATTTTTTAGACTGGCGTATGCGAATAATTTTTCCATAGTTTTTATTTTTGAAAATGTAACGTCAATTTTATTTGGTTTTGGTTTGTTTGCATTAAGGATTATAGTGAAAATCCTTTTCCTTTTTTCTTAAAAAGGAAAAGATTGTAACGGAAAGCCTGACCTCGTTGTAACGCTAGTGAAAGCGAGGAAATGCCCCCTTATAATTTGAAATAATCAATATAGGTGTTCAAATCTTTATCGCCACGACCGGACAGATTGATGACAACGACATCCTCTGGTTTGAATTGCATTTCGTCGAGAACTGCAAAGGCGTGAGCACTCTCGATAGCGGGAATAATTCCTTCCATTTTAGATAATTGCAGTCCAAAATTCATAGCTTGTTCATCAGTAATTGAGATAAAAGTTGCTCTTCCAGAAGCGAATAAATGAGCGTGCATAGGGCCAACACCTGGATAGTCTAATCCTGCCGAAATCGAGTAGGGCTCTGTGATTTGGCCATCAGTTGACTGCATTAATAGCGTTTTACTTCCGTGAATGACACCCACTTTTCCTAGGGCTGACGTAGCGGCACTTTCGCCAGAATGAACGCCTAAACCTGCTGCTTCAACAGCTATAATATTGACATCCTCATTGTCTAGAAAATGATAATAGGTTCCAGCAGCATTGCTTCCGCCACCTACACAAGCAATCACGTAATCAGGGTTTTCACGACCTTCTTTCTCTAATAATTGTTCTTTAATCTCCTTAGAAATTACGCTTTGAAAACGAGCTACCATATCAGGATAAGGATGAGGTCCTACTACAGATCCTATGATATAATAGGTGTCAACGGGATTGTTAATCCAATCACGAATGGCTTCATTTGTAGCATCTTTTAGGGTTTTTGAACCTGAAAGAGCGGGACGAACTTCGGCTCCTAGCATTTTCATACGCGCTACATTTGGCGCCTGACGTTTAATATCAATTTCGCCCATGTACACAATACATTGCAATCCCATAAGCGCGCAAACGGTTGCCGTAGCAACACCGTGCTGACCAGCTCCAGTTTCAGCAATGATTCTAGTTTTGCCTAATCGTTTAGCGAGAAGAATTTGTCCAATCGTGTTATTGACTTTATGCGCTCCAGTATGACACAAATCCTCTCGTTTTAGATAGATTTTAGTATTGTATTTCTGGGAAAGTCGTTCCGCAAAATACAGCGGCGTAGGACGACCTACATAATCTTTTAACAGCGCATCAAATTCTGCTTGAAAATCTGGTTCAGCTGTTATTTTTAAATAATTCTGGCGCAATTCTTCTACATTTGGATATAACATTTCTGGAATGTAGGCTCCTCCAAATTCTCCATAATAGCCTTTTTCGTTTACGTTGTATGACATGGTTTTATTTTTAAAATCTTATATTTTAGCAATGCGATACATTGCATCTTGACATAATTGTATATTTTTTAATCCTGCTTCGATTTCGAATTTGCTATTGACATCGATGGCGTGAATAGGTAAGTTTGTTTTAAATAGTTCATTTACGCTATCTAATTCGTTGATTCCAATTCCTCCACTCAAAAAGAACGGTTTTGTCGATGGATAATTTTCTAGTACTTTCCAATCGAATGTTGTTCCGTTTCCTCCTGGTAATTTCCCTTTAGTATCAAAAAGGAAATAGTCACAAATAGCTTCAAATGGTTTTAATACTTCAAAATCAAATGTATCAATAATTGAGAATACTTTTATAATTTTAATCTCGACTTCTTTGAGATTTTTAATTTCTTGTTTCAAATTTAAACAAAACTCAGCTGATTCACTGCCGTGTAACTGAATGACTTGTAAATCATATTGTATGACTTTTGCCAAAATAACTTCGATTGTTTCATTGACAAATACACCTACTTTTTTAATAGATTTAGGCAATTCCTGAATCACTCCATCAAAATAGCGAGCTGATTTTTCCCAAAATATAAATCCCATATAATCGGGTAGAAGCATGGCTACTTCGAGAATATTATCAGGGTGTTTCATACCGCAGATTTTAATCCCCACCCCAGAGCTCGCCAAAGTGGAGTTAGCCGAAGTATCTTGATGGTTTGTATTTTTTTTCATTTTACGTTTAAAGGAAAAATCCACAGATTAAATCTGTGTAAATTTGTGAAATTTGTGTTTTTTATATTTTATTTAAGTTTTGAATAAATTCTTTAGCTGCTTTTCCTGCGTTATCCGTTTTCATGAAGTTTTCTCCTATCAAGAATCCTTTAAAACCAAAAGGTTTTAATTCATTGATCGCTTCGATCGACGAGATGCCGCTTTCAGAAATTTTAACAAAATCAGTTGGAATTTGAGAAGCAAGTTGTTTGCTAAAATCTAAACTTACTTCGAAGGTTTTTAGATTTCTATTATTAACTCCAATCATATCTAATGTTGGCATAATAGATTTTTCTAATTCTTCCTGATTGTGAACTTCTAAAAGAACTTCTAAACCTAAATTTTTTGCAAATTCCGATAGCGATTTAATTTCTTCTCTGGTCAAAACTGCTGCGATTAGGAGAATTAAATCGGCTCCGTGCGCTTTAGCTTCTAGTATTTGGTATTCATCAACAATAAATTCTTTTCGTAATAACGGAAGATTTACTGTGGCTCGTGCCAAAAGTAAATCGTCTAGCGAGCCACCAAAATACTTCCCGTCAGTTAAAACTGAAATTCCACAAGCGCCTGCGTCCTCATATCCTTTAACCACTTCCTCAACGGTAAAACTATAGTTTATTTCCGCTTTTGAAGGAGAACGACGTTTGTGTTCTGCAATTATTCCTGAATTGCTATTTTTTAAAGTACTGCTCAAAGAAATGGTCTTTTTTTCGAAGAAAACAGAAGCTTCTAGTTGTGAAATAGGTATGATTGATTTTTTGAGAATGACTTCTCTTTTTTTGTCAATTATTATTTTGTCAAGTATATTCATATTATTTTTACCAATAAGGCACTACGTTTTTAATCATTTTTATTATGCCTCGAAAGCGCAAAGGCACCAAGTTTTTTGAACTGTCATTATCTACTCAACTCTTGTAATTTCTTCAAAGATAAATGAGCCTTTCCAGATAGTAAACTTTCATTCGCTATTTGAAATCCTTCTAAAGGACTGCATTTTGTAACGGTAGCAATTGCCATTGCTGCATTGGCACAAACCACATTGTTTTGCGCTTCGGTACCTTTTCCTGAAATTATATCAATAAATAATTGCGCCGATTCATCAATAGTTCTTCCACCTTCAATTTGGCTTTGCGCCAAAAGCGAAACACCAAAATCTTCTGGGTTCAACATTCCTTCTCTATCACTTGTAATAAGCTTTGTTGATCCCGTTAAAGAAACTTCATCATAACCGTCAAGCGAATGCAATATGGTGAAATTAACAGCTGTATTTTGGTATAAATAAGCGTACATTCTAGCCAGTTCCAGATTGAAAACGCCTACCAATTGATTCTGTGGAAATGATGGATTTACCATTGGTCCAACCATATTAAAAAAGGTTTTTACCGCTAATTCTTTTCTAATAGGACCTACGTTTTTCATGGCTGGGTGAAATAGAGGAGCGTGCAAAATAGCAATTCCTGCTTGATCCATACTTCGTTCTAGAAAATCAGCATCATTACTGAATTTGATTCCTAGTTTTTCCATTACATTGCTCGAACCGGAAATGGAAGAAAGACCATAGTTTCCATGTTTCGCTACTTTTATTCCGGCTCCCGCTGCTACAAAAGATGCCAATGTGGATATATTGAACGTATCTTTTCCATCACCGCCTGTTCCGCATAAATCTATAGTATTATATTCTGATAAATCGATGCGAATACACAAATCTAATAATGCTTCACGGAATCCCGACAGTTCCTCGATGCTCACGCTGCGCATCATATACACAGTGAGAAATGAGGCAATCTGGCTGGTATTATAGCTTCCGTTAGAAATATTGACCAATACATTTTTTGCCTCTTCTTTCGATAGCGTTTCGTGATTTATTAATCTATTTAATATGTTTTTCATTTTTTTTGTGTTGCTGAGGGAATACGATTTCGATGGTTTTAATTACTTTTTCTACTAACTATTTACCCAGTTTTTTAAAATCTGTTTTCCATTGGGTGTTAAAACACTTTCTGGATGAAATTGCACACCACGAACATCATACGTTTTGTGACGCAATGACATCACTTGTCCGTTTTCTTCATACGAAGTCGCTTCTAACACTTCAGGTAAATTGGCATCAACTACCCACGAATGGTAGCGTCCTACTTCAAATTCATCCGCCAAACCATCAAATAAATGTTCATCGGTTACCGATTTTTTTACGATAGTGGCAACGCCGTGGTATACTTTGTCTAAATTGGATAAGGTGCCGCCAAAAACTTCGCCAATAGCCTGCTGCCCTAAGCAAACCCCTAAAATACTTTTGGTGGAAGCATAATGACGAATAACGTCTTTTAATAAGCCCGCTTCATCTGGAATTCCAGGTCCTGGAGATAATAAAATTTTATCAAAAGAGGCGAGCTCTTCCAATTCAAATGCATCGTTTCGGTAGACTGTTACGTCGCAATTTAAATCTTCTAAATAGTGAACTAAATTATAAGTAAAACTATCGTAATTGTCTATGACTACTATTTTTTTCATTTCATATATTGATTGAAGGTGTAGGAAATTAAAGAGTGCTATTGTTTTAGTCCCTTCTTTATTTAGTTTTTCTCTCTCACATATTTTTCGTTAATAATACGGTTTATGCCTAAGTTTTCTAATTTTTCAGTTCCAATTTGAGTCAGCGTATCGTTCGAAATTGTCACTACAAATTCAAATTTATTATTTTCCCACTGACGATTGTTGAAATAGTCTAGATGTTCGGTATAAATACTGTCTTTCAAAGTGTATTTCCCTGCTCCAGCAAAAAAAACGGCCTTAGTACTATCTTTTCCTTGATGTAGATCGTGATTGAAAAAAGCAAAATGCGAATCGTTGATAATTTTTATCATTTTAGTTGACGAATCAAACGTAGAATAAGAGCTATCTTTCTCCGTAACTTCTGCAGAAATGAGTCGCCAGGTACCTTCCAACTGATTGTTTTTTTTCTCAGAATTGCAGGCTGTAACTACCGCCAATACGGCTAAAAATAATATGTTTTTTTTCATTTTTAAATACTGTTTTAAGTGGTGTACATTTCTAGATTTTTTATCTTTAAATTTTCTCTGCTAAATCTAAAGCTGCATTCAAGGCTCTCAACTTATTATACACTTCTTGCATTTCACTTTCTTCCTCGGAACTTGCTACAATTCCAGCACCTGCTTGTGAATGCAATTGATGGTTTTTACTTAGGAAAGTACGAATCATAATAGCATGATTAAAATTACCTTCAAAATCCATAAAGCCAATGGCACCTCCGTAAAAATTACGATTGGTTTTTTCGTAATCTTCAATTAATTGCATAGCGCGATGTTTGGGTGCACCACTTAAAGTTCCAGCTGGAAAGGTATCTGCAACCACTTGCATCGTAGTTGCCTTTTCATGCAAATGGCCTGTTACTTTTGAAACCAAGTGAATCACGTGTGAGAAAAACTGAACTTCACGGTATTTTTCGACATTGACATCATGACCGTTCCGACTCAAATCGTTTCTTGCTAAATCGACCAACATGACGTGTTCGCTATTTTCTTTTTTGTCTTCTGATAATTGCTTAGCAAGAATGGCGTCTTTTTCGTCATCACCAGTACGCTTGAAAGTTCCAGCAATAGGATGAATTTCAGCTTTACGATCTTTTACAATTATTTGCGCTTCTGGTGAAGAGCCAAATATTTTGAAATCGCCATAATCAAAAAAGAATAAATAAGGCGAAGGATTAATGCTTCTTAAAGCGCGATATACATTAAACTCATCTCCTTTGAAACCTTGTGTGAATCGTCGTGATAGTACTAGTTGGAAAACATCACCTCTAAAACAATGCTTTTTGGCTAAAGCCACATTGTGTTTAAACTCGTCGTCAGTCAAATTAGAAAATCCTTGTCCTTCTTTATAGAATTTATAAGAAGCAATATTCCTAGATTGCAATAATTGTTCGATTTCCGATATATTATTTCTTCCATCTAAGCTGTGGCAGAATATATAAGCTTCATTTTTGAAGTGATTGATGGCAATAATATTTTGGTATACCGCATAATATATATCAGGAATGGTATTGCTATTTTCTTTTTTTGCAATAGTTACTTTTTCGAAATAGCGTACGGCATCATAAGAAATATAACCAAATAAGCCGTTGTTAATAAACTTAAAGTTGTTTTTCTCCGATTTAAATTGGTGAGAGAAATCCTGAATTATTTGAGGTATATCAGTAGTAGAATCAATTGCGATTTTTTCCGAAGTTCCATCAGGATAAGTTTTAGAAATAATTTCGTTTTCTACTTTGATAGAGGCAATAGGATTACAGCAAATGTAGGAGAAACTGTTGTCGTTACCATGGTAATCACTACTCTCGAGCAACAAGCTGTTTGGGAATTTATCTCTAATTTTAAGATACACACTCACAGGAGTTATAGTGTCTGCGAGGATTTGTTTGTAATTTGTATTTAATAAAAATGATTTCATTTTTGTATTTATTTTGTACTGATTAGTAATTGTTTATCAGTTATCATTAATTCGAATTTGAAACAAAAAAAAGGCCTGTCGTGATGACAAGCCTTTTATATATAGTTTTAAATAATACTATAGGAGCTTAGTTCACGACGACTGACGTAAATTGTTCCACCACCAAATATTGTTTAAAATTGTTTTCATAATTTATATTGTTGTCACAAATGTATAAATGAATTTTGATTATTCAAATCATCAAGACGTTAAATTTTTTTGATTTTTTGATTTTTTTGTTAAAATATGGTATCTACTTATAACGAGATACGTCATTTTTTTAAACCATTAAGAAAGTTTATAAAAATTAAGGCCTTGCTACTATTAATGTTTTAGTAGTTTTTTTTTTCTAAGTACTAAAAAAATCTAGATTATTAGTCTTCTACTATATAAAAACAAAACCCCAACAATTTCTTGATGGGGTGTGTGATTAAGTGTATTGAAAATTAGAATTTTAAAGTGACAGCTAAATCAAAATTATCGTTGATTACTTTGTCTCCTAAGTTTTCGAAGAAATTTCCAGAATTGTATTTGATGTCATATTTAGTTCTGTCAATTTTTACATTTGCTGAAGCAGTATTTGCCGTTGTAGCAAGATCAAAACTAACAGGTTTAGTTATTCCTTTTATAGTCAAATCACCATTTACTGTGTAAACATTTGGTGACTTAGCACTTACTTTTTTGAAAACTAAAGTAGCAGTTTCAAATTTGTCAGTACCAAAAAAGTCATCTGCTTTTAAGTGACCTTCTAATTTTTCTTTTCCTTGACCTGCTTTTAAATCGGTTACGATAAGTGAAGTCATATCAACATTAAATGTTCCTCCTACTAATTTTTTTCCTTTGAAAACTAAGTTGCCATCTTTTAGGTTAACTGTTCCTTCATGTTGTCCAGTTACTTTTTTTCCAGTCCAGTTAATAGTACTTTTTGAAGCATCAACTTTTTTAGTTTGTGCTGATACTGATACTGTAGATAAAACTACTACTAATGCTAATGCGATTGATTTTAAATTCTTCATTTTTTTAATGTTTAAATTTGATTAATAATTATAGTGTAATAAATAATTCTTCGTTTGATTTTCTAACTTTTTTAAAATGCTGCGTAGCATCTTCATCATGTCTATAACCCATAGTTGCAATTAATGTTGCATGTAGTCCTAATTTATTAAGTCCTAATAATTCGTTAACTTGCGCAGGTACAAAACCTTCCATAGGAGTTACATCAATTCTTAAATCTGCCGCTGCATTTAATAAATTTCCTAACGCTAAGTAAGTTTGTTTTGCTGACCAAATATTCCTTTCTTCTTCTGAAAGAGCTGTTATAGTTGTTTTCATGAAATCCATATAGCCTTTCATACTTTCAAGGCTAGCCTTCCTTGTCTCACTCACATTTTTAAAGTAACTATCGATTCCTTCTGCTCCAAAATTAACTTCATGTGCAAAAATAATGATGTGTGATGCATCCGTAATTTGAGATTGTCCCCACGCAGCTGGTTGCAACTGTGCTCTTAACTCTGGATTTTCAACAATAATAATTTTATATGGTTGCAATCCGTATGAAGACGAACTTAAGCGAATTGCTTCTTTAAGTATATTTAAGTCTTGTTCTGCTATTTTTTTAGAGGCGTCAAACTTTTTTGTAGCGTACCTCCAGTTCTGATTTTCTATAAAACTATTCATCGTTTCTTTATTGATTCCTGTATTTTTCTAATAATTGGTTTAATTGAGCAATCTCATCTTGAGTTAAATTACTAGATAAGGAATTTTCATGTTTAATTACTTTTGGATCAAGTTCTTTTAAAACATCTAAACCTTTTTGAGTAATAAGAACTTCAATTTTTCGTCTATTTTCAGAACAAACTTTCCTAGTAACTAAACCTTTTGCTAGTAATTTGTCCACTAAGCGAGTAGTATTACTCGTTTTAGCTACCATGCGCTCTTGGAGTAGAGACATGTTTGCCGGATTCCCTTTTTGCCCTCTTAATATTCGAAGTACATTATATTGCTCACTTGATATATCATAAGGCTTTAGTATTTCATTAAAATTCTCCGTAATCATATTGTGTGTGTACACGATATTCAGAATAATTTTTTTCGAATTATCCATTGGGGCCGTCGATTTTAAAACATCTTCAATTTTCATATTTGTATATATGTAATTTGTTGGTACAAATGTAACATATTTTTTATTTGTATATACAAGTTTAAGTGGTTTTTTTTTAAATTATTTTTTAATTAAATGTAAATAGGCCTTATAATCGAAAAATTGAAATGTACACGAATACGAATTCAAATGTACATTTTTTCAACCAAAACAAACAAAGCCAGCACCTCACAGTACTGGCTTTTTAAATAAAGTTTAAACACCATTTAACCCACGTTTAAACTAAACTTAACCGAATCACCGGATAATAGCTGCTGTGTACCTTCAAGGTTGTTTTCATACACGTGGACATTACCCAGAAACAACGTGATAGACTTCAATGGCAAATCAATCTGTTTACTGATTAAATACAAGTGATAGATGTCAGCAGGCAAGCCCAGATTAGCATCACTAGAACGCTGATAAGCACTTATAACGAGCTTTCCTTTCTCTATTTGAAACTGAATTAAACTAAGACAAGGCTGTTGGTTGCTCTCAGTGTTGTTAGAACCAAGGAATAACACATAATTCTTAGAGGTGCGCTTCTCTTTGTTGATCTTATCGATAAGCTTAGGCAGCTGCTCAAAGTACGTTGGATAACTATTGACTAGAATAGGACCACAATAATCCCACCATGAAACCCCAATATCACGATACGCCTCCGTAGAGCGTTCGCCGGCCATAAACAACACTAATTCATCTTTTAGCTTTTTTCGTGCTACAGCATGGCCTTCAAACAGGTCTAGCAAGTCAATTGGCTTTAATTGGAGTTCTTGATTAAGCAAATAAGTGATATTCCCTTTCTTATTTTTTTGAACCTTTCCTTTAGTAATTATTTTGTTTAATATTTGGTGATATTTATTCATTTCGATTTTTGATTGATGATTGATTATTAATTTTAATTTGATTTACTTTGCGCTACCACAGAATTATTAAAATAGCAAAGCCACAAGCATAGAAGACTTATGTCCTCCAACGCCTGTGGCTTCGTGCTATATTTTTAAATTCTGTGGTAAGAGTTGAAAATGTTGGAGGACTATTTTTTACTTCCCGTCTACCTGAGAACTACACACTTACTCTACAAATTGAAATTGATTACTTAGATGTTCACCTTTCATAATTACTGAGTTCAATATCCAATCCTTTACAAACTGATTCGCTGGATTTATTTCAGGACTTTCAAAAGTTCCTCCTGTCAGATAATTCAAAGCATCCTCATAACTTGGAACTCCCCAATCAATCATGGTGTAATCAGTTGGGTAGGCTTTATTATCTTCAATGTATTGGATCAAACCTCTTGGCTCTTGCGCTTCGATATCCGTATTGAATTTGAATGTAGCTTTGCGATTGCTGTTGGTTTCGTCAGCATTCATGCCATGAAAAGCTAAGTAAGATGATTCTAGCACTACAGTTGGTTTGTCTTTTAAGTACATTTCAAAATCTATTCTGAAATAGTTTTGTTTTCGCTGAATTTGAAAAGAGTTTTCTTCAATTACCACATTGTTGAACGTTCCTTCAGTAAGAATTGGCGAATTGTAAATTGGCGCTATTAGTTTCATATATTTTTAATTTTAGTAAACAATCATTTTAATACCTGTGGATGTTCTATATTCACAACCTATTGGTAATCCTGCTGTAAGGGCTGCTGCATTATCTTCGTGAACTGGTATAGAAGTATAAATATGGTAGCCATTTTCATCTATGTATTCTCGTAATATTTTAGTCTGCATATTTGTTGCTACGCCAGTTTTTTGACCTGTAAAAAATTCAAGTCTTGATGTTCCACCACCTTTACCACCAGAAGCTACAAGTTTTAACTTTCCACCATTCAAGTTTGGACTTCCTTCAGCAAAATTTGTCTGCATATATATACCATTAGTAAATGCCGCATACACATTAAGGTTAGGTAAAGAACTTAGTCCCCATGTAGCCCCTAGATTTACAGTTGAAACAAAAGCGCCTGTTAATCCTATCTGTTTATAACTTCCTTGTTGATAACTTCCTGTATATAAATCATTATTAGGCGTAATGGTAATGCTTAATGCAATCACTGTTGAATATAAGATAAAGTCTCCAGCACCACCAACTCTTTTGTATATAGGGCCATCTGTGCAGCCATAAATATCTCCAGTATTAGAAACCGCTAAACCCGTCCAGTTTCTCGATGTGACACCTAGAGCTATAAAATTGCCAGTACCTCCCGTCATTTTATAAACATCGCCACCTTTTACAGCTGCATAAATATCTGAACCTACAGCACACATTCCCATCCAGTTTCTCGAAGTTTGCCCTAATGGAACCAATGAACCAGTACCACCAGTTAATTTATAAATATCGCCACCATAATTAGCAAAATAAATATCATTTGCTACCGTAGTGGAAAAACCGGTCAAATTGACCACCACTTTCCAGTTCAAATTGACCACCTGATTTTGGGTTAAATTGATTATTAAAAACTACTGACTTTTTCATGTTGTTAGCACCATACATTCGTTAAAAAAATACGGATTATGGCAAACAAAATAACAGACATGAGTAAAATTAGAAAAGTAATTAAATTCTATTGTGATGGAAAGAGTAAGTTATTTATAAGTAGCTACTTATCCCTTTCCAGGAATACGGTAAAGAAGTATATTTCTTTATTTGAAGTTCTCGGATTAAACTTTGAATTAATTAACGAAAAAACAGATGCCGAGTTAGAACTTTTGTTTTCACACACTACAGTGGAATCCATTAGCCCCAAATTGCAGAAACTTCATGATTTTTTTCCTAAAATGGAACGGGAACTAAAAAAAGTTGGAGTTACCGTACAACATATGTGGGAGCAATATATTGCCGTAAACCCTGATGGCTATAGGAGCTCACAATTTGGCCATCATTACAAAATATGGGGTAAACGAGTCAATCCAGTGATGCACATGAATCACAAAGCGGGTGATAAAATGTATGTGGATTATGCTGGAAAAACACTCTCGTTCATTGATAAAGACACGGGAGAAATCAAAGAAGTACAGTTTTTTGTAGCCATATTGGGAGCCAGTCAATACACCTATGCCGAAGCTTCAATGAGCCAGCAAAAAGAAGATTTTGTTACTTCGGTAGAAAATGCCATGCGTTTTTTTGAAGGCACTCCTGCGGCAATTGTCCCCGATAATTTAAAATCGGCAGTGATAAAAAGCAGTCGTTTTGAACCTACTATCAATGAAACCCTGGCTGATTTAGCGGAATATTATCAAACCACAATCTTACCTGCCAGGGCTTATAAACCAAGGGATAAATCATTGGTTGAAGGTGCGGTAAAGATATTGTACAGAAGGATTTACGTAACTCTAAAAGAAACCAAATTCTTTTCTCTAGAAGAATTAAACCAGCAGATATGGGATTTATTAGATGCTCATAATAGTCGAAAACTCACAGGACGTCCTTACTCCCGTAAAGAATTGTTTTTAGAAGATGAGAAACAAAAACTACGCCCACTACCACAAGAACGCTTTGAAATCAAATACCAATCCTTTGCAACGGTGATGCAAAACGGACATGTCCAATTAAGTCAAGACAAAAATTACTATAGTGTTCCGTATCAATATGTAAAGAAAAAAGCGAAACTCTTGTATACCAAATCAACGGTAGAGATCTATTACAAATACAATCGAATAGCCATTCATCCGAGGAATTACAAACCTTATGTCTATACCACAACCCCAGAACATTTAGCCAGTACACACCAATTTGTAGCCCAATGGAGCGCTGCCCGCTTCATTGATTGGGCCAGCAGTATTGATGAGGCAGTAGCAGAATATATCATGCAGATAATCGAAAGCAGGAACCATCCTGAACAGGCTTATAAAAGTTGTTTAGGAATACTCAACTTCGAAAAAAAGGTTGGTAAACAGCGATTAATAAATGCCTGTAAACGGGCACTTGATTTTAGAATTTACAATTTTAAGACCATACAAAATATTTTAGAAAACAACTTAGACCATATTGATTTTGAGCAAGAACCCGAGCAGGAACTCCCGAATCACGGTAACATAAGAGGAAAACAGTATTATAACTAAATTAAATCTTGAAAACATGAATGAATCCACAGTAACAAAAATGAAACAAATGAAGCTTTATGGTATGTTCAATGCTTTTAAAACAGCCATTGAAAGCGGGAAAACAGACCACTACACGCTAGATCAGTTTGTATCGATGATTATTGATGCCGAATGGGATGAAAGACATAATCGTCGCATTGAACGCAGTATCAAGAATGCCCGATTCCATTACAAATCAAATATTGAAAGTATCAATTTTGACCAAACCCGTAATCTGGATCGAAACATGGTGCTACGTCTGGCAGAATGTGAATTTGTAGAAAAAAATGAAAACATCTTAATCACGGGAAGTACAGGTGTAGGTAAGAGCTATTTAGGTACAGCATTGGGTTATCAAGCCTGTATACAAGGTTTTAAAGTGAGTTATTTTAATACATCGAAGTTGTTTGCTAAATTAAAAATGGCCAAAGCAGATGGCTCTTACCTGCGAGAGCTTGCTAAAATTGAAAGGCAAGACGTCATTATACTTGACGATTTTGGACTCCAAGCATTAGATAGTCATAACCGAATTACCCTTTTAGAGATCATTGAAGACAGGCATAATAATGGTTCTATAATTGTAACATCACAAATCCCAGTGCAAGGCTGGTATGACATCATTGGAGAAAAAACAATAGCTGATGCAATTTTGGATAGGCTGATACATCAATCTCACCGAATCGAATTGCACGGAGAATCTATGTGAAAAAAAAGGGGCATAAACAAAAGCTAATATTTAAGTATATTTGAATACTAATTAACAGATGAAAAAAAGTAGTTTTTAATGAAAAATGGAGGTGGTCATTTTGCTCCGGAATTAGGTGCTCACTTTAAATTGGAATTGGGTGGTCACTTTAAATTGGAATTGGGTGGTCAATATCACTGGAATTTGCACTAGTCCTTTAAATTCAAGTTCAATTCTTAACTTTTCAGAATCCTTATAGAAATCAAAATCATCAACTTTAATCCACTCATAAGCATGAGTTTTTAAAACTAATTTGATTGCATCAATAATAGCAGTTTTACCAGAGTCATTTTCTCCAATTAAAACATTCAAACCTCTATTAAAAGGGACAATTAAATCAGGATTATCAAGTTCAAAAATTTCTGAACCATATTTTCTAAAATTCCAAAGTTTGAGTTCTGATAGATGCATAGAAATTTTTTTAATTTATTTTGATGAAACTGTTCCTGTTTGCTTTAATCCATTAACATTTCGTCTTGAAAATGTAGCAGTACCAGAATGAAATATGTCAAATATTATATTCAGACAATATCTTTTTTCGAACTCTTCTTTAATTCTTTTTGCCTGTTTGTTTGGTTTGCCCGAAATCATAAGACTGGGAGCAATGTGTATTGGATTCTCTTTTTTTGCTGTATTAGTTAAAATATCTTTCCTTAATTCGTTTACAACTCCTATAAAATTGAACAATAATTCAGGAAATGGATTAAATTGTTTTACCTCACAAAAAGTCATCAAATCTTTATTTTCTACAAAACAAAATCTCCTTTTAGTATCATAATATTCTATTGTTTCGTTAACGGAATCTTTTTTTATAATACTTATGTCCGGTGTTGTAAATATTTCAATATGATGCGAGGATTGTACCGCTAGATTATGCTGAATTTCGAAAATATAATCTTTTCCTTCAATATTTTTAGTTACTTTAAAATGAGAGAAGTTTGATTGTACGCCTGATGTAAAGCATTTGTATCTGTATTTTCCAACTTGAAGGTTTTCGATTGACGCTGTATAGTCATTGTTCTCATAAAAAGTTACTATATGGTTAAAACAACTCATTTCAAAAAAATCACTCATTCTGGTGGCTTGATTTGCTAAGGTTGACTTAAATTTATTTACAAACGCTATAATTTCTTTTTCAAGTAATGCTTTTTCTTTAAAAGGGGAGATCGTCTTCAATGTTTTTTCCGATTCCTTTGTCGTTTCTTTCGTCATAGTCGTCAAATGATTTTACTCTTTTTATATTTGATAAAAATTCTTTAGTTTCTGTATAATCAAAATCATTTTCAGAAATTCCAAACTTCTTAATTAATGTTCGATAGTTAATTAACAATGCTAAAATTTTATTTTTTTCTTCAAAGGTTAAATCATAACTACCCATTGAAATTGTATCTGCTTTGCTTATAGAATTTACTGTTCCATAAAACTTAACGGCACCATCTAAATTTGAAACTACTCGTTTATGAAAAATTGACAATGCAATAAGTAATTCTAATGTTTCATTGTAATCACTTAAAAATTTAAAACGGGCTGAATTTTCTACCAGAAAATTGGCTTCCTTCACTCTGTTCTGGAACTCTTTATATATTTGGTTGGCTAATTTAAAAGGAAGTCCATAAGTGAAAATATTTATTATAGGTGTACTCATTTTTTATCTAATTATTAAACACTATTGAGATTAAAGGCTCTAATTAACAGCCCAAACAACTCTTTAACATCAACATTTCCAGCCCCCATTTCTTTAAAAATTTGTTTGTCTGGCAAATCATCTTTTACGGCTTCAACGAAATTTGCAATGTCTGATATAATGCTTTCGGAAATGGTAAAGTTATCTTCTGGAGTTAGTAATAATAACAATCTGAAAATATCCATTTTGTGTTTTCGCAATTGCTTTTCATCTATTTTTTCGCCGTTTTCCTTACGGGTTTTATAATCCAAGAATGCTTTAGCTTTCAAACCGATCAAAGCTTCCGTATTGGCCAAATGTATTCCGTTGTCTAATTGGCTGTGTTGAATTGTAAAGTTATAGTAATCGTCATCCATCAGTATTGCCGATAGACTCGAAATCTCCGTATCTACAGGAATTGGTGTTAAATGGGTTCCCTCGTTTAAATCTAATAAATCGGGTATTCTTGAGAATAATTCAATTTGAAAAGGGAAGTCTTCCAGTTGTGGTTTTTGAAAACGATAATATTTTCTGTCGTCTTCGCTTTTCTCTTTGACTTCATAATTTCCTTGTTTTATGAATTCCCAAAAATGAGCTACAAATTCCGGGCTTAATGCTTCTATAACTAAAATTATATCAATGTCTTTTGTTGCTCTTGGTGTTAAACCAATATTGTCAATGATTATGTCACAAGCAGTTCCTCCGATGATGATATAATTATCTGTGAAATCTTTAAAATGTTGTCTGAAAATTTCTAAACCTCTTACCATATGTATTTTTCTATTATTTGGTCTAATGCCATATCTGTTCTTTCGTCAATAAACCCATCTTTCAAGCTAATGTATAAAGACAATGGATCTACATTATTTTTCTTTGTGATTCCTTTTGTGATTAATTCCGGATTATATTTCCAAACTTCTAAAGCATAGTTTCCGCTTTCATTATTTAGATTTACTAATTGGTTTGTTTTTTCTAACTCATAGAATTTGCTTTTTTCTATGGCAAAATACTCCAATCTACTTGGATTCATATCACTGTATTCTTCCAATGCCGTAGCGTTAGAGCAATACATTTTTATTGTTGGTTTTTCATCTACATAAACTGTTTTTAGTACTGGATTTACAAGATGTTTTTCAATACTTTTCCAAAGTTTTTGTATATCAGTTTCAAACACAATATTTTTTTCTTTAGTTCCAACAACCTCAACAATAGCTAATCTTTTCAAATTTTCAATTGCTTTTGTTATTCCCATTTGTGTGTATTGGAATTTTTCTGCCAGTTCTTTGAAGGTATATTGACTTAAATTATCTTCTCTGTGCAGTATTTGATATAGCAAAATTAATTGAGAGGAAGGTAGCAGCAGGAATTCTTTTTGAAATGCTTTGTCCTTATTAAAATCTTGAATATCAATAAGTAATTCAGCAAGAAACATTTGTTTTCCCGGAACGATGAAACTAATTTTTTGGTCAATAAGTCTTTTCCGGTTTATAGCCGTGATGTCTTCTGTAACAATAATAATTCTTTTGTCTAATACTTTTTGGATTGCTAAAACTTGTTGTCTTAATTGTGCAGCATTGAAAGCATCTTCTTTATTAACCTGTACTAAAATTAATTCGTGATTGTGTAAATGAGTGACATAAAAATTAAAATTGTTTTTGAAAAGGAACGGTAATTTATTGGTGTAATCTTTTGATAACTCTTTTATTTCAAGGTCTTTTCCTAGTATTTGATGGATGTATTCTTTTAATTTTTCCATAATAAACTAATAATTGTTATAATAAACTCGATTGGTTTATTGTGCAAATATAGGTTTATTATACTAAATGTCAATTTATTGTATTATTAATATTAATTATTTATATTGAAATAATAGCTCTGTCGCTATATCCTATATTCTCATTGTACTTGACATATCCTAATTGGTTTGTTAATAATTTTGTATTTCCAACTATGAAATCATTGACGTTGGTGTGATGATGTCCATAAATCCAATATGCTACGTTGTTATCTTCAATAAAATCAGTCAATTCAGAAGCGAAAGCCTCATTGATTTTACTATCGGCATATTTTTCAGGGTAATTGATAAATGTAGGCGCATGATGCGTGATAACAATCGTTTTTTTAGATGTGTCATTTTCCAATACCTTATGGAGAAACTCTATACTGTCTTGGTGTAACTTATTGTAATCATCTGGATTTAAAAGATGCTCATTACATTTTATGACTTTAAAGTCAGATAAACTTTCTTTAATTAACCAGTATTTGGCAGGAGAAATATTCGACCACAAGGTAGAGAATACAAATTTCACTCCCGAAATTTCTTTGGTACAATTGTTTACCAAAAATACATTGTCTCTGATTTGTTCATCCAAAACACCACTTTTCTCGGCAATATCATAGTAGTAATATTCGTGATTACCGGGTATCCAAAAAGTCAATTTGAAATGCTCAGAAATATAGTCGAAGAAATCTTGATGTTTATCCATTATTGCAAAAGGCACAATATCCCCAGCCAATATTAGAATTTCTCCTTCGGGCTTTATTGGGTTTTGAAGAATATACTTTTTGTTGTCAGGGAATTCAAGATGTAGATCTGAACAATATTGAATTTTCATATTATTTTCCATTAGTGGTGCTCTAAGTTAAATAAATGGATTTAATTTTTCACTAAAAAGGTATTTTTGGGAAAATATTTTCCAGTATAGGTAAACTGTAAAATTTGAAAATGATTACTTTTTTCCACTAAAATGAATTTCAAAAGCATTAAGCGTTATTATTTTCCAGTAAAAGACTATTTAAAGAAAATATTTTCCATTATAAAAAGAAATATTAAAAATTAAGTATCATCACAATATTTATACCTTTTCGGGTATAAATATTGTGTTTTTCGCTTAGTTATACCTTATCGGGTATAAAATTGGATATATTGCATATCGCAATATGCGATATGATCCAGAAGACTTAGAAGAATATACAGATTGTTTAATTTGCAAATTATTCTAATAACGGCGATTATCGCCGTTATTAGCGATTTATTTAAACTTCATTTTATGGTTTCTAATAAAGCGAAAAATAGATAATAAATCTAATTGGTTATTGTTAAAATATAGGTTTACTGTATTGTTATTCAGTTATATGTATTAAATACAGACAGAAATTACTGAAATTATCATACTGATAATACTTTATTTTTTTTATGCTACCGAATTTTGTTTTGCATGTATCATCATTTGCGTCTTTATGAAATTTCCTTTACGCTCATTTCGTAATACGAAAATATGATTTGATTCTAGTGTTTGAAAAATTGAGTGTTTTTTTGTTCACTTTGTTTGCATGTTCACGTTTACGTGAACAGTGTTTTTTTGTGAACATAAATAAGTATAATTGAGGTTGCCTGTGTTATTCTAATTAAGGTTTGATTTCTAACGGGAATATTTCGGGACTTTAAATAACAGACTTTTGTTATTTCTAATTATTATTTTCAAATTTTTCTTTTAGGCGGAGATATTCTCTATATTCTTTTTCCTCGTGCTTCCTTTGGGAAAATGTTTCAAATGCTTCGTATTCCGGGGAATCATAATTCATGAAATCTGGGATTTTTATTATTGCCCAGTCTTTTGCAATATCTTTCCAAGTTTTGGCTGCATTTGCGATTGTATTTCTCCAATCCTCATCGGAATTTCTTTGTATTGTGTAATCGTAGTCAACCGAATGTGGTAATACTATTCGAGCCTGTGAATGCCACCATCCGTGAAAGGGATTCACATAAAATTTATCTAATACCTCTTTTAGAGGATGAAAAAGTGCTTGAGATTGATGGTATTTCATATAAGCAAGAATTTTATAGGCTGCAATTAATTCTTGGTCTTTGTCTTTAAGTGTAACTGACAAATGCCTTGCAGTCTCTTTTAAAGGTGTTTCCTGAAAATATTGCTGACGATTTTCTTTTAGATCATACCAAGGTGAATTGATTGTATTTTCTCCTATTATAAAATCCCTAATTTGCACTTCAGGCACATTTAAGCCTTTCCAATAATTATAGATCTGATTCCACTGTGTCATATAGCTTTTCATAAAATTCAAATTTAATAATATATTTCAATTATTAAATTTATAATATAATGAATATGCAAATAATTCCTATTTAATAAACCAAAATCTGCATGATAAACTTGATTGGTTTATTATGCAGATTTAAGTTTACTGTGTTGTATTTTAGTATATTATAAAAATATTCAATTTATAAATGATAAATTATATTATTCTTTACTCCATTTCATGTTTAAAGCCCACTTTGTATGTTGACCAATATCATAGAGTTTCTTCTTAGTTCTTTTATCGTGTCCTAAACAGTCAATTAGTTCTCTATCTACCCACTTTATGTACTCTGTATCTCCTTGATTCTTCAGTGCTAAAAGTTCTTTGCGTTGTTCTACGTTTGGTAAAAGTTCTAAAATATCATACTGCAATATTTCGGGACAATTCCAACCAGCTGTTCTCTTTACGGGTGTCGTAACTCTACCAAGTAGATTGTAGTTGACATATGGGAAGTTCTCTTTTGATAATAACTCGGCCTTGCCTTCTATAAGTTCTTCGTAAAATTCTCTCCAATGGTTAATTTCACGGTTCTGACCCTCATTAAACCAATCTAGAAATTTGATAGCATTTTTAGCTGGAATAAAGATGGCAAAATCATCCTTCATTAAATCTTTATTCGGAAGTTTGAGATCATCTATTGCCTCAAATTTTTCTTTTAGTAAGCTTTGTGTACCTTCTAATCGTTTGTACTTTCCGCCAACCAATTGGTAATGCCCATAATTTGAATTTTTCACTAATAAATATTCATCGTCTATTTTAATAATATATAAATAGGACATTGAAAATCTGATTTTTTCACCTTTCAATGCAAGAAAATATATTTGCAATAATAGATACAATCTTTTGCTATTTATAAAAATATGTTCAATGAGAAGCTCCATTAAAGTAGCTAAACCTATTACACCAAAAATTACAACGTCTTTTTGGTATTCCGAACCAGACATTTGGAAATAGCC
This sequence comes from Flavobacterium galactosidilyticum, assembly GCF_020911945.1. NCBI lineage: Bacteria > Pseudomonadati > Bacteroidota > Flavobacteriia > Flavobacteriales > Flavobacteriaceae > Flavobacterium > Flavobacterium galactosidilyticum. The sequence continues at coordinate 2,098,937 of NZ_CP087135.1, forward strand.
ATAGATTATAAAACCAATGGCTATTATTGTTTGAATTATTCTTCTTATCATATTATCTCTGGACTAGGTTGGATTGATACAATTGTTTCTTTGATTATTTCAAAGGTTAATGGTTTGTCTGGATAGGCCTTGGCAACCGCTTCCGGAAGAACTTTTAATCTTATGTCAGAAAACGAATAGCCTACTTTGTCGGTGTCTTTTTTTAGAGACAACTCTGCTAATTCGTTTAATTGTTCACCAGTAAAGGTAATACCCTTTAAACTCTTTTCATAAAGTTCGATACATTCTTCTTTTGTAGGTCTCTTAAATTCAAGTACTACAGCTGCACGTCTTAGAATTGCTTCATCTATAAAATGAAGGCGGTTAGTGGACATAAACACAATGGCACGACCGTTCAATTCTCTTATTTCGTCAATTTTTTGGATTAATGTATTGACTGCGGCTTTTTCTTCCTGATGCATTTGACTTGTCGATCTTGTGGTCGCAATTGCATCTGCTTCGTCAATTAGAAGAAAGGCTATTCTTTTCTTTCCGGCTTGTTCTTTAAGTTGTGAAAATGCATCATTAACTAGTTTACCCATTTCGCCATGCAAACCTTCGCCACGAACACGAGTGCTCAACTTGAGAAAAAATCCTTCTTTACCTAATTCACGAGTCATTCTATCAGCAATTGAAATCGCAGATATCGTTTTGCCAGTACCGGCATCACCCGCTAGAATAATAAGAGGATATTTATCCTTTAACTGCTGTATTATGGGTAACTCAACTTTATGGTGTTTGTTACTCCAATCGGTAAGGCTGCCTTGGTCTAAAAGCAGTTTTAGATTATTGTAAATTCTTTCGAATTTGTTTTCAAAACCAATGAAGGAATCGGTCTGGGTTTGAACTTCTTTACTTGGAAGTTCCATTATGTTATCAAATATTGCAGCCATTATTTAAAATTTGTTTTTTGAAGTTCGTATCCTTTACTTGAGTATAGTTGTGCATTTCCGGAACTAAGATGTGAAAATGAAGTGTCATCAGTAGTCGCTGACCAGCTAAGTCGAAAATAATTGTTGGTTTGAAAATCCTTCTTTTGTTGTTCAGATAGACCGTGCCATTTGGAGGAATAAGACAGATACATTGTTAGATATGTATTGTTGATATTCTCCCAATCATTATTCTGTCCAGGTCTTGCGCTATCTGTTGCATTACCATCTGCATTAATAGAAAATTTTGTTGCTCTTAAAGTATGGTCATTTGAATTTTGTTTCAATGCAATTGAAACATTATCCAAGTAATTATTCTCGGCTAATTTAATTATGTCGTGCATAATTTTATCAACATATTCAGTTGACCATTTATTGGTTCTTCTAGCTATTGTTCTAATGTCTGCTTCAAAATTTTCAAATGTTTTACGAATATCGATAACCGTATACGTATTAGTACTTGTCTTAGTATTGTACATATTAGTTGATATTAAAAGTTGGACCAAATACTCGTTTCCATTCCTCAATGGTAGCAGCTTCATTATTCTTTGATTGGGCATAATTTAAGCAGTCAAAAGCTTCTTCGGCTTGCTCAATAATTTCTTGCCACACCGTACTGTCAATTTTTTTCGAGGCATTATTTTCATTGTTCGTATCATCGGCAATGTAAATTGGAGTGGAATAAGAAGGGATCTTATTTATGGCGTGATCAAATTTGATATTTGGAAAATTCGAACCACTAACAAATTGGAAAAAACGGATAATCGCTTCTTCAATGTTAGTTTCTACACCTAACGTCTCGTCTAGGTAGGCAACTATCAATTCTATTGTAAAGGATGTTATTCCTGGTTCAGTATCCGTTGGCTTAAGCTCCTTGTAATTTTTCCACCATTTTAGTGCTCTTACAATAGCGGTGTAACTTGGATTATTCTTACGCAAACTGATTGAGAAATCAATGTGGTTTTCGATGCTTGTTATGTATTTTCCACCACCGCCTCTTTGTGGTTGCCAAACATATCGTTCAGGTTCGCTAATAGGAACAACAGGAACAATATCAACCTCTAGTCCGGAACCAGAAAAACGAATGGTTATTGATTTAGTATTCCCCGTTGCATCGTATTCTCTTTTGATATCTTTTTGAGGATAGATTTCCTCTAAGTATTTGACAATGTAGTCGTGTAGCTTTTTTAAATCATTTTGGATATTTCCATCTCCACCCACAAAAAGAATTAAATCGATGTCGATTGGATTGTCTCCTGTTGGTTTTAGAATGGTGTGTTTTTTCCACGAACCTGCCAATAGGTATTTGGTAACTTTGAGACCGTTACTTTCGTCATTCTTGATTTTGTCTTCTAACTTTGTTTTGAGATTGTTTATTTGATCTCGGTACTTCTGCATGTTGTCCTTTTGTAGTTTTATTTTATCTACAAAGTACAATAGTTGATTGTTTTCTAATTTCATTTTACAGTATTAAAGATTAACACTGCAAATATTAGCATGAACTATGCATTATATGTGCATAGTAAAAAAGAGGTAAATACTGTTTTTTATAAGTTATTAAAAAAACAGCATTTTAAGTTCCGGATTGATTGTTGTTGAAGTCTTGAATGATTTTGAAAATGAAGTCCGCTTGTTGTTCGTTGAATACACCATCAATGCCTAAGCTATGAAACTTTTTAAATGGGGAGTCGTATAGTTTTGTAGGATCTATTTTTCCGTTTTTGGTTAAGAAAAGTTTGATTGTATCCAGAAATTGTATTTGTACCGCACTCAGTTGGTAATCGTTTATAAATTTAGCGAAAGCGGCATCCACACAATCAGCAGATAAGCCAATTAGTGATATAATGAATTGGACTAGGTTCAATTTTACGCCTAATTCCTGTTCGATATGGTCTTTTTTGATGCCTTTTTTAAAGAGTATAGTTTCTAAGGATTCTAATTCTTTGGCTGTTATCGTTTCCCCTTTCTGGATCCTATTAATGGTTATGTTGTCTTTGTTTTTTCTAATTATTTCCTCCAGACGGTGAATATTACTGGTGAATGGCGATGGATATGGTTCTCGTTTTTCATTGACAAAATCGGTAGTAACCACCTCATCTTCATTTAAGAAATCTTCAAAATCGGTAGTCACGTATTTTTGGTCTATTGGATCGATATACTTTACAAGATCTCTGATTCCCGAACGTATTTTTTCAAGATGTTGAACGCCGTCAGTTTCCCAGAATTTTTCTTCTAATGGTAATTTAATTAACCCTTCTTTCTCTTTTACGTCTGGAATGGTGGTTTTCTTGAGTAACTTTTTTGATAAAATAGCCACTTTTGTGATAGGAATGGTTAAGCTAGCCACAAACTCGGGCGTGTTTGGTGTTTCCAATCGCTTAATCATAAGTGCATACAACAGCTTGTCATAAAACCTTGCTAAGTCTGTATCTCCCTTGGTTGGTCGGACTAATGGTGCTATAATTTCCTGTATGGTTTGAACGTCTTTCTTTGATAAGTGATTCCAAAGTTCTCGATTTTCGCTGCCATATTCTAATACCGCCTGCATTTTCATTTTAACATCAAATCGGTGCTTGTCTAGTTTTGCTATTTCTGAATGAAGTTCGTTTAGTAATGTATTGCGATAGGCTGTTAGATAGGCATCACATTGGAATTTATCCTCTTTTAGATATTGCGCCAATTGTAATTTTAGACCAAATACCACCTCTGATAAACTTTTTTGAGAGCTCGTTTCAAAACCCATTGGATTTTCTTTGAAGAACTCAAAATTACCGCAGAGATCGAATATTAAAAAGCGTTTTTTGTCTTTTCCTATACCAAATAAATCTGGTCGTAATCGTGAACCACGGCCTATCATTTGCCAGAATTTCGAATAGGATTTTACCGGTTTGTAGAATACTAAATTGACACAACTTGGTGCGTCAATTCCAGTATCCATCATGTCTACAGATATTGCAATTTGTGGTAGTCTTTCTTTTTCCTCGTCACAGAAACGCAGTATGAATTCTTCGGCTTTTGGCTCTCCGTGCGTAATTACTTTTACATAGTCATTACCAAATTGTTCTTTGTCCAATTCCATAAAGATGTCTTTTAGGAACTGTGCATGTTTTTTATTTCGAGCAAAGATGATGGTTTTACCCAATTCTTCGTCACCTCGTTTTTTAATCCCGTTTTTGATTACAAATTGAAGTGTTTTTCGGGCGGTATCTCTATTAAAAAGCCATTCGTCCAGTTCTTTTGATTGTATCCATTCATTACCGGACGCTTCTTCACCGTCCAGAATTTCCTCTTCAAATTCTTCTTTTTCTTCGTCTGACAGTTCATCATATTTGATGCCCTCTCTCAAGAATTTAGTTGGTACTTCAATAGATCGGTAAGGAGATAAATGTTTGTTGGCTACCGCTTCTTCAAAGGTATAAGCATCTGTGGGTGACTTATCGGCCAAGCCGAATATGGAATAGGTGTTTTTATCAATGCTATTTTTTGGCGTTGCCGTTAGCCCTAAGTATAGTGCATCAAAATAGTCGAAAATGGCCTGGTACTTTTTGTAAATGGAACGGTGTGCCTCATCAATGATTATTAAATCAAAATGGCCTACGCCATAAAATCGTTTGTCATCCACTTTTGAGCCATCTATTAAGCCCATCATGGTTTGATAGGTTGAAAAAGCAAAACGCGCGTCGGGATTGTCTTTTTCTTTTAGGAGATTTACGCTTGAATGTTCGGGCAATAACTTTACAAAATTGCCTTTGGCCTGACTTACCAAACTTTTTCTATCGGCTAGAAATAATATTCGTTTTGCCCAATTGGCTTCCAGTAATAATTTAGACAGTGCAATACTGGTTCTGGTTTTTCCTGTACCGGTTGCCAATACCAATAAAGCGCCTCTGCTGGTTCCAATGAGGTTTCCGGTGGATTTATCGTTACCTGCAAAATGTTCGGCAATACTTTTGATGGAACGCAGTTGGTAGCCTCTTCCGGCTATATTAGTGTCTATAATCGCAGTTCTAATGTCGGCACGATTCTGACGACGGTACATGAGTGTTTGCAATTCTTTCTTGGTGTAAAAACCGTGAACTAATCGAGCCGATTTGTAGAACTGGTCATCCCACAAGAAGGTTTCAAAACCATTACTGTAATACATTACTGGGCGACGACCGTACATTTTTTCTAAACTATCGGCATATAATTGTGCTTGGTTTTCGCCTTTGCTGGCGCTTTCTAAGGTTTTTTTAGCTTCTACTAATGCCAAAGGCAAACCATCATCATCCCATAATACATAATCTACATAACCCGTTTCCGAGGTATTGGTAGATGAAGGCATGTATTGCACTTTGAATTCTCGGTCTTTTATACCTACCAAATCCCAGCCTGCTTCACGCAAGGAGACATCTATAAAATACTTTCGTGTTTCATATTCGTTACGTGGGTGATGTACGGCATCGTCGGTACTGGCTTCTTGTTTGTTGGCTTCTATTTGGGTTTGTAAAGCTTCAATTTGCTTTTTGAATAACTCATTTTCTTGCTCTAGCTGCTTATTTTTATCAGAAGCTTCTTTGAGTTGTGTTTTAAAAGTAGTTAACTCTTTGTCAAATTGTGTTTGAACACTTTTTAGTTGCTTTTGTGAAAGGGTATTGTGTCCTTCAGTAGGCACCAATTCCCAATCAAACATTTCTAATGGCCCTAGATCATTAACGGCATAGGATTTTGCAAACCATTTGCTGAAATAAAACAGATTGGATATAATTTGCTCTGCATCAGTATCCGAAACAGGTTTGTTGTGTATGGCCAGATTCCCCACTTTACGGATGAGGTCTATTTCATTATACAACTTATGCGGAAATTGTTCTTTGAATTCGTGATGCTTCATCAGTGAATTCAATGAAGTGTCAAAAGGGAGGTGTAGTTCGGAGTCGTTATTGAACATCCAGTTGATAGCGAGTTCCAACGCCATACGCGCGTAGGTCAACGAAGTACGCGGATCTGTAATGGCGTTTTGTTCTGCCTTTTGGCTTCTTTCGAAAAAGGCCGACCATTCTTGTGCTAAAAACTGAAAGTTTGTTTTCATTTGTCGTTACTATTTGTTCTTAATGGTCAAATGTAATTCGCTTGATTTATAAGCTATCAGCATCATACTAAAGTACATTTCATTCGACTAAGATACTAATGTGTTCTGAAACTATTCCATTTAGTTTTGAATTTTCCTGCTAAAATAACTTCTAAAAAATACAAATCGTAATCTTCTGGTATTGAATATAAAACTACTTTGTAATTTTGAATTACTGTTTTAGCTGTATCCATATCCTCGTTTGTGATGGTTGCTCTAGTTGCTTCTTTGCCTTCTAATTTCCATTTTGCCTTTGTTTTTAAATAGGCTAGGGAACATTCGTTGTGGTTTTTGCCCCAAGCGTGTTGTCGCAACCTTCTAAAAACAGTGCGACTAATGCCAACATATACTGGTATAATACAACCATCTTTTTCTTCGCCAAAAATATATAATCCTTTGAATTCCTTTACCTCATTTGGTGAATAGCCCAATTTATCAAATTCCTTTTTGTCTCTTGTTATTTTACCATTTACCGTTCTATATAACTCACCAACTTTTTTACAATGTGAGCTATTAAATTGTAATAAAATAGCTTTAGCTACATCATCTACAAGATTAAGTAAATCACTTAAATTTTGTGGATATGGTTCGTTTTTATAATTCATTATCTAAATCGTAATAAACATCCGTAATTGAAAGCGTTTATTTGTGTGTTTGCAAATATTTTACCCCTCATTTTATTAGCTTCAATTATGTCTATTATATTTTGACGAGGATGTTTATGTGTATTTCCCAATCCAAAATTAATTACCCACCAATTTGCATTTGTATATGTAGTAATTACAGCGGCTTCGATATAATAATCAGCTCCATGGTGCGGTATTTGGAATATCCCAACATTGTCAATATACCTAGTATTTATCCATTTTGACTGCATCTGATTTAAGCAATCTTCATTGAATCTTATATCACCGGTTAATAAAGTTCCTATTGGCCTTCTTAAAGACCAATATGGGAATACCCTAAAATACATTCTATGGTTTCTAAATAGCCTTGATAATTCTCCATGATAAATTACTAAACTAGTATCATTGATTAATTGACCATAACCAAAATTTGAAGAATAAATCGTATTAAAATTGGATTTGAATGTAGTAGTGTGAGTACTTATATAATTGGCAATATCATCAAAATTAACACTAGGAGTACCTAAAAGAGTTCTTAAATCTGAATGGAAATTATTTACTGATGTTAAATCTCTTTGCTTATTGAAAAACTTGAATTCCCAAAAGGCAATGATTGAAAATCTACCTAAAGCGTAATAATGAGAAACTTTTGGGTTTTGTTTTTCAATATTGCTGTTTGGAACTAATTGATTTGAAATTTCAAAATCAAATTCATCAGACAAAAATCTATCGAAATCAGGATCTTTTAAGTCTGGTTCATTGTTGCCGTTTGAGCCTTTTTCATCACTTGGATGAATAAAGACTATTTGTTCAACCTTTCTTTCCAATAAGAAGCTTATAGGGTCTTGAATAAATGCAAAAGTATCAGGATCTCCTCCGGATAAACTGACATCCGTATAAGCGAGTATTAATTCATCAAGATTTAAATAAGGTAGAATTGCTAATTTTGCTCCTCCAGTTTGATTTAACAAATCTCCAATTTTATTGATGTGATTGCAAATTCCAGTGATATTGACCACCCAATTCCAATTTAAAGTGAGCACCCAATTCCAATTTAAAGTGAGCACCTAATTCCGGAGCAAAATGACCACCTCCATTTTTCATTAAAAACTACTTTTTTTCATCTGTTAATTAGTATTCAAATATACTTAAATATTAGCTTTTGTTTATGCCCCTTTTTTTTCTCATAGATTCTCCGTGTAGTTCGATTCGGTGAGATTGATGTATCAGCCTATCCAAAATTGCATCAGCTATGGTTTTTTCTCCAATGATATCGTACCAACCTTGTACCGGGATTTGCGATGTTACGATGATAGAGCCATTATTGTGTCTGTCTTCAATGATCTCTAAAAGGGTAATTCGGTTATGACTATCTAATGCTTGGAGTCCAAAATCGTCCAGTATAATATCATCTTGCCGTTCTATTCTTGCCAGTTCTCGAAGGTAAGAACCATCTGCTTTGGCCATTTTTAATTTAGCAAACAACTTTGAAGTATTAAAATAACTTACCTTAAAACCTTGTATACAGGCTTGATAACCTAATGCTGTACCTAAATAACTCTTACCCACACCGGTACTTCCTGTGATTAAAATGTTTTCGTTTTTCTCTACAAATTCGCATTCTGCCAGACGTAGCACCATGTTTCGATCCAGATTACGGGTTTGGTCAAAATTGATACTTTCAATATTTGATTTGTAATGGAATCGAGCATTCTTGATACTGCGTTCAATGCGACGATTATGCCTTTCATCCCATTCGGCATCAATAAGCATCGATACAAACTGATCAAGTGTGTAATGGTCTGTTTTTCCGCTTTCAATGGCGGTTTTAAAAGCATTATGCATACCATAAAGCTTCATTTGTTTCATTTTTGTTACTGTGGATTCATTCATGATTATTGGGTTTTAATTTAATTATAATACTGTTTTCCTCTGATGTTGCCGTGAACAGGGAGTTCCTGCTCGGGTTCTTGTTCAAAATCAATATGGTCTAGGTTGTTTTCTAAAATATTTTGTATGGTCTTAAAATTGTAAATTTTAAAATCAAGTGCCCGTTTACAGGCATTTATTAATCGCTGCTTGCCTACCTTTTTCTCGAAGTTTAGTATTCCCAGACAACTTTTATAGGCTTGTTCGGGGTGGTTTCTGCTTTCGATTATTTGCAAAATATATTCTCCTACGGATTCATCAATACTACTGGCCCAATCAATGAAGCGGGCAGCGCTCCATTGGGCTACAAATTGGTGTGTACTGGCTAAATGTTCTGGGGTTGTGGTATAGACATAAGGTTTGTAATTCCTCGGATGAATGGCTATTCGATTGTATTTGTAATAGATCTCTACCGTTGATTTGGTATACAAGAGTTTCGCTTTTTTCTTTACATATTGATACGGAACACTATAGTAATTTTTGTCTTGACTTAATTGGACATGTCCGTTTTGCATCACCGTTGCAAAGGATTGGTATTTGATTTCAAAGCGTTCTTGTGGTAGTGGGCGTAGTTTTTGTTTCTCATCTTCTAAAAACAATTCTTTACGGGAGTAAGGACGTCCTGTGAGTTTTCGACTATTATGAGCATCTAATAAATCCCATATCTGCTGGTTTAATTCTTCTAGAGAAAAGAATTTGGTTTCTTTTAGAGTTACGTAAATCCTTCTGTACAATATCTTTACCGCACCTTCAACCAATGATTTATCCCTTGGTTTATAAGCCCTGGCAGGTAAGATTGTGGTTTGATAATATTCCGCTAAATCAGCCAGGGTTTCATTGATTGTTGGCTCAAAACGACTGCTTTTTATCACTGCAGATTTTAAATTATCGGGGACAATTGCCGCAGGAGTGCCTTCAAAAAAACGCATAGCATTTTCTACCGAAGTAACAAAATCTTCCTTTTGTTGGCTCATGGAAGCTTCTGCATAGGTATATTGGCTGGCTCCCAATATGGCTACAAAAAACTGTACTTCTTTGATTTCTCCGGTATCTTTATCAATGATGGAGAGTGTTTTTCCGGCATAATCCACATACATTTTATCACCGGCTTTGTGATTCATATGCATTACAGGATTGACTCGTTTGCTCCATGTTTTATAATGATGTCCAAATTGCGAGCTTCTGTAACCATTAGGATTTAGGGCAATATATTGCTCCCACATGTGCTGTATGGTAACGCCAACTTTTTTTAGTTCGCGTTCCATTTTAGGGAAAAAATCGTATAGGATCTGCAATTTGGGACTAATGGATTCCACAGTAGTCTGTGAAAACAAAAGTTCTAGTTCTGCATCTGTTTTTCTATCAATTAATTCAAAGTTTAATCCGAGAACTTCAAATAAAGAAATATACTTCTTTACCGTATTCCTGGAAAGGGATAAGTAGCTACTTATAAACAACTTACTCTTTCCTTCACAATAGAATTTAATTACTTTTCTAATTTTACTCATATCTGTTATTTTGTTTGCCATAATCCGTATTTTTTTAACGAATGTATGGTGCTAACAACATGAAAAAGTCAGTAGTTTTTAATAATCAATTTACCCCAAAATTAGGTGGTCAGTTTGCTCTGGAACTGGTGGTCAGTTTGCTCTGGAACTGGTGGTCAATTTACACTGGAAAGTGGTGGTCAATTTGACCGGTTTTTCCAGCTATACTTTATGATTTTGTGATTCAGTACGAAAGGAGTATCCTTACTGATCCCATTCTGACTGAAACAGATAAACAAATTATCCTGACCACTACATCTTTTGCCCGACATTCGGCTTATGAGACTAGAACGGAATCGACAGCTATAATTGATCCAGACTGGCGTAAACTTGTAACGCATCTCATTGGTGATAGTGAAACTATTGAGTAGTATCCTCCTGCTTTGCAATTGGCTGTTTTGATTTTATAAAGAATTGACTGCCTTGTTTTTAGGTGTTTTTCACAAGCAATGTTAAAAGGCTGCTCTATTTTGAGCAGCTTTTTTTAATTTTCATCTGCTTCGTCCATACGGATCATGAGTTTGTTTTTGAGTGTATTCAGAAATTTTGTTCTCTCAGATTTTCTGTTTCGGATTTCCAGAAAAACCCTATTGAACTGTCCTAAATCAATATTAAAAGAGTACTCGAAAAAGGTTGTGACTTCTTTTAGTCCTGAAGTTCCGTTATTAAAAACGCCTTCTGTATGGAGTGCATAAATCAATTCAATCAATTCTACTTTTGATCCTGTCCATTTCGGGCCTTTATGGAGTGGGGAAGTTGATTGTATTGTTATTGCCTTTCGGTTTAATTTTGCTATTTGCTCTTCCAGAAAAACTTTTATCTCATCGTTGGCTAGTATTCGAGCCACTTTATAGTCATGGGAGGTAGTGAAGCGATGATCTGCTTGAAAATAAAAACTGTCTACCATTAGTTTAAGATCATATTTTGCCCTTATAAAATATTTATTATCCAGGCAGTTGTTGCCGGTGCGGTAGTAGCGGTAAAACTCCCGGTTCTTCTTGAAAAAGACTTTTAACTTATTGAGTTCTGCTTTATAATATTTACCCATTGTTTTTTGAGACCCGAAAGACTTGTTGGTTTCAATATTATAGATTTCGTTATAGTAAATCAGTTTTGCAGCAAACTTTGGCTTGATGTCCCGGAAGAATTCTATTTCCTCTTTTTTGTTTAGCTGTTTATATTTTATGAAAAAGGTTTTTAGTTTCTCTAAGGCAGCAACGCTATTCTCTATTGCCTGTTCGGCCAACTGTACCTGATTTTCTGTTTCCAGATGGATCAATTTTAACTGATGTTCTAACTCAGACATCAAGGATTCAGCAAACAATTTCATTAGGGCTGTTTTAGATTTACAATTTGACTGATTCAGTAATTGAATCAAGAGGCAAATCTATTTGATGGTTGCTTGGGTTGCAAATGGTGTGCTGTTCGATTCCCGAATTGAATAGTGAAATTCCCGAATTGCATAGTGGTAATAATTTGATTTTTTTCTAGTGTCTATGATACTTACTTAAGTAGTTTTAAAATAAACAGTAGTATTCACGGAATGTGATGCCACCATCGCGAATCAGTATGGTAAATGTCTAGATTTAAACTATCTTTATCTATGATATTACTAATATTTGTTTAGATATTTAATCAATAAATGGAAGAATTTGAAAAAAATTATGCTAAAGTTACAGAGACTCTACTTGATTATGGATGGATACTTACTCCGTTTATACTTAATCGGGATTTTATAAAAATCCAACGATTGGTATCAACAATAGACAGAACTACTTCTCTAACAGATATTGAACGTGAAACATTTCAAAAAGAAATAAATATCCTTCTAACTGATATTATTTTTAATCCATTGTTTCGGGCATTTTTTGTTTATAGGGCAAAGGAGGTTAAGTATATTAAAGATTTTTCACACCATATAGAAAGAGGACTACTTCATTATTATAACAATGATTATTTTTCTACGGTTTTATGTTTGTTACCAGCTATAGAGGGATCACTCTTGGCTTATTATGGATGGGAATATGGAACAATTAGAAAGCCATCAATTACTAAATTAATTCAAGAAATAGAAAAATGTAGGGTTCGCACTTATGACACTGTAAAGTATAAAATGTATTCTAAATGTATTTCTCTTTTTTTACAAAAATGGATATTCTCAGATACAAGTACTGCTGATACCTCTTTTTCTTATTTGAATCGACATTATGTTTTACATGGAATGGGGAATAATAATTATTATTCGATAGCTGATGCCCACAGACTGATTATGTTTTTTGATTTATTCATTGAATTTCTTTCACTTGAGCAAAAGATAAAATATAGTTTTATACCCGACCCAGGAGTTAATATTTCAATTGACAGTAGGAGTGGCTATTATTTTAAGTTGCTTACCACCAAAATAAAGAGAGAAGAAGTTATGATAACGGAATATGAGTTTATGAAGCAAAACATAAACTATTATGTTGAAAAAGATATTCCTAACTTCCAAGAAATGGTTATTCGTTCAGCTAAAGAACATAAAGCATTTATGAATGAAATGGAATCTAAGTTTGGGAAGATAAAAAAGCAAAAACAATCTATTTGCAAAAGAATCAAGCACTATTTTGCTAGAAGGTAACGGTAAAATGTAAATATTTGGGTTTTTTACGTTTCTCATTGACAGTTACGGAATGCAATTATACCTTCATGTATGGATAACTGGTAATAGTTCGATGTTAGGAGACCTCAAAGAGTAGGTTAACTATGGTAGCACTTCTTAAAAATGAAGATAAGAGCAACTAAATATTAAAAAGTCTATTTTTTTATTACTTTTGTTTTATGGCAACAGCTGAACAAATAAAATCCTTACTTCAATCTCATTACAAGAACGATAATGATCGATTTACCTCTATAGCACTACAAGTGGCTGCACATGAAGCGAGGCAGGGCCATATGTCTATAGCTAAAGATATTAAAGCCTTAGTTGATCGTTCAAAAACTGATGGATTTAAAGTTATTAAAATCAATCCCGATTTAAGTGATTTAGTTCTTGTCTATTACCCTGAAAACAAGTTAAGTGAATTAATACTTTCCAGTGAAGTTAATAATAAGCTTCACAGAATCATTAAAGAATACAAACAACGAGATAAAATACAAAAATTTGGTCTACAGAATCGTAGAAAAGTTCTTTTATCTGGATTACCAGGTACTGGTAAAACGGCTACAGCTTCGGCTATTTCCGGAGAATTAAAACTGCCTTTATACGTCATTATGATGGATAAACTAATGACTAAGTATATGGGTGAAACAGCTTCCAAACTTCGTCAGATTTTCGATATGATGATTTCAAATCGAGGTGTTTATCTGTTTGATGAATTTGACGCTATAGGTGCCGAAAGGGGAAGGGATAATGAAGTGGGTGAAATGCGTAGGGTTTTAAATTCTTTTTTGCAATTTATTGAACAGGATAGTTCTGAAAGCATTATTTTCGGAGCAACAAATAATATAAAAATTCTTGATTCAGCACTTTTCAGACGTTTCGATGATATTATAAATTATACGTTACCCACCAAAAATGATATTGAAGAATTAATAAAATTAAAACTGAATAAATATTTAGGGAATTTCTCATTAGATACGACAATTTCGGCCGCTTCGGGGTTAAGTCATGCGGAAATAACAAACGCTTGTTATGATGCGCTCAAAGAAATAATATTGACTGATAAAAATATTGTAACGCAAAAAATATTAATTCAGATGGTAAAAGATAGAAAAATTCACCATATGCTGTAATTACTATTTATGAGCAATGACTTCAAGCCCCATTTATTCCTTAAAAAGGTTTACACTACTCAAAATTTCACTACCACTCAAAAGGGAGGTCCCTCTACTATAATTTTCCCTCAACGAGACAGAGCGCAACATGGCGAATTTTTATTATCTGCTTTAACAGATATCTGGGAATTTCATAATAAAGAGATTACAGAAAGGAAAGAAATAGGGTTACCTGTAAAAAATGGAGAATATATAAGTTTCACCAGTGCGGTAAATGATAATTTGCAATTAAGCTCTTTGGATGCTAATGGTGCAAAATTATTAAATGTTAAATCTGATAAAGAAACGCAACAGCAAATTGCAACTGTTTTTATTCCAGAAAATAAAAAAGAAGGGCTTTTAAAAAAGGTTGAAGAATACTTATCTCAAAATGCTATATACAAGGGCGTAGATCAAAAGAAACCTAAAAACCAGCCATTAGTTGATACAATTGAAAATATCTCCGTTTCTACAATTGAAAATATTTGGAGCAGTCCTATTGAATTTTTACCGCGGGAACAGCAAATATGGTGCGAATTATGGTTAGATACAGAGGTAGCTAATCCTGATCATTATCTTCAACATCTTAAAAGTATTTGCACAATATTTGATATTGAATTAATTGAAAATTATATCAGTTTTCCACAAAGAACAATTGCTGTTGTGAGGGCAGACTACGCACAATTGTCCGAATTAATTAGATCTTTTCCTTTAATAGCAGAAATTAGAAAAACGGAAGAACTAAATAGTTTTTGGCTTAGTCAAATTACAGTTGAACGTGAAGATTGGATTCAGGATGCGCTAAGCAAAATCAATTTCACAGCAACTAATAATTATGTAACTATTTTAGATACCGGTATTAACAATGGGCATTTATTATTAAGTCCGCTTTTGTCCGACTCAAATAGATTAACTGTTGACTCTGCTTGGGGTATCAACGATATGAGTGGTCACGGAACTAGAATGGCCGGCGTAGTAGCTTATGGAAATTTGAATAGTATATTGGAAAATAATGTTAAAACCAACATCAATCACCTGTTAGAATCTGTAAAAATTTTACCGCAAAACGGAAATCAGCCCCATCAATATCCATTTATAACATTAGACGCTGTTAATACTGCTGTGATTAACAATCCTGATTTTAAAAGAATATATTGTTTGGCAGTAACAAGTGAATTTCAAAATGATTTTGGGAAACCTTCAACGTGGTCAGCTGTAATTGATAGTATAATATTTGGAGCAGATGAAAATGACAAAAAACTATTTGTTATAAGTATAGGTAATGTTCGCGATGAAGAAGATTGGAAAAACTATCCAAACAGTAATTTGGATTTAGCGGTGGAAAGCCCAGCTCAATCTTGGAATGCAATAAGCGTAGGTGCATATACTTTAAAAACATTGGCTGATAGGCAAACTGTAGCCAATCATGCCGAATTATCGCCTTTCAGTCGTACTTCAAGTTCTTGGGAAAATTCTTGGCCAATAAAACCTGATGTCGTATTTGAGGGGGGGAATCTTGAAAGTCTAAACAATGGAGACGTATCTCAGGAAGATGATTTAGAAATATTGACAACATCTAATATCTCCATTACAAATAATTTTTCAACTATAAATGCCACAAGTGCTGCAACGGCTTCAGCATCACATTTTTTAGCAAAACTTCGAGACACTTATCCTGAAGCCTGGCCTGAAACACTTAGAGGTTTAATGATACACTCTGCAAGTTGGACAGAAGAAATGTTTAATCAATTTGGATATGACATTGCCAAAAAAAGTTCCGAGGCTTTAAGACTTCTTAGAATTTACGGTTATGGTGTTCCAAATTTGGAAAAAGCAATTAAATGTAAGTCCAATTACTTAACATTTATATCAGAACAATCAATTCAGCCCTATGTATTAGATGGAGGTACTATCAAAACCAAAGACATCCATTATTATGAATTTCCTTGGCCAAAGGAAGTATTGCAAAATTTAGGAGCAGCAAACACAACGTTGAGAGTTACTCTTTCTTATTTTATAGAGCCAAACCCAGGTGATAAAGGGTATTCTACAAAATATTCTTATCAGTCAACTGCGTTAAAATTTTTATTGATTAATCCAGGAGAAGATTTTGATAATTTTAAATTGCGAACCAATAAGATAAATCAGGATGATTTAAAGCAATTGCTTGGTGTACCTAAACTAGATTCAACTGACATTGAAAGAGAGACGGGTAATGATAGATGGTCATTAGGTGCGGATAATGTTTTTAAGGGGTCCATACACAGCAATTATTGGAAAGGGACAGCCGCTGAAATTGCAAGCTGTAATATTTTAGCCATTTATCCAGTGGCCTCAGGTTGGTGGAAACAACTTAAGAAACAAAATAAGGCTAATAGTAAATTAAAATATTCTTTAACTGTCTCAATCGAGACACCTGAAAACACAACCGATATTTATACTACTATTGCAAATAAACTAATTGTAGAGAACCTTATTAAAGTATAGTTTTTCTTCAAAAGACATCAATTTTAATTTATTTATAAAAGTTTAGGTTTATTTTTCTATTTCTACTTTTTCAACTATCGTTTTTAAACCAGTCCTTTTGATGATGATAGCTTTTACATTCGATGAAACTATCGACAATTATAACTGGTATTGCTATATGGATCTCATACCACTGCATTGGGATTATAGACTTGATTAAACCTCAAACCTATAATTTTATATTGGCAATCAAATAGTATGGTGGGTGATTCGGGAATTGGATATTTAGCAGGAAGTGTAGGTGGCAAAAGTTCGAGGTCGAGAGACCTCGAAGAGCAGAGTTATAATCACACTAATTTAACGGGACTCGAAAAAGTAAATGGGGAACACAGTTTAATCATGCTGGTATACAACATCAAACGCTCGATCAATATACTGGGCGTGTCTGATTTAATTGCCAAACTCAAAAAATGGAACTCCCCCTATAAAGCAAAAGTTTATTTTGTCTGTATAACTAACTATTTTAGGGTTTATAAAGACATTATTAAAAATGAGCTACAATTTGCTGCCTAAAAAATAGCTTGCAGTAGATCGACTATATTTCTGTTTAGGTGTATGTATTATTTGCAAAATTATCAGAAAAGGAGGTTTTTTCACAGCCTGACGGTTTGGCGCTTGGCGAAGAAGTGGATTTCGAAGAATTGAACTGTCTGTCAGCACTGAACTTGATACGAAGCACAAAGCTTCATTTAACCACTGAACCCGCTTTTTTGCCAAACGCCTGTTATGCCTTCGTTGTTCTTTTTCCGTGTCAACCATTTGTCGCTATGATGTAAATATTTTACGCACTTTTTTAAATTCTTCATAGTCCACTTTAAGTTCTGTAATTGTCGGTGTTGTATGTATTTCTTCTGGGCTACTATGACCATCAATTGAAACACAACACTTTTCATAAATGTCATTTACCTTTCCCTTGTTGGTGTCGATTTTGCTTCCTTCAATTCTCAAGAGTGATGGAAACGCAACCCCTTTTTTATATCTCTTAACTGTCTTTTTGAGTAAGTCATCCTCCACCGAAATTTCAATTGCAGAACGTAAATGTCCATATCCTTCTGCTGCAAGTTTGGCTTCATCTTGGTCAGGAGATGGTTTTATATCAATAACTGCTTGAAGTTTTTTCGTGTAATAACTAAAAGAATTTATTTCTTCAACTTCATCTAATATTCCAGTTATTCCAAAGTTGTTCTTCACTTTATGAAATTCAAAATCAACATTTGCTTGTTTATTTGTGTCTAGCTCTGATTGTTGAATTAGGCTATGAAGCAATAATATACTATGAGTGAATATGATGACTTGACGTTGTTTAGAAAGTTCAATAAATCTTTTCCCTACTTCATCTATTATTCTATGGTCTAAACTATTAACAGGGTCATCAAAAATAACTGGAGCTTTGATATTGTCCAATTGCAGTTCAGTTAAAAACTCGGCTAATGAAATTGCTTTTTGCTCTCCTTCACTTAATATATCTGCAAGTGTATAACTTGAATTAAGTCTATGCCAAATCTTGGATTTCCCTTTATCGGTTCCAAAATTAAGTTCAATTTTTAAATCTGATTTTTTGAATAGTTTTAATTCTGCTTGAAACAAGTCATTGAAATTTTGTTCAACTAATTGTTCCCTTGCATCTGTTGTTTTTCTGCTTATTGCATTAGTGGAAAAGCTATTTGATTTTGATTGAAGTGCTTTGACTATTTTAAGGTTTGAGATTATTCCTTTAATTTCAATCACTTTGGTTGAAAGAAATTTGCGGTCTTTCAGTTCATTAATTTTATTTTTCAGTTCTGTTTCTTTTGTTGCAAGATTTGATAGTAACAATTTCTTTTGCTCAAGAACTATATTAATAGCTGTTTTTTTATCGGTTAAAAAATTAATGTATTTGACATAGTCAAAGCTGAATAATGAACCGTCAATAACTTTATCTGTTATAAAAGTTGATTTTAATGCTTCTAAAGTGGTATTGAATTCTAATATTTCTGTTGGCTGAATTGCTTTTTGGTTTTCATCTATACCGAATGTCGATTGATGAAAAAGTAAGTTTGTTTCAATTTTTAGGACTTGATTTATAAGATTTGTTTTCTGTTGTTTTAATGAGGATAAATTTTCCTGCGTTTTGTCATTTAGAAGTGTCCTATAACTTAATAACAAAGTTTTAGCTTCATTTTCAAGTGGTTGTAAACAATAAATACAACTTTCCCCTTCATTAGGATATTCTGGCTTGTTAATGACTTTTATATAATCTTCTGCTGCCTTTATGAAAGATTGGAATTGAGGAGTTTCGTAAAACTCAATTCCGTTACTCTCTGCTATTTCTTTAATTCCTGTTTTGGTTTGACTTTCTAATGTTGCTATTGACTTATTTAAGTCAATAAGTTTCTACCAATCCAGTGATGTGAAATTTGTTTGCGAAGTTTCGATTTTAGTGATTATTGACCCAAGTTCAGTGAATGAACTGTTAAGGTTTTGAATTTCTGTTTCAAGTAAAGCTTTGTTTAATTGTGATAATTCTGTTTGCTTATCAATTAATTCTTGCTCTTGTGTTGGAGTTATATTCGAAAGTTCTAATAGTTTTTGTTCAGTTGAAGTTGCAGAAAGACTTGACACAAAAATTTGTTGTGGCGTTCCTAAATTCAAAGTGTCTGCCCAAGAAATTGCAGTTGGATGTAAGGCAATTTTAGCATTTAGTAATTGTGTAAGTTCATTAAGTTCTGATGATACAATATTGAAAAGATGAAAGCCAATAGGTGAAACAATTAATTGTCTATCGGAAAGCGAAATTTGAACGCAATTATTATTAAAAACTGAAATATTTTGAAGTTCAGAATTTTTGTTATCTCCAGTCCAATTAAATGTTTGAGTTATTCCATTAGATTTGAAATTTATGATTGCTGTTTTCGCTTCAGCTGCACCATAAATATTTGGATGAACGGTATTGTTTGGATCATAACTAAATCCTAAACTTTTTAGTACTCTGCCGTATCCCGTTTTTCCAGTTCCGTTTTCCCCGTAAATGACTGTTATGTTTTTACTAAATTTTAGGGTTTGATTTTTTGCAAGTTTATTTACTCCTGTTATGTCTGATAACGTTTCTAATTCTATTATTTTATCCGTTGGAACATAGTTTGGTTTTGTCGTAGTTAGTGCAGGAAGTCCTGTATGCAAATTTATTGATTGCAAAAAGTAATTGAATACTTGGTTTCTGTCGGCTGGTAATAAATTGCTTTCTGTGCTTACGATTTTCTCAATAAGTAACTTGCTCCATTCTCCATTACTTTCAGCCCACTCCCAAAGGAAGTCAACAATTTCTTTTTTGTTTGTTGTCGTAGAAGCCATATTTTTTTGTTTGTCAGTTTGTTGTTAGCAGGGTCGCCCTACAATGAGGCATAACTTGTATATATCTTCTTAACGCCTGTAAAGAGTTGTATTTATTGGTACTTTTTAATTTTTAAAACCCTATAGTACAACATAAGTACAACAAATCAGAATACTTTTATTTGACTATAGATCCCAATATTATTAAGCTGCGCTTGGCGGTTCATCGCTTGATACTCTGCTAGCTTACCACAATAATATTGTTGGGTTGCTTTAGCATACCCATTTTGTAAAAGTAATTCATTTAAACATAATCCACTAGGCAAAATTACATACCCTAATTGTCTGTTCCAGTAGTCATAATAGTTCTCCTGTTCTGTAATAATAGTTACAACCGTTTTAGGCGGTGCAACCGACAAAACGAAGTGCAAGGATTGCAAACCAAATTGGAGCAATAATTGGGCAGGTAAACTGCTTTTCTCCTCATCCTCTATCATCTTCCTATTAATCTTTACTTCTGGTGCATCCAAGCCATAAAGTCGGATTTCTTTTTTCATTTGAGTGAAACGATGGCAAATGATTATGCTATCTCCATCAAGCACTTCTTCAATTTGCCAATGGGTTTCCACTATGTACGGTGCTTTTGCATTGTATTGCATTGATTTACAGTATTTTAAGTTATTGATAATCAAAGATAATACTTGAAATTTGTCTTATGAATTTTATCTAATTATTAATCCATTAAAACTTAAAAAAATGGCAAGACAGAAAGGTGTTATCAAGTATGTTGGAACTCTTGGAGATATCCGACACTTCAAAATCAAAGGACAGGAAGGCTACTTCGCTGGAATGGTTGGTGGACCAACTGGTGACCAAGTGAACACAGCTCCTGAATTTGAGAGAACTCGTGAGAATATGAACGAATTTGGCGCTTGTGCCAAAGCCGGGAAATCTGTTCGAACTGGTTTGTCTCAAGTAATGAAACAAATGGCGGACAGCCAAGTAACTGGAAGATTGACTTCTATAATGAAGAAAATCAACCTTGAAGACCAAACGGAAGCCAGAGGTTACCGTAAAATTGAAATCTCTACACAAAGAAATTACTTAAAAGGTTTTGAGTTTGACAAAAACTCTTCTTTCAATGGTATTTTCAACGCTCCTTACTCATTAACTCATACAGTTGATAGAGAAAGCGGAGAGTTTGTAGTTCCTGATTTTAATCCAGCGAATTTGGTTAATGCTCCATCTGGTGCAACTCACTTTCGTTTGATTTCCTCTCTTTCAGTAGTGAGTGATTTTGAATACAACGCTACCACAAACAGCTACGATCCTATGGATGCAGATTTGAATGAGGTAAACGACATTCAATACAGTCCTTTCTTGGATTTGTACGCTCCAGTTCCTGCCACTACAATTGTTGCAACTTTACCTGGTGGAGTTCTTCCAACGGTAAACACAACCGTTTTGCAGTGCATCGGAATTGAGTTCTACCAACAAGTGGGACCAAATTACTACTTGTTTTCCAGTGGTAACTGCTTGAAAGTTGAGGATGCTTTTTAGAAAAACCTTCCGAAAATCCCTCGCCAAAAGTGAGGGATTTTTTGTTTAATCTCAAATCTATCAAGACTATGGAAAGCAAAATAATAAGAGTAGCCCAGGGCAAAGAAAGTACATTGAGCCAGCTATACATTAACGGAATATTTCAATGCTATTTGTTAGAGGATAAAATTAGAGAAGTAAAAATCCCTTCTCAAACTGCCATTCCAAAAGGTGTTTTTAATTTGAAATTGAACACTTACGGAGCTAAAAATGTGGATTACAAAAAAGCATTTGGAAAGCTGCATCAAGGAATGATTGAGATTTCTGGTTTACCCAACTTTAGCTTTGTTTATATCCATACCGGAAATACCATAAAAGATACTGCTGGTTGTCCGCTTTGTGGTTTTGGTTTTGGGTTTGTTGATGGAAATTACCAAGTTTCTCAAAGTGTTGCAGCTTACAAAATGATTTATCCAAAATTGGTTGCATTGGCAAAAGTTGAAACCAATACAATGATCATTGAAAATAATTTTCAATTCTAAATCCTCATCCGTCCTTTGGACACCTTCTCCAAAGGAGAAGGAAAAAGGATTTTAATTTTTTAACACAATGGAAAATATCAACATCATCGCTACACTTTTTGGAACACTTATCACTTTGCTACTCTCGATTGTGGCTTATTTTATAAAACAATTACATACCGATTTTAAGAGTATGGAAAAAGATTTGGTTGAAGTTAAAACGATGGCTTTAATCATCAAAACCGAGTTCAAAAGTGGTAACGATTTACTTAACCAAAAAGTAGAATATTTAGAAAAAAGAGTAAATAACATCGAATTAACAATTTTAAAAAATCAAGATTATGAAAAATAAAAATATGAGTGTCGTGGAAAGAACATTGGCACCAATTCCAAAATGGTTTAAAATACTTCGTGCTGTCGGAATTGCTTTGGCTTCTGTTGGTGGAATTATCATCGCTTCGCCTATTGCCTTACCTGTTGGACTGGTTTCGGCAGCTGGTTACTTGGTTCTTGGAGGTAGTATTATTTCAGTAGTTTCTCAAACTGCTGTAAAATCGGAAGAACTGCCAGAACCAAAGGAATAAAAAAACTATAAAATGACTTTAGAAGCTCCGTTTTTCGGGGCTTCTTTTGTTTATAGCAGTCAATAAAAGCAGATTGCTTTGCTTTTCTTCGATTTATTTAAGTGGTGCAATCATATTGCACTTATGCGTTGGTTTGCTTGGGAATAAGGCGCAAACAATCCTAGTCCAGTTGGACCAGGATTGTTTTATTTTCTACAGTAACGGTATAAAATGGCTCTGCGGATGTCATTTATGAGCATCATATCCTCTTTGTATTGTTTTTCTTTTTTCTCCAGAAGTTTGAGAGCTGCAACATTTTTTTGGTGCTGCTCGTGCTCCACCATCATTAAACTGGCTTGTGGATTGAATTGTTTTTTGAAATCTGGAAGACGCAAAAACGAAATTACAGAACCAACTAAATGCTGATGCCAGAATTTTGTTTGCCATAAACTATAAGCAATGAAAAAAAGGCTTTCGCAGTCTTCTTCGTTTGAAAAAATGATAACAAAACTGTTAGTAAATGGCGTTTTTTGTGGCTTTCCGCTGTTCATCCCCTTGTTAAGTACAAATAAATGGGGTTTTGTGTAAACGGTGTCTTTCCGGTGGGTCTTGATGATGAAATTTAGCATAACATTCGGCTTTAAAAATGGATTAGATTTTCAATTTTCCGCAGGTTTTCAGTTGAACTACTGGTGTGCCTCGCTACGCTCCGCCCATTAAATTTTTCAAAAGAAAAAAAAGAAAAAAAGAAAGCCGTTCGTTTAAGTGGAAGGTTTCAGAAAAAAAAGTTTTTTAAAAAAAATACTACCCGATACATCAGCGGAAGTATGAGTGTGAAATCGGATATGGGTATTGTTGCGAACCGTTATGGGTGGAGATTTTTTTTAAAACCCGTAGGGCTTGAACTTTTTTTTCTGAATACCTGGAACTTATCTTTGCTCTCTTTTTTTTTATTTTTTATTTTGAATATCCAAATCAAATGTTGTTGTTTAATCGGGGTAAATGTGAAGGATTGAGTGTTGAATTGGAAGATGGTCGTCTTTGGAAAGTGTGTAAAATTTTGAGTGACGGATGAAAAAACTACATCAAATAATAAAAATGCTTTTCATCCGGCACTGAAATTTTACACTCTTTCGTTCTCCTTTTGATTTTTGAGGATGCTTGGTCGTCAATCGGCAGTAGTAGTTTACAGGTAGCAGTAGATATTCTTGTGGAAATGGGAAGCATCTTCAAAAAACAATGCAACTACTTGCGTAGTGCGTTGGCAGCAGCTCGGAGCAAGTGTATCATTTTTTTATTTGCTGACTGGGATGTTTCTGATTGCTTTTGTGGAAAAGGTGATGCCATAGACTTGAAAGAAAGAGAATGCTTCAAGCTTGAAGAAAATATATTAAGTAACGGTATGGCATCGGCTTTACCGCTGAAGCAATGACTTGGGTTTTTCTGGCAAATGAAAAAATGATACTCTTGCTGGCTTCTTTTGGTTTTGTGGGTGTTGTGAATTGCTTAATCTGAGATTGTGAATTTTAGAAATAGATTTGATAAGCGATTTACAACACTTACAAAAGCAATGCAAATACTATCCGATTTAAACACAAAGTTGATAAAAACAGTGACCGTAAACGTTCTTAAAAGCAAGTACAACCGTAAATTTTCTTATGAAATAGAGAACGTTGTTGAAGACAGTGGCGAAGGACGGTTTTTTTTATTGCCGGCTGGTGCGAGGAAGCAATGAAAAAAGTTGTCCTGGAGCCACTGGCACGAGCGTTGGGTGTGGCGGCTTTTTTACATAATGTTATTATAGTGCATCCGTGATTTTCATTAGAAGCAGGGTGTTTCTTTATGCACTATAATGCCACATTATGTAACTAAGCTTGGGGAAAAAAATTACTGGCACGAGTTGCGAAGCGTACGTGTTTTTTTTGAAAACCGTGCCAGTAATTTTTTTTGGAGCGTTGGCAAAGGAGTGGCATTTGAAATGTAAGACTTTCTATTTATTACCGAACGTAAATATTCGTCCTTTGGAGTAATTATTGAGTTTTAAACTAAAATTTTCTTGGGTTTTTTCTAAGGTATTCCATTGCTTCATTTTCAATATCGTCGCGAGTTTTTATTCTTTTTGAGAATATCCATTCTTCAATTTCTTCTTTTTTGAAATAAAGTCTTTTACCACTTTTGTAGTGTGGAATTTCACTTGTGGAAGTCAACTTATAGATTGCAGAAACACTAAGTTTCAAATATTCCGATAGATTTTTTACATCCATTGGAGCATTATTTACTTGTATTGGATTAGTAGTATTTAGACTTGCAATAGCTTTTTCAATTCTATCCAGTCTTTCTAAAATGAGTTCAAAAGGATTTTCCATAGTTTAAATGAAATTAGTGAAATGAAGCAAACAAAGATGTGAGTTTTGGAATACTTGGACTAAACGAAGATTTTGTGCAGTTGAATGAGATAATGATTAAAAAAAAGCTATTCTTTATAGACAACTTCTTTAGCCCTTTTACCTGCTTCAATTTTCGCAGTCCTTTTTGCTAGTTTGAGCTCATATCTTTGATATGATTTGTTTTTTATGTATTGTTCTAATATGCTAAAATGGGAAGTTAACTGTCTTTTTATACTTAAAGAATTCATCCCTTCTTTTTTAACACCTTTTGAGTTAGAATAAAATTCTTTTGAAGAATTTATCGCATAAGAAAGAAAGTTTCTTTTTCCTAAATGAGAATATCTTTCAAATATTTGCTTTTTGAGTATCTTGTCTTTTTTAGATTTATCACTATACGACATCATTATTGACTTTATAATTCTGCCCTTCATTTTTCTAAAATATCGTGATAAACTACCGGGACGAATGTATATATTTTGACCATTAAATTCAAAACCTAAATATTGTAAATTCTTATAATATTGTTGTTCGTTTTGGCTATTTATTGTCGCATTATTTTTATTTATTTTACTCTTATTAAATCCTCTGATTACTCCTTTAGAATTGGCATAGAATTCAATTAACTCTGTTTTCTTTCTTTGAATTGTAACTTTATATTTTTCAATTTCTTCGACTAGTTTTTTATTTATAAAAGTAGCATCACTAGTATTACAAATGATGATGATATCATCACAATATCTTCTGTATGTGAAATCAAGTTTTATACTTTGCTCTTTTAACCAATTGTCGAAATCAATAAGATAAATATTTGAAAGTACAGCACTCATAGCAGAACCTTGTGGAATACCACGATGTTCAATTGTGCCATCAGTTTTATTCTTTTTTTCTTTGTTGGTTACAATCAATTTTCTTCTACGCAATAAATTGAATTTTTCTTTGAATGTAGAACCAGCCACACTATCAGGTATTAAATCTAGAAGCGATTGCCAATGTTTGTCGTATTTGTCTAAATTAATTTGAAAATGCTTTAAAATACTATTCTTACTTACATAACTGTATTTTGTTAATGATCTAAATACTTTATATTGGTCAATAGGTAATACAGGTAGTCCAAGAATTTTATGCCACTTTTCTTTTAATATTGAATGGTCAATATTATCAAAATATCCTGTTATATCAATGGCTATTGCTGAACACGACTTATTATTTGTAATTCTTTGTTGAACAATTTCAAAAACTTCTTTTGCAAATTGGATATTGCATTTACCATCTAAATCAGTTCGGTAAGCTAATATACATTCATCAAATTTATTTGTATTTATGTATTCTTGATACTTTTCATTTAAAGCAAACGCATAAAAACCATATATATATGTATCAAAATGAGAAGCAAATGCAATTGGCCTAATCTTAGTATCCAAAGCAAATTGTTGTTCAGTCTCTTGATATCTAAATCTTGGAGTTTTAGTTAGAATTTTAACAAAAGGTAAAAAAGAATGATTGGCTATAGCATTTAAACTGCTATCAGAAACTAATTTTTTTATTTTATCACTGTCGTTTTGAAAATCAAAAAAAGGATCTAATTGAGGATATTTTTTAATGACAAATTCTTCTTTGCCATCAACAACTTTGTCATAATATCTTTGCCAAAGCTCATCTGTGTATAATGATTGTACTGCCATATTTTTATAGGGACATTAGCGAGCAAGCAATATCAGTCCTTTTCAATACTCGCTAATGCACAATGTTTATCATTGCTTGGCTGATGACTTGCCTCCATCATCTAGGATTTGCACCTTTACAAGCCTTAATCCACACTTGGTCAATCATAAAGACAAAAACGCCTTGTATGTGACACTTCAGATTAGATTTCTCTAACCCTTTCAAGATTACTTACAGCGGGACTGCACTGCTTTTATTTTAAAACTTGAAACCTTGCAGAATATGTTTACTATCTGCTCGGACATACTAAACATAAAGTTTAGGAGACTTTTTTAACAAAGTAAATGTTATGAAATCAATAAATAAATCAATATACTTGACAACAGGAGTATTATGTATGATATTAGTGGTTCTGTCAGGCAGCCTGACAGCTAATATAGAAGCATTGGTACAGTTGTTGCTGGTCTATCAACAATTCATCAACTTAAACATCTAACCACTTGGACGTTTCCAAGTGCATTTCAATTCCTACAAATATTAAGCCAAATAAATAAGATGTCACATTGACATAGTTTATCTAGGAAATTAGTGAAATGAAGCAAACAAAGATGTGAGTTTAGGAATACTTGGACTAAACGAGGATTTTGTGCAGCTGAATGAGATAATGATTAAAATTAATCTACAAACATAGTTATCCTAAAATCTAATGCTTTCTTTTTACAATGTGGACAATAGTTATTGACCGTATTTAACTTTAAATCAAAATTATTTATTGTGTTTTTATCGTGATTATTGCCTTTTAGCACATCATCAGTGTAGAAAAGATATTTATCTGAATTCTTGTGTTCTAGATAATTAATATTTTCAAATTCTAAGGTTTCTTTATTAATCGCCGGAACAGGACAATTCGTTTGATAACTAAACCTACCACCACCGTATCTGAACTCATTTGAAAAACCACAAGATTTACATTTTGATACTATTATGTTTCCCATTTATTTTTAAAATATAAAATATGAATTTATGAATTGGTTATTATTTTATTCCAAAACTCAGCTACTAATCCAGTAGCTGGGTTAATATTCTCAAAAATTGAATCAGTTATAATTAGTGTACAATATCTTGCTCTACTCGTAGCTACATTAAAACGATTTATATTAAAACTAAAACTAGGATTATCATATGGTATAATAAAAAAAGTGAAATCACATGTTAAACCTTGAATTCTGTCAATTGTTTCAATTACAATGTTTTCATTATTAGATATTTCAGAATAAATGTTGTCTTGCAGAAAATTACGTGATTTTCTGAACGCTGTCAATATGGCTATTTCTAAATCTGGTTTTTCACTTTGTAATTCCTTTATTATTCTAATAAGTAAATGTGCAATTGAAATTGTAAACTTGCCTTCGTGTTTTATTTCTGAAAAATATATTGAAGTTCCTCCTTTAGGATTAAATAGATTATTTAATTTTTCAAATTGGATAGAAGGTGTTTCTAATTCAGATAATGATATTAAAGAGTTATCATAGAAAATACCAGTTTGGTTAACTGCTTCAGGAAGCAATCTATATGAACCTGTCAGTCTTATTTTTAGACATTCTTCTTTTGAAGCAAAATGCTTTAGCCCATATATAAGCCAATTTATTTTTTTATCAATAATAGAAGGATTTCTCTGTGAAACAACAGGAGGCAATTGCATGTGATCACCAACTATTAATAATTTACGACCAAGAGCTTTAGCACAAGCAATTGTACCTAAAAACGATTGACTGGCTTCTTCTAATATTACATAATCAAAAATAGTTTCAAAATCTGTTTCATTGGCAATGCCCGTCATTTTATAATATGTAGTTAATACTAACTCTCCTTTGGCTGGTAAGACTGTTTCACAATTTTTTAACCCTTTACAATGTTTTTGCTCTTCTGAATTTAAATTAGTTTTTGAAATTTTACCAGCATTTAAATGATTTGATAAACCATCCTTAGTGACTAATTCAATTAAAGCACGATTTGTTAAAGCGGTCACTAAAACTGATTTATTGTGTTCTAATAAATAATTGCAAATTTTAGCTAAAATTGTTGTTTTACCAGTACCAGGTGGTCCTTGAATAATAGCAACATCAGAGCTATCAAAATTATTATTTATTTCTACTAAAACATCTGTATTTTTATCTTCTTTGGAAACCTCAAAATTATTATCATTGTATTCATTATCAAGAATTCTTCCTGGCATTGAATCTGAGTTAATTTTTTTTGTTGCTTCAATTAAGTTTGTATAATATTTTATTGGAGGTTCTTTTCTTCCAAAAACAATATATTGACCAATTATTAATGATTCTAAAAAAGTAATTTCTGCCTGGCTAAAACCAACTTCAATAAATTCATCCTTTTCGTTTTTTTGAATAAAGATTGGAAGTACATCTGAAGTAATTTCAGCATTACTTCTTAGGTTTTCATATGAGATATTTTTCCAAGTTGAGAAATCAAAAACAGAATCAGGAAACTTTAATGCTAAAAGAGGTACTTTTAAAGCTGGCGCTGTTGTTTTTCTAAATTTTACAATACAATTACCTCTTATGCTATCTGTACCTAAATAAATACCTAAAAATAATTCTTTAGAGTTTTTTAAGTCATCAATATTTGATTTAAAATAAAGTTCATATTCATTTAGAAGAGATTCTATTTCTCTTTCATAAAATTTAATTTGTTTGTCTCTAGTTAATGAACCCATACTTATAAATAATTTTCGTCACCAATATTACTATTCTTTGTAATCATATTATTTTCATTATTAAAAATATCGGTATTTAATTTTTCCGCCATTTCTTGATTTGTAATGAATAATAATTTAGTAGAACTGACTGGTGCGTTTTCCATCAATTTATTTACTAATTCAATATCTTTAGCACTATTATCAACACGGATTAATGTATATGGATTATAGGGTAAGTTTATTAAATCGTCTTTTGAATATATTATTTTGAAATCATCATTTCCTAAGTAAATCCAAAGCTCTATATTGTCACCTTCTAATTTTTTCCAGCTATAAGGATCCAAATACAATAATCCTTTTACTGATGAGCGAAAAATAATGTTTCGTATTTCCCCTTTATCATTTTTGAAAGATTTGACATTTGTTTCCCGAAATTCTTCTGGGTTACTTGGAGAGAAGCCAATACTATCCAAATTTAATATCCCTTTAAGTGATGCCGAAAAGTTTGCTTCTAATTGAGATGTTAATTCTTCGGTAAGTTCTCCTCCAATAATTTGTTTAAGAGTTTCTATTTCGGTTAATGAAAAATCGTTTGAATTTGTATAATTGGGTTCTATATTTTTATTTAAATAATCTTTATTTTCATCATTTTTAATTACCTTAAGTTTGTTAAGTTTTTTTCTAATGACTATTTTATCTGAATTATTTATCCCAAATTCTTCACATAATACATCCAATAGAATTAATTCATCGGCAAAAAATAATTTCTTATTATTTTGATCATTATAGAACATAACGGGCTCAGAATATGTAGGATAATTATCAAAAGTTAGTTCAATATTTGAGCATTGAACAAAATCATAAGTATTAAAAAAATATTCAATTTCAGAAATATCGTGAGCTATTATTTTGTCATTAAAGTATTCTTCAACAACTTCTTGAATTTCTTCAATAATTATTACGCTTTCTATTTCTTCTTTTGTATGCTGTATTGTTAAATTAATATCCTTAATAACAGTAATACCAAGTTCAGTCAATTTGTTTTTAAATTCTTCATTATAATCAAGATTGTCAATGGAGATTTTATATAAGTTGTTAGATTTTGATATTATAGAAATTGCTAATGATTCTAAAGATTTATCTAAATATATTGTATCAGTTATTTTCCTAAAGTCATTATCTGAACATCTAAATTCAATAGATTCACAAATAATATCTTTTTGTTCATCAGTAAAATCAGCATTGTTAAGATGGTCAATAATTAGATTATTATAATCGTTGTTTTCATATTCTTTATTTGATAGCAACGCTTTTATAATATCTTGACTATCTAGTTTGTCTTTAAAATTTAAACACTCAGAAAGACCATTAAATTTCTTAATATCAAAAGTTAAACAATTATCATTATCCTTTAAATAAATTTCTAAATCTGGAGAATATACCTCTTGAGCTGAAACACAAATACCGCTTTTAATTGGAAAATATTTATTGTCTGGATAATTTAAAAATAATATAAAAAGACTTTCATTAATTTTTGGATGAGTAAGGCCTGTGTTTACTTTTTTTATAATTAAATGATAGTCACTAATATTAATTAGCTTATCCCAAAATATATTTAAGTTGTCATATTTATTATTAATATGTTTAAAAAAAGCGATGTAAAAAAAATTGTCTCTAACAGTATAATTACCAATCGGAAATGGATATGTTTTAAATTCCTTTTTTTCATTTAATTGATTAATTTTAATACCAGGAGTGATATTAAATTTCAATAAAAAATTATAAAAATCAATATGATTTTTTTTATCTAACAATTCCATGTATTCAGAAGAAATATATTTTACATCATCAATGTTTTGAAATAATTCTTTAGAATAAAAATCCACTTCGTCAATATATTTTGAAAATGAATTGTCAATAAATAAATTCAATTTTGCTGGGCTGACAATTGAATTATCAGAACATAATATTGGGAAATTAAATAAATTGTCGCGATTTACATCAAGATCTTTAATTGTGCTGAGAAAGTTAAAAATGGATATTAATGAATTTAAAATATCATTTTGATTACTGCTATGAACTTCTTTAAAATCATTTTTAGATAATTTTCTTAATGTTCTATTAAATAGTCTATTTTCTGTAATTTCTATATCTGCAATTTGTTTTATAAATTTAATAAATTCATTTTTTTGAATTTTGTATTCATTACATATTTTATCAATGTTAACATAATTCATATCGTTGTCACCATATCTTTCATTTAAGAATGAGTAATCTTCCTTGCTATTATCCACTTTCATCATTATAGCATCCTTCAATACAATCAATTGCCCGTCATTACATTCAATTAGAAGTTCAGAAAATTGATTATTAACTAAAAGATTGTTTCGTGAATCGACAAGATCTTTATTAGAAAAAAGAAAATACCAAAGATTATTAATGTACTTTTTTTTATTTGTTTTTAATTCATCACTATCAACCTCATTTAATAATAGTTTTTTGACTATTTCTTCAATATTCTTTGCTATTAAATCAACTGTGAATTTTACATCATAATCATCGATTGATAATATGTTAAATAAAGATTTTATATTTAATTTACTAACAAAAATATTTTCTAATTCCGAAGGACAAGGTTTATATAATTCTAAATAATTAAAAGTTTCTTTATATGGTGCGGGTATGAAAACAGTAATATCTGAAACATAATAATCTAGACCGGATATTAAAAAGGGTGTAACTTTCTCACTAATTATTTTATATATTCTTTTATGATTTTCTAAAATTCTTATTCTAAACAAGAAAAAAATAAATTGTTTGTAACTAATAAAATAATCTTTTTTGAAAGTAACTAGATTAAATAAATCAATTAAATCTTTTTCATTGAAGGTATCAATTTCCAAGTAGTCAATTAACTTATCTTCTTCATCTATTAATAAAGAAGATAGAATGTGTTTATCTAAGAATTTTTCTATTTGATTAATGTATTTCTTATCAATAATTTTAAAAATTCCAGTCTTATCAATAATTAAGTTATCCTTTTTAATATTTACGTTATCAAGGTCTGGCAATTCTAATTTGATACTATTCGCCAAATAGTTTTCAGCTATTATTTCTAAGGCACTAATATTACTATTTTCAAAATCAGGGATTAATTTTAGAAAATCTGAGTACTTATTATCATTTATTAAAATTTGTGAAAAAGTAAGTAGTGTTTCTGAAGCAAATTTTAAAACTTCATCATTGTATTTTAAGTTCTGTACTAAATCTGTTCTATCTAAATCAGGAATGAAATCAGCATTTATGATATATGGCAGACCGTGTTTTGTGTTTGACAAAGGCAGATAAGTAAAAAGATTTATCAGTTCGGAATTGTCAATTAATGGTAAAGCAATACTAACTTTTGGCTTTCTAAAGTTTCTCATTTTAGATGGAATTGCAGTAATGTTTTCATCTAACAATTCAGCTATTACTTCTGGATTTGTAATTTCATATTCTTTAGAAATAGTCAAATATTTACCATCTTGATTATTATTCACTTTTAAAGTTAGTATATCGAAGTTTTTTTGTTTTTCGATTTCTTTTTCTAATAGGATAATTTCACCTGGAATTTTTATTTCTAGACTAACCAGGTTTTCTAAGAATATTAACAGATATGGATTTTGAGATAATTGTTTTAAATATTTTATAACATCACTTTTAAGTTCTTCACTTATCAGTTCAATTGCAAAAGCAACAGGAACGTTAAAAAAATCAAATTGTTGAATTTCATCAACTTTATCTTTTTCCAATTGAAATATAGGCAAAACTTCCCAAGGTAAATGAGCACCAGTTTCAGCTTTTTTAAAACTAAAACTAAAATTACCGGATCTAATATACACATTGTGTGTGTATCTAAATATTGATTTAAAACCGATGCCTTTATAACCAATCCTTTCTCTATCACTTTCATTAATTTGTTCTCCAGCTAAAATACCCGTAATTGATTTAAAATTATTTTCAGTAAACAATGAGCCGTTATGTTTTACTAATAAATAATTGTTGAATATTTCGAAGGTTACAGATACATTTTTAAAATTTTTATTTGGGTGATCAACTGCATTTTGAATTAACTCATACAAGAAAGTAAGTTCATTAGACGATAAATCTCCTCTTAATCTATCTAGCATATTTCTATGCATACTAAGGTATCTTTCTGGTAAACCTAGATGTTCTTTAAGTTCATTTTCTATTATCTTTTTACTTCTTGTAAAAGATAAAACATCATCTAAATAAGTTCTGAATACTTTAGTGCTTAGATTAAAATTTTGTTTTTCATCATTATAATCAGTTATTGCAACAGACAATATATCTCCCTTTTTTATAACTGAAAATAGCTTTTGTGACAATTCTCGCTCATTAGCAATATTTGAAACATGCAATCTACAATCATATCCTTCAATTTTGAACAATATAAGTTGAGCTTCTGTTAAAATATTTTCTACTTCAAGATTATATATTGAACCAAGTTCATATTTAGATTTTATTTCTTGCCAAGTCATAATTTAAATAGTTGATTTATTTGTTTTATGCAAATAATTTATTTTTTAATAATTTTATTTTAACCACTATAAATAATTATTTATGTGAATATATACTCTGTAGTTAATCTCATTTATTTCACCAAGAATTTTTTTCTATAGTTTTACAAATCATTATTAATTCCAATAATATAGCTGTAATTATCTTTTGATTTTTCAATTAATTCATTATTTATTTTTTCAAAGTCTAATCTAACAAAATCTAGAATTGATATTGTGTCAGTTACTCCATCTGAACATATAACAAAACTGGAATAATCATAATTCATAATTTCAAAATATCCCTTTTCAATTATTTCTCTTTTACCAGAGATAGACTTTGTTACAATATGTTTATATTTTTCTATATTTTCAGAAGAAATAATATTTCCCATATCCAACATTTCATTTATTAAAGAATGTGATTTTGATTTAAATATCTGATTATCATCTTTAAATAAATACAATGAAACATCACCAACCCAAAATAGAAAAGATTTTTCTTGACCTAGTATTAAACATCCTAAAGTTGCTCCAGACTTAGTGTCATATTGGTCAATTAACCCCTTTATTGATAAATTAGCTTTTTTTATAGCTTCATCTATTGATGTTGAGTTGACTTGGTTACAATTCCTTAGGTAATTAAAAACTGTCCCTGCAACTAAATCAGCAGCTTTCTTCCCATTTTCATAACCACCCATACCATCAGCAATTAAATAAATTTGAGTATCCGAAGATAATTCCTCAATGAGAATAATATCCTGATTTTCCTTTCTTTTACCGATACCTGTATGTGAAATAATATTCATTATTTTCTATCTGCTTTTAAAGTTGCTCCACCATGTTTAGTAAATCGAGGTCTAGTTGAGATTTTAACTGGATTGTTTGTGATACCTAACTCTGTTGCTTTAGATGACCAGAGAAAACCTTCTCCTGGTTTTAACATACTTAAATCATTAGCTGATAAGTTTCCTAATTGATTTATTGACTTTTGTATATGCTTTAGCCATTGAGGAGAATTAAATTTATGTAATAAAACAACTGAGCTTAATTCAATTATTTCATTTGGTAAACTTGGTGGGTCTTGACTTGCTATCATTATACTAACACCTTTATGACGCATTTCTCTAATAGCAGTCACAATATTATTTGTTAAATCTTTGTTGTCCATGTACTTGTGAGCTTCATCAAATACAATAAACTTATTAAACGGTTTTTCATTATAAACTTTTACCCCAGAGAAAATGTTTAACATTATTACAAATAAACCTAAAGCTTCATCTTTTACAATAAATTCATCTCTTAAGTCTACAATAATTAATCTGCCTGGTCTTATTATTTCTTTAATATACAAATCATCATTAATATATTCTTGAGCAAAATTTAATTTCTGACGTGCTAAAGCTTTTTGAGAAGAAGTAAGCAGTTCCGATTCTTCAACACTCTCACGTAAACCAACTAATGAAAGATCATTTCTTTGAGCTCTCATTATAGCTTTAAGTTGTCTTATGTATGCAGAATCGTTACCAATTGCACCTAAAAGAAACATCCAATCTTGAACATTTAATTCTTTTGAATTAAAAGAAATTGGCAAGACTTCAATTGAAGGAAACTCAAGTCTTCTCTCTTCAATTTTATCTATAGGTGATAGTAAGACAACATCTTCAATTGATGCTGGATTTGCCCCATATTTTTCTTTTAAGATAGCAAGTTCACGTTGTTGATCATTTTCAAAAATCATAGAAGTGAACTCTGGCTCATAATCCATGCTTTCACTATAATGAAAAATAACTCCTGCCAAAGGTGAGTTCAAAATATTTACATTTTGAACTTGTTTTAATACCATTTCTGAAATGGTACCAATTGTGTAACTTTTACCACCACCTTGAATACCAAATAAACTTATGGTATTTGTTTCAGATAAATCTATTGCTATTTTTTTATTATGAATTGACGTGCCCAGTAAACCAAACTGTTCAGACGATGACGATTTACCTATTAAAATATCATATTCAGGAGCTTTAAAACTTTCAAAATTGTTTTTTTTATCTGAATCTATTTCAACAATTTCAGATTTTTCAATTGCTATTATTTCATTATTATCAAGCAAATGCTCATCTTCCAATTTAGGATTTTCCTCGATTTCTAATTCTTTATTCTCATCCTTTTTCTCAATAGTGTGATTTTGTGAACCGGGTCTTTTTTCCTTCTCCACTTCAGAATCACTTCGCATATTTTCGTCGTTTGACGGTTTTAGTTTCGGTTCATATTTTTTTAGAAATGGTTTTAGTTTTTCATTTGCATTAATACTAATAGCTATATCTTTTGTTAAATCAAGGTCCTCTAATCTTTGTGTATTTAAATCTGAATCTACGTCCAATATTTCTTTAATTAGCGAATGCCCAAAAGTAAAGATTGTAGTATTTTCATCTAAAATCTGTTTTAGATGTTTTTTATCAAATGAAAAATCAAAAATAAATCCAACTCTATTAAATTTTAAAGTATAACCATCATTCAAGGTTTGAATAAAGTTAATATATGAATTATAAGCATTGTCCGAAAGATATTGATATCGAAAAGCTCTCTCAATGTAAAATTCTAAGATACGTTTAAATTCCAAATTTTTTATTTCTCTATCTAATCTATCTTGCGATTTATAGTTATTTGGGTCAAAATGTGTTTTTAAAGCAAGTATCGTATTTTCGATTTGCTCCATCATCTTACTTTTTAATTCATCTCTTTCACTTGTACTTAAATATGTTCTACATTTAATTTCTAATACAGAAATGTTTATTTCTCTTGTTTGAGTATTTACGGTAAAAACTAAATTATCAGCTCTACTTTTAGAATTTGAACTTAAATTCTCAAATAATTCTTGATGCAAGTCTATTGGAACTATAAAAGCATTTTCTAAAAGACCTTTCTTTTGAAGAACTCTTTTTGAAAAGGCAGAACCAATAACTTCAAATGCTTTATTTTTTGAAGAATTTAATTGTAAAACCAAGGAACTACTAATTGCTCTTAAATCTTCTAATAAAGTTTTAATACAGATTATATCTTTTTCATTAGTTACATCTAAACCAAATTCTTCAAAATGTGGACTCAAAAGACCTACAATTTCGGATGAAGGTTTTGTTGTTAAATAAGATGAAATCCCAGAAATATCTTCACTTGGTATATAATCTAAGAGGAAAGGTATTTCATTATCAACCGATGGTTGGTCAAATATTTGAGGACCTAAATTTTTATCAAAAGTTATCACCCAATCTGAGTATTCATGTAAATGAGAAATTAAAACTTTATCGCGGTCATTTAAATCCAATTGAATTGCTGGTATTGCATCTGTATTATGCGAAGCTAGTGCACATGCAATATTTTTTTGAAAATTAGTAAATATTGAAGTTGAAAAAAATGATTTTGCTTTATTAACATCAATATAATTTATCCATCGCATCGTATCTGTACCTTTATCAAAGAATGCATCCGTTGTATTTATTGTAAATAAACCATTTAAGAAATCTGATTTAAAATCTAAATTTGGTTTAGTTAATGTAATTTTTGATGTAAAAGGATTTACAAGGAAGCTTAAATGAGCATTGAATTCTTCAGGTGTTGTAAGGAAATCTTCAATACTATTAATTGAAAATCTTAACTTCGGAAACAGTCTATTTTCAGAAGCTTGAGAAAACAATTCCGCTTCCTCAGATATATTAGTTTCTGGATTTATTAACTCTTTTAAAGCATTTCCAGGCTCAATTAAAGATACATTACCAATAAAAATACGAACTTCAAATTTAGTGTCAGAATATTCATTTATTCGGCTTAGTTCCACAAAAGCATCTGCAAATTTGTCTGCATCGCCAACGTTGAATAAATTAATAACTAACTTATCTGTATATGGGTGCTGAATCAAAAAGTTTTTAAGATGTTTTACCAATAATGTTTTACTTACTTCATTATCAGTATAATTATCTTTAGATATATTTAGAATTGATTTATAATAATGTTTTAATTGATGGGTTACAGGTACAAGGTTGTCTTTACCTTTTAGATTTTCAACGTTAAAATAAATACCCCAACCAAAAGTTATTTCACCAGAATATTCATAATTAATAAAATTTGAAGGATCGACAAATACATAAGGATTATTGCTAGGATGTATTTTACCAAGAAAAATCTCTTGTAGTCTATTCCAATCCTTCGCGTGATCGATATATTTTATAGTTTTATCTTGCCAGTTTTCAAAGACTTCTATCAGATTATAAAACCACGCTAACCTTAATGGATGCAATGGCGATATTAAAACTGCACTAACACTTTCATTATTAGGTAACTTCGTTTTAACTTTAACTAGATCTAAAAACTGAATTTCTGAATAAACTAGCTTAAGCTTTTCTTTGTCACTTTCGTCAAAATCAGTCTTACTAATTTTTTTGTTTAATTCGTTAATCCAATTATTATATCTGTCAAGATATTCTTTAATTTCTTCTTTGAAATCAGCGATATTAGCGGTTTCAAAAATTCCATTTTGATTATTGTTTGTTGCTAATATTTTTTTAAATAATTTCTCTCTTGCTATTAGTAATTTTTTTGGTGCAATCTCATTTAAATTACTTGTTAAAAATTCTATACTTTCAAATCCTATTGAAGTCTGATTGTTGCTTACTTTAACATTCACATAACCAATTGAAGAAGAATTTTGTAAAAACTCTTCTTCAATTTTACGAAGTTTCGAGGAAACTATAATTTGATAATTATGTTTCTGACTATAATTTATATGAAATATTGAGTTTGTTTTTTCTTTTTCATCATTTAGCCAAATATTTGATGTTTCACTTGGTGTAGGATTTTGAGAGTCTGAACCTTCTTTCAATAATTCAATATTAAATTTAAAGTGACCTTGTAAGACATTATTCAATTTGTCCTTTCTTTGATTTTCTTCTTTATCAGGATTCTCACTTATTTCATATTCAAAGTCTTCCGTATCAGAACTTAATTTGAAATTATAATTTTGTTTGGATTCTTTTGTCTTACCTTCCTTTTCCCATGCTTCTTGAATTTTATCACTCAAAAAATCATCGTTTATATTTAAAATGTTTCCATTTTCATCTTCAGCAATTATTTTAAAAAAATAGGACCCTTCTTCTAAATTATTTGTGTTTAATTGTACAGTAGCTTCCCTATATTCTTGTTTAGCATTTGAATTTCCTAATTTTCTCAAAGTATTTATTTCAACACCAGCATAACCATCTACTTCCATTAATAGAACTCTAAAAAACTTTAATTCATTAACTTGATTTGGTGGTGGTGTTGTTTTAAAACGTATAGTTACATTTGAGTTAGAGTTTTCTTTCGCTTTTAAAACTTTTCTTCCTTCTTCTTCTACAAAATCTGTTGAACGAACTTCTAATACTTTTAGCTTTATTTCTTTAAAATTTAAATTTGGTATTTTCCAATTGTTAAACCACAGATTTGGATATTTATTTGAGACAATATCTACTAAATCAGAAATTGATTTAAGTTCCGATTCTTTTTTAAACAAATCAACAATCTCTTTTTGAATTGAATCTTTTTCAATCTCTAAACTTTCAACTCTTTCATATAGTGTTTTGTTAAAAGTAGAAAGCGTTTGACAACTTTGAAGATTAAGTGATAATCTCGATCTTATTGAATTAAAATCATTTAAGAGTGCTTCATCTGGTAGAATTTCTAAAAAATTGAGTGATTTACCAAATGATATTTTGTCATACGAATTATCTTTAATACTAATTAAAAATAATATGTAATTAAATTTGTTATTTTTTGAAGGTTTTAAGATGTCTTCAATTGCTTTTATTACAATTTTGAATTCAGAAGGTATATCACTAATCAATTCTTTCAATAACTCATTTTCTATATTATCTAAAGCTATTTCCTTAAATGTCGCATTACCATATGAATCCTCTGCAGCTGTCCTATTGTTGGCTGGGATTAAAATTAAAAGAGGTTTGCTTTGATTATTTCTTAATTCAATTAATTTAGTTGCTGAAATAAAACAATCTTGTTCTTCAATTTCATTAACAATAAAAACATCAATATTAGGAAAACAAATAGTAAGTTCTTGCCACAGTACCTTTAATTGATTTTCCCCTAGACCAGTTATTTTCATACAATGTCCAGGCTTGGCAGTTTCAAATTCATTGTTATGTAGCTTAGTTATTAAGCTTACTATTCTTGAGTAATATATTTCTTTATAATTATTTTTCATCTTAAAAAAATTTAATCCATTTGATATCTAGGTCTGACCTTTTGTAGAATATATGCATCACTTAAATCGTTATAAAAGCCAATTTGTCTTAATTTAAATTTAAACGCTTCTACATTTTCTTTGAAAGCCAAAATAGTATTTACATCAGCATTACTAAATCTTTCCTCACTTAACCCATTGATAATAAGACCGTATCTTTCTCGTAAATTCTTAGTTAATTCTTCTATTGACAAACTTTTTGTAACAAAACGATCGTTCTCTAAATGTAAAACCTGAATTTGAACTAGCGTTTCTAACAGTCTGGTTCCTAAGACATATCTTCTAGGGTGTTTTTTGCTTCTACCCTGTGCGAGATAGCCTCTTTCATTATTTTTTTGAGAAATACTATCCATAAATTGAGGATAATATTTCAATTGATATGGCCCCTTTATTTTCATTAATAATTCTACATATCGATCAAAATAGGTAGTTTCATATTTTACCATTTCGTTAACCAAGTCTTTATCTTCTTGTTCGAAGTTTCCATAAATGTAATCCCAATGTGTTTCAAACTTTAACTCGAAAGATTCACTTTTTTCCTTTAATATTCTTAAAACTTCTATTAATGAATCTGAATCGGTCTTATCTAATTTAAATCTTGCAATTACAGCATTTATTTGAAAAGTAGCTTTGATGTAATTATACAGTGAATTATAATTTTTAGCTGCATCTTCGATGGCAATTGCAGATATTTTACTTTCAAAATTATCTGTAACATCAACGACAATGTTCCAATCTTCTTCCATTTTTAGATTACCTTTTTCTATTAATTGAGGTAATGAAGAAATAACTTTATTTACGTACAATGACAAATGAAATGAAGTTATTGTTTTTAAATAATCAATTAGAACATTTCTAGGAATTTCATTTTTATAAACTAATAATTTATGGACATCATCACAATACAGTTCCGCCTGTTTTTTATTAATTGGAGATATTTTATTCAATTCTGAATTACTTTCTAAAAACCCAGGATTAATATTTTTTATTAAATGTAAAATCCCTAAGCTATCTACATCCAAGTTATTACCATTTAAAAACTGACTTTGGCTTGCATCCCAACCCTCCATTAAGAAATTTTTTAATTCGTTTTTAACTGCTGGCTTTTGACTTAACATTAAATATAATTGATCAGCACTAAAGAAATCTCTAGTTTGTTGCGCATTACGAACTCTGTAGCTTTCAAGATGAATTGGTCTTAAAGAAGATATTTTTTCTTTTTCTGAATTTCCTCTATTTACAAGATTTATTAAATTTGTTCTTAACCATAATTCAACCGCCTCGGGGTTTTCTTTAAATCCTTCAATACCTCCATCTTCTTCTAACTTTATAAAGATTTCTTTTAGTTTTTCCAATTTAATGAATACATTTTCGCCTTTACGTGCTCTTTGTTTTGGTCTTACGCCATTATGTTTTAACAGCATAAACAAATTTACTAGTGTGCTATCTATATTGTTTACTTTGGCATCGGCAGTAAATATTAGTTCATTACGGAAAATGCCTTCATCTTTATTTAAATTTATTGCCATACTTATATTGTTACTTTTTTAATTGTTATTTTACTTGAACCCATTTTTTTGATGGAAAAGAATTCCTTATTGTTTGGAGTTACAACAATTTCATCATATTTAAGATTTTCTAATAGATTTTTAAACACTATTAGTTCCACAAATTTTCCTTTTAAATCATTTAATGATGGGCTAAATCCTTTTTGAATAAAATGAAGCATTTCATATAAATCTAAAGAAATGGTTAAGCTAATATGTTTGTGCTTTTTATGCCTAAAAATTAAACTATCCGCTTCATACTCTATGTATTTTGTGAGATGCTCTGATTTATTTACAAATAAATCAAATTCTTCTAATGGGAAGAGTTTGAAAGATTTTCCATAAAGATCTTTAATTTCAGTTGAAGCTAATACTAAATTTTTCTCATCTAAATCTTGATTGTTACAACCTTCATTTAAAGAAACCGCACGAGATATCGATTTTTTTATAG
This sequence comes from Flavobacterium galactosidilyticum, assembly GCF_020911945.1. Taxonomy (NCBI): domain Bacteria; kingdom Pseudomonadati; phylum Bacteroidota; class Flavobacteriia; order Flavobacteriales; family Flavobacteriaceae; genus Flavobacterium; species Flavobacterium galactosidilyticum. Next base: position 2,140,975 of record NZ_CP087135.1, read on the forward strand.
AATCATCTAATTCTGATTTGCTCAAAACGTTGACGAAATCATAAACTGATTTATATGGCAATCTTAATAAGTAGCCGGGTTTACCTAATTCAACATTTTTATTTTCACCATCATTACTTTTATGTATTGTATTTATCTTGCCAAAGAATTTACCTTCATAGAATTGGTGTCTAACAAATACTTTTTGTCTGTTTCTTATTCTTTCAATATACTCATCACTTTGGTCATAAGCAGCCTTATAGTTTTTTGCTTCATTGAAAATTTCTAAAAAATCAAAATTCCTTTCTTCAAATAGCAAATAATCTTTATGGTAATGTTTGTTAAAAAATAATTCTCTGTCTAAATTAGGAATCGCTACTTCACCAATATCTGTTTCCCTTATTAATTTAATAAGACGGTCTTTGTTTCCCGAATCTATTATTTTAGGGTTAGAAATATTGAAATAATAATATTGCCATAAACTTTCAATTTCATTTTTATTGTTTTCTACTAATTCCGGAATGTCTTCACAAGCGACATCTCTAGTTAAAAGAAAAGCGATAAAAGATCTTATATCACGCATAGTAATATGTAATTCTCTTTTTAAGCTGACAGTTCTCAAGAGCCATTCTAACCTGTTTATAACTGAATCTCCAGAAATATCATCATTTAAGGTCTTTACATTGTAATTAATAAAACATGAATTAGCTAAATCACAACCTTCACAATTTCTCCAAAGTTCTTTTCTTGTGAGTTGTTTGACTTGTTTTTTAAACAAACTTCCAATTGCATCATTATCTGAAACAACAGAACGGAGATTAAGATTTATAACTAAAATACCTTCTGGAAGGTCAACATTACCCTCTTCATAAAAATAATCTTCAATGCTTTTTGATAATTTTTTATGTTTTGTAGAAGTTGTCAAAAATTCTACTAAACGACCTTCGTTGATTGCTATTATTCTTCCTTCAGGAGCTCTGTTGTAATTTAAAAGATTTTCGAATGGATTAAAAAACTTCTCTAAAACTGCTGTGTTATCAATATCTTTTTCGTCTTGAGATCCATCATAATTACTTTCATAATTAACACCATTTATCATGAAACGTGCCCCATTATTATGTTCAAAATGGTGGATATTTTTTACTGATGGATTTTGCTCAATTTTTTTTACGAAAGCTGTTTTACCATCACCTGCATTTCCTGTAATAATTACTAGTTTATATTTACCATCAATTATTGCTGGCAAAAGCGTTTTATCAAGTTTTGTTGGAGTATAGGTTTCATCATCTAATTCACTTGTTTTGATATTTACTCTAGTACCAAAATTTCCATATTTTGATTGACTATACAATGAATTGACATAATCAACCATGTTTATTCCTTCGACTGAAATTTTATGCGACTTGATTTTGTCTTTGTTTTTATCAAACAAATCTTTAATTGCATTATAAACTCTATCGACATTGCCAGGATTAAAATTACGGGCACCACCATTCCAAAAGACTTCATTGATAATCATTTCATCATCTACCTTTAGGACTAACTTAATTTTTTCTCCTAAGTCAATAGACGTTTTGTATTTTTCAATATTATCTTTAAATCTTTCAAGTGCGTTTTGTATGGCAGCATGTAAGTCAACATAGGTATTATTACTATTGTGTAATTTTAAATTGAATGACGGTGATTGTATTATTGAAATTTGGGTATGATATAATTTGTTTCTTGAACTAGCTTCCTTTGTATTTGGAATAATTTCTTCTAATAAATTTGACTCTAAATTTTTGAGAGCTGAAAGCATTTCTTCAGCTGTTTTAAATCTATCTTCCGTATTGGTTTCAATTGCTTTTGAAATGAAGTTTGAAAATTCATTTGAAATACGAGGTTCAATTGATTTTGGAGTATTGGCTTTCCTATCTCGTATAGGCATTTTATTGGGATGCCAAGGATATTGTTTACAAATTAACTCAAATAAAGTAACACCTAAAGCAAACAAATCAGCGGATAAATCCCAGTTTACTTTATAATTACTTTCTATTAAATCAGGAGCTAAATATGGGTTTGTACCTACAAAATCTTTGTTTTGATTCATAGTTGAAGCTACATTAAAATCAATCAACACAAAACGTTCACCATTATCCCAAATGATGTTTTGCGGTTTAATATCCCTATGAATTATTGGTTTTTCTCTGTTTTGCATCGCAACTAATGCGGAAAGAATATCTACGCCAACATTATACGCTTGATGTATTGGTAGACTTATATCTGTTGAAGTATATTGTCTTAGATTCTCTCCTTCTAAGTATTCCATCAATGTGTAAAATTGACCGGAAGGTGTTTCACCATTCCACTTAAATTTGACAATATTTTGATGGTTTAATTCGATTAAAGCTGCGTATTCATCTTTTACAGAATTTACATTTACACTATCGTTAAAAAGTTTCAGCGTATAAAAATTATCTTGCAAGCGATGCTTTACCTTAAAAACTTTAGAATATCCACCTTTGCCTAAAACTTTATGTATTGCAAAATCGCCAATTGTATCTCCTTCTTTAATTTCTTCAAAAGATATTATTTTCGATGGCTCGTTTTTTTCCTCATCCTTTTTACTTTTAGTTGTATTTAAAGATATAGCATTGTCAATTATCTCTTGTAGTTTTTCAATACTTTCAATACGCAGAAACTCATCTGTAATTATAGTCTTAGAACAAATCTCGTCAATCCATTTAGGAAGATTAGTGTTTACATGAGATGGCATTAGATTATCTGGTAATTTACCTCCTAAATTATTTAACTCAAAAGGTGAGGAAAAAGGCTCTTTGTCTGTAAATAACCAATAAATCAATACTCCTAAAGAATAAACGTCTGAGGCAATAGAAGCATCACCAATAGTCAATTCTAATGGATGATAGGCAGTTGCATTACTTTGATTTATGGTTGGCATAACCGTATAACCTTCATCTGAATGGTCCATAAAATATGACTTACCAAAGTTTCCTAAATAAGCATATCCACTGTTTAAATAAATGTTGTCTGGATTGATGTCTCTATGGAAAATATTTTCTTTATGTGCTTCTTTTAAAGCCACCATTACGTTTTTGATAATATCAACCTTTTCTTTGAACGTAAATGTTTTAATTCGAGATTCAGAACGCAAAGAGTTTTCGTCCATGAGATCTGATATTTCGTAGAATAAATGGTTTTCCTCATCAATTCTAAAATCAACGTTTAAAATAAAAGGTTTTCCTTTTATATTTTTGAGTGCGTTGTATTGGTTTTTAATTTTGTCTTCTCTATTTTTTAATTCCTTAGGAGACAAACCAACCACCTGCATAGCGTACTCTTTTATTCTTCTGTTTGATGATGTCGATCCGATTTGCTTCGCCAAGTATTCTACAAAATTGTTTTCTTGATGAAGTATTTTGATAATTTCAAATTCATATATGCGTTTCTTTTCTTCTGCTCTTTTTTGATTTTGCTGACCTGTTAGATAATTAAGAATTGGCTTTTGAATGTCTTCAATTGCATCTTCACTTTTATTCAATTCACCGGCATCTGTAATAAAATTGATTAACCTTTTATTTAGTTGAAAGGTTAGTTTATCGTCTTCAGGAGTAATAATAGGAATGGTATAGTTATCATACGAAAGAGTAACGATATTTTGAACCCAAGCTCTTGCCCAAGATGGATTGAACTCTTTTAGCTTTGATGCTAAAATTGCCGATTTTTGCCGATTGGTTCTTAATGGATTTCTACGAGGTTGGTCGTTTAAATACCAAGTATTATCATCTCCTTCAATACGACCACGCCAATCTTTATTTTCAATATTAAAAATCGCATGTGGTGCAATTACAATTAGATCATATTCCCAATATTGAGTAAGATTATTTTTTGTGTTTGTAGAAATTAATTCAACATTAGGAATTAAAAAGAAATCATCTGGAAGATTGACTTCTAAAAAATCCATTAGTTTTTTTTCTCCAGCGTTTACTACACTATCAAAATAGGTGGGTTTAACTATTATTGCCATGCGTCTATTTCTTTTTCGATTAAGTCTATTGCTTGGTTTTCTTGTAAAATTGCTTGGTTTATATTAGATAAATAAATCTCAATTTTAGTTTCAATTAAAAGAATTTTGTCCTTATCTAAAATGGGAACTTTAATATCACCAATATATTCTTCATTTAAATGTAGAATTACAGACCCATAAGAGCCCGATACTAATGAATTAATACCAATATTAGATTTTAAAAATGCAAATAAATATTTATTGCTTACAGCAGAATTATCTTTAAGCACGATTCTAATTGCATCTTCAGATACTGCAAATCCTTCTATACAAGGTAATGAATAGACCGTGTCACCTAGTGTTCCGCTTCTAGTAGTTAAAAGCCAACCTTCTTTAACAATGAAGCCTTTTGAAGCTTTCTCGCTTATGAATTTTTCGGTTTTTGTAGGATTTGCTTTTTGCATTTCAGAAGTTGATAAAAATGGGATGCCATTTTGAACATAATTTCTTTTTGATCTTGGCCCTATAAATATACCGCTCGTTAAATCCTTAAGTGTTACAAATTCAATATTTTGTTTATTTATAATATTTTCAACATTTGCAGAAACAACATTATAATTAGCGTCAAATCTTTTTTTATGATCATTAATTTTATTTATACAAATATTAGAAGTAATATACCCACCAGATTTATATTTAATATCCATAAAATCAAACAATTCAAGACATTCCTTCAAATATTGATTTGCTTCAACTCGCAGATTGGCTGAGTCTACAATTAATTGATGAAGTAATTGTTGCTTCTTTTCCTCCAATAATGGTACTGGAATAGCTTTAATCATTTCTTCAGAAATATATGGTTGTACACCACCGGATGCTAATTTGTGGAAAAATGTATTACCATATTTAGATACTAAATAGGCATAAATATATCCTGATATTTTTTTATCTTTTGCAGTAATTCTAATTATATTATCAGAACCCATTGCTTTTAATTCTTCATATTCTGAATTAATGTAAGAAGTTTGTCCAATTGCACCAACCCGACCAGTTACAATCATTCCTTCTTTAAGCACAGATTTTTCGTCAAAACCATGTTTTTTTGAATTGAAATTACAATTTTCAAAAGGATTATTTTTTGAAATATCTGAATTGCTCAAATATGGATAACCTTTCTCTTTTGAAGTATAAATTCTTTTTGTACGTCCGGCAGTAAATATCTCAGAAGCTAAATTACCAAGAAAATCAAACTTCATTTTTTGAATTTTACTCGAATACAAAACTCCTTCAGATAAATGATAGGAACCATCAAACCTTAAAGAAGAATTAATTTCATTATAGTTTATTGTTGCGTATTTCATCTAAAATCTATTTTTGAATTTAATAAATTCTTCCACAATTTTTGGTAAGTCATCATCTAAAAGTTTCTGTTTTTCCTTACGTACTTTTACTTCTTTAATTTCGTCTTTATTTGTAATTACATATTTGTTTTCAACTGTATAAAGAATTTCAGCACCATCTTCGTCTCTAACATAAATAGGATTTCCTCTTCGGTCTTTCCCTAATTTCTCTGCAATTGCCATAAACACATCATAATCTTCATCCGTTTCGCGCGCAATATTTTTAGTATTATCTGTTTTCTTTTCTAAAAACAACAAAGAGGATTGAACACCCACTTGAGGTAAAAAGGCCTCAACTGCTAAATCTACAGAAGCTAAAATTTTGAAATTTTCTAAAATCCATTCTCTTACTGGTAAGGTGTTTGGATTTCCTAAAATACCATCGGGCAATACTATTGCCATTTTACCACCTGGTTTTAATAATTTGTAACAAGCTTCTATGAATAGTACTTCCGGAGCATCTGAATATTTAGATAAAAAGAATTTAGCGGCAATTTCTTGCTCTACCTTTACTTTAGCACCAAATGGAGGATTAGTAAAAATCATATCGAATTTACCGCGAGCATCATCAGTATAATTGTTATCGATGTCTTGCATTTTATCTAAGCTCTTTTTTATAGATGCTTTAATTTTTTCTAATTCGTTAGGATCTTCCCAGTTTGGGTAATCTAAAGAATTTACGTGAAAAATATTTGCGTGACCATCACCAGCCATCACCATGTTCATACGAGCTGCCTTTTTTAAATCTGGATCAAAATCAAAACCATAAATATTGGTTTCGGCATATTTACGAACTCTTTCATTTACTTCATAGGTATTGAATTTTTCAATTAGCAAAACCTCTTCCAAATCAGGATATAATTCTTTTGCAATTTGTTTCCTTACATGTTCTAATACCATAACTAAAAAACCTCCTGAACCACATGCCGGGTCCAAAACACGAGTTTTTTCGTTAGGATTAAGCATTTCAACCATTGCTCTAACAATGTTTCTTGGTGTGAAAAATTGACCTGCTTCTTGTTTTAAAGTGTTGCTTACAATAGTTTCATACGCCATTCCTTTTACATCGACAGTTGCATCTAGAAATGAATATTTAGCTAATTCACTAGCAATAAAAGCAATCCCTTTATCTGTAAGTGCTATTGCTTCGTTTCCATCGAAAACATCTGAAAAGGTACTTTCACCTTTTAATTCTTCAAATATATCTTTTATACGTTTGGCGACACTTTTTCTTCCTTCATCAGTATTTTTTTCTTTTATTCCAACCCAAAATTTTCTGCGGTATGATTCACCAGTTTCTATACAAATAAATCGTCTTTTTTCATCGTATAGTTTACAAAAGATAAGGTATAACAATTGCCAAAAGGCATCTTTTTTTCGCCCTTCATTGCCATAAATATAGTCGTGAGAACGTTTGAAAACCTTTATTAAAGAGTCATTTGCTGGTTTGCGGCTATGAGAACGGTCAGCACGATCAAGATCATCGATAGATTCACCATGTCCTGGAATATCTGCTAAATCAGAAAAGATAAAATCGAAACCTAAAGTATCGTCTTCTTTTTGAAGGTATTTTAAATCATTGCCATTCGTCCAAAGACCGAAATCACAATTATCTAAAGCAGCTAGAGCATTCTCTAAAGTGATGGTAACACCTTTCTTTTTATCGTTTTCCTTTATTTTCTCATCTTGAACGACTGCGATTCTAATAATGTCTTCTTGATTTTGATTGGAATTTTCTTGATAAACAACTACTTCAACTTTTTGTTTTTTTGTCTTAGCAGTGTCCGGATCTACGAATGTTATATTTATATCACGAGCAATGTTTTTTAAATCAAAACCATACTCTTCACTAAGCATACGGATTATAGATTGTATATTTTTTTCTTGTGAAGTTGCTTTTTTGGGTTTGTCTGTTAAAACACAAACTAATTGATTGTCTTCAATAATAATTTCTTCAGTTGCCATATTTAGTTTTGTTATTTTTTTAATTGATTTACGATTATTTGAATACATTCATATAATTCATCGAATTGTAAACCTGTGTGTGTTTCTATCATTTGATTTAAAAGTACGCTCCCTTCTTTCTTTTCTAGTTCAACATTTAGCGTGGCAATTAAAAAATCTAGAAGCTTTGCATTATCTTTAACTAACTCTTTTAGATCAATTCCTATTAAACTTGAACTAGCTTTAAGTTCAGTATAATTTTCAATATCATATACTTGATCATAATATTCTGTTGCTGCTCTTTCATCATTAATATTTAAATAGTTCTTCATAATGAAGACTAAGTCATCAGCATCTTTATTTACTTTTTGATTTCGGTCTCTCCAGGCAACAATTTTTAAAAGGAAGATGCCTATTAGGTTTACTACATCAAATTCAATTTCATCATCTAATGTTACAGAAACAGTTGCTTTTTGAACTTCATTAAAGCCTAATACAGTCATTGCGAAGTCTTGGTCTGGAGGCCAATAGATTTTATCATTTTCCTCCATTATATCTCCATACGGAACAATATCTAATTCAAATTTATCCAAATATAAAAACCTTTGTTTTTGATTTTTATCCTTAGAAAAATTATCAAGTTTAGTAAGTTCTTCTGAAATTTCTTTGAACTTTTCCCATTTATCAATAGTAATTGCAATATCAATATCTTGAGTTCTTCTTCCTGATTGCTCACCATTTATTTCTAAAATAATATCTCTTGCTGTTGCACCTATAACAAAAAATTTAACTCCTTCTTTTTCAAAAAAAGGAATTAATTCTTCGAGTAAAGGCTTCAATAATGGATGCTCTATTTTTTCGCTACTTATTTTATAACTCATTTTCTAATATCATTTTAGCAGCTTCTATATTTCTACTGTTATTTGTTCCCATTAAATCGGCATAAACAACCAGAGATGGTGCCAGATTATTATTAATTTTTGATAAACTTTCTAACCAACAAGTATTATAAATCTTAACATTACCGTTGTTATCAGGGATTAATTTTAACTCTTTGCCTAAATTTGTTAATTCCTCGTTTGAATAAATCGTATATTCCAGAGGTTTAAGGTAGTTTGTTATTTTTTCAGCAGCAGGTTCACCTCCGAAAAATATATTATTGTTTTTATTATTATTTACGGATAACCGTAATTGTTCAATATTTATAGCTTTATATGCTTTTCTAAACAATCTAGGCTTTAAGGTTTCATTGTACGCAATAAACCATCTTTCTATAAGTTCATCAATATTTTTAAGGATTCTTTTTTCTTTTGATTTTAAGATATAATTATTATTCTCTAATTCTTTCATTATTTGACTCACAGAACCTAACGCAATATTAGATTGATCAGCCAATGCTCTGTATGAAAAATCAAGAGATTCTTTATTAGTAATTAACAATAATATCAATTTCAAACCAGCTTCTTGAAATACTCTAGCTTGATTAACATTTTTAGGTTTGATATGTTTTTTTCCTTCAATAATTATCTTTAAATCTTTTGTGTTTATATAACAATTTCCTGCTACATCTAAATAATTGATTTTGTTTTCAATTAATGAATCTGCGACATCTTTTGCTATATATTCACCAACAAAAAGTGTGTTTTTATTGTTTATTATTGAATTCCTAAATTCATTTATTTGATTAATTATTATGCTCAAATTAGAATTTCTGGCGTTTTTCTTAGCTATACAATAAAACGTTTGATCATTGATTTGTATAACAGCGTCATAAGGCTTTCTGTTACTATCAATAGTAATTTCAGACTTTATAAGTTCTTGTAAATTAGAGAAGGCTTCGTAGACAAAATCATTATCCTTATACATAGTGTTCAATATTTATTAATGTTCATTGACAATGAACGTTCAAATATAATGAACATAATATTAACAAAAAAATTATTCTATGAAAAAAAACAACTTCAAATGTATTTAATATTAAAAAGGCAAGGAGGGTAAGGTAATTTGGGATAAAAGATTTTTTATTATTTTAAAAAATAAAAAACAGATTTATGTGGCTTTTCTGGCGCAAAGTGGAACTGCAACTTTATCGTTTTGCATTATTGTAGTCTTATGCTACCCGATTGTTTGAAATGGAAAAAAATAAAAAATGTTTGTTGTGTTTTTTGGTTACCCTGCCTGCCCTTTGAATTTAGTGCAAAATGGTAGAAAGAAAAGAAACAAAAAAAAGTGACTAAATATTGAATTTAGTCACTGATTAAATTGATTAGCACAGATAACAATTACTTTTGTTCTTCGTCTACAGTTTTGTTTTTATTGTCAACTTCTTCGTAGGTGTTTTCGATTAAAGCATATACTGCCAAGCCATTTTTTTTTAGTCTGATGAAGTTGTGTTTTTTTAATGCTTTCCCTAATTTGTTTATTGTTGCATCATTAATATTTATTTTAGCTTTTTCAGCAATTTTTGATGCTATCTGAGAAGCATTTAAAAAAATATTTGCTTTGTCTCTCTCGCAAGGTGAAAACCACGTTAACAATAATTCTTCTTCTGGGCTATGTAGTTGGTATTGTTCGTTATTTTCGGTGATGGATTTGATTTCTTCCTGATCAAACCAAAATCTAAAACCACTTTTAAAAAGAAACAAAGCTTGTGAAAAAGCCATATTAATATCCACATCGTGCTGGTATTTGATGCCTTCCAACTCGAAACAAAGAAACCTTCTACTTCCTGTACTATCGTTTAAGAACTGTGCTGTATTGACACTTCCAGCAAATGATGCGCGTCTTGGCATTGTTTCATTATTGTGTCCGTAGGCTTTTCTCATTCTGATTTGGGTTTTTGTAATGATTTCTTTGAGTGATCCAATTTCAGAACGGTTTAAATTTTCCAGCTCGTCCAAATTAATTAACATACATTCCGCTAGTTGTACCAATGTATCTTTATTGTTTGGGTTTATAGTACCGGAAAATAAATACTCTTTCAAAGGTTTTGGAACTAACTTTTCAACCCAAGTTGTTTTACCTAATCCTTGTTTGCCACTAAAGACAATTACAGTGTGATTGATTACTTTTTCATCTAGCACACATCCCACCATTGCCACCAACCATTTTTTGAAACATTGCTGCCAAAGGTCTTGTTTTGTGGTCGTTATTGTGTTGGCTAATTCGGTAATATAATCGGTCTTTTCATCATAAGTAGGCAAATTGAAAAAGTAATCTTCAAATGGATTGAACAGCTCACAAAAATCAGAATACAATAGATTTCTTAATGAAGATAAATTTGTTTTAATTCGACCTTTTAGACATTCGCGAAGCATTGAATTTTCAATAAAATCATTCATTACATTCCATTTCTTTTTGCCAAAATATTGAAACTCTAACTTACCTGAAACCATATTATGACGAAATACATATCTTGTTGATAAAAACAGCTCTAAACGGTCTATTTGAGTTGGTTTTGGTTTGTCTTCGTCGTCTTCATCAGTTGTATCTGTAATTGAAAAATTGGCTGCCTTTTTTGGTTTATTAGGTTGTTCAAATTTTTCATTTTTACCAAACTCGTGAATGTTACCATAGGCACTGTTTACTGCTTGTGTTACTTCCTTTTCATCATAGCCAAAATCTGTTAGAATATATCCTAGAGCTTCCTGTAATGCAATACCTTTTCGGTTTAGATTACACGCAAGTTGGTGTACGAATACGTTGCGACTACCATTCACGAATTGCACTTTTTTTTCAGTAAAATTTACGCAATGGTTGTAGATGGCATCGGTGTTGTCGGTTGTTGGTTGCACTTCGACAGGCTCAGTGTGACAAACGTTTTCAAGAGGCATCTCGACTGCGCTCGATGTGACAAAGGTTGAAGCGTTTTCATTTAGGTATAGATTTTCATCCCAGGAATAAAAACATAGTCTTGTTACATCTTTGCCTGATTTGTCGATTTCTAGTTTTAGAATACTTTCATAATGTGCTTGGACCAATAGAAATGCTTCTTTGTGATTTGCTTTGTCTGAATTTATTTTTACCAGAATTTTTAATCCGTTTCCAGATGGACTAATAAAACACGCATACGTGAACTCACTTTGTGCAGCTATCATCTTTGCATTTTGTAATTGTTCTTTGCTTAATTTGTCGATGTCGAGAATGATGCAATTTGAATATTCTGCCAAGAACTCCAATTTACGACCACCAACAAACTTACCTGAAGGTGTGAATGCCGGAAGTGATTTTTTGGCTTTGTTGTATGCTTCCTCTTTCTTTTCAGCCAGTGATTTACGCAAATAAATTATGCCGGGTTTGTACTTTCCTGTTTTGATTTCTTCTAAAATTGTTGGAATTGTTTTGTGTTCCACCACTTCGTTGAAATTCTTGAATATTGTTACCATAGTTTAGAGTTGATAGTTGTTGGTTGGCAGTTGTTGGTTCTCATTTGTGTGAAGTCTGCATTCACAAACTTCACAAGTTCCGTTGCAGCTGCTCATACTATCGTCCTTTAAATGATTTGTTGTAATGCTCCGTAAGGAGTTTTTCAACATCAGAAAGTTTGTAATAGATTTTGTTTCCCACTTGACTAAATGAAATTTTACCTTCGTCTCTCCAGGTTTGGGCTGTACGTTTTGAAATTTTCATCAATAATAGAAATTCTTGATTGTCCAGAAAGGTTTCTTTCTTAGGGTCAGCCTTGATAGAGATTTGGCTTTGAATTGTGTCTAATTTACTCATTAGATCTGTGAACTGGTCTTTTGTGAAGATAATTGCATCCATTTTTAAATGTTTTAAATTGTTATGGTGCAAATGTGAGAAGTAGTAAAAAGTCTTTTAGTCCCCACTTGGTCTCCAGGGGACCATTTTGTTTAAAGCAATTTGTCGATGTCCAGTCTTTTATGGGTGTTCGGACGTTTATCCTCTTTGGAAGGTTTGAGGATTGTTTTGACTGTTAGGGGACTTATTTCTTTACCCTCCTTATCCAAGAAGGAATTTACAATCCAATCCGCTAGATCGTTTGTGTTTTCGTCAATATAAGGTTTGCCATCAATAAAAAGTTCGCGATTTAATTGGTAAAACATATCTACTAATTGGTTTAGATTTCCATTGAATTTTAGTTTTTTGTTTGGATTTGGGCTGCTTAATTTTAGTTTTTGAGCTTCTTCAATTGCCGCTTGTATTTTTTGTAAGGCATAAATATTCTCTATTTCTTTGGTGCATTGTGCATCATAAAACGGTGTCTTTTGATTGATAAACTCAATATTAGCTTGTTGGTATTCAAACATTTCTTTTGTTAACAACAATATTTTTTGATTGTCATCATTGATATTATCCAACTGCTTTTTTATCTCATAAAATGAGAAATGACGGTCTTCACTTTCAGCATTAATGAATTTTTTAGGAGTTTTTACTACAGGTTCTTTTACTCTGGAAGATTGCAGCTCAGTTCGTTTTTTCTCGATTAAAAAATACAATTTATTGTATCTACTCATAGCTGTTTTGGAACTGAAAAAGGCTTCATTATTGGCTAATAATTTTTCGAGTTTACATATCCATATTTCCGGGTTCTTCACCTGGTTGAATTGATAATCGATAAATGCAGGAAATTGGGATTGTTTGAGTTCTAGAATTTTTGCAATTAAAGCATTGCAATAGTTTTGAATAGTGATTTTTTCTTCAACGATTATATCAAATAAAGGATTTCTGGCTAGAGCCGAAGGCACTGCCAATAATTCTACAAACGGAGCTGTTTGCATATTTTGATCCTTTGAATTCAAATTTTAATATGTTTTTTTTGGTATTCATTTAGTATTGAAAGGTAATTAAAAGCGGTTTTAAATTGGTTGCTTTTTGGAATTCCTAGTGTTTTCTACTGGAATTCGTTTATCACTCGTTTCGAATGCTTTAAAAATTACTTGTTTACTTTGTTGTAAAGTTATAAAATAAAAAAAATCCTTGTTAAAGGATTTTAGTTGAAGTTATTAACAATCGTTTATGGTCAATAAAATAGGTGCTTAACAGATTTTTTAAAAAATATAGTTGTCAACCGCTTTATCCAGTTCTTCGCTGATGATTTTGGCATATACTTGCGTTGTGCTGATGTCTCGGTGGTCCATCAATTTAGAAACGTGCTCAATTCTCATTCCATTATTTAAAGCATTGGTTGCAAAACTGTGTCTTGATAAATGGAAAGAAAGGTCGAAAGGGAGTTTTATTTTTGTCCCCAATTTTTTAAGATGCCAATTTGCCAATTTATTGAAAGCTGCTGTTTGAAAATAACGTTTTGCCTCGCTTTCCAAATAACCCTTTTTGTCGACAATAACCGGAAAGATAAAATCATCGTGATTGGCATTTTCTTTTTTGTATTTTTCTAAAATATCGATAGCCACTTTACCAATTTTAAACTGGTGTACTCTTCCAGTTTTACGAATGTGTTTGTTGATTTTATGTTCAGCTTCATTGTAATTAGAATATTGCATTTCGATAACATCACTAAAACGCAAACCTCCGGCATAAATAGAGAAAAGAAATAAATCTCTCCACATCATAGCTTTTTTTCCTTCTATGAGCTTTAAATTGGTTAAAGCATCAATCTGTACTTTATTAAGAAATAATCTTTTAGAAGAGCTGATTTTTAGGGTTATTTTGCTAAATGGAAACATAGTTTCGGGAATTACTTCTTCACGAATAGCATCCCTGAATATGGTTCCGAGCACAATTATGGAAAGGCGTTGCGTTGTATCTCCGTTGCCTAAAGTATCTCCTAAATGAAATTTATAGTCGTTTAATAGTGCTACCGTAATTTCATCAAAATACACATCCTTTGTTCCCATATATTTTTCAAATTTATCAACCTGAGAGGTGTATGCTCTGTAAGTGGAATAAGAAACAGTACTTTTGATTTTCTCTAATCTCTTTCTGGCATATTCAAAAAAGTTTGGCACTTCTTTTCCCTTTATGGCTTCTTTGAGCTTTTTAACCGATACGGTTTTTACTTTGCGTTCCATATCTGCAACCTGACCTTCAGCATCAGCGATCTTTTGAGATAATGCAGCATTCATCCGGGCACTGTTGGAATGGTTCTTTTTTACTTTCTGCTTTGCTTCATCCCACTCGTTCTCTTTTAGCTTCACTCCAGCAGTGATAAATTTCGTTTTTCTATCTTTTATAATTCGGATATACAAAGGGCTGTGTCCTGTTTGGTCTACCTGATGTGTTCTTAAAATTAGTTTTACTGATGCCATAATAATAGGAATTTAGAAATGTTATACTACTTTTGTAAAGTAATGCAAACGAGTGAAAGTGTTGTAAATAAAGGGTTTTCAATTGGGTGCATCGTGATACGAAGGTACAACATTGGGTACAACAAAACAAGTATTTCGTTGCTTTTTGTTGCTTAAATTTGCATTGTTCATTTTTATAAAGTCAATGAATACAACACTTTAAGTGCAAATGGGAGGGTTGAATGAAAAGTTGTAGATAACTTGTATATAACATCTACGAGTAACACTTTTTTTTAAGTTTTACAATATCTCAAGCTATATATTCTAGTTCGTAAATAAAGACTTTTAAAACTATTGTTACAATACCCACATTTAGTGATATTTTGACTTTAATTTAAGAATATAATAGTAAGCTAATTCTAATGCCGTATTTTTTTCATTTCTTTCTTCTAGTTCTCCAGCTATCATTATAATGCCTATTCCTCATACATTCATAAAACTTCCCTCTCAGATATAAACCTAAAACCCATACCACAACAAACCCAATGATTTCATACCATTCCATATTTTGAATCTTTAAGTAAGGTCAAAATAGGGGTTTAAATTTTTATATAATATGCATTTTGGGAATTTCGATATGCAATGTGGGAATATCTATAGACATAAAAAAAGATGCCTGAGCATCTTTCTACCTATTGTTTTCATATTTTGAGGATAACGTAACCCTTTAAATAATCACAAATCTACTATTTGTCACTTTCGTTTAGGCGGTTTTAATGAAGGTGTATTACCAGGAGTGTCTTTATTATCACGTTGGCGTTTGTCTGGCTGTCCTGTTGATGTTGCTGTTCTTTTTGGTCCTGGTTTAAGTGCCATAATTTCAGAGTTTTAAGTTGTTAAATCTAAATATATAAAAAAAGTCAGAATAATAAAAATGTACAATTAATTTCATGAAATCTTTGGCGATGGGTGCTTAGTTGTGGTATTTGCACTATCTAAACTATTCTTTTTCTAAATCTACTTTAAAATCAAAAAACTCCTTAGGCTGTATTTTAAGTCCATATGATAAATTAAGTATTGTTTCTAATGTTATATTTTCAGTTCCTTTTTCAATTTTACTAATAAAACTTGCGTCGAGATCACAATTTTCAGCAATCTTCCTATAACTTAAACCTTTCTGTTTTTTTATTTCTCCGAGCCTTTTACCAAATTGCAGTAAAAGTGCACTTTTTGTAGTTTCATTAATCATAGCCTATGTTTTAGGCAATTTCTTTAAATTTAAAGAAATTAATGTGGCAATATATTACCACGTTAATGTTTTTTAGTATATTTGTTTTATCATTACATTAAAGTAGTGTATTTTTGCGATTCTTCAAATACAATATTGAAGCATTCGCTTTGAATCTCGTTTCAGAAAACTGGTAATTTTAACACACGAGAAGATAAGTACTATGCTCACGTCCCATGGCGTGGGCTCACTTATTCGTGTGTAGGGTATACCAGTACCTTGATAGCGTTTAAGCTGAGTTCCATGCCATTTTTTATTTATAATGGGCTCAATACTTTTCTTAGATTCTTAGCACCTCTTCATTTTTTTTTATAGTCTCGCAGCAGTTCAAACCGCTAAAATCCGTATGCCTATGAAATAAATATAAAATATAACTTACTTAATGCCTGCGCTGTTTCTTTATTTTGAGTTAGTGTTTCAGTGCGGGCTCATTTTTAATTTTTAATTGTGAAAAAAAAAAGGAGTAAAGGAACAAAGGCGCAAATCCTAAAAATCAATCTTCCTTTTTTATATCACACTTACGCCACATTACCTTAGGAATACAACTGGGTTTATAACATCTGAATTATTATAATGAAATACTACAAACAAATACAAATAGGAATAATTTTACTTTTTATAGCAACGATGTTCATGTGGCTTTATGGTTGAGATAGTTTCACCGAAGCTGATCTTCTAAAGTCATATTGTGAGGAGCAAAGAGGCCATTTTTATTTTAAATTTTGAATTTTAAATTGGGGTAAATAATAAAAATATAAATCTAACTAAAATCATGCCTATGATAGAATAATAATATTGCAGTTGCTTTTCGTCGTATCTCGAAATGAGATTGCTTCGTGCCTCGCAATGACATAACAAAAAAAGGCCCTCCAACCGTCTGGACAACTGCATAGAGGACCAATGCTAACAAAACTAAAGTTTCATTTAACTATACCAATATTATGAATAAATTTTCATTTTACAAGGGTAAATGGTGGATTCCTATTTTTCTATGGGTTTACCTTATTCTTACACCACTATTTTCTTACGGTTCGATATGTGTCGTAAATTCAAAATTCGAAAGTCATAAAGTAATTCCCTCGACTGCGCTCGGGATGACACAATCTATTGTAATTACCGGAACGGTAACTGACAGTCAGGGTGTACTGCCTGGTGTTACTGTATCGGTTCAGGGAGAATCAACAGTCACCATTACCGATTATCAAGGTAAATATGGCATAACGGCCACGGCCACTGATATTCTTGTTTTTTCTTTCGTAGGGTATACCACCTTAAATATTCCTATAGCTGGACGCACTATAGTTAGTGTACATCTACAAGAGGATGCCACCCAACTGCAGGAAGTGAAAATTAATGCTGGTTACTATTCCGTTAAAGAAAGCGAGCGCACCGGAAGTATTGCGAAAATTACATCAAAAGATATTGAAATCCAGCCTGTAACGAATGTTCTTGCTGCGATGCAAGGGAGGATGGCAGGGGTGCATATTACACAACAGACCGGAACTGGTGGAGGAGGGTTTAACATCCAGATTCGCGGACAGAACAGCGTAAGAAGAGGCGGCAACTCACCTTTGTACATTATTGACAATGTGCCGTATTCAAGTGAGGAAATTGGGAACGGAATGTCGATGTCGGTGATGTCGATGAATACTAATCCGCTAAACAGCATAAATCCAACCGATATTGAAAGTTTGGAAGTTCTTAAAGATGCGGATGCAACTGCCATCTATGGATCTCGTGGTGCGAACGGAGTGGTATTGATTACGACCAAAAAAGGAAAGAAAGGCAAGACCCGTTTTAGTGCGTCGGTAGCACAAGGTAGGGGAAGCGTTCCACATTTTATGAAAATGATGAACACGGAACAATACCTTGCTATGCGTGCAGAAGCATTTGCGAACGACGGCATAGCGGAATATCCGGAAAGTGCCTATGACATTAATGGAACTTGGGACCAAACCCGATCTACCAACTGGCAGAAAGAATTAATGGGAGGCACTTCAAAAATTACCAACATTAACGGCTCTATCTCCGGAGGTTCAGAGCAAACCCAATTTATGGTATCTGGAACTTATGGAAAGGAAACAACCGTGCTCCCTGGTGATTTTGGTTACAACCGTGTTAATGCGAGGACAAGCATTAATCACGCATCGGCTGACCATCGGTTTAAGATTGCTTTTACGGGTGGCTATGGTATACAAGATAACAACCAACCCTCGACCGATCTTACCACGGAGGCTTGGCGACTAGCTCCAAACGCTCCGACGCTTTATGATGCGGAAGGGAATCTTAATTGGGAAAACAACACTTTTGAAAATCCGCTGCGCTACTTAAAAGGGTTATCGAAATCTAACACCTACGACCTTGTTGCCAATACAACACTTTCCTATAATTTACTCGACAACCTTGAAATAAAAAGCAGTTTTGGGTATACCGACCTAAACCATCATGAAAGCAGTACTTTTCCCTCGACAATGTATAACCCATCCTTTGGGATTGGTAGTGAAACTTCCCGTATTTTTTATACCGATACCAAAAGGAACTCGTGGATTATCGAACCACAACTGAACTGGAAACCTACCTTGGGGGCTGTGAAAACAGAGTTGCTGCTAGGAAGCGCTTTCCAACGTCAAAATAATAGATCTCTTTCAGTTCAGAGCAGTGGCTTTTCCAACAACAGCATGATTTATAATCCCGCTGCGGCCACAAATACTTCGATTCTTGGCTTTGACGAATCAGTATACAAGTATCAATCGTTTTTTGGCCGTGCTAATTTTAACCTAAAAGAACGCTATATCATTAACCTCACGGGAAGGCGAGACGGTTCAAGCCGTTTTGGTGCTGGTAAACGTTTTGCATGGTTCGGAGCCGTAGGAGCAGCGTGGCTTTTTTCGCGTGAGAAATTATTGCAGGACAATAATGTGCTGAGTTTTGGAAAGCTTCGTGCCAGTTATGGGACAACAGGAAATGACCAGATTGGGAATTACCAATTCCTGAATACGTACACGCCATCAAATGCCAATTATGACGGAGTAATCGGTCTGCAACCCTCACGTTTGTATAATGCTAGTTTTGGGTGGGAAACCAACAAAAAACTTGAAGTAGCGTTAGAGACCGGATTTTTGAAAGAGCGAATCTTTCTGACCGCGGCATGGTACCGCAACAGATCTTCCGATCAATTGGTTGGAATACCGTTGCCGGGAACTACGGGTTTTACTGAAATACAGTCGAATCTTAATGCTTTAGTTGAGAATCGCGGGGTAGAACTAACCTTGCATACTGTAAATGTGAAAACTACTGGTTTTAACTGGAGTACCACAATCAATTTTTCGGCTTCAAAAAACAAGCTGCTCTCGTTTCCAAACCTTGAAAGTTCTACCTATAGTAATTCGTATGTGATTGGGCAGCCATTGAATATTGTAAAAGTATATCATTATACCGGCATTGATCCTGCAACGGGTATTTACACTTTTGAGGATGTAAATGGAGATGGTATATTGACAGAGCCCGCAGACAAGCAGACCGTGAAAGACTTAAACCCGGCTTATTTTGGAGGAATTCAAAATACGTTGCGGTTTCAAAGATGGCAATTTGATTTCCTCTTCAATTTTGTAAAGCAACAGAATTATAATGTACCACGAACGATGGGAGTTGCCGGCACGATGAACAACCAAAGCATCGCTATAGTTGACCGCTGGCAATCTCCGGGAGATATAGCTTCTTCACAAATATATACTTCGGGCGCAAACGGCACAGCTGAAAATGCCCTTTACAATTATGCAGCCAGTGACGCAGGGATAACAGATGCATCATTTATAAAACTCAAGAATGTTTCCATCAGTTATGAATTTCCAGAGCGGTGGCTTAAAAATGTTAACTGCAAGGCAACTGTTGAAGCGCAAAACGTGTTCACTATTACTGGCTATAAAGGGGCTGATCCTGAATTTGCCGGTTATGGATTTTTGCCGCCATTGCGCATTATCACCGCGGGATTACAATTTAACTTTTAACCTTTAAAGAAAGAGATATGAATACCAACAAATTTTTTAATCCGTATTGTACCAAAAAAGCAAGGGTTTATAGGATTCTTTCCGGCGTGACCCTTTTGTTTATTATGTTCTGGTTTACCAGTTGCGATGACTTTACAGCGATTGATACGCCAGTATCACAACTAAACACCGTTGCTGTTTTTGAAGAAAAAAACACCTCATATAGTGCGATGGCAAATGTTTTTGCGCAAATGCGCGACAATGGAATGCTAACCGGAAAAACTACTGGAATGCAGAAAGAAATGGGATTGTATGCCGATGAACTCACCTGGTATGGAAACAGTGCTCAGAGTTCGGCTAATTTCTTCACTAATACGCTCATTTCGACACATCCCACTTTAGCCATCTGGTGGAATAACAGCTATAGCCAGATCTACGCGGCCAATGCTGTAATTGAGGGTGTAGCAGGATCGACAACACTCTTGCAAGTTGATAAGGATCAATTGACAGGAGAGGCAAAATTTGCCAGAGCATTTGTTCATTTTTATGTTTTACAACTTTGGGGCAGTGTGCCTTACGTTACCGGAACTGATTATATGTATAATAGTACCGTTAAACGTTTGCCCGCTGCTGAAGTATATGCAAAGATTATTGAAGATTTAGAATCTGCCATTACGTTGTTGCCGGAAGAATATACAAATCCGACACGAGTTCGACCGAATTTGTACGCAGCGCAAGCCTTATTGGCAAGAGTCTATCTGTATGCCGGAATGTTGCCTGAGGCAGCCAACAGTGCGTCTACAGTACTGAATAAGACTGATACCTATACATGGGTCACTGAACTCAATACTGTGTTTTTAAAAGGAAGTACAGCAACCATTTGGCAATATGCGCCAAGAACACCAACAAGAAATACCGATGAAGGAACCACTTTTATATTTAATGCGGGTCCGCCCAATTCCGTGGCGTTGACTAACTCCTTAGTGAATACATTTGAGGCAGGCGATCAACGCAAGGCTAAATGGATTCGATCAATAAGTAAAGGCAGTACCACTTGGTATCATGCTTATAAGTACAAGAAAACAGGTAGTAATACCCCCCAACTTGAATTTTCTGTAGTGTTGCGTCTTGCTGAAATGTATCTTATTCGCGCTGAAGCCCGAGCAAGACAAGGTGAACTTACCAATGCTAAAGATGACCTAAATGTAATCAGGAATACTGCTGGTCTTGGAAACACAACCGCTGTTACCCAAGATGAAATACTTGATGCTATACTGCATGAGCGACGAGTGGAATTGTTTAGTGAGTTTGGCCACCGTTTCTTTGATTTGAGACGTTTTAATGCACTAGATCGGACACTATCGGGTGTTAAAGGGGATTGGAACAATACTGATAACTTGTTACCACTGCCACAGACCGAGTTGAACCTGAACCCTAACATTGGGCCTCAAAATTCTGGTTATTAATGAAGGCTCTATTTTATAGTATTGGACGTACCTTTTTAGATAGATGTCGGCCTTCGTGTTTTTTGTTTCTTTTTTTTGCATTGGTTTCCTGCCCTTTGATGGGGCAGGGGTTACAAAAGAAAGCTGTAACAAGAGAAGATTATCCACTGTGGCATTATATGGATGCCGAAGCGATTTCTGATGATGGAAATTGGATTAGCTACCGTAACTATTATGATGTCACTGATTCGTTATTTGTTAAACACCGAAAGTCTGCCAAACTTTATAGTTTTGCAAAGGGAAAAGACGGGGCTTTTATAGCTAATCATTTCGTTTGCCAGACCCCTGACAGCATTGTTCATATTGTTTCGTTGCAGAATGGAGTTGAAAGGAAATTGAGAAATGTTAAAGCATTTACGGTTTCTAAGGCTTTTATCGTTACAACGGAGTACGGTGAAATCGGGGATTTGTTATCCGTTTATACTTTAGATGGTGTTTTGTTACGCACTGATACTGATGTAGAATCTTTTTCTGTAAGTCCTGACACTAAATTTATTGCAGTGGCGGTGAAAAGAGAAAATACCTATCAAGAACTTCTGGTAAATATGGAAGATATTAAAAAGCAAAAAATCATAGCTAAAAGTGAAAAAAGAGGACCTTTCCTAAACCCTAGCTGGTCAGAAGACAGTAAAGCAATTGCTTTTATGAATTACAATGAAAAGGAATCAAATCTTTTTTATTACAA
This sequence comes from Flavobacterium galactosidilyticum, assembly GCF_020911945.1. NCBI lineage: Bacteria > Pseudomonadati > Bacteroidota > Flavobacteriia > Flavobacteriales > Flavobacteriaceae > Flavobacterium > Flavobacterium galactosidilyticum. The sequence goes on from NZ_CP087135.1 coordinate 2,162,976, forward strand.
TTTAGCTGAGAAAAGACTTGTAACGTATTCTACCAATGCTATTGAATTCCCCAAAACCATGAATCTAATACCGTCAAGGAAATTAACGATATCGAAGAACAACAAGCGTGTTTTCTTTAAAATAAAGCAACGGAAGGAACTTGACATTGTGCGTAAAGAAAATGACGTACAGATATGGAATGCAGCGGACAAAAATATTTATCCCAGTCATATTGTTACAGAGGGGTATTCTAAAAACCCGAAGCAGGTTATGTGGGAACCCGATACCGGTCGCTTCTTACAGTTTACGGATTCAATACAGCCTTATGGCGCATCTGCTGGGGACGAAAGCTTTGCTTTAACATTTAATCCAAAAGACTATGAACCACAGAGCAAGTCGGTACCTGACAAGGATGTGTATATTAAAAATCTTACTACCGGACAAAGTAAATTAATGCTTCGCAGGCATGTTGGTGGTGACTTCAATCTTCTAGTTTCGCGGAATGGAAAATATATCAGTTATTTTAGGGATGGGCATTGGTATGTTTATGATGTTGCACAAGGAACTCATACATCAATCAGCAGTAATTTACCGTATACCTTAAGCTTTCAAAGTCTTACTGAGAAAGAGGAAAATGGCTACGGTAATCCCGGATGGACGGTCGAAGGCGAATGTTTGTTGTATGATCAATTCGATATCTGGAAAGTTCAATCAGACGGATCTAATCCCGTAAGGTTAACACAGGGTCGTGAGCAGGGAATCATTTTTAGGATTGTAGCACAAAGTAAAGAGCAAACACCAACTATAGCCGACAGGATATTTACTAATGCAGAATTTGACCTTAAGAACTCACTGCTTTTAAGTGCGAGAGCTGTTGATTATTCCTTCAATGGGTTTTACTTATTGAAGCCAGGAAAGGGAATGACAAAAATATGCTATGTGAATAAAAGTGTGACCGGAATAATGAAATCTGAACGAGGTGATTATGCATGGGTGGAAGAAGATGTAGACCAGCCCCGACGTATCATGGTTGGTAAAGTTGACGGTAAATTTACTGCTGTAGTTGACAGCAATAAACAGCACAAAGAATTTCACTGGACCAAATTGCAGGTAATACATTATAAAAATTTAAAGGGAGAATCACTACAAGGACTTTTGTATTATCCATCAGGTTACGATAAAAATAAGCGCTATCCCATGATAGTACACCTTTATGAAAAGCAATCGTACCAAAGGCATTCCTATGTTAATCCTACTATGACGAATGAAGATGGTTTCAACATCAGCAATCTGACTGCTAAAGGGTATTTCGTTTTGCTTCCAGATATTACCTATGAAGTTGGCAATGTTGGATTTTCAGCATTAGAATGTGTAGAAGCCGCAGTAAAAGAGGTGAAAAATTTAGCTCTAATTGAGGATGCAAAAATCGGTTTAATTGGGCACTCTTTCGGAGGCTCTGAAACAGATTTCATTATCACCCAAAGCAATTTGTTTGCGTGTGCAGTAGCAGGATCCGCTACCACGAATTATTTAAGTTCCTACTTATCCGTTTCCCAAATTTTACAGATTCCAAACTTTTTTAAAATGGAATATGGCCAGGCTAGGATGAAATCATCTCCGTACGAGAATATGGAATGGTATCTGAAGAATTCGCCGGTTATTCATGCTGCAAATGTTAAAACTCCACTATTATCCTGGACCGGGTTGAAAGATCCGCAGGTAGAACCGAGGCAAAGCTTTGAATTTTATATGGCGTTGCGACGATTGGGTAAAACTCATATCATGCTTGCTTACCCTAATGAGGGACATGGTATGGAAAAGAAAGAAAATGCAATAGACCTAACAACAAAAATTGAGGAATGGTTCGATCATTACCTTAAGGGTAAGAAGGCTCCGATATGGAAATAGTAACAAAGCAGTCCCAAGGGACTGCTTTGTTTTTTTTAACTACTTATGGTTTGTAACCGGTAAGTACACACTCGTCATTACCGTCCATAATTTTTAATTGTGCTCCGGTACTTACTTGCCCCACTCGACAAACAATACCGTTGTTCACATTACTACAATCATTTTTTTGTTCACAATCCGTACCTTGAGCATTGTGAGGAATAAATCCCGGTACGAGACCTGAACTTCTTTTTGCTGATGCATCCGTACTGAATGCACTGGTTGCTGCCGCAACAATTACCAGCATTGGTACAATTAATTTTTTCATGATATAAAAAATTTGTGGTTATGGCTTACTCTGTTTACAGGTTTTCAGCCTTTTCCCTGATACCGGCCGGGTATATTTTTAGTTATGTTCATTTTGATTTTTTATACGGTACTTCATAAGTATCAGTTATCTTTTTGCTAATTCTATTTACAGAAAGGTACTTTCCGGAAAGTGCATATAATTTATTACCATTAACCCGAAAGCTTGTCATTTCGTAGTTGTCGATATTATAAATGTATATGGTACCAACGTAGGTTCCATTTGTAAGGTTGTAAACATCTACAATTGAAGCTTCTTTTAAAATCCTGTTGTCCTCATATCTGCCAATACGCTGAGATTTGATGAACAATAAATTATTATATACTGCTGAGGTTTTATTGATAATCAAAGGTGGTTTTGACATTTGCTTTTCGCCACTTGTCATTTGAGAAACCTGAATTTGTGCGACTTGTACTGTGTCAATCGTTTTTCCCTGAGCAGTCATTTTCATTGTCGGACTGATGGATAAATATTGATTTCTATAATAAAAGATATAGGTTAACTTGCCAAGTTGGTTGTTGTAGTGCAGCATACCGTCGGTATCAAAAATACCGTCCACTTGTTTTTTAAGTACGTTTGTATTTTCCGCGATTATTCTTTTTTCATTCAAGCCGTACGTCACCAACCTGTTGTTCTTTTTAATATAACTAGTAAGCCTTAATGCGACAGTTGAAGAATCTATTGGTTCAGCTATTGTAAAATACGGTATTTTTCCTAACTGGCTTGTGGCTTTCCAATCCTTCATTTTTCCTTTAAATATTGAACGTACTGTTCCATCTGTCACGAAAAAGTATGGAGAAACTATCTTTAACTTTATATCCCTAAAAGGAAGTTGAGGTTGATCAAGCTTCACTTTTACGCGATTTTTTGATTTTAATGCAGTATCAATTTTTGTAATATACAGCGGTGTACTATAATTCCCCAAGTAGATTGTGTCCTTATCAAAACCTGCAAAATAATACGAGTTTATCGCGAGGTCATATTTGTTATATGCCGCTTCAGCGTGGGACGGAAAGCGGCGAATAAAATTATTTCGTTTGTGGATAATGTCTTCAGAAATTAGAAACAGCACTACTACTGAAGTTATACTTAAAGCAGCAGCAACAGTTACTGTTATTGAAAATTGTAGGGTTTTCATTTTTGTAAGCCAATATCTTTGGTCCGAAAAGGTGAGTATAAGCCCTAAAAGAGCTAATAAAATAAATATTATATTGAATATCAGGTGCTCATTCCAACCAAGATCCTGTAAAATTCCACCACAGGAACACGGGATATTTGAACTAAAATTTAAGATGATGAAAATATAAGCTGTAAAGGCAATCATTAGACAGAAAGAAGCAAATAACCCACTAATCCTCCATCGTGGAAAAATTAACATTAGAACTATTATCAACTCTAAAACGGGTACACCAATAGCGACATAACCTGCAAATGCGCTCAGTAATGGAGATTGACCAAGTTTAATTCTAAAATCATGGTAATCCAGAATTTTACTAATTGCAGCATATGTAAAAAGGAATGCGTACAAATAGCAAATTGCTAAAATAATATTATTCTTTAAATTTGTTGGTGATTTCATTTTGTGTTAGTTTGATACTGTAAAATTGTAAATAAAAAACTTATAACATTATGCAAATCAGGCATTTCGTTATTCAAAAATAAAATAACGCAAAAGTATTAGGGTTGAAGATCTTCTTCAGGTCTCGAAATGTCACTTGGTTTGTAGCCAAATCTTTTTTTGAAGGCTTTGTAGAAATTAAGATAGCCCTTAAAGCCATTCAGATATGCAATTTCTTTTAAAGAAACGGAGGTTTGCCGGATCATTACATGTGCTCTTTTCAAGCGTTCTTCTTGATAAAAGTTATAGACACTGGTTTTAAAAAAGGTTCTAAAACCATTTTTTAATATGTGTTCTTCAATAGCAAACATTTGTGCCAAGTGATGTAATGTGGGTAAAGGTTCATCCAGATGGCTTAAAATATATTCATGTAAATTATGTACTGCAGTCACTTCATTGTGTTTGCGAATTTTTGAACCAGATAGACGGTCGTTAATGTCAAGCATCTCTTGAAGTATGGTTGATACTGAACTTACAATTATTTCATCGCTATATAGTAATCGAGATACTGTGCAAAATGACGGTAGCAGGTGATTATCACCAGTAATTAAAATTAATTGCAAAGTAGTGTTGTAATGGGGGTTTTTATCTAATTCAACAAGAATGCCGTTCCAAAGATCTTTCGATTGCTGAGCGATCAATTTTCCAAAATCGGTATTGACAATTGTATCCGGTTTATATTTAAGAGTGAGTGGTACCTCATTATTAAAACTCAGTAAAATAAAATCATTATTCAATACAAATGTTAATTGAATTAGATTTTGGTACAGATAGTAAGCACTGATATAGCCTGATGCCAGATTTATTTTTTGGAGATCTTCCGCAATTTTATTTAATGTGACAGCAATACTTTTTAATTCATCATTGCTATTATCCTGGATGCGGATGGTCATATTTCCACTTGCCATTTCAAACAGCATTTGGTAAATACGTTTAATCCGGACCTGATTAAATTGGTCTGACATAATTATATTATTTGAAGTGATTTGCTGGAGGAAGAAAAGGAAAAACCTTTGCAAACCTATCTAAATAAATTATACGAAGCTAAAAGTATGGTGTGCAATTCGGGAATTGAATAGGTGTTTTTTAGTTAAAAGTGAGTGGTAAATCGTTTTTTAATTCCATAATCAAAGAGTAATTCTCGATGCGTTTTAAAGTTGGGGTATGGAGTAATTGTTATGTGGCTTTTACTTCTTTTCCAGAGATGGAAGGTTTATGAGTTTAGGAGGGATTATAATAAAAATGATAGTTGGAAGAGTAGGAGGAAGGAATAGAAAGATGCTAGGAGGTGTCATTTTTTGTTTTATGCCGATGTGGGATACATATCAGTTGGGTATCCAAATAAATAGTTCTTTTGATTATTTGTAATAAAAACTTTATATCTATATTTGTTCAAAACGGACAATCAATAGCGACAATCAACCCAATTTTGAGTGTATAGTCGCTACTTTATAGCGAGTATAAGCAAGTTATGGGCAAGTTGACCGGAACGCAATAAAATCACTATAAAAACCAAAACGTCTGAACCAATGGAATATCCAGAAATTTTTGTAAAAAAAGCAAAAGAATGTAAAAAAACAGAAACCTATATTGGAACAGGTAATCCAAATGGCAAAATTTTAATTGTTGGTAAAGAAACAGCAACAGACACTGAAAACAAAGCAAATGGAAACGAACTGTACGTAAGATTTCAAAATGAAATGCTTCAAGATTTCAAGGAGAATGCTATTAAATGGAATTTAAATATAGAAAATCTAGTTAATGTAGATTCTTTACCAAATTGGATTGGAGGAAAAAATTCTCCTTTGACTTCAAATCCATTGTTCCCTTTTAAAAGTTTACATCCTAAGGAATTGAGAGAAGGTCAAACTTGGAGTAAATATCAAAAGCTACACGATTTAATATTTTTAAACGATTTATCATTAATAAAAGAAAAACAGATTGATTTTCACAATAATTTCTTTTTGACAGAGATGAATAGTTCACCCGCAAAATTCACAAAAGATGCTGACAAGAGCGGAATTCCAAATAGAAAACAATTTTTCAAAGAAAGTGATTTTTTTCAAAATTTTCCTGTTGTCATATTAGCTTGTAGCAATTATATCAATGGTAATGAAATCGAAGAGATTTTCAATGTGAGTTTTGATAAACAATGTGGAGTTGAAAAGCAATTATTTTGGACACATTATAATTCTGATAAAACAAAATTGGTAATTCATACAAGACAATTAAGCACAAATGTTTCAGACAATTTGTTGATAGAAATTGCTAATGAAGTTCGCAATTTCTTAAAATAAAAATTAATTAAAACCGATTAAACAAATAAAACACATTATTATGGCAGTTTATAAATTAAAAGCAAAGGGAAGTTACGGGAACATGTCTAAAGGATATGAATTTCAAGTTATTTCTTCAACAATTCCGACTCCAAATGCAACTGACATCGAAAAAGAAATTGAACGATTAGGTTTTAATTCACAAGCAAAATCATATAAAAGTGCTGGGAATTTTGAAGTAACAAAACTGTAACTAAAAACACAACCTGCCCATAACAGCTAGGGATTCGTTGGGTGCGAAGCACCAACAATGAAGCACGTGTTGAACGGAACCGGTCACTGGCAGGAACTATGGAATTATCGCAAAATTAATTGAGGAATATTTAGAGGATTTAGTATCCTCTTTTTTTTTGGAGTATTTTTTCAGTTGGTTTTAATCTGTTTTACGTCACAATAGAACATAAGTTCCCTTACCCATAAAATTAACTTTCACAGGAAGTAGCACTTTGGCTACCGCCAAGATACCAAGCAGGCGGACCACGCTGGTCAAAAACCGCTATTCGGTGTAAATTCCCAGTTTTACAACACGGACATTTGGGTAAAAAGGGCTTTTTTTCTACTTTTTCCAATGTTTTAACCTTGAGTTTCTCCTGCAAAAGTTTCAACTTTTGGCGCTTCCAGCTGCTACTCAAAAAGCCATAATGACGGATTTTTACAAAACGTTTGGGCAAAACATGCAATGAAAACCGCCTGATAAATTCCCCGTGAGTGAGCGTCATTTGCTTCTTTGCTCCCGCTACCCGATAATCCTTGTAATCAAAAGTGACGTTTTGATTGTCGATATTTTTTATTCGATGGTTGCTAATGGCGATTTTATGGGTGTATCTTCCTAAATATTCTACCACAGTCTTTGGACTTCCAAAAGGCTTCTTTGCAAAAACTACCCAAGGTTTTCTCCATAATTCTTGACGTATTTGTTCGTATTTAATCGGCTCTTTTGCTTTGAGTTTTTCGCAATATTTCGCCTTAAAAACTTTTGATAAAGCTTTTACTGGAAACAAGAATTTACCATCCATTCTGCTATTTTGCCATTTCCCTTCTTTATTCACTCCTCCACCAGGAACAATACAATGCAAGTGCGGATGCAAACTCAATTGCTGTCCCCAAGTGTGCAAAACGGCTATCATTCCAGTCTGTATATCCTTGGTTTTACCAAATTGTCCTAGCGTTTCCCAAGTCGCTTCAAACAAAATGTCATAAACCATTTTGGGCTGATGAATTGCTAAAGAATTAATACTATCTGGCAAGGTAAAAACCACATGAAAATAAGGTACTGGCAAAAGCTCAGTGGCTCTTGCCTGAATCCAATCTTCTCGCTTGTTACCCTGACACTTTGGGCAATGCCGATTGCGGCAACTGTTGTAACTGATCCTGATTTTTCCGCAACCATCACAGGCATCAATATGGCCACCTAGTTCTGATGTTCTACAGCGTTTTAGGGCAGATAAAGTTCGGAGTTGCCAAGTGTTTAATCCTAAAGTTTCAATTCTTGTTCCAAGCTTTCTCAGCACATCGGCTACTTCAAACCTGGGCTGCATTGAGCAAAAAGAGTATCAAGCGGACTAAATTTTTGTTGGCTCTCTAATTGAGCAATCTGCAAATATTCTATGGTTGTTTCTATATTTTGATGTCCCAAAAGGTCTTTGAGCGTTATGATATCCATACCGTCTTCAAGCAAATGTGTGGCGTAGGAATGGCGTAGTGTGTGTACATGAACTTCTTTGATAATCCCAACGGCTTTGGCGACTTGTTTTACCGCCCATTGTACGCCGCGCTGGCTGTATCGATTGTCAAAATCGCCTCCAGATCGCTCTATCGGCTGACCATTAAAAAGATACTCTTTGGGTTTTTCGGCTTCAATATATTTCTTTAATCCTCGGATTAAATGAACCGAAAGGGGTACATAACGGTCTTTCTTTCCCTTGCCCTGTACCACTTTGAGTTGTTTTCTATCAAAATCTAAATCTTGTAAACGCACCGAACGTGCTTCCATACAACGAAGTCCACAGCCGTAAAGCAAACCGATAAGGACTTTGTGCTTGAGCAATTTAGCCCCTTGGAGCATCGCCCAAACTTCAGCTTTACTGAGTACTACAGGAAGTTTTTTCTCGTGTTTTATAGAAGGTAAACGTAAGTATTCATAAGCTAACCCCTCCGATTTTAGCAAAAATCGAAGACCGTAAACAGTGTGTTTAAAATAGGTTTGTGAAGGGGTTTTCGACTTTTTTTGTAGATAAAAAAGGTAGTCATGTATTTGCTCAGGGTCCAATTCGGTGGGAATCTTCCCAAAATACAAAGCAAGAGAAGCTACATGGAGCGAATAATTTCTAAAAGTACTTGGGCTTCGTCCTAAAACCGAAATGGTGCGCTCAAATCGATCTATTAGTTCCTCAAAACCCGGAACTTCTCGCCTGGCTTGGTTGAGAATATTGTTTTCTCTTAAGGCATCAGGATGCTTTTTTTTGTAGTCATAATAATAGATTTTAGTTATCTTTGAAAAGTACTACTTTTTCGGTTTCGCGCTACCGAAGGTTTAGTTCAACACTCGTTTGGCAATAGAGCAAACTTTAGTGGTAGCATCGTGTTTACGTTTATAATTTAATTTTGTAGTTTCCGAAAAATCTCGGTTTTAATTTTTGCTCCATCGCCAAGCGAGATAACGTTGTGTGTAATGCTAAAAAACTTTGTGGTAAATTCACTAAATCATTACATTATAATTCTTAACAATTTAGTTGAAAACTCATAAGTAATAGACTTTTTATCTTCTTATTTTTTAACTAAATTTGACAAAAATCATTTAATGAATTATATAGACCACATAAACACTATACTTAAGCCACAAATAACTGAAAAAGAAGTTGTACTTGACTTATTTGCAGGTTGTGGAGGTTTATCATTAGGTTTTGAAGCTGCTGGTTACAAAACTATAGGTTTTGAAATGGAAATTGCTGCCTCTGAAACTTATAAAAAAAATCTTGTGGGAGAATGTCATGCAATAAAACTTGACCTATCATTTGAATATCCTAAAGCTGACATTATAATAGGCGGACCACCTTGTCAACCATTTAGTGTTGGAGGAAATCAAAAAGGGATTGAAGATGCAAGAGATGGATTTCCGTTGTTTATTGACGCTGTTCAAAAATTGAAACCAAAAGTTTTCATGTTTGAAAATGTACGTGGGCTTTTATACTCTAATAAATGGTACTTTGAAATAGTTATAAAAGAACTTCAAAAGTTAGGTTACTTTATTGATTATAAACTATTAAATGCTGTTAACTTTGGCGTTCCACAAAATCGTGAAAGACTTTTTGTTATTGGACATCGAAGTAGGTTTGATTTTCCAAAACACAACCCAAACAAAGTTACTGTCGGTGAAGCTATTGGAGATACAATGCATACAACTCCACCTGAAAGTAAATTTTTCACGGCTTCAATGGATACTTATGTTGCAAAATATGAAAAAGCTTCTTCGTGTGTAAATCCAAGAGATTTATATCCTACTAAACCTGCAAGAACATTAACATGTAGAAATCTTGCTGGTGCAACTGGTGATATGCAACGTGTAAGACTTGAAGACGGAAGACGTAGAAGATTATTACATAACGAAGCTGCAAGGCTTCAAAGTTTTCCAGATTGGTTCGAGTTTGTCGGTAATGAAACTCAACGATTTAATCAAATTGGTAATGCAGTTCCTCCGCTTTTGGCTTATCAAATAGCATTAGCTTTAAAGGAATGTTACCAAAGGGAAGATCAATTTTCACCAGAAGAAATTTTAGAAAAAAAAATACAAGCTAACAATATGCTTACTCTATTTTAAATATGAAAAACTACATCACCAAAAGCAAGAAATCTAGATCGGTTAAAAAAATTATTGACGAAGCTCTTGATATTTTAGAAAGTGTTGGAATTCCTCTAAATACGAAAACTGAAAGAGGGATGGAAAAAATGGCAGTTTGCTTTTTAGCTGTTGCAGGTGTAAAAAAAGATTGGAGTAAAGCGATAGAAAATGCTAATCTTAAATCACGTGACATTATAAATATTGTCAATGAGAACTTTGAAGAAAACATCTCTCCAGGTTCTTATGACGACATTAGAAGAAAAGATTTAAAACTTCTTGTTTTAGCTGATATTATCATTAATAGTGGTGTAAATAAAGGTTCAGCAACAAATGATCCAACTAGAGGCTATGCTTTACATCCTGACTTCAAAAATCTAATTACAACATATAAAACAACTGATTGGAAAAACTCCTTAAAAATTTTTAATGAAAATAAACCTAGTTTAGCAGAAATACTTTCAAGAAAAAGAAATCTTGAGCAAATTCCTGTAAAACTTCCTGACGGTAAGCCTCTTGAACTATCACTTGGAGAACATAATGTTTTACAAAAAGAGATTATTGAGCAATTTTTACCACGTTTTGGTAGCGATTGTTCCGTTCTTTATATTGGTGATACTTCTAATAAATCTTTACACATGGAAATAGAAGAATTGAAGAAACTTAATTTCTTCGAACTATCGCATGATGAACTTCCAGATATCATTGCATATAGCAAGAAAAATAATTGGCTTTATCTTATTGAAGCTGTTCACAGTTCTGGACCAATGAGCGAAATTCGGGTTCACCAATTGAAAAAACTTTTAAAAGACTCTAAAGCGGAATTAATTTTTGTAACGGCTTTTCTTGACAGAGCTCAATTTAGAAAATGGGTAATGGATGTTGCTTGGGAAACCGAAGTTTGGATTGCTGACAATCCAGATCATATGATTCATTTTAATGGACATAAATTTTTAGGAGCATATTAATCAAACAGAAGCACTACACACAACAGCTAGGGATTCGTTGGGTGCGAAGCACCAACAATGAAGCACGTGTTGAACGGAACCGGTCACTGGCAGGAACTATGGAATTATCGCAAAATTAATTGAGGAATATTTAGAGGATTTAGTATCCTCTTTTTTTTTGGAGTAGTTTTTCAGTTGGTTTTAATCTGTTTTACGTCACAATAGAACATAAGTTCCCTTACCCATAAAATTAACTTTCACAGGAAGTAGCACTTTGGCTACCGCCAAGATACCAAGCAGGCGGACCACGCTGGTCAAAAACCGCTATTCGGTGTAAATTCCCAGTTTTACAACACGGACATTTGGGTAAAAAGGGCTTTTTTTCTACTTTTTCCAATGTTTTAACCTTGAGTTTCTCCTGCAAAAGTTTCAACTTTTGGCGCTTCCAGCTGCTACTCAAAAAGCCATAATGACGGATTTTTACAAAACGTTTGGGCAAAACATGCAATGAAAACCGCCTGATAAATTCCCCGTGAGTGAGCGTCATTTGCTTCTTTGCTCCCGCTACCCGATAATCCTTGTAATCAAAAGTGACGTTTTGATTGTCGATATTTTTTATTCGATGGTTGCTAATGGCGATTTTATGGGTGTATCTTCCTAAATATTCTACCACAGTCTTTGGACTTCCAAAAGGCTTCTTTGCAAAAACTACCCAAGGTTTTCTCCATAATTCTTGACGTATTTGTTCGTATTTAATCGGCTCTTTTGCTTTGAGTTTTTCGCAATATTTCGCCTTAAAAACTTTTGATAAAGCTTTTACTGGAAACAAGAATTTACCATCCATTCTGCTATTTTGCCATTTCCCTTCTTTATTCACTCCTCCACCAGGAACAATACAATGCAAGTGCGGATGCAAACTCAATTGCTGTCCCCAAGTGTGCAAAACGGCTATCATTCCAGTCTGTATATCCTTGGTTTTACCAAATTGTCCTAGCGTTTCCCAAGTCGCTTCAAACAAAATGTCATAAACCATTTTGGGCTGATGAATTGCTAAAGAATTAATACTATCTGGCAAGGTAAAAACCACATGAAAATAAGGTACTGGCAAAAGCTCAGTGGCTCTTGCCCGAATCCAATCTTCTCGCTTGTTACCCTGACACTTTGGGCAATGCCGATTGCGGCAACTGTTGTAACTGATCCTGATTTTTCCGCAACCATCACAGGCATCAATATGGCCACCTAGTTCTGATGTTCTACAGCGTTTTAGGGCAGATAAAGTTCGGAGTTGCCAAGTGTTTAATCCTAAAATTTCAATTCTTGTTCCAAGCTTTCTCAGCACATCGGCTACTTCAAACCTGGGCTGCATTGAGCAAAAAGAGTATCAAGCGGACTAAATTTTTGTTGGCTCTCTAATTGAGCAATCTGCAAATATTCTATGGTTGTTTCTATATTTTGATGTCCCAAAAGATCTTTGAGCGTCATAATATCCATACCGTCTTCAAGCAAATGTGTGGCGTAGGAATGGCGTAGTGTGTGTACATGAACTTCTTTGATAATCCCAACGGCTTTGGCGACTTGTTTTACCGCCCATTGTACGCCGCGCTGGCTGTATCGATTGTCAAAATCGCCTCCAGATCGTTCTATCGGCTGACCATTAAAAAGATACTCTTTGGGTTTTTCGGCTTCAATATATTTCTTCAATCCTCGTATCAAATGAACCGAAAGGGGTACATAACGGTCTTTCTTTCCCTTACCTTGTACTACTTTGAGTTGTTTTCTATCAAAATCTAAATCTTGTAAACGCACCGAACGTGCTTCCATACAACGAAGTCCACAGCCGTAAAGCAAACCAATCAGGATTTTATGTTTCAGTAGTTTGGCACCTTGAAGCATCGCCCAAACTTCAGCTTTACTGAGTACTACAGGAAGTTTTTTCTCGTGTTTTATAGAAGGTAAACGTAAGTATTCATAAGCTAACCCCTCCGATTTTAGCAAAAATCGAAGACCGTAAATAGTGTGTTTAAAATAGGTTTGTGAAGGGGTTTTCGACTTTTTTTGTAGATAAAAAAGGTAGTCATGTATTTGCTCAGGGTCCAATTCGGTGGGAATCTTCCCAAAATACAAAGCAAGAGAAGCTACATGGAGCGAATAATTTCTAAAAGTACTTGGGCTTCGTCCTAAAACCGAAATGGTGCGCTCAAATCGATCTATTAGTTCCTCAAAACCCGGAACTTCTCGCCTGGCTTGGTTGAGAATATTGTTTTCTCTTAAGGCATCAGGATGCTTTTTTTTGTAGTCATAATAATAGATTTTAGTTATCTTTGAAAAGTACTACTTTTTCGGTTTCGCGCTACCGAAGGTTTAGTTCAACAGTGGTTTTGCTCAATGGCTTGGGCTTGGTTTTTTCCTGCGGAAAAAACGCTGTCCGCCAAAATTGGGTTTGTGTTTGGAGAGTTCGGTCTTGAATCACAAGCCACTGCGCAAATCCACGGGACGTTATGCCTCATTCTAAAAAGACGACAGTGCAACAAAAGAACGACAGAAATATGACGGAAAGAAAAGCCAATGCTTCCGCAAAATCAAAAGAGGTGCAACCCAACGCACAAGCCGACTCACGGTTGCACTACATTTGTTTTTTCCAAAACGTACAAATAACAATATGAATCTTAAGGAAACTTTTGCTGAATACGAGCTAACTCCAGGACAAACAAATCTTATTGCCGAATTGGAAGAATTTCTTGCCGACAAATCAACATGCTTTTTGCTTAAAGGTTATGCAGGAACTGGAAAAACTTTTATGATGAAAGGGCTCACAGACTTTCTTTCTACAAATAAAAGAAGTTTTAGAATTTCTGCACCGACAGGGCGAGCAGCTAAAGTAATTTCACAAAAGACAAAACACAAGGCATATACAATTCACAAATCAATTTATTCAAGCAAAGACTTGAAAGAATTTAAAGTAAAAGAAGAAGACGGAACAGAAACTTACAAATTCTATTACGACTTAAAGAACAATGTAGACCCTGCAAACACAGTTTACATAATTGATGAATCGTCAATGCTCTCAAATGTTTACTCCGAAGGAGAATTCTTTAGGTTTGGTTCAGGTTACTTATTAAAAGATTTAATTAATTATATCAATTTTGATAACAATGACCACAATAAAAAAATAATTTTCATTGGTGACAATGCACAGTTACCTCCAGTCAATATGAATTTTTCGCCAGCATTGGACTGCAAATATTTAAAAGAAAATTGTAACATTGAATCAAAAGAGTTTGAGCTCACAGAAGTAGTAAGACAAAAAGCGGACAGCGGAATACTTCATAACGCAACCAAAATACGTGAATCATTAAAAGCTAATCTTTTCAACCAACTTGATATTGAAATAAATTTCAAAGACATAAATAAAACGAAACACGAAGAACTTCTTTCAAAATATTTACAAGCTTGTAACAATAGCATTGATGACGAAACTATAATTGTGGCTCATTCCAACTCATCAGTAAAAGAGTATAACGACTTTGTTAGAAACCACTTTTTTCCAAATCAACAATTTCTTACGGTTGGAGACAAAGTGATTTTAGTTAGCAATAATTACAATCATCAAAAAATGGAATTGCTTAATGGCGATTTTGGCTTTGTAAAACAAGTATCGCCAGTAAATGAAAGCAGAGTAATTAAATTGAAACGAAAAAATAGAGTTGGAAAATTAGTCGAAATTGATGTTCGTTTGACTTTTCGCAACGTAATGATTGCTTTTACGGACGAAGAACAAAACAAACAAGACATCGAATGCAAGATAATTGAGAATCTACTCTATTCTCACAATCGTGATTTAAGTTCAGACGAGCTGAAAGCTATTTATATTGATTTCAAAATTCGTAACGGCTCATTAAAAGCAGGAACTAAAGAATTTAAAGATGCTTTGAGAGCAGACCCTTACTTCAATGCTTTAAGAATAAAATTTGGTTATGCAGTAACTTGTCATAAGGCACAAGGTGGAGAATGGAAAAATACTTTTCTAAATTGCAAAACGTCAATGGGTTATTTCAATTCAAGTTATTTTCGTTGGCTTTACACAGGAATCACAAGAGCAAAAGAAAATCTATTTGCAATTGACGAACCACATTTTAAAATTGGAAGTAACCTTCAACCACCAAGGATTGAAAATATCGCGCCCCGACAAGACATACTTGTTTTAAGTGATGAAATATTAGAAATGGAAATACCTTTTGACCTTCCAAACGAAACACCATTTTTAAGAAACATATTTCTTGCAATAAATGATGTTCTGAAAGATGCGAACTTGAAGATTAATTCAGTCAAACATACAAGTTATTTGGAACATTACACTTTCTCACAAGGAAACGAAAATGTAGTTTTCAAAATCCATTTCAACAATAAAAATAAAATCACAAGAATTGAAAAACCAACAAACAGAACAGAACTTGTTGAGTCAATTTATTCTGTGTTAACTCAACTTGAAAATAAAGCAATCATTTTAACAGAAGAAAAAACGACCGAATCAAAAAGCGAGAGCCTATTTGAATTTGAAAAACCATTTTTAAAAGAGTTTTATGACAGCATAAAACTGAAAATAGAACCCACCAATATTTACATCAATAGTATTGAACACAACTCTTATTGCGAAGTATATGAGTTTAAGAAAAACGGACTCATTGCAACTTACAAGTTTTGGTATGACGGTAAAAGCATCTTTAAGAAAACGGAAATTATTCCAGCAAGAACAACAGGTTTGACGGATGAAATTAATGAACTTCTAAAACACACTAATAATTAATGGATTCTAAAACTGTTTTTGAACTTAGAAATGAAGCCAAAAATTTAGAAGGTATCTCAAAACTCAATAAATTAACTGAGGCATTAAATCTTGCACAAAGATTATTTTCTGTCGAACCTTATGATGAGTGGATTCAAAAGGCATTTGCTTACACTCTAATTGATTTAAGTAAATACTATATTTTCAATAAAAACATCAATCAAGCTGGAGTTTATTATAATCAGCTACTTTTAATAAACTTTCAAGAAGTTGACGATATTATAGAAAGCCAAAAGAATTTTCTTCGTCCGAAAATTGATGTCAATTATACAGAAGTTCAAAAAGCAGAGGAACTAAGTAAAAATGGAAATCATCGAGATGCTTTAAATATTTTCAAAAAACTGATTACTGAAAATCGTCTAACTGAGCTTCACCACGAAGCTTATGGTTGGGTAATATACAGATACATAAAAGATAAAGAAAATGAATTAACCTCAATTCAAGTTAGAACCTTTCTAAGAGATTATATAGATTTAAAGAATGAAAGACCATCAATGCTTCATTCTATGATTTTGAATTTCGCACTGCATTATTCAAAAGACCATTCTGATTTCAATCTTTATAATTTCTTTAAATTATGGAATCCTTTAAACTTAAGGAATGAAGATAAAAAGAAGCAGCATTTTAATGATAAGGAAATCCCATCATTAATTTCAAGAATATTTAGAGAATTCAACGAAAAAGATTTATCAATAGATATTGACTTTCTAATTGAAAATACTGATTTAAATATCGGGGAGGATTTGAATACTTGGGAGTGTTTTTTAGATTGGGATGATTTGAATACTTCGGTTAAAATATACACTTCTACTCAAAAGGTATTAGATTTATTAAGAGAGCCTTATTTCTGGAGATTATTCAATGCCTACAAAGAAAATAAGAAGTCTGAACTATGGAATGTCTTCAATAAATACAATCAGACTTTTTCAAAATATGAAAGGTCAAAATGGCATTCTGAAATTTTGAGTATTGCCGAACGATATATGCAAGAAACCGAAGAATGGAGATTTTTAGATTTTTTCAAAATTTGGAATCCTGAAAACCTACTTGACGAAGACTGGAAAGAAGTTAAGAAAGATAACAAAGTTTATAAACCACTCGCTATTAAATGCATAAAAAAGACTTTTGAAATTATAAAGACCCAAAACAAAGAGTTTAGTGAAAATTGGTTGATACCTATTTATTCAAAAGCCGTTCAACTTTATCCAAATGATGAATGGCTTTTAAGGGAGAACGCTTTATTACTCATTAAAAACAATGAATTTGAATCAGCAATTAATATTTACAGAAAACTAGTTTTAGAGTTAGGCGACAAATCGTATATCTGGAATGAGTTTTCTTCTTGTTTCAAGAACAAAAAAGACTTAAAAATCGGAATGCTTTCAAAAGCTATTCAGCTTGAAAAAAATGAAGATTTTCTTGGCGATATTCATCTAGAACTAGCTAAGACACTTTTTGATAATGGCTTAATCGAAAATTGTATTGTTGAACTTAATTCTTATAAAATACATAGAGAATTGAAGGGTTGGAGATTATCAGAATCATTTATTGAAATTTCGAACAAAACAAAAAATCAGAACACTAACCTAAAAGACAACAAAAGTCTCTATGACAAATATATTCCTATTGCTGAGCTATATGCTTACGAAGAAATTGACTGGACAGAAGTAATATTGGTAGATAAATGGAAAAATGAAGGCAAAGAAAGAATTGCTTTTACAAATGGAAAAACAATTGATTTTTCAATTGGTAGCAGACGATTTGGTTTATTAAAACAATCATCAATAGGTAAAGTCTATAAATTTAAGTTGCACAAGCAAGAAATCAAAAAAGAGGTTGAAGCCAAATTTGCTTGGATGGGAAAAACAACTATCACAGATTATAAATACATTCCATTAATTGTTGATAAATCAGAAAAACCAGACTGGTCAATTCTTGATGATATTTATGCTACAATTGATTACATCAATACTGAAAAAAATATAATTCACGCTATTACCACGGATAACAAAGAAGTATTTTTCCCAAAAGGCAAAATTCAATTACAGATTGGCGACTTTATTAAAGCTAAATATTACAGCAAGAAAGTAAAGGATGAAATCAGAATTGAATTAAAAGACATTGCCAAGATTGACAAAGAAAATGCAGTTGTTCATTTTTCAAAAATAATTGCAGTTATTGATGGAGTAAACAAAGAAAAGAATCTTTTTCATTACGTTGGAAGCGCAACTGTTCAAGGTATTATTCGATTCACAGAAACCGATATAATTCCAGAAGAAGGGAAGTTTTTAGAAATATTTTACACTTCAAAAAAGCATAGAACCGAAAATAGAACAATTATTAAACCAATTCAGATTAATGAAACCGAAGAAATAAATCCTAAATTAATAAAGTCTATAAATGGTATTTTGGTATTGAAATATAAAACTAGTGGAGGTACTGTTGATTTTTATGACTTGGATGAGGATGATATGAGCTACACATCACCTGACTTTGGTTTTGTTGGAGATTTTTATGTTCCAAAAAATGTTTTATGTGAAAATAAAATAACGACGAATTGCAATATTACAGCAACAGCAATTTTTTCGGGAGACAAATGGAAAATCATAAAATTAGAAAAAGTATAAGCCACCGCATTTGGTAGCACATTTGCAGTTTTTTCCAAACGCAAAACGACACGAAAATGAACAAGTAAACAACGACTGAAGAAATAAGAACGAGGCATAACTGCCGTTTGGCAATATGTCGGGTTTTAGGCTTAATTTGAAGTTGGTTTTGTATTTGTGAGAATTTAAAAAAGTGTTAATTGGTATTTTTGATAATTTTATCATTGTTGCTGTTTGACATTTTGTTTCTTAAAACCATCATATCCTCACTCACTTTTTTATCCAATATTTTAGCATAGTGTTGTGTGGTTCTTATGTTTTTATGGCCCAACATTTTACTCACACTTTCTATTGGAACACCATTTGTGAGCGTTACAGTTGTCGCAAAAGTGTGTCGGGCAATGTGGAAGGTTAAATCTTTTTTAATGCCACAAACATCCGCTATTTCCTTTAAATAGCTATTCATTTTCTGATTGCTTAAAATGGGTAGCAGTTTATCTTCATTTATGCATTGTGGATGATTGGCATATTTCAGAATTAATTCTTCCGGTATAGGGAGGAGGGGAATACGAGAAGCGGTTTCTGTTTTTTGACGATGGGTGAATATCCATTTTCCACCATCAATACCCATACTGATGTTTGATACCGTTAAGTTTTTGACATCGATGTAAGCCAGACCGGTAAAGCAGCTGAAAACGAAAATATCTTTGACTAGGTTTAGTCTTTCAGTTATGAATACTTTGGAATAGATATCCTGAACTTCTTCTTGCGTTAGATAATCTCTTTCGACTTCCCTAATTTTTGATTTATAGTTTGCAAATGGATCTTTATCTAGCCATCCATTTGAAATACAGATTTTGATTATCTTTTTGAAGTTCTTAATGTATTTGACTGCTGTGTTGTTAGCGCATTTGCGGACACTTCTTAGATAGAATTCATATTCTGTTATGAAAGGATGGTCTATTTTATTGATTTCAATATCGGATATGTTGTATTTCCACTCCAAAAAGTCTTTGGTGTGCTTGAGTGAGGTTTTGTATCGCTCTAGTGTTCCAGGTGCGTATTCGAGCCCTATTAACTCTTCTACTTTCCGGTTGTGCTCTTCGAAAATAGGGATGAGCATACGTTCACGCTCATTGATGCCGAGAAGTCTATTTTTGAAAACTTCAATTGTGAGGGGTTCATTGCGGTGAATTAATTCCATTTGGATATCGAATATTTTTGATTTCAGTAAATCAAGGTATTCATTTAATGAACGAGCATTCTCTGTGTTGCCTTTCATTTTTGACATCTCAGGAGACCATTTAGCGGAATCTATGAATTTTTTGGTACTGAACTCTATTCGATTTCCATCTACAGTTAATCTTACATAGATAGGAAGTAGACCAGCAGCATTAGCTTTTGTGCTTTTGGCATAAAAGTGCAATGTGATTTTAGTTTTCATAGTGGTAACCTTTTAATTATTATTCAATTTAGATTTCTAAAGGATATCAAACAAGATGTTTAAATAGTGGACTAGTGTTAAATTAGCCATTGAACAGGTTGTTTGAAATGCTTAAGTTGATTCAGCGAGACCCTGATTTTTGAAAAATTCTAGGGTCTCGATTTTATCTCGTTAAGGATGAGATTAGATGAATAATTTGAATATGTCATAAAAGCAAAAACCCCGTAAATCATAAGATTTACGGGGTTTTGATACCATTTGTTTTTCTACTGGCGGAGAAAGAGGGACTCAATTTTTAAAAACTTCCAAAAAATGAATAATCCTATCTATATGTATAAAGTCAATAAATCCAAAGCCTTACAGAGGTTTTTAATTTTATTATCTCTATATGTCTGGGATTAATTTGGATAGTTTTTGATAAATGTGGGCTAGATGTGGACTAGATTTTGTATCTTTATGTAATATAAAAAGGCAAAATTATGGCTTCAATCAATCTACTTTTACAAAGTAAAAATAGTCCAGCAGTAATATATGTTCGATTACGTGATGGAAGAACTCTTGACATCAAAGCTAAGACAAATTATCATATTGACATTGATAATTGGGAGGAAGCGGAACAAAGACCAACAAAGAAAGCTATGAAGTTAATTGACTTCGCCAATCTGGACACAGATTTAGCAACTTTAAAAAATGACCTCCTCAAAGCGTACAACAAAAGTAAAGGTGTTAAAACTGTTGACGCACAATGGTTAAAAGATTTTGTAAACCCACCCCAAGTAGGCGAAAAGCATACGGATAAACTTGTAGATTACATTGATACTTTTATAGAGTTTAAAAAACGTGATGTAAAAAGTAGCACTATAACAAAATGCAATGTTATTAAACATCTATTGGAGCGTTATCAGAACCATACTAAGTCAACTTTATATATTCGTGACATTGACACTAAATTCAAAATGGATTTTGAAAAATATTGCATTAGTGTTGGTTATGCTCCAAATACAACCTCCAGGAACATTCGTTTTGTTAAAACTTTCTGCAGGCACGCTAAATCAAACGGTGTAGAAACACATCATCAACTTGATAGCATCAAAGCAAAATATTACAAAGTTGAAAGTATCTATTTATCCCTAAAAGAGATAGAAAGCATCGAGAAAATTAAAGCTAAAAAATTAACCGATGGTTTAGAAAATGCTCGTGATTGGTTATTAATAAGCTGCTATTGTGGCCAGAGGGTTTCTGATTTCTTACGTTTTGATAAATCGATGATTAGATATGAAAAAAACAAAGCCGGAGAACTAAAGCCTTTAATCGAATTTACACAGGTTAAAACCGAAAAAATAATGACAATTCCATTACATTCAAAAATAATGGAAATACTCAAAAAATACAATGGTGACTTTCCTAGAAAGATTTCAGACCAAAAATACAATGAGCATATCAAGAAAGTTTGTGAAAAAGCAAAAATAAATGAACCGATTCACGGTATTTTGTTTGACCAGGAAACAAAAGAAAAAGTTGAAAAAGACTATCCAAAATGGAAATATGTTTCTTCTCACATTGGAAGACGTTCTTTTGCTTCAAATAATTACGGTATTATACCAACCTCTTTTTTAATGTACATTACTGGTCATACTACAGAAGGGATGTTTTTAACTTACATCGGTAAAAGCAATAAGGATATTGCAATGGAGTTAACTAATTATTTTTAATAAATACTTGAAGATGGAAGTTAAAAAAGCAATTGAAAAGTTATATAAACTTGATAAATTATCAGAAAAACTGGAATATTACAGAAGCTGTTTTTGGCCTCCAATCCAAGTGGGATTTTATTCTGAACCTACAGGTTATAATATTAATGGAATACAACACCAACTTTTTTGTTTATGTGATCAATGTAAAGTCAAAAGCCCTTTTATGGATTTTGAAACGTATAGAGATATTCGTAACCAAGAAACCCAAAGAATTGCAGATTTTTTTGAATCAAAACTAGACTATGAAACTAAGGTTGAATATTTTTTCAAGATAAGCCAAGATTGTGGCACTACAAGTTTTACTTTGACTTTTGTCCCGGATAAATTAGAAGAATTGGATATTAAAGTACTTCCATATAAAAATATATATACAATCGACATCTCTCCAAAAGATAATGCCGAAATATCTATATTAAAAAGCCATCTTAAACAAAGACTATTAATTGGCAAGTACTCATTTTTTATGGCTCAATTTACTTTTGAAAAAAGAGTTGAAGATCTTGAGAAACTTTTAAATATTAATAGAGTAAAGGATAATCGTGACGATTTGTATTATGAGGAACTTGATAAAATTAGGAAATCTAAAATAAATAGGGATTCTAAAAAACAAAAGGATATTACTTTATTTAAAATATTAGCTATTGCCGATGATATTATTAAAGGCAATCATATAGAATCATATAATGATTTTTCAAAACTAGAAATGACAATTCTTGCAGAAGATAATAATAAATACAAGGAACATTTAACTCGTTTATTAGAGGGCAATAATATTCCATTTGTAAATCAAAAAGAAAATTCTAGTATTCAATCAGAAGATAAATATTTAAATTGTATTTGGTTTCAAATAGGATTGGTTTTCGTTAATGGCAAAGCACAAGAATTGTATGAAAAATACAAATTAGAAAAAGGACATTTTTTAAAAATTACTTTAGAATTAGGTTTCAAGAAAACAGATAGACCTTATTTTTCTGAAACTTTAAATAATTCTACAATCAATTCTAAAAATATTTATAGAAGTGCTAATAAAATGAAGACTATTTACAAATACTGTTTGGAAAACCAAATTTCATTAAATGATAGTTTTATGAGCATTTACAATGCCTTACAAATTAAATAAAACTAAAACAACTTTGGTACTAAAAACAGTACTAAAACAGTACGGTACCGCAATGTAGTACCAAACGTATATACTCAATTTTGCCTTGTTAATAATTTTAAAACAGGCAAAATTTATATGATCACAAACTCAATCCTACTCGAATGCTTATCTGTTGAACAACTCCAACAAATGATAGGCACATCCGTTAAAAACGGAATTCAAGAATTTCAAAATGAAATTAAAACAAAAGACAATTCCGAGGAATTGCTTTCTAGGGACGAAACTTGTCAATTTCTTAAAATCGATTCGTCAACGTTGTGGGCCTGGACCAATGCAGGTAAAGTTAAAGCCTATGGTATTGGTGCTCGCCGTTATTATAAAAGGAGTGAATTATTAGAAAACCTCATCTTACTCAAAAAGTAGGAAAGAGGTTTTCTTTTTTTTAAGCGGGCTAAAAAATACTACAGCCCGCCTGATCTTCAAAATTCACAAAAATTAATAACATCAAAACTATAATTATGGTTCATTCACGTGCGGAAAGACTGCAAAACATAGAAAAACGGTTAGAGGATTTAACAAAAATAGTTATTCAAAGACAAACCCAAAATAAAAAGGATTTGTTTATTGATGACGAAGAATTTCAATACATAATGGCATTCTGTTCCGGAACAGCAAGATACTGGAGGGATTTAAATATAATTGAATACAGTCAAATTAATGGCAAAATAGTCTATACAATTGATGCTGTAATTAAGATGCTTGAGGAACAATTTAGAGCATTAAAAAAAAAATAGAGACCAACAATCACATTTCGGTTCCTATTGAAATGTTGATCGATTCCCAGAAATTTGCTTATCAAAAAGACTTATGTTTTTTTCTTTTTTTAAAACTTACTTTCAAAGAGGGTAAGGTAAAATTAGATTCAAAGGGGTTATTGATTATTGAATTTATGCTTCAAATAAAATGCAGAAAAACATCACTCAGATACATTCAACTCTTACTGGAATTAAACTTTATAACTTACAATGAGAGAACAAGCTATTACACAATTAATTCATTTGACAAAATAAGACAATTTCACGATTGGAAAGTAAGACTAGCTTTTCCGATAGATTATTCAACATATCACAAAATACAAGCAGTTACAGGGGCAGTTATTTATGGTTATCTCCACAAGGATTTTTGGAGAAAAGTGAAGAGAAAGAAAAGCGTACAAATAAAAGGGTGTACCTATAATTTTCCATCTCCAACTTTCAACTATAAAAAACAAATGGCTCCTGTTTCTGTTATTGGTGTAAGCAAGCTTTTTAAAATATCAATTGCGACAGCTTCAAGATTAAAAACCGCTGCTTACAAAGAAGGATTTATCAAACTTAAAAAGAACTACGAAGATATTCATATGGATATTCCATTATTGGTATTAATCCATAAATATGTTGATTTGAATGATAATATTGTTTATCACAAGGATGATTATCGAATGCAGTTAATTGACACCGTTTATCCTCTTTTTTATTTTATAAAGAGAACTAACCTGAAAACATAAAGAAAAGGGATTATAAGGGAAAGCCGAAAGGGATTAAAATCTTTTCAAATTTGATTACATTTACTATCCATTTCATCAAAATATAAATAATGAAGAAACCAACATACAAACATCAGGAATTCATTATAAACAAAGACTACGAAAGAACAGAACAAAAAAGATACTGGCTAGAATTGACAATCAATAAAGATTGTACTGAAAACATAATTGTAATAATGAAAAACCCAAGCAGAGCAACTTTGGAAGTTTCAGACAAAACAGTTTTCAACCTTTGCAATTACATCTTTCTAAACAAAAACGATAGGGCAGAATTAAAAAACATTGGAAAAATAATAATCCTAAACCTGATTCCTTTTTATGAAACATATTCAAAAGAATTAATTGCACTCAAAGGCGATTATAGACTCTGCAAATTTGGAACTAATTAAAAAGTACACATCTAAAGACAGCAGGGTTATAATTGCTTGGGGAATCATCCCAGCAAACTTTATAAGGAGTATGAAATCCTAAAACAAGAAGTATTTCGAATTTTGAAAGACAATAATAACGAAGTGTACTATGTAGATAAATTTTCTGATGCAGGAAATCCAAAACACGCTCAAATTTGGGGATATAAAAATGAACTAAAAAAAATTGATATAGAATAATCATCATTATCATTGTTTTCATTTTTTCTAAGTTTTGAAACTATGAGGCTGATTATATTTTATAATTTATTTGAAAAATATTCAGCTATTACGGAAAACCACATTTTTAAACCATTACAATAAATTACATTTGATTATTATTATTATTATTATTATTAATCTGATATATTCATTTGTATTAAAATTGTACATTTGAAAAAGACACTAATAACATACAATTGACAGCACAAGAATACATAAACAAAAATAAATGAAGTACAATTTCATAGACTTATTTGCTGGTGCAGGTGGGCTTTCGGAGGGATTTATCCAGGCAGGGTTTGAGCCTATTGCCCACGTTGAAATTGAAAAATCCGCTTGCAACACTTTAAAAACAAGAGCTGCCTATCATTACTTAAAATCAAACAATAAGTACAAAACTTATGTGTCTTATTTAAAAGGCGAAATATCAAGAGAGGAATTGTATAGCTGTATCCCAAAAGAAATATTAGATTCAGTAATAAATTTACCCATTGGAGAAGAAAATAATCAATTAATCCAGAATCAAATTGATAAAAGTTTGGGTAAAGAAATGGTAGATTTAATAATTGGAGGTCCTCCTTGTCAGGCATATTCATTAGTAGGAAGATCGAGATCCAAAAACAATATGGAAGGTGACCCCAGAAATCATCTGTTTGTCCAGTATGCTGAATATTTGGAAAAGTACCAACCTAAAATGTTTGTTTTTGAAAATGTAATTGGACTTAAATCGGCTAAGAAAGGACATTATCTAGCTGAGATGGAAAAGCTATTCAATAAAAAAGGTTATCAAATCAAGTTGTTTACACTTGAGGCAATTAATTTTGGTGTATTACAAAACAGAAAAAGGGTCATTATTTTAGGATGGAAACCAAATAAAAAATTGATAGTTCCAAATCTTGAAGAAATTAAAATTGATAGTACTTTTTTAGTCAATGATTTACTGAAAGACTTACCGATAATAATGGCAGGAGAAGGAAAAGATAAATTTTTAAAATATAAATCTTCTACTACAGACTATTTAAAAAAACACTCATTAAGAAATGGCATTGATGTTTTAACACAGCATATTGCCAGACCACACCGTGAACAAGATAAGGAAATTTATAAAATTGCCGTAGAAAGTTGGAACACTAACAAGGAACGATTAAATTACAACAACTTACCGGAACGACTCAAAACGCATCAAAATAGGACATCATTTTTTGATAGATTCAAAGTAGTTGCGGCAGATGTTCCCTACTCCCAAACTGTAGTTGCCCACATTGCTAAAGACGGTCATTATTATATTCATCCAGACATCAAACAGAATAGGTCTATTAGTGTTCGTGAAGCTGCCAGATTGCAATCTTTCCCTGATGATTATTACTTTGAAGGTGAAAAAGAAGGAGCCAATAGAACAGCTGCATTCAAACAAATTGGAAATGCTGTACCACCGTTAATGGCAAAATTCATAGGAGAAGAAATTTTAAATGTACTAAAAGGCATATGATTGATTACTCTAACCTACAATCTACATCAGCAGAACCGGAAGCGAGTTCTATGATTGAAACCTTTCGAGCCATCGGTTATTCCATTGAAACCGCAATTGCTGATATTATTGATAATTCAATAACTGCTGGTGCAAAAAACATATGGATTGATTATGATTGGAAAGGTCCAAAAACAACTCTATCAATTTTGGATGATGGTAATGGTATGAACAACGAACAGCTCATTCACGCAATGAGACCTGGAAGCAAAAATCCTTTGGTCGTTAGAAATGCTGATGATTTAGGACGTTTTGGATTAGGATTAAAAACAGCATCATTTTCTCAATCAAGAAAATTTACAGTTGTATCTAAAAGCACTGATTACAAAGCTGTTTTATGGAGTTGGGATTTAGACTATGTGAATAAAGTAAAGTCTTGGAAACTTATTCGTTACGTACCCTACGAAGAAAGATGGATTGAAAAAATAGAATCCGTAAACTCAGGAACTTGCGTAATTTGGTGGGATTTAGATAGATTAACCAAAGACACATCCGAGGACAGTGAAGAATCCAAAAGTAAGTTTTTGGGAACTATGGATAGCGTAAAATCCCATCTATCAATGGTATTTCATAGATATATGGATGATGGATTGAAAATATTTTTTAGAGAAAGAGCTATCACCCCTTGGGATCCTTTTATGATTGGTATAGATGGGTTACAAACAAAACCAGAAACTCGACTAGAGGCTGGTCAAATTAAAATAAAAGGGTTTGTGTTGCCTCATCGGTCAAAACTTACGGTAGAACAATATAATTATGGTAAAGGTCCAAAAGATAGTTGGACTGCACATCAAGGGTTTTATGTTTACCGAAACAGGCGACTTTTAGTTGCTGGAGATTGGTTAGATCTTTTCAAAAAAGAGGTGCATTATGATTTATGTAGAATTCAAGTTGATTTACCTAATAATTTTGACGACGATTGGCAAATTGATATTAAGAAATCAATTGCAAGACCGCCATCCAAATATATTGAATCTATTATTGCTTTAGCAAAAGAAGTTCGAAATCAAGCTGTAGAAGTATATAGACATAAAGGTAAAGTACTTAAAAGAAAACTCGCATCTGATGAATATTTTCCGTTTTGGGAAGAACGTGCAAGACACGGAAAAAGATTTTATAAGATTAATCGAAATCATCCCTTATTGAGCGAGTTATATTCAAAATCCGGTGATTTAAAAAGAGAAATTGAAAAAATAATCCAATTTATTGAAGAGACAATTCCTATTCCTTTAATCACGCTTCAAGAGAGTGAAAACGATAAACCACACGGACAACCTTTTGAAGGAATTGAACACAGCGCTATAAAAGAGACAATGCAAAAGTTATTCAACAGTTTTATAGCAAACGGTTTGACTATCGAAAAAGCTAAATCACGAATCATAAATACAGAACCATATAATTTCTATCCTGAATATATTGAATTTTTAACCAATGAGTAAAAAAGACCCAATAAAAAATATAAGGCAATTATTATCAGATAGCACTTCTTATACACGTGTTGAAATTGAAGATGCAGTCGATGAAGTACTTAAAATGAAGTATTTTGTTAATGAGAATCGTGAAATGCTTATAAGAAGAATTGAAGAGCTTTACACGATTAGACAAGATGAATTTAAGTCTATCGAAAAGGCTGACGAAAACTTACCTTGGTTAAGCGAAAAAAGAGTTGAATTAGATTTCACAAATGGATTTTGGGGTAGATATAGAGAGTATTTAGAAATAGAGAAGAATTTTGCTCCTGATGTTATAAATAAGTTGGACAGGCTTACAGATAGCATACTTGACAATCTTTTTGACCCATCACTTAAAATCACCATTAATAAAAAGGGATTAGTTGTTGGGCAAGTCCAATCTGGTAAAACTGCCAATTACACCGGTCTTGTTTGTAAAGCAGCCGATTCTGGATTCAAGCTAATAATTATTATGGCTGGAATTCACAATAACCTGAGAAGCCAAACACAATTAAGAATAGACGAAAGTTTTCTTGGATTTGATACACAACACACTAGGG
This sequence comes from Flavobacterium galactosidilyticum, assembly GCF_020911945.1. Taxonomy (NCBI): domain Bacteria; kingdom Pseudomonadati; phylum Bacteroidota; class Flavobacteriia; order Flavobacteriales; family Flavobacteriaceae; genus Flavobacterium; species Flavobacterium galactosidilyticum. The sequence goes on from NZ_CP087135.1 coordinate 2,191,448, forward strand.
CTTTTGACCAAAGAAGTATTCAAATTGGAGTAGGAGATCCATATTTTGGCTCTCCAATCGTTGCTCATTCTTTGACTTCAAGTATTGAAAAAGGAGATTTTACACAAGGAGCTGCAAATGCTTTAGGATTAAATTTCAACACATCAGAACCCATAGTAGCAGTTATTAAGAAAAACCCGCACGTTCTAAGGAGAATTCATCAATGGTTAGCAGCGCAAGCCAGTGAAGATAATGAGTTAGGTAGGGTTATTAGAAATAAATCACTTTTATTAATTGATGATGAAGCCGATAATGCTTCAATAAATATCTCAAACGACCCTGAAAAACAAAGTTCCATTAATAGTTGGATTACTCAAATTTTGAATCTTTTTGGTAAAAATGCTTATGTTGGATATACAGCAACACCATTTGCTAATATTTTCATTCCACTAGATGATCAAAATTTGTTTCCTCGAAATTTCATTAAAAATATACCAGCACCCTCAAATTATATTGGTCCAGAAAAAGTATTTGGTTTCAGTCCTCTTGAAGAGGATGAAGAATCAAATACTGTATTACCTATTGTAAACAGAATAAATGATTATCGTGATTTCGTACCGGATAGACATAAGAAAGACGACCAACTTCCATCTACACTCCCTGAATCATTAAAAAGAGCAATTCGTTGCTTTATAATAACCTGTTCAATTAGACGATTGAGGGGGCAAACAACAGTTCATAATTCAATGCTGGTTCACGTTTCACGTTTTCAACGCTGGCAAGATCATATTTCTGAATTGGTTTCTAATCAATTTTATTATTATCGTGTAGGGATTGATCAAAATGATGCTGAAATAATTAATGAATTTAGAAAGACCTATGAAGAGGATGAAAATGGCTATAAATCTTTTATAACTGTTTCTAATAGTATACTAAATTCGGAATTAACAAATCTGGATTCTCAAACACAGATTCACTCGTGGGATGATGTTGTACTACATTTGAATGATGCTGTTTCAAGAATTAAAGTAAAATCTATTCACGGTGGTTCTGGAGAAGCATTAGACTATTTTGACCACAAAAATGGTTTGTCAGTTATTGCAGTCGGCGGCAATAAACTCTCTCGAGGGCTTACTCTTGAAGGACTTTCCATTAGCTATTATTTACGTGCTTCCAGAATGTACGATACTTTGATGCAAATGGGAAGATGGTTCGGTTATAAAGGAGGTTATGTTGATTTATGCCGTCTTTTTACAAGTAGAGAATTAAACGAATGGTTTTGCCATATTACCTTAGCCTCAGAAGAACTAAGAGAAGAGTTTGATTATATGTCAGATATTGCAGGCTCAACACCTGAACAATATGCTTTAAAAATTAGAACATCTCCAGATGGATTGATGATATCTGCAATAAACAAAATGCGCAATGCAACTACCGTTCAAATCTCTTGGGCTGGCAGATTAGTTGAATCATATGAATTCAGAAAAGATATTTCAGTAATTAACAATAACTTCCAGAATACTAAAAGATTCATTTCAACTTTACAAGCATATAATATCCCAAGACCAAATAATGCCTATTTGTGGTATGATGTTTCGGCACACAATATTATTTCATTTTTTGAAGGAATTCAATCGGTTGAAAATTTAAAAAAAGCTGAACCAAGAAAATTAATTCAATTTATTACAACCCAAATACGAAATGGTGAATTGACAGATTGGAGGGTTGCATTAATGTCAAAACCTAATGCAATTAATAATTCGGATTTTACCATAAACAATATCACCACGCCAGTTGGTCATTGGAAAAGAACGGAAGATGACAAAAACTCAAGTGAACAATTGTATTACCTAAGAAAATCACATATCATAAGTCCATCGGACGAATTTATAGATTTTACTGAGCCTGAAAAGGTAAGAGCAATGGAGCTTACTAACCTTCATAGAAAAAAAGAGGGTGAGGCTACGTATCCAAACGGACAAGTTGTTAGAAATGAATTGAGAGACCCAAAGCAACCGTTGTTATTAATTTATTTACTTAATCCAAAAGAAAGTCAGACAAATTTACCTGATGGAACTAATCCATTTGTTGGTTATGCTGTAAGTTTTCCAAAAAGTAACTTCAATGCCCCAGTTTCTTATGCTGTTAATGAGGAGTTAATTGATAAATTTGATTTTGTTGAAGAAGATTTTGAAGACTATGGAGATGATGAAAACTGAAAATATTTGGATGAGTTTAGAAAGTGACACTTCTACTCACACTGGATTACTTTATAAAAGGTATGATGCCACAGTAATACCAGATGTTTTTATTGCAATAAAAGCACCTGAAAAACTTAGGTGCATTGCTTTTAGGATAAGTACTTCATTTTCATTTGATGAAAATCAATGGAACAAACTCAAAGACATCAAGATTGAAACATTGCCTGATGAACGAGATAAATCAAAAAAGTTTTTACTTATTCTGTTGCTTAATAAACAACATAAGGACATATTCTCAACTCTATGCGAAGATTTAATTTTTGGTGTGTCAGAAGTCACATCTGAAAAGTCTTTAGTGGAAAAATTGCTTGAAAGATTAGCCAAGTGGCAATCATTATTTGAAAAAGTTGGCAATCAAGGATTATCAGATGAAGCACAACGAGGTCTTTATGGTGAAGTTTTTTTCTTGCGAGAGTTTTTAAAAAATTCGTTAGACATAAATTACTGTCTTAAATCTTGGCTTGGACCAGAAAGGTCAATTCAGGATTTTCAATATTCAAATTGGGCGGTAGAAGTAAAAACAACCCACGGAAACAATCATCAAAAAATACACATCACAAGTGAAAGACAATTGGATGATTCAATAATAGAAAAAATATTTCTTTACCACCTCTCTCTTGATGTTCGTATTGGAAATGGTGAATCATTAAACAGTTTGATTGATAATGTTTTGGAATCATTATCTAACAACACAATGGCAGGTAATTTATTTCGATTTAAATTATTGGAATCAGGCTATTATGAGGTTCATAGACAACTTTATGAGGAATGTGGGTATACTATTAGACAAGAAAATCTTTATAGGGTTACAGAAAATTTTCCTAGAATAACAGAGTCTCAAATTCCTATAGGTGTTGGTGATGTTAAATACTCCATTGTACTATCTGAATCAGAAGAATGGAGAATTAATCAAGATTCGCTTTTCAACGAAATAAATTCAAAATAAAAAATGAATAATAAAGAACTAAATAAGTTTTATATAGATATTCAGGAAGAAATAAATTCCAACCTAATATCAGAAGAAGAAGGAACAAATCCTGAACAAATTTTCACTGAAATTGTATTGTCTTTTCTTGCTGATGCTGGTGAAACCGAAAATTATCGTGTTTGCTATGATGAGAAAATTAGTAAAAGAGGTGTTGAGCATAAAATCAATGGATATTCTCTTTATGAAAATTATGAGACCCTTGATTTATTCGTAACAATATACAATAGTGACGAAACCGTTCAATCGGTTACAAAGGGAGATGCCGAAAAAACCATTGATAGAGCAGCTAAATTTTTCAGAAATTCTATTTATAAGGATTATGTAAATGAAATTGAAGAAAGTTCAGAAATTTTTGACCTTGCTCAAACATTAGCAAATGTGCCTGAAGTAAAAGAATTCCTTACAAGGGTTAATATTTTCTTGATTTCCAATGGAGATATAAAAGCAGATTTAAAAACTTCAGACAAAATTGCTGGCTATACTGTTTTTTATAGAGCAATAGATATAAATTACTTATTCAATCTTTCTGTAAAATCTCGAATGCCTATTGAAATTGATTTTGAAAAATCAGGATACAAAGTACCCTGTATCGTCAATGAAACTGAAAATTCCGATTATCAATCTTGGTTAGCTATAATCCCTGGCATCGCCTTAGCAGATATCTATGAAGAATATGGAGCACGTTTACTAGAACAAAATGTACGTTCTTTTCTCCAATTTACTGGAAAAATAAATAACGGGATTAGGAAAACCATTCTAGGTGAACAGCATATGTTTATGGCTTACAATAATGGTATTGCAGTTACTGCCGAAGAGATTACAATTTGTATTTTACCAAACAACCAAGGTAAAGCAATTGCACAAGTTAAAGATTTTCAAATTGTAAATGGTGGACAAACAACTGCCTCAATTTACCACACTTGGAAAAAAGATAAAGTAGATATTTCAAAAGTATTTGTTCCCGTTAAACTAACCATTGTAAAAGACCGGAAAAATTTCTCAGAAATTGTTGGACGAATTGCCGAATATGCCAATACTCAAAACAAGGTGTCAGCTTCTGATTTGAGTTCAAATAAAGAAAATCACGTTCTACTCGAAAAATTATCAAGAACAATTTGGGCTCCACCCTTAACAGGTGAAACATACCAAACTCGCTGGTTTTTTGAGAGATCACGAGGTCAATACAAAAATGAACGCATACGTTTTGGTTTAAATCCTACCAAAAGAAAACAGTTTGACAAACAAAATCCTAGAAATCAAATGTTTACTAAGGAGTCACTGGCAAAATTCATCAATGCTTACGAAGAAGTTTATAATGGAAAAAAACTCGTTATAGGACCACATATAGTTGTGAGAGGAAGTCAAAAAAATTATGCTCAATTTCTTAATTACAATTTCAACAAAAAACCAGATAATATATGGTTTGAAGATGCAATTGCTAATGCAATTTTGTTCTCTTCTGCAGAAAAAGTTTATGGTGTAAAACCAAATGCAATTGGAGATATGCGTTACATCACAGTTCCTTATTCTATTGCTTGGCTTGGATTTAAGTTAAACTACAAACTTGATTTGTATAAAATCTGGAAAGAGCAAAGCCTTAGTGATATTTTGAAATCTAAGTTGCACGAGATTATGTCAAAGATGGAGGAATTAATTAAAACCAAAGCCCCTGGCTCTTTATATGGTGAATGGGCAAAGAAAGAAGAGTGCTGGAATTTCATTAAGGAACAAAATTTTCACATTGACCTTGATGTTTTAAAAAGTGGTTTAGAAAACAAAACCCCTGAAAAAAGAAAAAAACTTTCAGAAGACGAAACCCAACAGGCAGAAACCGAAGCCTCATTGAATAGACTGAAATCGATTCATTTTAAGACTTGGAAAAAAATTGAAAACTGGGGTCGAGAAACAAGTAATTTAAGTCAATATCAATTCGATATGGCTTATACTCTTGGAAATAAAATCAAGTCAAACCGTGCAATAACAGATATAGAAAGAAATCAAGGAGAAATAATATTAAATATTGTAGCTGACCAAAATGCGGAACTGTTCTATGATATGGACGAATTCTTTAACGAAGAACAGAAAGTAGAGATAAACGAAGTTGAAATTACATTAGATCTTATCGAAAAAATTGTACAATGGGACAAAAAAAACAAGAGACTCGATGCATACAAATACGGGTTTATGGCAGATTTGTTAAACGGTAAAAAGACATTAACCGAAAGGAACAAATTTCTAGCTAAATTAAACCTCAAAACAATTGAAAAATTCGGGTTCAGAAACTAACCTAAAAGCAATATTTTATTATGTTTTTTTTAAATAATTAATGAGAGTAGAAATCTTTATCAACGGATACAAATACTTACGGCCTTCAAAAAATTTCAGTCAATCATTTTTAAAAATCATTGATTTAGCTTCCTTAATGAAGGAGTATTTCGATTTATATAAGACAAAAGCGGATGAAATTAAAATACTAAAAGAGGTTTGCCTTAATGACGATCTTGTGTTTATAATTCACAAACATTTGACCTTAGAGATAGATTTTGCAATGAATTTATGCCCGTACGATATTGTTTATTGTTCTTGTCTGCAACCATTGACAGAAAGAGGTGAGGTTATTAAAGAATTAATGATCGACAATTATCAATTAATCTTAACCAATAGAAATTGGCTAGAAACTAATTTTTTGAAACTATACTTCGAATTGGTAGATTATGGCGAAGCAGATGAACGTCTAATAAATGCCCTAAGACGAAAAACTTAAGTATTATATAACAATTTCCATTAGGTGAAACGGTCATTCAATTTAATTTATATAATTATGAGTACTTTTTTAATAATATTTCTAGTTCTTTCATTAATTGGGGGATTGATGTCAAGGTCAAGTGGTCGGGTTGAAGTCAAAGAATTTAAAAAACCTGTTTTTGCTAATGAGGTTGAACCTGCTTTAAATAAACAAGAATTAAAAGCTATGATTCTTGACAAAGCTAATGACACATTATATGCATATAATAATGGTAATCTAATGATAAAACTTTGTCAAGATTATTTCCATCGTTTTGGCTGGGATGTAGTTATTCTAGAAATTATTATTACAGCTTTAGCTTCGTATAAAAGATTTGACGAAGCATATAAATATGCTAATATACTGTGTAATGATGAATTAAGTTATATGTGGGGATTTTTCTTTAAAGCTGAAATGTGTTGGTATAAGGGTCAAATATTTGAAGGCAATAGATTTTTTAGAATTTCTGTTGAAGAATGGGGTATGGATCAAGAATATGTTAATACTAGAAAAAAAGAACTATTGTGGGAGGTCAAACCATTTGAGCTTAGAGATAAAAATGCTCTCGACGATGAAAAAAAGTATTTATAAAACAATCATTTTATCACAAAATTTTCTAGTCAATATTTTTCTTTACAATAAATAATGTACTTGAAATCAAGGGCAATCAAGCGGTCTCTCTTCGGTCGTTCTCATTGTTCCGTTCGGCTGTTCCAGTCAGTCGTGCCTCCTTCCGTTCCACAGCCACTTCACAGCACTAAAAAAAACAGCAGCTTGAAAATAAGCAGCTATTTTTTTTGCGCTGTTCGTTCCTCATCTTCACACGCTCTCTTCCTTCGTTCGGTCGGGCTTATGCATCCACAATACAGCTTCATTCCGTTACAGTCATTCGTTCGCTTAACGCTCCATTTCATTCCACTGCAAGCTCTCTCTTTCTCTTCACTTCATTCCAGCCGTATTATGTCTGCCGCCCTCAGTTTTTTCAGCGGTTGCTCCTTCGCACAGCCATCGGGGTTGGCTCCGTTCAGTAAAAACTTCACTTTACCCTAAATCAAGGTACGCCTTCGGCTGACTTATATTTTTTCCCCGCCGTTTCACGCTGCTATCCCTTCTCTCCACTTCGTAAAAACTACGTTCTGTTTTCGGTCTAGCGTGGCTGTTCGATTGCCGCAACACCGCCAACTGCGCTCCTCATTCATTCCGCTATAATTCCGCTATCGCTACATTTTAGCTCCATTCCTTGCGGTGCTTGGGGGTGTTAAAAATCTTCAACGACTACCACTATGCATTTTCTTGAAAAGAAAGAGAAAAAAATCCAGCAAATTTAGCATCCATTCCTCACTTCCAGTCGGTCGTTCCTTCCTCCGTTCCCGTTCGTCATTTCTGCTGATTATATGGCTTTCTTTTTTTCTCTTTTTTCTTTCAAAAAAATAAGGTCGAATATTTTAAACCAACAGCACTATGCCAAATTTCATCATCAAGACCCACCAAAAAGACACCATTTACAAGGGAAACCAAATCTTTATTCTCAACAAAGGAATGAACTCTGGAAAACCCCAAAAAGAACCTTTTACCAATAGCTTTGTAATTATATTCACGGACGAAAAAGATGCCGAAACAATCTACTGGTTAGCGTATAGTCTATGGAAATCTAAATTCTGGCACCAATTTTTAATTGGGTCCGTAATTACATTCTTGCGGATAAAAGATTTCAAAAAAGATTTTGACTCAAAAGTCAGTACAATGATGCAGGAACAGGAACTCCACAATAAGCAAGTCCAAGCGTTGCGGTTGCTAGAACAAAAAGAGGATCAATTGCATCAAAACATTTTGCTTATAAATGAAATGCGCAGAGCGATTTTAAAATCGTAACTGTAAGAAAAAAAAATATTGAATAAAAGATATATATTTGATATAATTCACAATTTGGAACAATTACATAAACATTCAATGAAAAGCAATTTTACAATATTTTACTCTTGGCAATCTGATTTAAAGAATAATTCAATACAAACTTGTATTGAAAAAGCTATTAGGGAAGTAAAAAGAAAATTTGAAAAAGAAATTAAATTAGAAATTAATGTTGATCGCGACACTAGAAACAAAAGTGGTAGCCCAGCTATATCATCAACTATATTAAATAAAATAGATTTATCTGACATATTCATTTGCGATGTAACAATAGTTAATAAAAAATGGATTAATAAAATTTTTAATTACAGAATAACTCCAAATCCAAACGTTTTAATTGAATTAGGTTATGCTATTAATCAAGTTGGTTGGGAAAGAGTTATTTGTATAAATGATTTAAATTTTTCGAAATTAGAAGAATTACCATTTGACATACGAGGTCATCGAATTACTTCATTTAATAGTTCTAGAGAAAATTTTAAAGAAGAATTAAAAAGTCAATTGATTATAGCTATTAAATCAATAATTGAAAACTATGATAAAATTATAGAAGAGCAGAATAAAAAAAACAATAAATCTCACGATTTAAAATTATATCACAAATTCACCGAATTATGTAGTGAAGCAATTTTGTTAGACAGTATTTCGCTATCTGTGGATAGTTTGCATATAACTAAATACTATTTTGAAAAATGGGATTTGTTACAAGAATTCTACAAAATATCTGAAAATATTTTCATTGATGAGTCACTAAATGAAACCGTTTTGAAATTTCTAAAAGAATTAGATAAATTTCACTCTTTGGTCGTAACAGCTTTTCATTTAGATAATGATAATAGTCAATACAAAGAATATTTGTCATTAAGAATGAGCGATATTGATCTAACTGAAGAACAAGAATATGAGTATAAGCAAGTTCAAATTTATAAGCCTATAAAAGAACCATTTAGAGAGGAAACTTGGACGGATTCCGATAAAAGAATCCTTACTCTTCAAGATAAATTATATGTGCAGGGAGAAATTGTTAAATCCTCATATAGAGATTTTGTTATTACTATTAAAAAGAAATTATTATAACAGTCGCTAAAAAAAAAGCCAGGTCTCACGACTTGGCTTTCTTAGTTAGTCCGGAAAAGGTTACCAATAATAACCGGACTATTTTTTTTTGATTTTTGTCAACCATTTCAATAGGAGGGAAACCATATAACTGACAGTTGCCCCAATGACCGCTAGGATAATTGTTTTAGCAATATCTTCTGAAAGGATATTAGGCAAAACACTCAAAAAAGTTCCAGATACGGTTCCGGTTCGGAGTGAAATGTTAGTCTCCATCTCTAGGTTTATTTAGGTTCTCTTCAACTACAGTCATTTGGCTAACTGCGGATAAAACACCTCCTGCAACTGCCATATAGCCAGCAACACTGACAACGACTACGGGTAAAACCACAGGGGCGGCGATCACACTGCTACTGATGGCCAACAATACCAGACCAATACTTCTCAAAATCCTAAAAAACTTCGGAGTGGGAGCTTGCGCTCTTTTTATAATATTCATATTTTCTCGTTTTTGTCATTTCCGTCAAAACGGAAATTAAGATTGAACAATTACCGAAACATTTTCTTTGCTGTCCAAAGCCTTATATACCAAGTCTTTTAATTTGGAATAAGCTTTTCTAGACATTAGACCTAAACCAGGTCCGGAAACTTTCGTTACTGGAGCAATACAACCATTCAATTCTTTCTGTGCATTATTGGCAGGATGAAACAAAATAAAGCTTCTGTTTTTCACGTCAACCACTTCTAAATGCCATTGAAATCTGCTACTGTACCGCTTTTTTAATAAATATTTCCCTTCCGGAATGCAGGAAACCCTTTTCTGGTTTTCCATCCAAGGTAACTCAATTGTATAGCAAATGAATTTACCTTCACATTCGAGTTTTCCGTTCGTTCCGTCAGGGAAATAAGTTCTTTGTAGTACGATGACCATTCTACAATCCGCTCACCTGAACCAATGCCAATGGGTTATATGCGCCATTTTTCAAGGCGTACATTTGTCCATTTACCTCTTGGTAAAACTCAACTCCCAAAGCCAAAAACAAGGGTTTGGTACTTCCCGGACTAACTGTATTCACTTGGTTGATGGCTACCGTAGCAACAGCATCCCAAGGTAAAATCGCAGTTTCGGAATGTGCTTCAACAAATGTTTCGGTTTCAAAATCAATTTCGGCACCAGCAGAAATGATTTTGAAATGAGTGGTTCCAGTTGGTGCAGCAATCATATTGGCTGGAATAAATTCCGCCAAATCAACAGTGATTTCTCCCGAAACGCGGTCAATTGCTCCCACAAATGGGGCAAATAAACTGGTTCCCAGTTTTCCTCTAATGTTGAATTCAAATCCTGAAAGTAATTCCGCTTCTCCATCAATCACGTTTCGTTGCCCTCTCAAACTGGTAACATCCGCCTGGATCACTTTTACCATTGCTTGAGTAAGTCGGCTTACCATTCTGCCATCGCCAGTATTGATGAGCAAAGCTCTCAAGGAAGTTCTCAAAATCTTGCCGGCCTTGCCAGCTCTTCCAAATTCAGAACCGTTCTCACGTGTTCTCTGGAATGCAGGGTCGCTCGCAATTCTGCTCGCATCGATTCCACCTTTTTCACGAGCCAAATGCCCGTCCTGGGTTTTGTAAAAAGTAATATCTCCGATAGTACCTTTCAACTTAATTATGCCTTTTTGCCTTGCCATAATTCCTAAAATTTAATTAATAATTTGTCTAAAATTCCATCAATCATCATCCTGTTGCAACATCATTCGATTGAATTGGTAACAAATATGTCATTTAAAGTTTTAATATAAAAGAAACGTTTCATTACTTTGTACCATAATGATATAGATGTCAAAAATAAGCATAAATGTCACTTGAAAATAAAAGAATATATTCACTAATTTTATAATCTGTAATGAATAATTTAGGTAGTAGTCAAAAGCTACTCAAAGCCTAGTCAAAGCTATAGATAGTGTATGAAAATCGAAAATAGGAGGTTGTGTATCTACCCGAAGGATATACAACGCATTACAGGAAAAAGTTATCGTCAAAGCATTAGATTGCTGCATAAAATCAAAAAGGAGCTAAATAAGCTCCAAAATGAGTTTGTAAGCATAGAAGAGTTCTGTCAATACACCAGTCTAAAACAGGACCAGGTGGAATTATTGATAATTGGGTAATATTAACTTTAAGTTGTTTGTGATTTGTTCGAACCCTTAACATAGAAACCAAATTTGTTATTAATAACCACCGGTATTTGGTGGTTATTTTTTATTCAATTGATTGTGGGCTAAATGTGGGCTAAAACTAAAAATAAAAAACCCTAACGCCTTTGTTTACAAGGGTTAGGGTTTTAATTTCGCGGAGAAAGAGGGATTCGAACCCCCGGACCTGTTACAGTCAACAGTTTTCAAGACTGCCGCATTCGACCGCTCTGCCATTTCTCCAGTGAGCGACAATCATTACCTGATTGCGAGTGCAAATATAAGCACCTTTTTCGATTATCAAAAATAATTTGAAGAAAAATTTCAACAGTTTTTCGAACTATTTTTTAATTGTTTCATTTCCTTTGCGTTACCACAAAATTATTTTTTACAAATAAAATTAAATAGTGCTAATAACGTACGTATTCTGTTATTTCAAGTCCATAACCAATCATTCCTACACGTTTTCCTTGCTCGGTATTAGAGACCAATCTAATTTTAGAAATATCAATATCATGTAGAATTTGCGCCCCAATACCAAAATCTTTATTATCGATTTTAATTTTTGGTGCTTTCAATTCACCAGCTGCTTGCAATTCTTTCAATTCTGTAATACGATTTAGTAAATTTACCGATTGCATATCTTGGTTAATGAAGATAACAGCGCCTTTTCCTTGCTCATTGATTGTTTTAAACATATCGTCAAGTTGCTGATCTGCATTGTTAGTTAAGGTGCCTAAGATGTCATTATTTACCTGCGAAGAATTAATTCTTGTCAAAATAGCCTCTCCTAAGTTCCAAGTCCCTTTAGTCAACGCAATATGAATTTGCTTATTTGTCGTTTGTTGATAAGCTCTTAAACGAAAAGTTCCAAAACGAGTTTGGATATCAAAATCTTCTTTCTTGATAATAAGGCTGTCGTGCTGCATACGATAGGCAACAAGGGCTTCGATAGAAACTAATTTTAAGTCAAACTTTTTAGCTACTTCTACTAATTGCGGTAGGCGAGCCATAGTTCCATCTTCATTCATGATTTCTACAATAACACCTGCTGATTTAAATCCAGCTAAACGCGCAAAGTCAATTGCTGCTTCTGTATGCCCAGTTCGTCGTAAAACACCACCCTGTTTAGCAATAAGCGGAAAGATATGTCCTGGCCTTGCTAAATCGTGTGGTTTAGTATCTGAATTTACTAATGACAATACCGTTTTAGCTCTATCGGCTGCTGATATTCCAGTAGTTACTCCGTTTCCTCTTAAATCTACTGAAACTGTAAAAGCAGTTTCCATTGGATCCGTATTATTGGTAACCATAACATGCAAACCTAGTTCTTTGCAACGGCTTTCCGTCAAAGGAGCACAGATTAATCCTCGTCCGTGCGTAGCCATAAAATTTATCATTTCGGGAGTTACTTTTTCGGCTGCTGCCAAAAAATCACCTTCATTTTCACGATCTTCATCATCAACAACAATTATAATTTTTCCTTGACGAATATCTTCAATTGCTTCTTCAATTGTGTTGAGGTGTATTTTATTTAAATCCATTTAGGGTATTAGTTTTGTGATGGTAATATTTTTTTTATTAATTTTTGGAATGGCGCTAAAATGACATCCATATTTACTAAACCAATATCATTTGTAGCTCTATAAGTTAACAAAATGGCTAATGGAGTCAAAATAAATGAAGATAACCAAGCTCCCATAAATGGAGTCATTCCGTTTTCTTGAGCTAATCTCTTTCCAAAAGTATTTACAAAGTGAAAAGTTATAAATATTAAAATAGCAAATACAATAGGCAAACCTAGACCACCTTTTCTAATAATTGCGCCAAGAGGAGCGCCAATGAAAAACATTAGAAAGCAGGCAAATACAATTACAAATTTGTCGTAAACGGCAAGTAAATGGTTGTTGATGTTTTTTTGCTTGTTAAGAAATTCAGTATTTGACGATTCTATCGAATACATAGTGTTTGACAAGTTACTGCTAGCTGAGTTTAAAATTCCAGATTTCTCAACATTATTATATAGTGACAAAATATCGTTTGGGAGCGGTTTTTTTTTCGAACTTACCACTAATTTATTTTTAGTTGGGAAAATCACTTTAGCATTACTGTTATCTGAAAAAGCAATAAGATCCGCTTTCATGTTCGTTTTTAATGAATCTATGGTGTAATTTAGTTCATTGACATTAAGCATCGTATTGGTGTTTGCAACTGATTCCTGATTGATGTCGACTTTGTTAAGTTCTGATAAATCAATATTTATAATTTGCTTTTTGAAAGAGCTTTTCGCGAAAGGCATTTTTTCACGGTCTACGTAGCTCTTAGGGGTTATGTCTTCATAATAATAACCTTCATTGAGCACTAATTGTAAAATGTTAGATTTTTCGCTGCTTACTAGTTCTCCATTTTTAGCTTTAATAACGGTTTTGTTTCCATCTCCATTTTGTGATTTTTTATGAATGGTAATTCCGGTAAGTGTATTTCCTTCTGGACCACTTTTTTTATTGACTTTGATATTATAAAACCCAACATCATTAAATTGTCCTTCGGCTATAGCCAAAGCAGGCTTGAGTTGTGCAATGTTTTTTCTAAAATTGATGAACTTGTATTCTGCAAATGGGATTACATTATTAGCAAAGAAAAAAGCAACTATACTTAATAATAAAATAAATATAGTTAAACTTCTCATTGCTCTTTGTAGTGAAATCCCTGAAGACTTCATCGCTGCAAATTCATAGTTTTCAGCTAAATTTCCAAAAGTCATTATGGAAGACAATAATATCGAAAGCGGCAATACTAATGGAACAATTCTAGGCATAGAAAAGCCAAGAAATTTAAAAACCATGATCAGGTCTAAATCTTTCCCGGCTAATTCCGATATGAATAACCAAACGGTTTGAAGTATAAATATGAAAAATAGGATTACAAATACAGTAGTAAATGTAGTCAGGAAGGTTTTTAATAAGTATTTGTCGAGAATTTTCACCTAGTGCATTAATCTAATTTGTTGATGTAGTAATTTGGATATTTACTCGCCGCAAATGTAAATTGATTTTTTGACAAAGGTTGGTTGGTTTTGAAAGAATTAACCGTTAATGTTGTTTTTGTACCTTTTTTACCTACTTCTATCAAATTGTAAATGTGTTTTGTTTGCACATCGATTCCCAAAAGGACTTCTTTTCTTTGGTCCTTAGGATTTGTAGAAACCAATTTGATATACTGAATCTTTCTTCCTTTTACATTTTGCAATATATCCATATTATACTTGTATCCAGTATTGAAAAAAGTAAGCATTTTTGAAGGTGTAATCGCTGAATCGTCTTTTTCATTAACAGTAGAAACAGTTATTTCCTCGTCTTCAGGTACGATAGTATATGTTTTTTTACCATCAAAAACCTTTGTAACTCCCATGAAATTCAATACATATTGATTTCCTTTCATAGTAACATTTCCTTTACTATCCTGATTAATGTTCTCTTTAGTGTTATTCAACGAATATTTAAAGTCAATTGTAATGTTGTCGTAACTTCTAACTTTAGCGGTAACTTGGTCTAAGAGGTCTTTTGCTTTTTTGTCTTGTGCTTGAATTGAAAATCCAAAAAGGAATAAAGTTGTTAATAAGAGGATTCTTTTACCCATGATTTGTATGTTGTTTTTCTTAGAATCTTGATTTTTTGATTGCATCATATTATTTATTTTGTTCATTATTGAAAAATTGATCAAGAGAACTCATATCTAGAATATTTACACTTCGTGCTTTACTACCTTCAAAAGGACCAACAATTCCAGCAGCTTCCAGTTGATCTATCAATCTACCAGCTCTATTGTATCCTAATTTTAGTTTTCGTTGTAGCAGTGAAGCTGATCCTTGTTGTGCATTTACAATAATTTCAGCTGCTTCTCTAAATAAAGTGTCTCTGTCCGATATATCCATATCAAGATTAATGCCACTATCTTCTCCAATGAATTCTGGAAGTAAATAAGCAGTTGTATATGCTTTTTGAGAACCAATAAATTCTGTTATTTTTTCAACCTCTGGTGTATCAATGAATGCGCACTGTACACGTACCACATCGTTTCCATTAGTGTAAAGCATGTCTCCACGACCAATTAATTGATCCGCCCCTTGTGTGTCAAGAATAGTGCGAGAGTCGATTTTTGAAGTAACTCTAAAAGCTATTCTAGCAGGGAAGTTGGCTTTTATCAAACCTGTAATTACATTTACCGATGGTCTTTGTGTTGCAATAATTAAGTGAATTCCAATTGCTCGGGCTAGTTGTGCTAATCGTGCAATAGGAACTTCTACCTCTTTTCCTGCAGTCATAATCAAATCGGCAAACTCATCAACGACTAACACGATATAAGGAAGAAAACGGTGTCCATTTTCAGGATTCAATTTTCTAGCCTTAAATTTGTCATTGTATTCTTTGATGTTACGCACCATCGCATCTTTCAATAAGGAATAGCGGTTGTCCATTTCAACACAAAGTGAATTTAATGTATTTACTACTTTTGCATTATCAGTGATAATAGCATCATCCATATCTGGAAGTTTCGCTAAATAATGTCTTTCGATTTTATTAAAAAGTGTCAATTCTACTTTTTTAGGATCGACCAATACGAATTTAACTTCAGCTGGATGTTTCTTGTATAAAAGCGAAGTTAGGACAGCATTCAAACCAACAGATTTTCCTTGACCTGTTGCTCCAGCCATTAGTAAGTGAGGCATTTTAGCTAAATCAACTACAAAAGTTTCGTTAGAAATTGTTTTTCCAAGAGCAATTGGCAACTCCATTTCTGCTTCTTGAAATTTGGCTGAGCCAATAACACTTTTCATTGAAACCATCGTAGGATTCTTATTGGGAACCTCGATTCCTATCGTTCCTTTTCCAGGAATAGGAGCGATGATACGAATTCCTAATGCCGACAGTGATAAAGCGATATCATCCTCTAAACTCTTGATTTTTGAAATACGAATTCCTGCCTCAGGGACAATTTCATATAAAGTAACCGATGGTCCAACTGTTGCTTTTATCTGCGCAATTTCAATTTTGTAATTGCGAAGTGTATCTACAATTCGGTTTTTATTTTCTTCTAACTCTTCTTGATTGATTGTAATTCCACCAGTCGAATATTCTTTTAATAAATCAATTGTCGGGAATTTATAATTGGATAAATCCAATGTTGGATCGAATAATCCAAAGTCAGCAACTAGACGAGAGGCCAGATTTTCTTCGACAATATCTTCTTCAGGTGCTGTTTCTATTACAAAAGAGTCGTCGACAGTTGACATTACTGTTGGTAATGGCGGCGGAGTGATTTCCATTGCAATTGGTTTTACAACAGGATCTCTATTAATATCTGATGAATTACTTATTGTTGGTTTCAAAGCCTCTTTGTTGATTTCAAATTGAGAACCATTAGTTTTCAAATGTATGTCATCAAGTTCTTCTTCAACAACCGCAAATTCTTCAAGATTATAATCTCCTTTTTTATTGTTTAAAGGATTTGTAATGGAAACAGATTTAATCTCGTTTTTAGTATCATTGAAAAAGGACTGAATGTTTTCCGGAGAAAGTTTCATTTTGAAAATGATATATATAATTAATCCAAATATCAAAATCAATAATGTCCCTGTTTTTCCTAAATAATCTTGGAAAAATAAATTCAGTTCATATCCAATTGTTCCTCCTAATTCTGGTGCAGAAGTGGCAAAAAAACCAAACAATACGGATATAATAATGATTACAAATAAATCCCAAAACCAGATGTTTTTCAATTTTCGAACACTAATATCCAATACCATATAAATTCCAGAAAGGAAAAATAAACGCACAAATATAAATGCGGCAAGTCCAAAACCGCGGTAAATTAGTAAATCAGCCAAGTAAGCGCCAAATTTACCCAGCCAGTTTTCAACCACTTCTGAACGGTTGGTTAATTCATGAACAGCACTCTGATCCTGTTTTCCGTATATGAAAAACGAGATAAAAGCAAATAATAAAGCAATAGAAAATAATACCACTAATGAACCAATAACAAATTTATGTTGTTTCGTTAGTTTAAAGGGAGTTTTTACTACGGATTTAGAATCTGTTTTTTTATTTAAAGGGGCTGTTTTTGTTGTCTTTGCCATTCTTGCTTGTAAAAATACCTATAAAAAATATGGTACGTATATTATTAAACCAACTGCTATTGCTGTCATTGCTGCAAAAAATACTGCTCCTGCAGCAATGTCTTTTATGAATCCAATTTTTTCGTGATAATTAGGATGTATGAAATCAGCTATTTTCTCAACGGCAGTATTTAAACCTTCCACACTCATAACCAAACCAATGGCAAAAGTCTGAAAAATCCATTCTGCTTTAGTAATTCCAATATAGAAACCAGCAATAGTCATCAAAATTCCTAACGAAAATTGAACCATTATACTGTGTTCAGTTGTAATTAATTTTTTAGCTCCCTGAACGGCATAAGTCATGCTTTTCATTCGTCCGGAAACGAAGGTATTGTCTTTCTGAAATTCCATTAAAGAGAGGTTATAGTACAGCTAAAGCAGCTTCATAATTAGGTTCATTAGCAATTTCGCCCACTTGCTCTGTGTGCGTAACTGTTCCGTTTTCGTCAAGAACTATAATCGCTCTAGAGTGTAATCCAGCCAAAGGTCCTTCAGTAATTTCTAAACCATTAGTTTTACCAAAAGCACCCGTTTGAAAATCAGATAAATTAATTACATTTTCTAATCCTTCAGCGCCACAAAAACGTTTTTGAGCAAAAGGTAAATCTCTTGAAATGCACAATACTTTTGTATTAGCTAAGTTAGCAGCAGTTTCATTGAATTTTCTAACTGAAGTTGCACAAGTTCCTGTGTCAATACTTGGGAAAATATTCAAAACTAATTTCTTACCAGCAAAATCACTTAGTGAAACTACTGAAAGATCATTGTTGATTAATTTAAAATCAGCCATTTTAGTACCTACTGTTGGTAATTCTCCTGAAGTATGAATTGGATTTCCTCCTAATGTAATTGAAGCCATGATGTTTGTTTTTTTGTGAGGTTCAAAAGTATGAAAATTATTTAAGAAAATCTTATGAAATGGGGGTTTAAAGTTTGCGTTTTTAAGTCAAACGATAAACATTATAAACTGCAAACTCTTTTATTTATTGCAAAAAAAAAACGCGCTCGTTTAAGAGTGCGTTCCTATTTATATTGTATTCTGAATTGTTTTATTTGTCTATCGAACCTAAAACTCGTTTCATGAAAGTATTTAAAGCTTCTTTTTTATCGGTTCCAGATTTTACTAATTTATTTACTTCTAATGCGCCGTACATGTTTGAAATTAATTCACCAATTACATCTAATTCTTCATCTTTCAATGATGAAATTTCAGTCATTGCTTCCAGAACCTCTATAGTTTCGATGATGTAATCTTCATCATTTTCTTCTATAAATTGTGTCAAATGCTTAATTACAGGTAATTTCATAGGTCAGTTTTTTTGTTTATTTTAGAGTATTCGTTAGTTGTAAAAACTACCGTATAACTTATATAATTTCTTGTACTAAATCAATAAGTACTTCTTGCTTATTAGTTTGTGTTTCGTTTACCAGTTTACCATTTACAAAAGTGGCAAAAGTTGGTAAATTACTAACATTAGCTAATTTTCTTGATTCAGGAAAATTCTCAGCGTCAACTAATGCAAAAGTTATTGCTTCGTTTTCACTCGCTAATTTTTTGAACTTTGGCTTCATAATTCTACAGTTTCCGCACCACGATGCTGAAAATTGAACAACTACTTTCTCGTTTTTTGAGATTAAATCTTGTAACGTATCTTCGGTTAATTCGATTAACATATTTTTATTTTTTAAAATTCAATTTCAATTTCAAAAATCAATGGCAAAATTCAATAGTTGAAATTGATTTTTGCCATTGAAATTGATTTCTTGTTTTAGTTTAAGCTTAAATATTCAGCAGTACTTTGTCTGTCAGCGCTCATTGCATCTTTTCCTGCTTCCCAGTTTGCAGGACAAACTTCACCTTTCTCTTGAATATGAGTGTAAGCATCAACCATACGTAAGTATTCGTTTACGTTACGACCAAGTGGCATATCGTTTACACTTTCGTGGAAAATTTTACCAGTTTCATCAATTAAGTAGGTAGCTCTAAAAGTAACATTAGAACCTTCAATAATTACTGAATCCGTTTCTTCAGAATATTCAGTTGAATCAATATCAAGAATACCTAAAATGTTAGATAAGTTTCTGTTTGTATCAGCAAGAATTGGGTACGTTACACCTTCAATTCCACCGTTGTTTTTTGGAGTGTTTAACCAAGCAAAGTGTACTTCATTTGTATCGCAAGAAGCTCCAATTACTATTGTATTTCTTTTATTAAATTCTGGTAAAGCAGCTTGAAAAGCATGTAGTTCAGTTGGGCAAACAAATGTAAAATCTTTTGGATACCAAAACAAAAGTACTTTTTTGTTGTTTTTTGTAGCTTCTTCAAAGATGTTTATTTTTAAATTATCACCCATTTCTGAAATGGCATCAACTGCAATACTTGGGAATTTTTTTCCTACTAAAGACATATTATTTTATTTTAAATGTTATTGTTTTTTGTTGGTGCAAAAGTACTCAAAAATCACTGAGTTTCGCACTAATTTTATCCTATTTACTTATGAAATTATAAAGAAAAGCTATAATGCATAAAATGTTGTATTTGTAGATTTACAAGCCTTTTATTTTATTGTAAATCAGTATTTTATATAAAATTAAAATCCACCGTTTAACTGGTGGATTTTAAAATTAATTATATACTAATTTGATGTTTTTTAATTCAAATCGAATCGATCTAAATTCATCACTTTTGTCCAAGTTTTAATAAAGTCTTGGATAAATTTTTCTTTATTGTCATCTTGTGCATATATTTCAGCATAAGATCTCAAAATCGAATTAGATCCAAATATTAAATCAACTCGCGTTGCGGTCCATTTAGTAACTCCAGTTTTTCTGTCGACTATGTTGTATAAATTTTCTCCAACTGATTTCCAGCTGTAGTTCATATCGGTTAAATTTACAAAGAAATCATTAGTCAAAATACCTTCATTATTAGTGAAAACCCCCAGTTTTGTACCATTGTAGTTAGTGCCAAGTACACGCATACCACCAATTAAGACCGTCATTTCTGGAGCTGTTAATCCTAAAAGTTGTGCTTTATCTAACATCAATTCTTCAGGTTTTACTATGTACTCTCTTTTCATGAAGTTTCTAAAAGCGTCATTAGTTGGTTCTAAAACAGCAAAAGATTCTACATCCGTCTGTGCATCAGTTGAATCTCCTCTTCCTGCGTAGAAAGGAACTTTCACATTAAAGCCTCCATCTTGAGCCGCTTTTTCAATTGCTGCACTTCCGCCAAGTACAATTAAATCAGCAATACTCACTTTTTTAGTTAATCCAGATTGGATTTCAGTTAGTTTTGTTATTACTTTTTGCAGTCTTTCTGGTTCATTTGCAATCCATTCTTTTTGAGGAGCTAAACGAATTCTTGCACCATTTGCACCACCCCTAAAATCAGAACCTCTAAACGTTCTGGCGCTATCCCAAGCCGTGTTGATTAATTCGACTCTTGTTAAACCGCTATTTAATAATTGTACTTTTAATTCTTCAATTTCAGCTTCTGATAAAGTGTAATCAACTGTTGGAATTGGATCTTGCCAAACTAACTCTTCTGAGGGAACATCAGCACCTAAATATCTGTTTTTTGGACCTAAATCTCTATGTGTTAATTTGAACCAAGCTCTAGCAAAAACATCATTAAAATAAGCTGGATCTCTGTGGAAACGCTCTGATATTTCTCTGTATTTTGGATCCATTTTCATTGCCATATCGGCATCAGTCATGATAGGATTTCTTTTTACTGCAGGATCAAAAGCATCAACAGGCATGTCCTCATCTTTGATGTTTATTGGTTCCCATTGCCAAGCACCGGCAGGACTCTTTTTCAATTCCCAGTCATAAGTTAAAAGTAAATGGAAATATTCATTATCCCAACGCGTAGGATGTGTTGTCCAGGAACCCTCTAAACCACTTGTTATCGTATTTGCGCCATTTCCGCTTGGATTTATCCAACCAAAACCTTGATCGTGAATTTCACCACCTTCTGGTTCTTTTCCTAGCTTAGAAGCATCTCCATTTCCGTGTGCTTTCCCAACGGTATGACCTCCAGCAATCAATGCACAGGTTTCTTCATCGTTCATAGCCATTCTTTCAAAAGTAACACGAACATCATGAGCTGTTTTTAAAGGATCAGGTACGCCATCAACTCCTTCTGGGTTTACATATATTAATCCCATCATTACAGCTGCTAATGGATTTTCTAAGTCTCTTTCTCCAGAATATCTGCTGCCTTCACTCCCTGATTTTGCTAACCATTCTTTTTCTGCTCCCCAATATACTTCTTTTTGTGGGTGCCAAATATCTTGTCGTCCACCAGCAAATCCAAAGGTTTTGAAACCCATTGATTCATAAGCCATGTTTCCAGCTAAGACAATTAAATCTGCCCATGAAATTTTATTACCATATTTTTTCTTGATAGGCCATAATAACCTTCTGGCTTTGTCTAAGTTTCCGTTATCAGGCCAGCTGTTTAAGGGTGCAAAACGTTGATTTCCCGTTCCACTGCCACCACGACCATCTGATATCCTGTACGTTCCAGCCGAATGCCAAGCCAATCGAATCATTAATCCACCATAATGACCCCAATCTGCAGGCCACCAATCTTGGCTTTCTGTCATTGACTTTTTTAAATCATTTTTTAATGCTTCTAAATCTAATTTTTTAAATTCTGCAGCATAATTAAAATCATTTCCTAATGGATTTGTTTTGGAATCATGTTGACTTAAAATATCTAAGTTTAGTGATTTTGGCCACCAATCTTGACTATTAGATACGCTTATTGAAATGTCATCTTTTTGATGAAAAGGACATTTGCCAAGTTCATTCGAATTTTCCATATGATTTCTTTAGGTTTGTGTTAATACTAAGTTCTACAAATTTACAACAGAGATGTAGTTTTATAATTGATTTTGATTATAATTTTTTATAAAATCATAATAATTAATGATAGTTGTGCTTTTTGTATTTTTTAATTTCGTTTAATGAACTGAATAAACATTAATTGTTCTTGTTTGAACAGAAATTAGCATCATTCTGCGCTTTGAATAGTTATAACAATCAATAGTAAATATAAGAGAATAGATGATAAAAAACAAAACCTATGAGCTTTTAAAAAACTCATAGGTTTACTAGATATTGTATTTTATTATAGCTTTGAAATTTTACTACAAGTGATACTTTATTAATCAATAGTTTAATTGAAAAAAATATTATAAACCATTGATGAACACTGGAAGAGATCCTTCGCATTCCAAGTTATGTATCAATTGCTGCGCAGCAATTTCTTGAAACTCTGTAAAATCTTGATAAACTTGAATAATTCCGAAAGTAGATTCCAGATTTGGAATTACTTGTAACGAATACGGGTTTCCAAAAACATATAAAACACATTTTTTACTACTAAATATGTTTTTTAAGAATTCTAAAACTGCTTCGTCAATATCAAATTTATTCAATGGTTTTGCTTTTGGAACAAATAACGATAGTATTAAGGTGTCGTATTCAGCAAGATTTTTTTCTAAGGCTTCAATTTCATGTATAGATCCCATTTCAATTGAAAATTCTGGGGAAGAAATTGTTTTGTTTAAAGTTTGAAAAAAAGTGTTTTCAGTACTTTTGTATAAACTTATCTTTGCGACTTTTCCTTTTTTGGATCCATCCAAAAAAACAGAAGTATTGTTGTTATCTTTAATTTTAGTGATAGAATTCTGAGCTATTTTTGTATTAAGTTGAGCTGTTTTTTCAAAATCTAAATCACCAGAAATAAAACTATTTGAGTCAATAATTCCTACTTTTTGTTTGCATTTCATCAAGCGGTTATAACTAGCTTCTATGCGTTCAGGTGAAGCGTTTTTTAGGATTTCTTGAATTCCTTCAACAACATTTTCTGCAAAACATAACACATCATTTCCAGCATTGAAAGCTTCCCATTCCAGTTGGCCTTTTTTATCATACAAACTCGAAACACTATGCATGTTCAGCGCATCAGAAATGACTAAACCATCATAACCCAATTGCTTTCGCAAAAGCGTTTCTATAATGGATTTCGATAAAGTTGCCGAGGTGTTTTTACCTTCATTTAAAGCGGGAACGGCCAAATGGCCAACCATAATAGAATCGACATTATTTTCAATTCCTTTTATAAATGGAACCAATTCGTTTTCTAATAATTGCTCTAAATTTTCTTCTAAAATAGGCAATCCTAAATGAGAATCGACGCTTGTGTTTCCATGACCCGGAAAATGTTTAAGACATCCTAAAACGCCTACATCATTCATTCCTTTGAGATATTCTAAAGCAAAATTGCTGACTTTTTCTTTATTTTCACCAAAAGAACGATAGCCAATTACAGGATTATTTGGATTGTTATTAATATCAGCTAAAGGAGCCAAATTGTAATGAACTCCTGCAGATTTTAAATCCAGACCTATTTGTTTTCCTACTTCATAAACTAAATGTGATTCGGACTCTGGTAAGGCGCCCAAAGTAATTGCATAAGGATACTGAGGCGTTTTTTCGACACGCATGGCTAATCCCCATTCGGCATCAATACTCATTAATAATGGAGTAGAAGCACATTTTTGATAACGTATAACAAGATCTTTTAAACGTTGATAACTATCATCATTGAAAACTACCTTTTTTTTAGTTTCATAATTGGTTGCGGCACTCGCTCTACTATGAAAAAATGTGAGTCCACCTATGTTATGCTGCTTGATTAATCGCTCCATTTCCTGAATATTTTCTTCTGTATCATTGATGAAAACTGCTGGAAAGAAAAATTGTCCTATTTTTTGTTCTAATGTCATCGTTTTAATTTTTGAGTAACAAATGAAGATTTAAATGTTTTCTAAAAGTAAATTTGGAGATTTATAATAATAAAATAACCTGCATATCTGTGTAAAATTTTTGTACCAATTCTTAATAATACTATTACTCTTGTTTCTTGCCAAACTCTTTTGGAAATATCAAAAATCTTGAAAGTATCAATCCTGGAATTGTGGCTATAAATACCCAAATAAAGAAATTACCATATCCTAAATAATCTTGAATATAGCCACTCACCATTCCTGGAAGCATCATTCCAAGTGCCATAAATCCAGTTGCAATAGAGTAGTGGGAGGTTTTTGATTCGCCTTCAGCTACGTAAATCAAATACATCATAAAAGCAGCAAAACCAAAACCGTAACCGAATTGTTCTGCTATTACGGTCAGATAAATGTAAATAACCGAACTAGGATGGAAATGTGATAACAAAACAAATCCTATTATTGGTAAGTGCATTGCTAAAATCATAGGTAACATCCATTTTCCTAAACCATGTCTCGAAATAGCAATTCCGCCTAAAATTCCACCAATTGTTAACGCAATTAGTCCAAAAGTTCCATAAATAATACCCACATCTTCAGTTTGTAATCCCATTCCGCCATCAGAGATCGGATCAACTAAAAATGGAGTTAGCATTTTTAATAATTGTGATTCTCCCAAACGAAATAAAAGAATGAAAGCCAGTATTAATCCAATTTGTTTTTTCTTGAAAAAGCTGCCAAAAACTTTACCGAAACTTTTCTCTTCATTTTCTCCAAATTTAATTGAAAGTTCCGCTTTTGGCGTAGCAAAATAATTATAAACAGTTAAAATTGACATAACAATTCCCACGAAAATCATAGTATAAGACCACGCTTGTACATTATTACCAAAACGATGCTCTAAATAACCTGCTAGCAAAATAATTAATCCATTTCCAGTAAGCATCGATGCTCTATAAAATGTACTTCTAATCCCTAAAAAGAAAGATTGTTGTTCTTTCTCTAGAGCTAGCATATAAAAACCGTCACTTGCCACATCATTTGACGCTGATGCAAAAGCAGCCACCCAAAAAACGGCTAAACTTAATATGAAAAATTGATTAGCTGGAATAATGAGACCTACAATTAAAAAGGCAATTGAAATGAGCAATTGCATCGATAAAAACCATTTTCTTTTAGTCCCGTATAAATCTATAAATGGACTCCACAATGGTTTTATTACCCAAGGCAAATATAATAAACTGGTATATAAACCAATGTCTTCGTTGCTTATTCCCAAATTTTTGTACATTAATACCGAAACGGATATTATGATTACATACGGAAAACCGGAAGCAAAGTTTAAAACGGGAATCCAATACCAAGGTCTGTTATCTGTTTTCATCAAGGGAAATTAAAGTCGGTTAAATTTATAGTGTGAAGTTTACTTCTGTAGCTTCACTTTCGTTACCATAATAATCAATAAAGGTCACGGCGTATTTTGTGTTTTTATCTATTTTATAAGCAGGGATGGTAACTTCTACAGTATCATTATTTGTTTTATAGGGTATTTTATCCAGTATTTGAGTTGCATCGTTGCTATCGATTTTTGCATTAAATTCGGCACCATAAACCATAAGATATCGTACTTTACTGTACATTGGATATTGCACCGTAAAGCGAGAAGAAATAGGATCAGATAGTACGTTAGTTACTGTTGGCACAATAACCATGTTTCGAACAGAATTGGCAACTACAGGAGTAAGTGCTGGATATTGATATTGATTTTCCATCAATAATTTAGTGACACTTTGATTTTTGTTCAGGAATGATTTGGCACTAAAAAAAGCATTACCCTGAATGTTTTTAAAGCTTCTCGCATAATCAATTTGATTCGGAATTTCTTTTGGATTATTCCATCTTTTATCTGAATCAGCATTGACTTTATAACTTCCATTACCAATATAAACGTTTACATTAGTTGAGTTTTCAGACCACCAACGCAATAATTTTGAATAAGAAGCTGTAGGATGATCCATACTCCAATACAATTGTGGAATTAGGTAGTCAATCCATTTGTATTGCATCCATGCCATTGGATCAGCAAATAAATCATCATAATTAGTTTGTCCAGATTTAGTGTCTGAACCTTTAGGATCCACCGATTTATTTCTCCAAACACCAAAAGGACTAATTCCAAATTGTACCCAAGGTTTGATGTTTTTTATCGAAATAGAAATACATTTTACAAATTCATTTACGTTTGATCTTCTCCAATCTTCCAATGTCATTCCGTTTCCATACTTTTGAAAAGATGCACTATCATTGAATTTTTCTCCAGGAACTTTATATGGGTAAAAATAATCATCAAAATGAATCGCGTCAATATCGTAATTGGTAACAACCTCTTCAACCACTGCCGTTAAATGATTTTGAACCTCTGGAAGCGCTGGATCGTAGTAATATTTCCCAGCATATTTAATCATCCATTCTGGATATTTAAAGAAGTCATGATCTGGACTTAACTCGTTAGTTTTTAAATTCATCGTGGCACGATAGGGATTTAACCATGCGTGAAATTCGAAACCTCTTTGATGTGCTTCGGTTATCATCCACTCTAAAGGATCAAAATATGGACTGGGTGCTTTTCCTTCTTTTC
Organism: Flavobacterium galactosidilyticum; assembly: GCF_020911945.1. Lineage (NCBI taxonomy): Bacteria > Pseudomonadati > Bacteroidota > Flavobacteriia > Flavobacteriales > Flavobacteriaceae > Flavobacterium > Flavobacterium galactosidilyticum. The sequence goes on from NZ_CP087135.1 coordinate 2,218,239, forward strand.
CAGTCAAATATTTAGACCATGGTGCTAGTTTTGAAGGATAAAAAGCATCTCCAACACTACGAATCTGAACAATTACGGCATTGTAGTTTAATTTTTTGTACGTATCTAAAATCTCTAAATAATCTGCTTTTTGCTTCGCTACATTATCATTGCCACTTTTGGGCCAGTCAATATTAACTACAGTAGCAATCCATACGGCTCTAAATTCATTTTTTGGGTTGTTAGTTAATTCTTGTGCGTTGCTATTCGAAAAAGAGAGTAATAAAATCCAAATAAATAAAATGGCGTCCTTGTAATTTGTCATTAGAGTTTTGTTTATAAAGTATTCAAAAATAGTTTTTTTACTACTGTTTAACCAATTAAATCAGCTTTAAAAATTTGATTTTATTCACTAGCGCAATTTCTTTGCCAATTAATCACAGTTTTGCTCAAAAGGAAAATTTTGGTTCAACTTGAAAACTTATACTTTAAAAATTAATTTATATTTATAAAAAATCCATAAGATTACAGACCAAAAAACAGCGTACGATAACGCATAAAAGAGTGATGCATTTAACGGATTACTAAAAATTGGAACAATATTAAAATCATAGATAAATTTCTGAAGATTGATTTCTTCAGATGGTATTTCTGGATTATTGATTTTAATTGCGCTCAAAGCTCTAGGGATTATTCCTGAAAAGAAAAACACAATCATCGGATTTACACCCCAAATTAAAAATAACTTGGTCCATTTTTTATAATTAGCCACATCGATAATATAATATAAAAACGTTAGACATAGTGCAGCAATTCCAGCTGTATATAACACATAAGAGCTCGTCCAAAGTGATTTATTTATGGGAAAAACAGTGTTCCAAATTAATCCTAGAACTACTAACACAATCCCTATAATTCCTATTTTTTTAACGATTTCAATTTTTGTGTTTTGTAAGTTCAGTATTTGGCCAATGAACATTCCTAAAATACCGGTAGCTATTGCAGGCAATGTACTTAAGATTCCTTCGGGATCCCAAGTTTTTGAGGAAGCCCATAAATGTCCGTTTAATAGTGAATTGTCAATCCAAGCCGCTAAATTGGTGCCTTTTTCAAAATTAGGTGCTCCAAATTCTGGAACCGGAACTAAAGCCATTAAACCCCAGTACGCCAGTAAAATAACTGCGGCTACTAGAAGTTGTGTTTTCAGATTTGTCTTCAAATAAAGTAGAGAGCTAAAGAAATATACAATTCCTATTCGTTGCAAAACTCCAGGTAGTCTTACATCTTGATAGGCTGAAATTCCGCTGTAGGCTAAGAATAGAAGCGCTGCTAGAATTAGAAAAACCAAGTAGGTTTTAATTTTTAAACTAAAGTTACCTAAAAGGGCATAAGCAACTGCAAAAGTAATGAGTAGTCGAAGTAGCAATAAAGGAACTCCTTCTAGACTTAAGATTTGAATTCGGCTAAAATAATTCAAGAACAATCCAAGACAGAAAATACGTAACGAACGAACAACAATTTTATTAAAAACGGCTAAATCAAAATGTTTAGATGGCATTGCAAAAGGAACTGCCGTACCCATTATAAAAATAAAAAACGGAAATACTAAGTCAGTAGGAGTGCAGCCATTCCACTCTGCGTGCTCTAAAGGAGGATATATGTGTGCCCAACTTCCGGGATTGTTAACAATAGTCATCAATAGAATTGTGAATCCTCTAAAGACATCAAGCGAAATTAAACGTTCTTTTTGCATTTTATTTTGGTTAATTTTGGTTAGTGTTTATTAGTTAGGAAATGAAATTTTCCCCATTGAAACAGATGGAATACCTTTTCGGATTCCGAAATCAGAGGTACCGCCGGAAACGGTTTCGTTTGCTAAAATTGCAAATAAAATCGCTTCTTTAGCATCACCTGAAATTCCTAAAGTATCAGTTGTGGAAAATTGACAAGGAAGTAATTCCTTCAGCCATTCTACTAGTAGCGGATTGTGCGCTCCGCCACCCGACATGTAAATGGTGAAATTTTCAACAGTATATATTGTGTTTGTTATTGCTGTATGTATAGCTTCTGCAATGGTTTCAGCACTAAATCGTGTTAATGTTGCTAATAAATCGGGAATCGAAATGTTTTGTGTATTGCTTACTGCTCGTGCTTTTGTAACGTACTCGACACTAAAAAGTTCTGGTCCCGTAGTTTTTGGAAATGGCTTTGCAAAAAAAACATCTGATTTTAAAATTGTCAAAAGTGCTTTATTGACAGTACCTTTTTTAGCAATTTCTGCATCTTTATCATATGATTTATCTGGAAAATAAAGTTTTGTAAAAGCATCGATTAAGGTATTTCCAGTTCCCGTATCAGTAACAAAAACTTCTTCGGGATTGCTACTTGCTGGTAAATAAGTAAAATTTGAAATTCCTCCCATATTCAGCATAATTCGATTGTCTCCTTTTTTTGAAAACAGAAAATAATCACCATAAACTGCCAAAGGAGCACCTTCGCCACCTGCAGCAACATGTTTTTGCCTGAAATCAGAAAGTGTGATTATTCCTGTTTTTACCGCTATGTGATCGCCATCTCCAATTTGTAAAGTAGCATTTGGAAACTTTTCTTGCTGGTGTAAAATCTTGGGTGCATGAAAAACAGTTTGCCCGTGTGATGCTATTAAGTCGACTTTTTCTGGAGAAATATCCCAACGCGTGAGACATTCTAGAATCATATCAGCATGTAAAGCTCCAATCCATTCATTTAACAGAACTAGTTTTTGAAAATCGATGGTTTGTTTTGCAAAAACAGATCTAATTTCTAATTTTATATCATCTGAGTAGTCAACAGTATTAAATTGCATCAAATTCACTTTCGTTTCTTCGCCAGAACCTGATATTTCGCATAAAGCCACATCTAAGCCATCTAATGAAGTTCCAGACATCAAACCAATAATGGTTCGCGTTGGTTTTTGAGCAATTTTATAAAGAGATTCTAGATTTGAATTCATGATTCCAGATGTAAGTAATGAAATTAAGGACTGTTTTTAACTATCTAAGAAATTTAAGAACATCTGCATTTTTGCTTTACCGTTTTCTTAAATGATTAAATATGACAAGTCGTAAAGTTAAAAGTTTTAATTGTTTTAAATAAGATTATGTAATTTAACTCAGTTAGAATTCTATTTTATAATCGCATCTTGGATTATTTTCTGAATATCTTCTCTAATTTTCTCTTTGGCTAATTTATTTCCTGCCGTTGTAACTTCTGGATAGGTTCTGTTTGAGAGAAAAATATAGACAATTTCAGTTTCAGGATCTACCCAAGCAATGTCACCCGTAAAACCGGTATGACCAAAACTAGACTCAGAGACACATCCACAAGTTGGACCATCTTTTCCTACTCTTTTATCAAAACCTAAACCTCTTTGTACGCCTTCAGCGGCGTAGTACGAGGTATTAAAAGCATTGAATGTTTGTTCAGAAAAATAACGTTTGTTGCCGTAATTTCCTTTTTGCAAAAATAATTGCATCATTTTAGCCACATCCATCGCATTCGAAAAAATTCCGGCGTGTCCCGCAACTCCGCCTTCCATTGCTGCTGCCATATCATGTACATATCCTTGCACGACCTGGTGACGGAAATAATTATCCACTTCTGATGGTGCAATATTATTTTTATCAAACTTTGTTAATGGATTATATAGCGTATTGTTCATCCCAAGCGAGCTATAAAAATTTTTCTGACTCAGAATTTCTAAAGGTTGTTTTGTCTTTCTTTCTAAGTATTCTTTTAGAATAATAAAGGTAAAATCACTGTATTTGTATTCCTTTTTTAAGGACAATGGACTTTCAGCTATAAGTTTCATAATGGTGTCATGATAATCATTTCTAAGGTAAAGATCATCCGCCACTTTAGTTGAAAATTGTTCATTTGGAACTTTCCGATAATACTTTTCCATAGGTGAGTTATCACTATTTAACGTTGCTTTATAAAATGGAATCCAAGCTTGAAGACCAGCATAATGGGTTAGTAAATCCTTGAAACTGATATTCTCTTTGTTTGTGTTTGCAAAAAGAGGCACCATTTTTTTTAATTTAGTATCTAAATTAACTTTCTTTTTATCATACAATTGCAGCACATTTGGCAGTGTTGAAATCATTTTCGATAAAGATGCAACATCGTATAAATCTGAATTGGTAACCTTTTTTGAATTATCATACGTAAGATGGCCATAGGATTTTTGGAAAATCACATTTCCTTTTCTAGCTACTAAAACTTGCATTCCGGGAGTCATTTTGCCATCAATTGCTTTTTGAGCAATGCTATCAATTTTAGATAAAATCTGTGGATTCATGTCTTCATTTTCAGGAGCTGTAAAACCCAAACGATTCAATTTTTCTATTGATAAACCATAGTTTACTGGAAAAGAATTATTTATAGAAACTGGTAGTTTTCCTTTGGCCTCGACCGCACCAAAAAGTAATTCTGCAGAAACAATCTGACTTACATCTGAGTTTTGGTAGGAAACCACTAATCCTTCCATATCATCAAAATTTGTAATAGGAAGTAAGGAATATGGTTTTGTAAAAACATCTAGAATCACTTTGTTGTGTTTTGCAATTTCTTGTAACCAAAGCATTTCTGTTTCTTTGAAATCTTGCTTGGCCCAAGTTTTATTCTCTTTGTGGAAACCAATGATAACGGTATCGTATTTTTTTAATTCAGTATTTAAGCTATCAATATTAGTATGCGAAACTTCGGTTATTTCAGTATATTTTTTTAATGTTGATACAAAAACACTGTTTACAGCATCGCCTAATTTTACGTAAGCTATTTTTTGACTTAAATCTTTAATAGGTACGATATCCTTCTTATTTTTCAAAACGGTAATCGCATTTCCGTACAGTTTATAGCTTAAAGCTTCATTCTGAGAAGGATTTATGTCAGAAATTAGGTTAGCCATTTCAACAGGTTTGTACGAATTTAATCCCGATTTGAATTTATAATGCAATATTTTTTTTACCGAATGAGCCAAACGTTCTTCAGTAATAACTCCTTCGCTGTAAGAAGCTTCTAATTTTGTCATGGCAACGGGAACATTTTCGGGGCAAAGCAAAATATCATTTCCTGCAAGAAGTACCGCTAGCTCAAGATCACCAGGACCTTTGAAGTTACTAGCTCCTTTCATCGCTAAACCATCGGTAATAATCAAACCATCAAAACCCAACTGATTTTGAAGTACGTTCGTCACTACATTATACGAAGCAGAGGAAGGATAATTTTCTTTAGTCTCTAAACTTGGAATATTAAGGTGACCAACCATAACAGAAACTAAACCTTCATCAAACATTCTTTTATAAGGATACAATTCGATGTTATCAATGCGTTCTTTTGAGAAATTAACTAATGGCAGCGTGTAATGAGAATCAGCAGAAGTATCGCCATGACCAGGGAAATGTTTACCGGTGCTAAAAACTCCTTGCCCTTGGACTCCTTTCATTAAAGCAATGGCTTTATTGCTGACATTAGTTTTGCTTTCGCCAAAAGAACGATTCCCAATAATAGGATTTTTAGGATTGGTATTAATATCCAATACAGGTGCAAAATTGAAATGGATTCCCATTCGTTTTGATTCAAGTCCCATTTGTCTACCCACTTTTTCAATTAAATCTAAATCTTGGATCGCTCCTAATGTCATATTCCAAGGGAAAACGTAAGTAGAATCTAATCTCATGCTCACACCCCATTCGGCATCAAGTCCAATAAATAAAGGCACTTGTGCTTTAGCTTGATATTCATTTGTCAATTTAGCTTGACGAACTGGTCCACCTTGAAAGAAGATAACGCCCCCCACTTTATAATCTGTAATCAACGCTTTAATCTGATTTTCGTGAATAGAATCTTTATTCGAATAGGCTGGAACCATAAACAATTGTCCTAATTTTTCGCGAACGGTCATTTTGCTATAGATGCTATCTACCCAATGAGTTTCAGCATCAGAATCTTTGAAGAATTTTTTTCTTTCTGATTTATTTAATGCCGTATAAATTGCATTATCTTCTATAAAGGAGTCCTTTTTTATGTTCGCAGCCGTACTTGATTTTTTAGTAGTAGCACAATTGGTAATTAAGAATAGAAATGCTGTGTAAAAGCTAATCTTTATTAAGAAATTTTTCATTTACTTTATTTTAAGTGAAGTGCATACCTGTCTCTTATTAGAGCGGTACACAATAATTTAATCTAATTGTGTAAGATTTTTATGGGACTAAAAACTTATTCTTTCCGTGCTGCGCGAACTGGTTATCAATAAACCGAGATAAGTCAACAATCCGTTGAGAACTATTAATTCATTGTCAAATACATATCCAGAAAATAAGGTTCTGGAATACTCATTTATTAAGTAGGTAAATAGGGGAGACAGTAAGCAAATAAAGGGAACTAATTTGTCATTGACATTCCTGTTTTTTTGGAATAAACCAAAAGCATATAATCCTAATAATGGCCCATAAGTATAAGAGGCAACTCTAAAAATCATTCCAACAACAGAACTATCGTTAATAGAATTAAAAATAAGTATTACTAAGAAAATTAATGCTGAAAAACTAATGTGTACAAAATGCCTAGTAAGAACAGTATTTTTCTTAAGTTGATTTTCGGCTTTATCCATACCTAAAAAATCGACGCAAAAAGAAGTTGTCAATGCAGTCAAAGCCGAATCAGTAGTAGCGAAAGTAGCTGCAATAATCCCTAGTAAAAACACGATAGCTGGAATTATAGAGAGATGATTTAGGGCTATTTCTGGAAAAAGTAAATCAGTTCTTGGTTTGCCTGTAATTAAATCTGTAGGCACTGCAATTCCGTTTTTGTTTGCATAAATGTAAAGTAATGCACCTACACTCAAGAAAAATATATTGATAACTACAAAGATTCCTGTGAAAGTAAACATGTTTTTTTGGGCTTCGCCAATGTTTTTACAACTCAAGTTTTTCTGCATTAAATCTTGGTCAAGACCTGTCATTGCGATCGTGACAAACATTCCGCCTAAAATTTGTTTCACAAAATGGAATTTGCTTCCTAAGAAATCATCAAAGAAAAATATTTTAGAATAATTACTATTTTTCACCTCTTCAAATGCACCAATAGCACTCAAATCCATACTATCACAGATGAAATAAATTGTTAAGAAAACGGAACTCACTAAGAAAAACGTTTGTAACGTATCTGTTATAATGATGGTTTTTAGTCCACCTCTATAAGTATAAGAAAATATAAGTAACAAAGAGATCAAAACGGTCATCGCAAACGGAATTCCATAAAAATCAAAAACATAGCGTTGCAAAACAATAACTACTAAATAAAGTCGGAAAGCAGAACTTATTGTCCTACTAATTAAGAATATAGAAGCTGCAGTTTTATAGCTGTAAAACCCCATTCTCTGCTCAATATAGCTGTAAATTGAGGTCAAATTCATTCTGTAATACAGCGGTAATAATAATTTTGTAATTATTATAAAACCAATGGCATTTCCTATGATAAACTGAAAATACTTGAATTGTTCACCACCAGCTGCACCAACTTCTCCAGGAACTGAAATGAAAGTCACGCCAGAAAGAGCAGTTCCTATCATCCCGAACGCCACTAAATACCATTTTGAATTTTTATTGGCAGTAAAAAATGCTGCGTTTCCATCATCTTTCCGACTCACTCGGTGTGAGATATAAAATAATACTCCGAAGTAAACGATGATAAGGATGAGGATTGCGCTTGGTGTCATTCTATGTGGTTATTGTTTGGTTAGTATATAGTTGTTTAAATTAATGCTCTAAATTTTTATTTTCAGCTAATAAAACAGCTCTTACGCTTTTGTGTTTATTCAGCAATTCAGCCGCTAATTTTTCATCGATTTTTAGTTCTTCAACAATCATTTCTACACCTCTTTGCACGAGTTTTTTATTTGATAACTGCATGTCAATCATTTTGTTTCCATACACTTTTCCTAGTTTAATCATCACCGAAGTAGAGATCATATTTAAAACTAATTTTTGTGAGGTTCCCGCTTTCATACGCGTGCTTCCTGTAAGAAACTCGGGACCTACAACAATTTCGATAGGAAAATCAGCTTCTTGTGAGATTAAGCTATTGCTATTACAAGAAATACTTCCGGTGTTAATATTGTTTTCACGAGCCATTTTTAAACCTCCAATTACATAAGGTGTATTTCCCGATGCTGCAATACCAATTACGAAATCGGCACTTGTGATATTGTGTTTTTTCAAATCTTCCCAAGCTTGATTAAAGTCGTCTTCAGCGTTTTCAACCGCTTTTCTAATCGCATAATCACCGCCAGCAATAATTCCGATTACTAAGTCATGAGGTACGCCAAAAGTAGGAGGGCATTCTGAGGCATCTAAAATTCCAATTCTTCCAGAAGTTCCAGCACCTATATAAAACAAGCGACCACCATGTTGCATTTTTACAACAATAGCATCTACTAGTTTTTCAATATTCGGAATTTGTTTTTTTATTACGCTCGAGACTTTCTTATCCTCAGCATTGATTCCCATGAGTATTTCTTCAGTACTCATTTTTTCTAGATTAGCGTAAAGCGATTCTTTTTCGGTATCAGGATTATTTTTAGCCATTTTTTTAATATTTAAAAGTGAAAGAACTTTAATTAATAGCAGTGCTACTAAATTTAATAAATTAGATATTTGGTTCGCATTTTTTTAAATGCAGTCAAATCTTTCTGCCAACTTTGTCTTATTTTATTTTCCGAAACTCCGTTTTCAATTTGCTGTTGTAATTTTTTTGTTCCAGCTAGTTTTGTAAAAAAGGCATTGAAAAATTTAGTTTTATCAGTTGTATTTTGATAGGCTTTTATTACCCATTTTAGTTCTAATTGAGTAAGTTTTGGGTACGATGTTAGATCTTCACCAAAGCATTCTTTTCCATTATGCATGGGATCTTTTGCACCAAAATTTGGTTTTGGAGTAAAACTAAAATCAAAACTTTTTTTTGCTAAAGAAGGAGAGCCATAAATTTGAAATTGTTTTTCAGTTCCGCGACCTACACTTACATTAGTGCCTTCAAAAAGACACAAACTAGCATAAAGATTTATAGATTGGTCGTTGGGTAAGTTGGGTGATGGTTTTACAAGTAAGCTATATTGCATTTTGCGGTTATAATTAATACAAGGAATCACAGTTAGTTTGCATTGTGCTGCATTTTTTAACCATTTTTGACCATTAATCATTTGACCATATTCGCCAATTGTCATTCCGTGGAGCAATGGAATAGGGTGCATGCCTACAAAGCTGGTAAATTCTTTTTCTAAAAGTGGTCCATCTGCAATGCTACCATTTGGATTTGGTCGGTCCAAGATTATAAGTGGAATTCCATTTTCAGCACAAGCTTCCATAACATAATGTAAAGAAGATATATAGGTGTAAAAACGCGCGCCAACATCTTGCAAATCGAATACCATTACATCAAGGTTCGCTAATTGTGCTGGTTTGGGTTTTTTATTATCTCCGTAAAGTGAAATAATGGATAATCCAGTTTTTGGATCTTTTCCGTCAACCACATGTTCGCCTGCATCTGCAGTTCCTCTAAAGCCATGTTCAGGAGCAAATATGGTTTGAATAGCTATTTTTTTCTCCAAAAGGAAATCGACTAAATGAGTATTGTCAGACAAGATTCCAGTTTGATTCGTAACGATTCCAACTTTTTTGTCTTTTAATAAAGGAAGATATTTTTGGTAATTATCGGCTCCGGTTATGATTTCTGTTGTATTATTTTTGAAAACATATTGATTATTATTTAGCTGCAATGAACTAGAATAAGTTGGAATGTGTGCCGTAAATAGTAATATAAAAGCGACTTTAGATATTAGTTTTGTCATTGTAAATTCTTGTTTATTAATTCGAAAAAAATTAGATGGTGTTTATAATTCAGTATTTATCATCTTCCTGTTTCCAAATAAAGTTATTATCACTAGTTGTAAATTGAACTCAAACCTAAAACAACCTTTCGCAAAGAAAGATATTTTAATTTTTAATTATTTTAAAACTTTCACTTATTCCATTTTCAAAACTAACTTTTACAAAAGGACTCCACAATGGAGCAGGTGCTACTCCTTGCATACCCGCAAGCCATTCTGACCATGGTTCAATGGATGATTTATAGAGTACGGCACTTTTTCTATACGAACTTGAAAAAATACACTATTATATCCGTTTGTTTTCAAATTATCAGTCATTGAAATTAATTCTGTTTATTGTGCAGTAGGCGTTGCCAAGCGGTTTGCGCACCAATTTAAATTGTAAACAGAGTCTACAAAAACGCCGCGTAGATCTCTTTTAGTATTGGTTTTACTAAATTCCACGTTTAGTGCGAATAGAGCGCGGTTTGTAATTGAGCTTACAAATAATAGTGCTGTTAATGAAAGTTTTATAATTTTTTTCATATTTCAAAATCTAAATAGTTTTAAAAAAAAATCATACAATATCATGTACCACTAAATATCAACCCCAAAAAACCTGTTAATTATTGAATAAAATAAAGTGCTTTGAAAAAAACCACTTTAAAAAGTATAAAGTGGTTTTTTTAAATTGGAGCAAAATTGTTTACTTATTTGTGTAAAATGTTACAACTGGGATATTAACAGTAGTACTTGGTAATCCATTGTTTAGACCTCCTACATAACCTCTACAAAATAAAGTGTATATTCTTCCTTTTCTCGGGGTAAGAGTTCCTTTAGCAACTACAGTAGTGGTTCCTATAGTTCTTAACTGAATTTCGTAGGTTGTTGTTTCCAAATCTGGTACGGCAGTAATTGGGATAAAGACTTCGTTACCTGACAAATATTTAACTTTAGAGTAAATTATAGTATTAGAATTTAATTCCTTAATTGATAAGTCATAACCGTCCGCTGGAGAATTTGGAATAAGATTTAAAAAGCGAATGTACGCTTTGCTTGGATCTGAATTTGCGACAGAAAGATCATCTTTTACGGTATAAGAAGCATAATTTGGAGAGCTTCCCACAATAAAAGTAGAGTAATAACTTTGCGCTTCTAAGTTCAATGGAAAAGTTAGTAAAGTTGAAGCTGGTAATGTGGCAGTTTGTGGTACTTCTACTTTAATAGATTGATTTCCTGCAGCTACTAGCGAATAATTTATCGTTGCTGGAAACTGAGAGCCATAAGGCACACCAAGAGGAAGACCGTTTAAAGCCGTTACGGTAACAGAAGTAGCTTTCACATCATTTGCAAACCAGTTTACAGTAAAGTTAGTTCCATTTGGCCCTATTGTAGCATTAGTAAATTTTACTTTTGCATCCTTATCAGAAACAAGTCCTGCATTTGGGTAAAAATTGTGCTCCTCACCACATGAAGTTAACAACGTAGCTGTTAGTATTAACGTGGCAAAAAAACCTTTGGCGATTATTTTTTTATTTTTCATTTGATTTTTTTTTAAAATTAAAATACTTACGGTTGAGAAAACCACATTTCTACGGTATGATAATCAGGTTTATCAGCTCCTATTGACTGTAGTGCAACAAAGTTCCAAACATATTCTGAGTTGAATCTAGGACGTACTCTATAAGCCAACTTACTGTTGTTATTAGCAAATAACGAAGGGAATGCTATAGTTTCGTACACTGTGTTATCATAATGATATTTTCTCATATCCGTCCAAGTTTCTAGGAAACCAAAACCAAATAATGCTACATATTTTTGCATCATGATATGTTTTATCGTCAAATTAGCAGCGGTAGGAACCACATTAACATCTGCTAAAAAAGCAGTTTTTTGTGCAGGTGTAATTACGGAAGCTGTTGGATAAACTGTACTAACAATAGTGTTTTTATTCACCATATCTATACTTGCTTCAATACCTTTTTTGTATGCTTCTAAAGCCATTCCTTTATCTCCTTTGATAAACGCAGCTTCAGCTTTGATAAATTGTAATTCTGAATAGGTCATTAATGGGAAGTCAGCATTATTTCTAAATAAATATCTTCCTGTTAATGAAGCTACAGGCTGTGTCGTTCCTCCCCATAAATTTGGAATACGAGTCGCTGCTACTGTTCCAGCAGATGTATTTAAAGGATTTCCTCTAACAACTCCATCTGCCGATGGCACTAAAACATTCGCCATTCTAGGATCAACAGCACCTGTAAAAATAGTACCGTCCATTGCTCTCACAATAAAATCTGATTGTCTATATAAAGATAGATTATTGCGTAAATTTCCGTAAAAATTACCATCTGCAGTACTTGTACCACCATGTTTTACATAACAATCGTCAGCAGGGCTAGCTAGTGCTTTATCAACGTATTCAATTACTTTAGTTGGATTATAAGTAGATTTGTTAATTAAGTTATTTGCGTTTCTAGCTAATAATCCATAACCAAATTTTATCCATTTAGATTTATCTCCACCATATATTAAGTCACCTTTTTTTGTATAGCTGATGTCATATTTACCATCCGTTCTCTCCATGTCAGCAATACCTTCTAAAGTTAATCTTGTAACTTCATCATAGGCTTCTTGTTGGGTTGCATAGTCAAATGTTAGTCTAGCAGTAAAAACTTGGTCAAATTTAATTATCTCACCATGATAATCGGTTGTTTGTTGCCATGACCACGCTCTAATTACTTTTCCCATTCCTTGAATATCATACCTTTGCGCTTTTTCTGCCTCTGTAATAACATTTGATAAGTTACGTCCTATAGAATAGTAAGCCACCTTCCAAATTTCACCTCCAGAATCACTAGATGCAGCATAACCATATCGATCCCAAACATCTCCAGTTGTTGCATGAGATAAATATTGTGTGTATTTACCTATAAATCTTGAATCAAATTGTATTCCCACAGCCATTTGCGCTTGAATGCTTGGCAAAAGGAAAATAGGTTCAACAATAGTAGGGAAGCTTGGATTTATATTCACTTCTGCAATTTCATCTCTATTACAAGCTGTAATAAATAGAGTTAAGAAGGTAACAGCTATATATTTATGTATATTTTTCATTTTTTTTAATGTTTTATTAAAGTCCAAATTTAAAACCTAAGTTAACTCCTCTTGAAGTAGAAAGCACCCCATAATCGAATCCTGTGCCTCCGGCACCTCCAGAACTAGCATTCAAACCATTTACCGCAGGATCTGCTCCTTTGTAGTTTGTAATCATGAATGCATCCGTAACTGTTAGATACATAGCCATGCTTTGGAATAATTTACTTTTTTGAATTAGCTCAGGAGAAAAACGATAACTTAATGTAATATCTCTCATACGTAACCAATTGACATCTCTCTCAATAAAATCAGATGATACTGTATTCGAGTTATAATAATCGTTTTGAAAATAAGGTGTAATTTGAATATTGTTTTTTGTAGGAGTAGGAGAATCTTCTAAACCATCTTTTATAACACCATTGATAACGATTGGCTGTTCTCTATTTACAGTTTGTGTACTTAAACCTTGATTAAATAAGTATGCTTCTGTTGCGTTATAAATATCACCACCTTTACGAATATCTAAAAGAAACGATAATTTGAAATTTCTTAATGTAAAACTATTTTGTAATCCTATAGAAAAATCTGGGTTCCTATCTCCAACGATTGGGAAATTTGTATCAATTAATGGTTGACCCGTAGACGGATTTATTAAAATATCACCATTCTTGTTTCTTATGTTAGTGTAACCAGTAAAAGTAGTTAGTGGCGATCCAACTCTTGCACCACCTCTAACGTTTCCATACATCCAAGTGTCTGAAGTATAAAATTCAGGTAACGTTGAAGGTAAACTCAATAATTCAGAGTCCGTTTTTGTAAAGTTAGCCAATATATCCCAAGTAAAGTTTTCACTTTTTATAGGTGCACCTGTAAATGTAACTTCTATACCTCTGTTTTTTAAGGAACCAAAATTATAAGCTGTTAAAACAAATCCTGTTCCGTAACTTAAACGCATTCCGTTTATGATAGGGTTATCAGTTCTTCTTTCGTAAAGAGCGACATCTAAACCAAATCTGTTTTTAAAGAAACGAAGTTCAGTTCCTATTTCCGTCGAAGTATTCATTTCTGCTTGAAGCGCTGGATTTGCTCCTGTTACAGAGTATCCAAATCCACCACCCGTTGTAGTTTTAGGTTCGTAAGCAGGTGTTATAGAGTAAGGTCTTGCATCGTTTGCAACTCTAGCCCAAGAAGTTCTAATTTTTCCAAAAGATAAGATTTCATTATCCTTCAGAGCATTAAGTTCTGAAAAAACAAAACTCATAGAGGCTGATGGATAAAAAAATGAGTTATTATCTCGCGGAAGAGTAGAGGAAACGTCATTACGTCCAGTAAGTGTTAAGTAAAGTAATTTGTCATAATCCAACGTGAATTCTCCAAATATTCCATCAACACGTTTTTTGATAATTCTTTCTAAAGATCTTTGTGTTGTTGGGTCAGTATTATTTATGGAAGTAGCATCGGCAACATAGAACTTTTCTCCCTTAGATGATAAAACAACATAATTATCTAGTTTTCTAGCAGTACCAAGTCTAAGTAATCCATTAAACTTGCCTAATGATTGCTTTGCAGTACCAAAAAAAAGGAAATTATAATTTTTTGTCTGATCTGTGTATTGCTCATAATATCCTCCGGACGCGCCAGCTTCTTGTGATTCAGGATGTGAAGATCTAAAACCTTGTGTAGAGTTAGCATCTACACCAAAACGTCCTGTAAAACTTAACCATGAAAGCGGATCGTAAGTAAGAGAAGCATTTGTTATTACACGTGCATTTTCGTCACTTGCTTTGTTCTTATTTACATTAAAAAATGGGTTATCTGCTTCTGTATCTAATGAACCATCAGTTATTTTTTTTCTGCTTCCATCAGTATTCAGGTAATCTCTAACATCAATATCAGAAGGAAAAGATAAAAGATTAAGTAAGAAACCTCCAGCACCTTTTGATGCTTTGTCAGTTTTAGATTTTACGAAAGCCACAGAGGCTTCTGCTCTTAATTTGTCTGTGATTTTTGCAGTTCCACCTAACGTTAAATTTAATTTTTCGTATGCTGAGTTTGGTATAACTCCTCCTTGTTCTAAGTTTGCAACCGAAAGTCTGTACGTTATAGTTTCACTTCCTGCATCTAAAGTTAAGGAGTTTGACTTTTTTATACCGGTCTGAAAAAAGTTGTTTATGTTGTCAAACATTTGTGTTCCAGGAGCATATTTCTCACCAAAATATCTTCTGTAATTGTTATTAGTAATTCCGGAAGCACCTCGTTGATACACTTTTTGAGTTTCTGGAAAACGATAGACATCATCAAAGCGAACGTCTGTTGAAAAAGTGATAGTGCCTCTTCCTTTTTTTCCTTTCTTAGTAGTAATTACAATTGCTCCATTTCCTGCTTCAATTCCGTACAATGCTGCAGCCTCAGGACCTTTAAGAACAGTAATGCTTTCAATATCGTCTGGATTGATATCAGCTCCACGGCTATTATAATCAGCATTTCTATTTGGAGCATTCGAAATTAATAATCCTTGATCTAAGGTGTTATTACTAATAGGTAGACCATCTACAACAAACAATGGTTGATTGTTACCACTCATTGAGTTAACGCCACGCAACTGAATTGCAGCTGAAGCTCCAGGAGCTCCAGAAGTACTTGTAACAGTTAAGCCAGCAATTCTTCCCTGTAAAGCATTTGCAAAATTTTCTCTTTGTGTGTCAGCAAGATCTTCACCTTTTACACTTTGTGTAGCATAACCTAAAGATGCTTTTGCTCTCTTGATACCAAATGATGTTGTTACTGTAACTTCCTTTAAACTTTCTACACTTTCCTCAAGGGAAACATTTATTGTCGATCCTATTGCTTTAAGTTCTTTAGTTGTAAACCCCATATAGCTAAAAACAAGTACATCAGATGGTGATGCATTGATTAGATATTTACCGTCCATATCAGTTACACTGCTCTTAGTAGTGCCTTTAATCAGAACTGAGGCTCCGGGAATTGGAATTCCATCAGCGTTGTTTTTAATAGTTCCAGTTATTGTTTTTGTTTGTGCAAACGTGGCTTGTACTAAAAAAAACAAAAATGAAATCAGTAATAATTTTTTCATAATTATTTGGTTTTTTAAAGGTTATTGTACAAATATATTTAATTAGTGCATATAAATGCAATATTTTTCCAATTATTTTTAAAATAAAGATAAATAATGCAACATAATGCATTAAATTACATTTTTTTATATAAATTTGTTAAATAATGTTGAGAAATGCCGAATCTTTAATTAAATATTTTAATACATTTGTAACCTACATATACACTTTACCATGCTTAAAGCTGAAAGACATAAATATATAATAACTAAACTTGCTGAAGAGCATCGTGTAAATACTATTCAGTTAGCAGTAGATTTGGATGTTTCAGAAGATTCTATACGACGGGACTTGAACAAGTTACATGAAAAAGGCCTGCTTGAAAAAGTATATGGCGGTGGAATTCCAGTCGCTGAGAAAAACAAAAGTGTATTTGATATTCTAATAACCAATGAAGATAAGAAAAAAGAAATAGCGGCTAAGGCACTTTCGTTACTTCATGACGGTCAAGTGATTATCATGAGTGGTGGTACCACAAACTTGATTTTCTCTCAACTTATACCGCCTTTGCTAAAAGCTACTATTTATACCTATAGTTTGCCTATAGCGATGCAATTATCGCAGTACCCAAATATAGATCTGATATTTATAGGAGGAAAAATGCAAAAAAATGCAATGGTTACGATAGGAATCGATGTGCTACAAGTTTTGTCAAAAATCAAAGCAGATATTTGTTTTATGGGAGTAAGTAGTATAAATATCAAACAAGGTCTTACTGAAATGGGTTATGAGGTATCAATTGTTAAAAAAGCAATGATAGAATCATCAGATAGAGTTGTGGCGATGTTTACCACGGATAAACTGAATACTAAAAGGCCGCACGTAGTTTGCGATATTAGTAAATTAGATACTATTGTAACCGAATTAGATCCTTCTGATGCAGCACTTGAAGAGTATGTAAAGTCTGGAGTTTCCATTTTATAAATATCACAATAATAAAGTATTATTGTTTTATACTGTATAAAGTTTAGAACATTATAATACCAAGTTGTACTCCAATATCAATTGCACAATTTCTTAATTTATTTAGTAGAAATCGAGGAGTCTTTGCTTTGTTTTTACTTGTGATTAAGATCCAAGCCAGCGCATTTTAGATTATAATATTTTAGTTTTTAATAAAATTAGATTTACATGTCCATTTCCCATAAATTATCTCATTTATCTCAGTCACTAGAAGGAGAGCTTTTATACGATGATCTTCATAAAATTTTATACGCTACTGATGCATCTGCATACAGGATTACACCTACCGCAGTAGCGATTCCAAAATCAGTAGATGATATTGTTAAAATCATTCGCTTTGCAGCCGAAAACAAAATTTCGGTAACACCTAGAACTGCTGGAACTTCTTTAGCAGGACAAACTGTTGGTGAAGGAATAATTGTAGATGTTTCTAAACATTTTACCAAAATTGTTTCTTTTGATAAAGAAAATAAAACAATAACCGTTCAACCCGGTGTGATTCGAGATGAGCTGAATTTATATTTAAAACCCCACGGATTATTTTTTGGGCCCAATACTTCGACCTCTAATCGATGTATGGTAGGAGGAATGGTAGGTAATAATTCATCAGGAACAACCTCGATTCGATATGGTGTTACGCGTGATAAAATCGTTGAGATAAAAGCTATTTTGAGTGATGGAAGTGCAGTTGCATTTAGGGAAATGAGTTCTGCTGCATTTATAGAAAAAACAAAAGGTGACAGCCTAGAAAGTTCAATTTATAAGACAATTCATGAGGAGCTTTCTGATAAGGATCATCAGATCGAAATTATAAAGGAATTTCCAAAACCTGAAATTCACAGACGAAATACTGGATATGCTGTTGATTTATTACTAAACTCGGATCTTTTTGGAGGAACGGAGAACACAATAAATTTAGGAAAATTGCTGTGTGGAAGTGAAGGAACACTAGCTTTTACAACTGAAATCACGCTGAAAGTGGATGATTTGCCTCCAACGAATAATGTGATGGTAATGGCTCATTTTCATACCATTCAGGAAAGTTTAGAAGCCGTGGTAACTGCGATGAGGCATCATTTGTACACTTGCGAAATGATGGATGATACTATATTAGATTGTACTAAGACTAATCGAGAACAAGCTAAAAATAGGTTTTTCATACAAGGAGAGCCAAAAGCAGTTATAATGTTAGAAGTGGCATCGCATATAAGTATGGAAGATGCCGAAAGACAAGCTGATGCTTTGATTGCAGATCTTCAAAAAAACAATCATGGATATGCTTTGCCAAAAATATTCGGAGCTGATATTGATAAAGTAAATGAATTGCGAAAAGCAGGTCTTGGACTTTTAGGAAGTATTGTAGGTGATAATAAAGCTGCTGATTCCATTGAAGATACCGCTGTTGAATTGAGTGATTTGCCAAATTACATTGCTGAATTTTCAGCTATGATGGAGCGTCACGGTCAGAGCGCTATTTATTATGCACATGCCGGAGCAGGAGAATTACACTTACGTCCCGTTTTGAATTTAAAAACAAAAGAAGGATTACATCAATTTAGAAATATAGCGACCGAAGTTGCTGTATTAGTTAAAAAATACAGAGGCTCGCTGAGTGGTGAACATGGTGACGGAATTGTTCGTGGTGAGTTTTTACCCTTCATGATTGGCGATAAAAATTATGAATTACTAAAACGAATCAAAAAAGCCTTCGATCCCAATACAATTCTGAATGTCGGAAAAATTGTAAATGCTTCTAAAATGGATGAGAATCTGCGAGTAGAAGCGGGCAGGGTAGAACCGGACATTGCGACTATACAAGATTTTTCAGATAGTTTAGGGATTTTACGAGCTGCTGAAAAATGCAATGGATCTGGCGACTGCAGAAAACTACCTTCAGCTGGTGGAAGTATGTGTCCTAGTTATCGTGCTACTCGAAATGAAAAAGATACTACTCGTGCTAGAGCAAATGCATTAAGAGAATATTTGACACATTCTGAAAAAGTCAACAAGTTTGATGAAGAGGAATTATATAAAGTGTTCGAATTGTGTGTGAGCTGTAAAGCTTGTGCTAGTGAATGTCCAAGTAATGTGGATGTAGCTGCTTTAAAATCTGAATTTTTATACCAATATCAGAAGGCTAATGGGTTTTCATGGCGAAATAAAATTTTTGCCTTTAATTCAAAATTGAATGGTTTAGGAAGCATTACGCCAAAGTTTACCAATTTCATGATCAATTTGCCTTTTGTCAAAAAAAGTATGGGAATTGCATCACAACGGGAAGTACCACTTTTAGCTCCAAGGACATTTAGAAAATGGTACGAAAAAAACTGGAATCAAGAAGCCAGTGCAACATTTGTAAACGGAAAAGTATGTCTGTTTTGTGATGAATTCACAAATTTCTACGATGTTTCTGTGGGAATAGATGCGTATGAGTTGTTGACAGCATTAGGTTACGAAGTCATCTTAGTCGATCATGAAGAAAGTGGAAGAGCCTTTATTTCTAAAGGTTTTCTAGAGGAAGCTAAAGCAATTGCGAATACAAATGTGAGTATTTTTTCAGACTATATTACTGCAGATTGTCCACTAATAGGAATTGAACCTTCGGCAATATTGACTTTTAGGGATGAATACATTCGATTAGCTGATGATAAAGAAAATGCAGAAAAGCTAGCTGAAAATGTATTTACCATTGAAGAATTTTTCAAAAATGAAATTACCAAGGGTAAAATTTCTTCGGATCAATTTTCTGATAAAGTTAAAACTATAAAAATTCATGGGCATTGTCATCAAAAATCATTGAGTTCTATAGAAGCGACTTTTGCAATGTTGAATTTACCCAAAAACAATTCGGTTACTATTTACAATTCGGGATGTTGTGGTATGGCAGGTTCTTTTGGATATGAAAAAGAGCATTATGAAATCAGTATGCAAATGGGTGAAGATACTTTATTTCCAAAGATACGAGCCACTGATGCGGCTGTCGCAATTGCTGCGGCAGGAACGAGTTGCCGCCATCAGATTTTTGACGGAACTAATAGAAAAGCATTGCATCCAGTGACAATATTGAGGGATTGTTTAAAATAAATTGTTCAATTGCATTTTTTGTTTTACTACGATAATATGTTTTTATAATTGGAGTTTAGGTGTTTTTTTTAGTAAATAAAAACATCTTTATTATGCACTAAGTTGGGAAGGTTTGTTTACTTAGATTTTTCAAAATGCTAAACAGTTTTCCTTTTGTCTTTGTGCCTGGTAGAATAATAACACGCCATATTAGTAAAAGAATCTATTTTTTTTAAACTAAGAGAAACCATAAGTCTATGAAAAAATCAATCTTTTTCACTTTTTTTTTATTCGTTTTCTTATCTGCCAAAGCGGCTAAGATTGATACTATAAGTGTTTTTAGCTCAGCGATGAATAAAAACATAAAAACATGTGTAATAACTCCAAAAGGTTATAAAAAAAGCAATAAAAAATTCCCCGTTGTATATCTTCTTCATGGCTATAGCGGCAATTACGCAACTTGGGTTAAAAGTTTTAAAGAAGTTGCAAATCAGGCTGATAAATATGGTTTTATAATAATAGGTGTTGATGGGAATTATTCGAGTTGGTATTTTGATAGTCCAATAGATTCGACCTTTAAATATGAAACGTATATAGTAGATGAATTGGTTCCTTTTATAGATAAAAAATATAAAACCATAGCCAGTCCTGCGGGAAGAGCCATAAGTGGTTTAAGTATGGGCGGACATGGAGCGTTGTACTTATCGTTCAAACATCAAGATGTGTATGGAGCATCAGGAAGCATGAGCGGAGGAGTTGATATTCGTCCATTTCCTGAAAACTGGGATATAAAAAAACGCCTTGGTTCCATTACTGATTTTCCTGAAAATTGGAACAAAAATACCATCATTAATATGCTTAACTTGGTAGGAAATAATCATTTAAAACTAATTATTGATTGTGGTGTTGACGATTTTTTTATTGAGGTAAACAGAAAGCTTCATGAGAAGATGCTTGCTTTAAAAATCAATCACGATTATATAGAGCGTCCGGGGAAACACAATATCGATTATTGGGAAAACTCATTAAAATTTCAATTGTTGTTTTTTAATAATTTTTTTAAGCAAACAGTAAACTAATTAATTATGAAATATATATATTCTAAAATTCTATTTCTTTTTATAATTACATCTTGTTTGTCCCAAAATATAGATAGTAAAGAGGATATCAAATTTGTACATCTTACTGATATACATGTTACTGAAGGAAATGAAAATGATTTTTTATTGCAAAAAATTATTAAGGAGATTAATGAATCAACTAATGAATTTGTAGTAATTACAGGTGATTTAACTAATCGTGGAGATGACGAAGAGTTAAATCATGTATACGCGATTCTATCGAGTTTAAAAATACCGTACCATATAATTTCTGGAAATCATGAAACTACGTGGAGCGAAAGCGCAGGTTTGACTTACAAGAGACTTTGGGGAGCAGATCGCTTTGTTTTCTCAAAAGGAGATTACCTTTTTGTTGGCTTCCCTTGTGGACCTTATATGAAAATGGGTGATGGTTTTGTGAAAAAAGAGGATCTTTTGTTTTTAGACAAAACAATTAAGGATAGTCTTAATGGTAATTTAAAAAAAGTTCTAAGTTTTTCTCATTATCCTTTAGATAATAGTCTTAGTAATTACAAAGAAGTACTTTCTGTTTTGGAAAAATATCCAACAGTAGCTAATTTTTGTGGTCACGGTCATACTTTAAAAGAGTATAATTTCTCTGGTTTGAGTGGTATTATGGGAGCATCTATTACTTCTCGAGACGGAAAAACTAAAAGTTATAATGAAGTAATTATTGGTAATGATAGTATTCGTATTTATAAAAAAGAGTTAGATAAACCAAGTGTTTTTAAATTTTCTATTTCTTCACAGCCTTCTAAAATTGAAATTGTGGATGATGAAATAAATCAGCTTTTCGAGCCTTTTATTGCTGATATAGCATCAATTTATAGTGTTCCTAGTTTTGATAAAAAGAACCTTTATTTTGCAAATTCTCTAGGACAAATTCAGTCTGTAAATCTGAAAAGTAAAATTTCGAATTGGAAAATAGAAACGGCTAATTCTATTTATTTTACTCCTACAATTGTCAAAAGTACATTAGTAGTGGGCACAATTGAAGGCAATATTTTAGGGTTTGATAAAGATACAGCAAAAGAGAGATGGAATATTTCGGTTGGAGGAGTTCTAGTTGGTGCACCAATTGTAGAAAAGAATAAAATCTACACAGCAAGTTCTACAAAATTTATTTGTGTTGATGCAGTTACAGGAAGAATGATTTGGGAAAGCAAATTACCACTGTCTTATTCACAAGGAAAACCATTAATTCATGGTAATACAATTATTTTTGGATCGTGGGATACCTTTCTCTATTGTTTAAATAAAACTACTGGAGCACTTTTATGGAAATGGAATAATGGCAATGAAAAACAAGAGCTGTATTCACCAGGTAATGTCAATGTAGTGGCTTCAAACAAAAGACTTTATTTTGTTACTCCACAGCGCTTCCTTACTATTTTGGACTTAAATACAGGAAAAACTTTATTGAGAACCTCTAAATGGAAGGTTAGAGAATCAATGGGCAAAAGCCAAGATGGTAAATGGTTTTATGCTAAAACAATGGATGGTGAACTTTTGAGATTACCACTAAGCGATAATTTAGAATTGACTGAAGAAAATTTAGTAAGCCAAAGTAAAGTCTTAGATTTAAAAATAGGATATGAACACAATCCTGCACCAATTCTTGAGAAAAACGGTAAAATTTATGTGGGTAGTCGTAAAGGTGAAGTTGTTATTGTTGATGCTAATAAATTTGAGATAATAAAAGTAATTAAATTGGGGAGTTCAAGTATAAACGGATTTTCAATTGATGAAAAAGGTAGCGTTTGGACTTCACTCATTGAGGGTGGAATTTACTTGTTAGAATAATTTGTAACAATCTTTCTCTCATTAATAATTCAACTAATTAATTTAAATCGTAATCATGAAGAGTATAAAAATTTTAATTCTAGTATTATTTTTTCAAACGAATATTTTTAGTCAACAACTCCAAAAAAGAGACATGCGTGCTGCATGGATATCAACTGTTGATAATATAGATTGGCCGTCAAAACCAGGACTCTCAGACCAAGAAATGAAAGGGGAGATGATTCGGATTTTGGATAATTTAAGGTCATATAATTTGAATACTGTTGTTTTTCAAATTCGCCCTACGGCAGATGCGTATTATAAATCTTCTAAGGAACCTGCTTCTCATTGGATTACCGGAACGCAAGGAGTTGCTCCTGGTTTTGATCCGCTGCAATTAATGATTGACGAAGCTGGTAAAAGAGGAATGAGTGTACATGTTTGGCTCAATCCGTATCGCGTACAAAAAGACACTACTATAGATGTTCTTAGCAAATCACATTTGTATTTTAAAAAGCCAGAACTGTTTCTCACTTATGGAAAAACGAGATATTTTAATCCAGGTTACCAAGAAACCAGAGATTTTGTAGCTGGAGTAGTAGGGGAGATTGTTCGAAATTATGACATTCAAGCCATACACATGGACGATTATTTTTATCCTTATAAAATAGTAGGCGAAGAATTTCCTGACGATAAGGCTTTTGCTACTGAACCGCGACAATTTAAAGACAAAGAGGATTGGAGAAGGGACAATGTAGATTTGATTATCAAGCAAATAAGAGATACGATAATTGCCAATAAACCAGAGGTTGAATTTGGAATTTCCCCTTTTGGAGTATGGCGAAATAAGTCCAAAGATTCAGAAGGTTCGAATACTGTTGCTGGTGCTACAAATTATGATGATTTGTATGCCAATATTTTAAAATGGCAAAAAGAAAACTGGATTGATTATGTAACGCCTCAATTGTATTGGCATATAGGTTTTGATAGAGCTGATTTTGAAGTTTTAGCAAAATGGTGGGCAGCACACAAATATGGAGCGAATGTTTATATTGGCTTAGGTGATTACAAAATTTCTAAAACCGCTAAAGAAATCGAATGGAGAAGTACAGATCAAATAGTAAAGCAGTTAGAAATGATTCGATCCTTGCCACTAATTGATGGTTCCATGCATTTTACGGCTAACGTTTTTGGAAAACTAGGGGATTCATTTAGAAAACCGCTGCTCGA
Organism: Flavobacterium galactosidilyticum; assembly: GCF_020911945.1. Classification (NCBI taxonomy): domain Bacteria; kingdom Pseudomonadati; phylum Bacteroidota; class Flavobacteriia; order Flavobacteriales; family Flavobacteriaceae; genus Flavobacterium; species Flavobacterium galactosidilyticum. The sequence goes on from NZ_CP087135.1 coordinate 2,242,514, forward strand.
AAAACAATATAAATATATCGCTCTAACACCCGAATCAAATAGAATTACGAGAATTAAACCACAGCCGCCAATGGAAACTTCGGTTCTTAAAAAAGAGAACAAAATGGTTCTTAGTTGGAAGCCTGGAAAAGACAATAAAAAGTATGTCATTTATAGATTTAGCAACGGTAAAATAACTGATTTTTCTAATCCTGAAAATATTTATTACGTAACTACTGCGACAAATTTAGAGGTGCCAAATGCTGATTTCCAAAATTATATTTATGCTGTTTCTGCATTGAGCACAACTCAAACAGAAAGTTATCCTGTACAATTTAATCAAGTAAAAAAATGAAAATATATCTGCTACTAATTGCTGTTTTTTTAAGTTCATTAAATACAGTAAACGCTCAAAAACTAGATATTATTCCGAAACCTGTCAAAATAGAACAGCAGTTAGGAGTGTTTCTAATTCCGTCAGAAGTACATATTATTGTTGACAAAAAGATAAAAAATAGCACTAATTATATTGGTAGTGAGTTTCTGAAAAATACGGGAACTACTCCAAAAATTTCAATTGGAAAAAAGCATCACAAAAATGGAATTCAGTTTTTAGTAGATGATAAATTGAGCATTCCCAATGATGGTTACACTTTGAGTATTGACAAAACAGGTGTTATTATTAAAGGGAATTCTCCAAACGGATTACGGAATGGTTTTCAAACATTACTTCAAATTTGTTCTGCCAAAGACGTGAAAAAAGGAACAATTCCTTATGTGCAAATAGAAGATTATCCTCGTTTTGAATGGCGCGGAATGATGCTTGATGTTTCAAGACAGTTTTTTGATAAAGAAACTGTTAAAAATTACATCGACTGGTTAGCAGCGCATAAAATGAATGTCTTTCATTGGCATCTTACCGATGATAATGGTTGGAGAGTAGAAATTAAATCGATGCCAGATTTAACTTTAAAAGGTGGATTTAGAGGTCCAGGGGAAGTTTTGTTACCTTCTTATGGTTCGGGAAATAAGCGTTACGGAGGTTATTACACCCAAGAAGATATCAAAGAAGTAGTAGCTTATGGTCTAAAACGCGGAGTTTCAATTATGCCCGAAATTGAAATTCCAGGACACTCTCGAGCTGTAACTGCATCTTATCCTGAAATTGGTTGTGTTACAGAACAGGAAACAAAAAGTGTTCAGGGAGAAGTAAAAAATGTATGGTGCGTTGGTCGTGAAGAAAATTTTGAAATTTTAGATGGAATTATCAAAGAATTTACAGCAATGTTTCCTTTTGAATACATTCATATTGCAGGCGATGAGGTGAATCGTGCGAATTGGGAGCAATGTCCAAAATGTAAAGCAGTAATGGCAAAGGAAGGATATACAGATACTTTTCAGTTGCAGAATTATTTCTTTAGACGCATCGAAAAAATTGTTGAAAAATACCATAGAAAGTCGGCGGGCTGGAACGAAATTATGAAAGGTGGGGAGTTAAGTCCTAAAACCGAGATTTTTGCTTGGCAAGGTATAAGCTACGGAATAGAATCTGCCAAAAAAGGGCATCCCACTATTATGATTCCAGGACAATATACCTATTTTGATATGGCACAGTCTGAAACCGAAAGAGGTCATCGTTGGGCTGCGATTATCGATACTAAAAGAGTGTATTCGTTTGAACCAGTTCCTGAAAATGACTTGTCATTAGGCGAGCAAAAATTAATAAAAGGGGTTCAAGGTGCTTTATGGAGCGAATATCTTGATCTGCCAGCTCGATTTATGGAATACCAAAGTTATCCACGAATTACGGCTTTATCTGAAATAGCTTGGTCTAAAAAAGAAGATAAAAACTGGAAAGATTTTTATGGAAGATTGACTAATAGTCATTTGCAACGATTAGCAAATATGGGAATTGCTTTTAGAGACTTTCCACCAACAGCAATTTATAAAAATGGAAATATTACTGTAACTCTGCCTTATGAAGGAGCTGTTGTTCGTTACGATTCGCAAGGAAACGAACCTACAAGAGAGTCCCCTTTGTATTTAAATCCAATTCAAACGAAGGATTATGAGAAATATATGTTTAGAACTTTTTTTAATGAGACTGCCGCAAGTCCTGCTGTAAAAGTAGAGAAACTGCCAGTTGCAAATTGGAACACATCTAAAGCGGAAACGCTAAATGTTTCGGAAAATATTTCGGAAAATATTGATAAAAATGGAATTTGGTATCTCACTTTTGATGCAGAATCTGACGCATCTAATAATGGAAGTATCAAAGCAGTTTCCCTTTTTGAAAATGATAAATTGATACAAACGGAGTCAGCAGCAAGAACTTTAAAATCAAAACCTCGTTTGCGATTTGTGATTGAAAATTACAACGAAAAAAATAGCTATCGTTTGGATTTTACTGTTGAAAATAAAGAAGCAAAACAATCAGCAGCGAAGGTAAATTTCGATTGCTCTCCCTATCAGGAACCAGAAGTAAAAGTAACTTCATCGATGGCAGAAAACCCGAAATTTCCGTTTTCTAAGCTGGAAGATTTCAATATCGAAACGTATTTGCGTACCGATGTTCCTTGTGTGAATGGTGATTGGATTTTATACACATTTACGAAGCCTGTTACTTCTTCTAAAATTGATGTCTTGACTGGAATTCCACATCATCCGCGCTTTATTATTAGTGACGGTCACGTGGAGTACTCTTACAATGGTGTTGATTTTATAAAGGGAGATAGCTTTGATTATGGTAATGCATCCATCTTTCCTAAGCAACCGGTAAAAGCAGTGAAAATTGTAATTACTGGAACAAATAACGAACCTATTATGGCAGGACAAGATTTGAGAATTAATCCGTAACAAAATGAAAAATACAACAATTAAAATACTTCTTGTTTTCGTAGTTTTGTTAGGAATTAGCTGTAGTTCGGTAAAAAAATCAAGTAAATCTTTCGACACTAAAACGAATGAAGTTTATATCGATTCGATGATGAGTAATGCACTTGAAAAAGGTTTTTTCCCCGGAGCTCAAATTAGTGTTGGTAGTAAAGATTCTATCCTTATTTTGAAAAATTATGGCTACCACGACTATTCAAAAAAAGAGCTGGTAAAAACGGAAGATGTGTACGACTTGGCTTCTATGTCTAAAGTTTTAGGAGCGACTCTTGTAGCGATGCGGTTAGTTGGTGATAATAAAATAAAATTGCAAGACAAATTAGGAGATGTGGTTGCAGTTTATAAAAGCACAGCTATTTCTGACCTGACACTTTTTGAATTATTAACGCATACAACAGGGCTTAAATCAGGAATTACTTTTTATCAAAGTTTGCTTTCTACACCTGACGGATCACCATTATTAAGTAGTCAAAAATCCGATGTTTATATTGAATTATTTGACAATATGTATGTCAACAAAAACATTGTTTACGATACAAAATACTTGTCATTTGAACCAAGAGATAATTACATTCAAGTTTATAAAAACATGTGGTTGAATCCAGATTTTTATAAAACGATTTATGAAAAAATAGGGTTAGCCAATACTAATACACGAGGGAATTATTTATACAGTGACCTCAATTTGATTCTCGTTCAACAAATGATGGAATCAAAAACAGGTATGAAACTAGATCAATTAGTCAAACAAAATTATAATGATTTAGGTATCTCAAAAATTGGATACAATCCTTTAAAATGGACTTCTGACCAAAATGTGACACCAACGGAATTTGATCCTTTTTTTAGAAAAGATACGATTAAAGGATATGTGCATGATGAAGCAGCAGCTATTTTAGGAGGAGTTTCTGGAAATGCAGGATTATTTGCCAATGCAGAATCCATTTCTGTGATTTGCCAAATGCTGCTTAATAATGGAAAGTATGCAGGTAAACAAATCTTAGAAAAAAAAGTAGTTAGAGAATTTATAAAATCGCCGTTGGTAAAAAAAGGAATTTATCGTGGACTTGGTTTTGACAAACGAAAACCAGATGCGTTTTATCAAGAGAATGATTTTGGTCATACCGGTTTTACGGGAACTTTTTTCTTTATGAATCCAGATAATAATCAGTTTTTAATTATTCTTACTAATCGTGTCAATCCAACGCGAACTAACAAACTGATGTATAATGATAATTTTTCTTCTAAAATTTGGAAGCAAATAAATAATTGAAAAAATAAAATTCAATTTGAATCAATATGGGCCAAATATTATAACTAAAAAGTAGGTAGGAGTTATACTTTACGTGATATATTGCTTTTTTTAAATTTAGTATTAATTTTGTCGCAACTCTTAAAATAAATTTGATTTTTTTGATTAAACTTTAAAAAAAGTTTAATCAAATCTTTCATAATTGAATTTGTTTTATACATTTGGTTTTAAATAATATTTGCGTTATTTCTAAAATATCGGGGTGTTACTTGCATAATATTAATTTTTAATGAGAAAATTTACAATATGGCGTTAAATGGTTTATTTAGAAAAAAAACAGTTCAAGATATCTTAAAGCAAGTTGAAAAGAATAATGCGGATGGACATGATGCTCTTGGTAAACATTTGACTGCAAGAGATTTGACTGCATTTGGTATTGCAGCAATTGTAGGAGCAGGTATTTTCAGCACTATTGGAAAAGCAAGTGCTGACGGAGGACCTGCTGTAATATTTCTATTCTTATTTACTGCTATTGCTTGTAGTTTTGCCGCTTTTGCCTATGCTGAATTTGCTTCTATGGTTCCCGTTTCTGGGAGTGCCTATACCTATTCTTATGTTGCTTTTGGTGAAATAATAGCTTGGATTATAGGTTGGGCATTGATTATGGAATATTCTGTAGGAAATATAACAGTTGCCATATCGTGGAGTGATTATTTTACAGGATTGCTCAAAAGTGGTGGTATTGAATTGCCACAATGGGTTCAAATGGATTTTTTAACCGCTTCTCATGGATTTAAGGATGCTACGGCATTGATGCAAGGAGGTAAAGAATTTGCAAATTTGAGTCCTGCTTTGCAAGATGCTTATACAGCTTGGACGACTTCACCAATGATAGGTTCTTTTCATTTTGTAGCTGATCTTCCCGCTTTATTGATTATCGTTTTAATTACTGCATTGATTTATCGTGGTATGAAAGAGTCCCGAAATGCGAGTAATATCATGGTAGTTGTTAAATTATGTGTGGTACTATTAGTTATTGCCGTAGGGATATTTTATGTCGATACTGCTAATTGGGATCCTTTTGCACCAAACGGTGTTACGGGAGTTTTAAAAGGAGTTTCCGCAGTGTTTTTTGCCTATATTGGTTTTGATGCTATTTCTACAACCGCTGAAGAATGTAAAGATCCGCAACGTGATTTACCTAGAGGAATGATGTGGGCCATAATTATATGTACCCTTTTGTATATTGCGATTGCTTTGGTATTGACTGGAATGGTGAATTTTAGTTTATTAAATGTAGGTGATCCATTAGCTTTTGTTTTTCAAGAATTAGATCTTAAATGGATGTCAGGAATTATTGCAGTTAGTGCGGTGGTAGCCATGGCAAGTGTTTTATTAGTTTTCCAGATGGGACAACCTCGTATCTGGATGAGTATGAGTCGTGATGGATTATTGCCAAAACGTTTTTCAAGAGTACATCCTAAATATAAAACTCCTTCTTATGCAACGATCGTTACTGGTTTTGTTGTAGCGGTTCCCGCTTTATTTTTGAACTTAACATTAGTTACAGATTTGTGCAGTATTGGAACTTTATTTGCATTTGTGTTGGTTTGTGCGGGAGTACTAGTTTTACAAAATAGAACGGATATTCCTCGTGGAAAGTTTAAAACACCATATGTAAATTCTAAATTTATAATGCCCGTTTTAATAATTATTGGATTAGTATTTGCTTTTGGTTACAACAAAAAAGCAACTATGGATTTCATTACAAATGAAACTCAAGTTAACAATGCTGAAGCTATTGTAACTTCGTTAAATAAAGAAGAGACTCAAAAAGTGTACGATTATTTAGTCAGTATTGATCCTCAAAATAAAACGGTTGGGAATCCAGATTTAGAAGTTTTATTAAGTAAATATCATAAAGATGATGCTACCTATTCAAATGTAATTGCTGGTTTACCAATAGCGGATTCTATAAAATACGAAAGCGGATTTAGTTTGTTCAAACACAAAATTCCAATGTGGATTTTTCTAATTGTTTTGGCAGGCTTAGTAGTTTGGTCTTTTAAATCGAATTTATCTCTGATACCATTATTAGGATTAATTTGTTGCTTGTATATGATGGCCGAATTGAGTGTTTGGAACTGGATTTATTTCGGAATTTGGCTATTGATAGGACTGGTTATTTATTTTGGCTTTAGTCATAAAAATAGTAAACTGAATGATGTAGAAGCTTAGGAATTATTACATACAAAAAAACCGTCTCGATTCAAATCCAGACGGTTTTTTTACGCCAAGTAATTTGGAGAAATAGATAGTTTCAATAGTAGTTTAGCTTTTATGATTTCCATATATGTTATTTATTTCAAAGAATTATATTGATTAAAAAAGCGAGCAACTTCAATTTCAAAAATAGTTGTAGATATTTAATGTCCCATCCTTTTATGAATAAAGATCTGAAAATCGGTTTCAGTAATTCTATTTTTAGATAACCACTTCAGGGTGTCATTTACTTTTATGATTTGGTCCTCGCCACCTAATGCAAAATTCAGTTGAGGAGCTGCGTTCCGATGATGTAGAAGTTTTTTCTATAGGTCTCCATTTTTAATTTTGAACGACGTAACTTTTGATTGGATTGTGCGTGCGTTTGAATTGGTGAGAAGGAGTTGTTTACAAGTGAGCGGGTTAGGGAAATTTGTGTCAGTTTATTCTAATCTATTTTATTAAAATAATTTCGACAGAAAATAAAGGCAATGAACTGCTTTCTCGCGCTTGCTATATTTCTTTTAGTTTTAGGTAATTGGTTTAAAGTAATCATATTTATTATAAGACTATCTAGAATTAGTCAAATGAGCTAAAGATCTTTGACAATTATCTCAATAAATGCGTAAAAGATCCTTCTGGGAAGCCGCTTAAACAATGGATAGATGAAGTTATTATATTGTACAGTCAAATTCTTTTATAAGACCATTCAAGAGATGCAGCTGGAATTGCCTTTGAGTTAAACTATCAATCAACTTCTTATTTTGCGCCTTTGTTCAAAAAAAAAGGGAGTAACCAGAGTATAACATAAGTTAGATACTGAAGTGGGTTCGTTTTTAAGTCTAGTTTCTGTTTCAAACTGAGCTTCATTCCACTTAATATTGAGCAAATTCAGTATTTGTAAAGTGGCTTCCCAACTTTTTTTTCACGTAACCAAATACAATATCATTTAAAAATTGTGTCATTAAATTCTATCTTAAACAAAATTTCAACAATTAATTTTACTGAATTATGCTTTTTTAAAAATTATTATTAGGATATTGCTATTGCAAAAAACAATCTTATTTACAGAACATAAGTAGTTAATACATACAATCATAAGGAATGAAAATACTGCATACTGCCGATTGGCATTTAGGAAAAAAACTGGATCATTTTTCCCGTTTGGACGAACAAAGATTGGTGATGAATGAAATTTGCGAAATTGCAGATAATCAAAATGCAGATCTTGTTATAGTTGCAGGTGATTTATTTGATACCTTCAATCCGCCAGTCGAAGCAGTTGATTTACTATATAAGACCTTAAAGAGATTAACTAATAGTGGTAAACGGCCAGTTATTGCTATTGCAGGAAATCACGATAGTCCAGATAGAATTGATTCTCCTAATCCTTTAGCGCGAGAATGCGGAATTCTGTTTGTAGGAAATCCAGATATTGCAATTCCCTGTATAACTATTGAAAATGGATTTGAAATCATACAATCAGAAAATGGTTTTATAGAAATAAAATTACCGCAATATGATTTTCCGATACGCATAATTACAACTCCTTACGCTAATGAAATGCGTTTGAAAACCTATTTAGGTGCCGAGAATAAAGAAGAGCAATTGAATCAATTATTACAGGATTCATGGTCAACAATCGCTAATAAATATTGCGACAACAAAGGAGTAAATATATTGACCACACATTTATATATGTTAAAACGTGGTGGTGAAATCCTGGAAGAACCAGATGGCGAAAAGCCATTGCGAATAGGGAATGCCGACATTGTTTATAGCGATTGTATTCCGCACCAAATACAATATACCGCTCTAGGACATTTGCATCGTTTTCAAAACGTAGGCGGTCATCCTAGTCCTGTAGTGTATTCCAGCAGTCCATTGTCTTATAGTTTTTCAGAAGCAGGACAAGATAAAAAAGTAGTCCTAATCGAAGTACAACCTCATGAAGCGGTTCAATACACTGCAATCCCATTGCAGTCTGGCAGAGTTTTACACCGCAAACGATTTGAATCTATTGATGATGCAGTCGAGTGGTTATTAGCAAATCCGTATTGTTTAGTTGAATTGACTTTAGTAAGTGATACTTTTTTTGCGACTCAGGATTTAAAAAGAATTCACGAAAGTCATGACGGAATTATTTTTATTATTCCAGTTTTAATTAAAAATACTATTGAAGAATTAAATACACCAAAAGTAAATCTAGAGCAAGATATTCAGGGATTATTTACCGATTATTTTAAATCCAAACACAAACAGGAACCTAACGAAGAACTGTTGGATTTATTTAATGAAATTATTGGAAGTCAAGCTAAAAACGAATAAACAAAGCCTTTATGCTACCATTAAAATTAAGTATTACCGGTTTGTATTCCTACCAAAAAAAACAAACCATTGATTTTGAAGAATTGACTAATGCAGGTTTATTCGGGATTTTTGGAGCCGTAGGTTCTGGAAAATCTTCAGTTTTAGAAGCCATTGGTTTTGTGTTGTACGGTGAAACGGATCGTTTGAATAAAACGGATAAGCGTGCATATAATATGCTAAACCTAAAATCGGATCGTGCTAATATTGAATTTGAATTCTTAAATTTTGAGGAACGAAAATTTAAATTTGTTGCGGACTGGAAACGAAAAAAGCGTTTTGAGGAAACCACTACCATTGAGCGATTAGCCTACGAATGGAAAGAGGAGCAATGGATTCCCATGACTTCTGCTGATGCGACTGAAATAATTGGACTTACCTACGAAAATTTCAGACGTACGATTATTATTCCGCAAGGAAAATTTAACGAGTTTTTAGGATTGAAAGGCAAAGAACGTTCGGATATGATGAAGGAAATTTTTCATCTGGAACGTTTTGATTTGAGTTACAAAGTTTCCGCTTTACAAAGAGATACAACTAGTAAACTGGATTTTCTCAAAGGAGAATTATCTGGTTTTGAGGCTATTTCTGCTGAAGCGATTGCCCTTTTAGAAAATGAAGTTGTAACTGCTGCTGCTGAATTGCAAAAGGATAAAATAGAGTTGAGTTTAGCTGAGATAGAACTGAATAAGCTTACTGTTTTAAAAGCAAATTTTGAAGCTTTAGAAAAGAAGAAAAGCCAGCTTTTGACACTATTTGAACAAAAGCCCAAAATGGATGCTTTAGAAGCGGAGATTGTTGCTTTTGAAATCACCGAGAAAGCTTTTAAAGCGATATTGAATGAGCAGGAAGTGGCAATAGTTGCTTTCGAAAAAACAAAAGAACAATACCTTTTTCTTGAAAATAAAAAGAAGGAAGTAGAAATTGATAAAGCAAGTAACCAAGGCAGAATTAATGCATTACAGCCACAATTTGACCAACTAGAATCTTCCAAAAATAAAGTATCCGACTTGGAATCAATTGAGAAAATTCTTGTGTTAGAGCAAGAAGTTGCTTTAATTGTGAAAAAGGACAAAGATGCTGAGCTTTTATTTTTGGAAACTGAAAAGAAAGAAAACGAACTGAAGAATGAGTTAAAAAACTTTTATGTAGAGTTGACGGATTTAAAGTCTAAAAAAGTAGATGGGACAAAATTACTGGATGTTGGAAATTGGTACGCTAAAGAGGAATTATTTCAGCTTCAATTAACTGAAAAAAAGACCAGAATAAACACTATTCAAGATTATTTAGTAAAGCAGAAAACTTTATTCTCAGAATTAGAATTGCCATTTGATAGCTGGAAAGCCGCAGTAGAAGCGAAACGAGAAGTACTTCTAGTTGATAATAAAGCTACTTTAGAAGTGAAAACAAAACTTTTAGTTTCTAAAGAATTAGCCCACTATGCTGATAATTTACACGATGGAGCGGACTGCCCTTTGTGTGGATCGCAGGAACATCCTAAGGTGATGCAAGCTGAAGATGTTTCGGATCAATTACGAGTAATTGAAGCAAGGATTTCACAATTAGAAAATCAGGCGAAAGAAATTGATGAAATCCAAACCAAAGCCTCTAAAATCGAACATTTGATTGGGCATGCTGTGGAACAATTGCAACTGACTTTGAGTGAAAAGGCAACTTTAGAAGCGGAAGTTAAAATCCACTTATCAAAATTTGTGTGGACTGATTTTGTTGCCAGTGACAATTCTGCTTTTTTAGCTAAAAGGAATGAGCAGGAAATCATTGAGAGAACCATCGCCGCAACAGAGCTAAAAGAAAAAGAAATTCGTGTGCGTGAGCAACAATTGGCGGAAGAGTTAAAACAACAATCGGCTAATAAAACTATTATTGCTAGTGATAAAGCAGCAAAAGATGCAACAATAATTAATGAACTATCTCAGTTAAAAGCACTGGCTTTCGCAGATTATGCTGAAACTAAAATTGACCTAATTCGAGAGGAGAAAACAAAATTACATCAGGAAAACAACCGAGTAGCATCTGAATATAAATTAAATACGGAAGCCATTCAATTGCAAAACAATGAATTGTCAGGCCTTAAAGCAAATTTGAAACTGCTAAATGAACAAGCAGTTTCATCTGAACAATTGCTTCAAGAAATTCAAAAAAATATTGCTGAGTTACTTAAGATTCATCATTTTGATTCTCTTGAATCTGTTCAGATTATTCTGTCTAAGACTTTGGATATTTCTTTCGAAAAAAATAAAACAAAGCAATTTGCAGTTGATTTGAAAGTACTAGAAAAGGCAGTCGCTGAATCAGAAATATTAGTGATGAATCAGACCTTTGATGCTAAGATATTTGAAGAGAAAGGCAATCTTGTTTCTAGTCATAAATTAAAATATGAAAATCAATTAGGAAAAGTGTCCACTTTGCAAGATAATATTGAGCGAGTTAAAATGGAATTTATAAAAAAAGCAGACTTATTATCTCAATTTGATGTGCTGAAGACGCGTTCTATAAACTTAGCAACATTAGCAAATATGTTTAATGCGAGTGGTTTTGTAAATTATGTTTCGAGTATATATTTGCAAAATTTAGCAGATGTAGCCAATGTTCGCTTTCATCGAATGACTAAAAATCAATTGAGCTTAACGATTAACAGTTCAAACGAATTTGAAGTAATTGATTATCTAAATAATGGATTTTCGAGAAGTGTCAAAACCCTTTCTGGAGGTCAGGGTTTTCAGGCTTCTTTATGCTTGGCATTAGCGTTAGCGGAAAGCGTTCAATCTTTAAATAAAAATTATAAGAACTTCTTTTTTATTGATGAAGGTTTTGGTACGCAAGATCCAGAAAGTATTTCAGTTGTTTTTGAAACGCTACAATCACTTTATAAAGAGAATCGCATTGTGGGGATTATATCACATGTTGGAGAACTACAAGAAAGAATTCCTCGCTCTGTAAATGTATTTAAAGACGAAGAAAACGGGAGCGTGGTAAGCGAAAGTTGGAATTAGTTTTGAATAAAAATTTTCTAAAGTTAAGAGTTTAGTCTTCATTAGATTAAAATGTAAATACCGATTCTCCACAAAAAAAAAGTAAATAACAAAATCAGTTTTTATTCTCTTTATTTTTTAAATTGGATTTTCATTTTTGATACCCGCGATTGAAGCTTTTGAGTAAAACACTCATAAAAAATAATTTGTGCGTTTATCAATTGGGAAATTATAACTGCGAAATACAAACTTGCACCGGCAATATCTTCGGCTTTCTCAAATATTTTATAGTTGCATATTGTAACATCATTTTGTCAACCGCAATTTATATTAGTTTTAACCGCAGCAAAAGAAAAGACGTAATACAAAATCTAACTTTTTTTAAAAAAATAGTTTATTTGTATTACGTCCTGAATTTTAAAATTTCTTTTACGATTTACATATCCAAAGTCTGCTCACCACCACCATTGATGAAAATAACTTGACCACTTGTCCAGCTTGAAATTGGCGCGGCAAAATAAAGAACGGCTCCTGCGATGTCTTCAGATTCACCTAGTCTGTGGATTGGTGTGTGTTTCAACATAGCTTTTTCCAATTCTGGTGTTAATACTGTACTTAAGGCGTGGGTTCTTGTTGCTCCAGGTCCAATTGCGTTTACTCGAATATTGTCTGGCCCGTAATCGTAAGCTAGATTTCGCGTCATATGGTTTATTGCTGCTTTTGATGATGCGTACGCACTTATTGCAGGACTTTTGTTAATAGAAGCCATGGAGGACATATTGATAATACTACCGTAACCCGCTTTTTTCATATGCGGTGCAACTAGTTGGCACAGACGCCACATGCTAAAAACGTTCATATCGAAGACTTTTTTAAATTGTGCTACTTCAATATCATATGGACTTTCTTTTCCTGCGCCGCCGCCGCCAACGTTATTTACTAATATTTCGATGCTACCAAATTTTTCAATAGTTTTATCTACTAAATTAATTAAAGCCATATCTTCAAGTACGTTACAATCTATTGCTATTGATGTTCCACCGTTATCGTTTATTGCTTTTGATGTTTCTTCAGCAGCCGCCAAATTATAATCTGAAACCACAACTTTTGCGCCATAAGCAGCAAGTATCTCGCAGCACGCTTTTCCTATTCCGCCCGCGCCGCCTGTTACTATTGCAGTTTTTCCTTTTAAATCAAAATGTTTTGATATATCCATAATCGTATTAATTTTAAATGTTAATTTAGACAACTCTAGTCTTTTATTCGAATGATTTATTTTTTATAAATTGTTTTTCCTTCTTTAATAGTTTCTATCACTTGTATATTTTTGATTTTCATTGGTTTAACTTTTAATGGATTTTTATCTAAAATTACAAAATCAGCTAATTTTCCATTGCTCAGAGTTCCTTTTATATTTTCATCAAATAACTCGTAGGCAGCGAAAGAAGTAATGGCTTGTAAGGCCGTATAAGGATTTGTTCTTTCTGCAGCGCCAATTACTGCACCTGTACGAGAAACTCTATTAACGGCTGTCCAAATGGTGAAAATTGGATCAATAGGTGTAACCGTAGCATCTGAGTGATTCGTTGGTTTTAAGCCTGATTTTTTTGCTGAAACCATTGGACTTAAGAAATCAGCACGTTCTTTCCCTAAATTTTGCACGTGAACATCACCCCAAAAATAAGCGTGATTGGTAAAAAAGGAAGGTTCCATATTGTATTTTACAAACGTATCTAATTGTTCTGGACGAACAAATTGCGAATGAATAACGATTGTTCTTCGGTCTTTATCAAAAGGCTGATTCAGTTTTTTACAAGCCAATTCGTGTGCTAAAATAACCATGTCAATAGTTGCATCGCCATTACAGTGAATAAACAACTGATTGTCTTTGGCGTAAGCCGTTTCAAATAATTTATTCAAACCCTCTTGGGTTAAGCTTGGTAAACCTCTACAATCATGATGACAACCCGGAACTTCAGTTAAAAAAGGTTTGCTAAAAAAAGCTGTTTTCCCTTGCGGAGAACCATCAGCAACTATTTTGGTTCCTTGTGTTTTAAATCCGTTTTTGTAGGTTTTAAAGTGTAAGGTGGTATCTGCTAAATTGCTATCTAATTCAGAAGAACCTGCTAAAGCAATCAAGTCTATTTTAAATTTCACAGCATCAGCTTGCGATTGAAAAAATTTAATAGATTCTCGACTCGTCATGCCGTCTTGCGCAGTGGTTATTCCGTTTGAAGCGTAATAATCTTGGGTTGTATCGAAAAATTCAGCTTGTTTTGAGTTTAGTTTTTCCATCATTAAACGCACAAATGGGTACATAGCCGTTTCTTGTACTAAACCAGTTGGATCAGCTGAATTTGGAAAACGAACAATAGTTCCACCATCAGGATTATTTGTTGCTATTGAAACTTTTAGTGCTTCAAGTCCAAGCGTATTAGCAACTCCCATGTGTCCGCTGGTATGTTGAAGATAAACCGGATTATTGGGTAGCACTTTATCAATATCTTTTTTGGTAGGATGACGCTTTTCTGTTAATTCGCCATCGTCATAACCCCAACCAAAGATCCATTCACCATCTGGGATTTTTTTATCTTCTTTATATTTTTTAAGGTTTTCTAAAATATCATTAAGATTAGTAACATTACCCACAGGTTTTGGATTCAAATCTACTTGTCCCATTGTATTAGAAACCATCCCAAAATGACTGTGCGGATCTATAAATCCTGGTAAAAGTGTTTTACCTTTTAAATCAATTTTTTCAGAATCTTTAAACTTTGATTCCGCTTCTGATTTAGTACCAACAAAAACAATTTTTCCGTTTTGTGCAACAATTGCTTCTGCATAATTAGGAGAATCATCTTCCATGGTAAGGATATCGCCATTGTAGAAGAGCTTCGAAGTTTCGCTCGAAGCTTCCTTTTTTTCTTTACAACTAAATAAAGAAAAAATAAGAATAAGGGATAAAATGTGTTTCATACTAATTAATTTTTAACTAATAATTTTTATTTGTAAAATCATTCAACATCGTTAATGACTAATTTATTTCCCACCGCTGCAGCAAAATTTTCACCATCATAACTTGAATTCGTAACAAAAGAAAAGGGAGTTGGTGCAATATAACTTACTTCATCAGTCGCAACAAATAAATTATTTGCTGGACAGGATTACTTACGAAAAATGTTATATAATTTGCCATAAGTAAATGGAATTTCTAATATTTTTAAACTACGTTGAGAACTAAAATCTCTGAACCACCGTCAGCTGGTCGTTTGTGAATGGCACTAATTTATTTTAAAGCTAATTGCTGAAACTAATTAATGTATTTAAAGTCAATTTCTTAAGGTGTATTGCAAGTTAATTTTGTTTTCTATACTAGAATTTTCTTTCAGTCTCTTATCATAAATTTAGAAGATGAAATAGAAAGGCAATGCTTTTAATACAATAAAATAGATTAGAAATCTTTTTTAAGCTTTGGTCTTTAATATTGTTGCCCTGTGGAAGTAAAGATTGTTTACTTGATCATCTTGATATTTAAAGTCTTGTCATCAGCTAAAATGAATTTACAATCATTATATTTTGGAGGTCCAAATTTTGGTTTAAAATTATTAGAAAATCCATAAGCTTCTTTAGGAATTCCCATAAAGTTGCGATTACATTCATTATCTGAGTTTTCATCATGATACATTGTGATGGCGTATTCGCCTTTTGGTAAATCGGTAATAGTTATCACGGCTATGTTTTTATCGACTTTAATAGAATAATTTTTAATAGAACCACTTTCTTTTAGGAAATCTTTATCCTTGTTAAAAACGCCAATTTTAATTTCGCCTCGTATCTTTTCGATATTGGAAATTTTAATAGTTAGTGCTGGATTTTCTGCGGAGAATATACTCGTAAATAAACTTATAAATAGAAATAAACTGTTCATAATGTTGTGTTTTTAATTAAAATAATGTTTCATTTGTACTAAATTCTGGTCTTTAAATGCTTGATAGGGTTCTGATTTTTTATGTAGAAACCATTTGATAGGGCCGCGTAGTATTGAAGTAATTATTTTTCCACTACGTGCTATTTTAGCTTCTTCCATTTTAAAATAATCTTCTAAGTTATTTTGCCTGAAGTTGACAATTTGTTCTAATTCATCTCCATCCGCATAATAACCACAATGAAAATTCTTTTGAGCAAATGAGTTTTTTGGAAAATTTACTTGTCCTAAACCAAAAATGGTAAAAGAGCGCTCTAAAAATTCTTTATAACTAGTGCGACAGCTTTCGCCACCACCTAGGTTAAAAATTCGTTTTGAAAGTAAGTGTTGTTTTTCAATTCCGTTCACGAATGCTCTTGCAGTGTCTCTTGGTGTTGCAATTTCTAATGCAGTATCAAGCGGCTGATGAAACATCAACTTTGATATTTTGTGATTACCCATGATGGCTGCTAATCTAAAAATAGTATAATCAAGTTGACTGTTTTGAATACAATCTTCAGCAGCAATCTTTGTAGTTGCGTAATAATCACCTTCACTACCTTGCAGTTTATCACCCACTTTTATAAAGGGATTTAAAATGCGATCGCCATAAACTGAAATACTCGAGCTGTAGATTAGAAAAGCATTAGGAGACTGTTTTTCTAATTGCTGAATTAGATTTTGGGTGCCAATTAAATTTACTTTTCTTGCTAATTCTGGATAATCATCAGCTACAGGAGGAATAACTGCTGCCAAGTGAATAGCAGCATCTATATCCTTAATTGCAGATAAATCTTCTAAAATTGAAATATCACCAAAAATTATATTTATTTGGTCTTGAAAGGGAAGCAGTTTTTCACGCGACTGCTTTGATTCCTTATCAAATACAGTTATGCTGTACGTTTTGTTATCAATAAGTTGCAGTAATGCTTCAAAACCAACGGTTCCCGATGCTCCTGTGAGTAGTATATTTTTCTTTATCATATATTTTTCTTTGTGAGCTTAAATATTCAAAAGAAGTGCCGAATATCAATTTATCTATAAAATTAACTTCAATTTATCACATACAACACTATAAATTTACTTGAAATATCTAGCCTTTAGTATTTAATAAACCTTATTTTTTCCATATTTGAATACTTGATAATTTCTGAAAATATTTCTAATTACTAACAGCAAGACGTCATGAATTTTCAAAAATTATCAAATAAAAAACAATTGATTTAATGAGTACTAAAAATTAAAAAGTTTCTTATGATTAGCCAAAACGAATTTGTGTTTATAAAAGTTTTGCAAAAATACTGTTTTAAACAATTAGCTCTAATAGTCGCAGATGATCATTTATTCAGTCAATTATTTCATATAAACGGCTTCAAAAACGGCTAAAGGCGCTCTTCGTCCTACATTTAAGGTTAGAATATCTTCTGAAATGGTATAATTATCAGCTAATTCAAAAACTTTTAGGAAATCGCTTTCGTTTACATCTACATCTGGACATATTTTCATGGTAACAGCTATGTTTTTAAAACTGATTTTATTTCCTTTTTCAAGAGTGTACTCGCCAGATAAACCATTACAACCAGCAAAGCCCGTAACTCCATTCTGTTGTGTTTTTAGAGTAAAAAAGATTTCACGTTCCTGATTTTTTTTCATACTAATTGCCTTGCCGTCTAATGTTTTCAGCTTCCAGTATTTCTCTGTTATCGTCTCCTCTTTTGGTTCCGAAATTGTTTTCTTAGCTGAATTGCATCCTAGTGCAATAAATGCTAATAGTACAAGTAGTAGTGCTTTAATTTTCATAATCTTTTTTAATTTTTATTAATAAATGCAAAGATAGGATTACTTTATCAACCGAAGGACCTTGCTTAAATAGGATTGTTTTTAAATATTTTAATGTGTTGATAATGAGTAGTTTTAATAGTGATGTTTAAAGTAATTTTAGTGTTTTAGCAACAAAATTTTAACAGCATTTAGTTCAGTTACTGTTTTGAGTTACTTTGCTTTTTATAAACTAATTGTGGAAATTTCATTAGACAAATTAGTGCTACTATGAAAATAAAAATAGGCTTAGGTGAATACTAATATTTTTCAATTATCTACTTTCTAATAGGATTCTTTGATGATTTTATTTTCATTTACACCTAGTGCAATTAAAATCTCGTTTACTGCATTCATCATAGGAGGTGGGCCACAAAGGTAAAACGTGTCCGAATTTCCACTAACGTATTTCTCTATTATTTCAGAATTTATATAACCATTTTCATATCCTTTTATGTTTTCATCGGAGAGTACGTTAATGAAATTTTGACCTAAAAGGTTCGTGAAGTATTTTGCATCAATGATGTCTTGTGCTTTTTTATTAGCAAAAATTAATTTGCTATTTCCAATTTCTCCTTTTTGTTCTAATATTTTTAATATGGCGATAAAAGGAGTAATTCCAGCGCCACCCGCAATAAAAATGCCTTCACCTTGGTTGCGGATGTCTCCAAAAGGATCTTGAAGTATGATTTCATCTCCCACCTGTGCAGCGAGTAACTTATTGGTAACTCGTTGATGCGATGGATAGGTTTTAACAGTGAATTCTAAATCTTCATCTTCTGGTAAAGAAGTGAATGTGAAGCAGCTTTTTTTCTCTTCCCAGTTCGGCTGATTAACGGAAATATCTGCTGCCTGACCAGGTATAAAGGTGTATCCATCTGGTTTTTCAAAAGTAATTCTAATGACATCATGAGTTATCTTTTGCAAATCTTTAATTTTTACTATATGCTCCATTTTAGCTGTTTTAACGTTGTTTTATGTAATGAACTTGCATAAAAAATGATTAATTTTACTATTAAAATAAATTTTTAATCAACTGAAAATAATCATTTTCATGTAAATTATGTGTTTTATAAAGATATGAATATTAATCACTTGCAGGGCTTTCGATACCATTTATTTAACGTTTAGATGCTTTTTAAGCAGTACTATTATTCAAATATATTCTGCCGTAGAACGGTGTTTTTACAATTGTATTGGGAAGCTGGATTGTACTTTAGTGATTTATTATTTAGTGAAATTTGTACTCATGAATACAATTAAAGTCTCTTTTTTGACCTTGGAAATCATAAAAATAAAGTTGGACATGATGCAATTTTGTGTAGATTAAAAATTGAAAAATTATTCAAAGTGTAATTACTTATTGATACATCTTCATCATTTCGACCGCACGAATTTTAGTATCATTTCACAACGATTCTGGTTCCGAAATTTTAATTTCGGAACCATATTTCAATAATTCCATGGTAATGTCATTAGTAGGATGCAGGAACCGCTTAATCAATAATTTATCACTACCATCGCTTATTATTTTTTTCGAAGTATGCAATGGGAATGATTTGATGTAGTTTCCTTGTTGCCAAGTAAATTCTAAGATTGTTATTTATAGTTCTGAATAGGTTTCGACACCAAAAAGCATGTTGGTATCTCTCTTCAATATTCACAGTAATTGGCTTGAACTTCGTATCTAAAATAAGTAATTTGGTAATACGATTGCAAATTTAAGTGGTATTGACCACCCAATTCCAATTTAAAGTGACTAATGAATTTCTAATATATTAAATAAGACATTAATAAGACACTTTTAATTTTTTTAGAGATCATTGCTTATGATCAGCTGATTATAATACACTTCTTACCACGTTAAACTTTTTCTAATTGTTCAAGTTTAAGGGTAAATCATAAGGAATACAAAAGCAAATAGATTAACTAGCAGTACCACACCATAAATAATATTCGATTTACCACTGCTTAAGGACAACATTACGGTAAAAACTGATAATCCTAAAAGCACTATAGATGTAATATCAAGACCGAGTATAATAGGCATTTCCATCATAATACAAACGATTGCCACAGCAGGAATCGTTAGTCCAATACTTGCTAAAGCAGAACCTAAGGCTAAATTGATACTTGTTTGTAATCTGTTTTTTCTGGCAGCTATTATGGCGGCAATAGCTTCGGGTAATAAAATAATGACAGCAATGAAAACACCTACCAACGATTTAGGTAAATTGTTACCAACTATGATACTCTCGATTGTAGGTGAAAGCGTTTTAGCTAATAGCACTACAATACCTAAGCTTAGAATAAGGAAGATCAGACTCGTATAAAAAACTCTGTTTGTTATGTGAATCGGTTCAGCTACTTCTTCATTTTCGTCAGTGTCAACAGTCAGGAAATATTGTCGGTATCTTCTAGTTTGCGCAAATAAAAACGATCCATAAATTACGACACAGGCAATTGAAGCAAAAACAAGTTGAGGTGTTGAATAGTAAGAACCTTCCACACTTTTAGTGAAAGTAGGAAATACCAAGGTAAATACAATAATGGATACTAATGATACTAAAGCAATAGTTACAGATGAGGCAGAAAAATTTTGTTCGTAATGTTTCAAACCACCAATCAGTAAACACAGACCAATTATTCCGTTCAAAATAAGCATAGTCGCAGCATAGACTGTATCTCTGGCTAACGATGCAGCTTCTGTGCCTTCGGTCATCATCAACGAAACGATTATAGAGACTTCAATAACAGTTATTGATATAGCTAAAATAATGGTTCCATAAGGCTCTCCAACGCGCTCTGCAATGATTTCAGAATGATGTACCGCCGACATCACACTAAGAATAAGTAATATACTAGCAATAATTTGGAAGAAACTGTTGTCGGCAATAAGGCCAGTAAATAAAAGAGTCCAGGCAAGTAAAGGGATAATAGTAGTCCACTGAAGTAATAATTTCATTTTTTAATTTCAATAAGTAAATAAATAATTCTGACAACCTATTATTTTAATTGCCGATCCATTTTCGCAAATTAAGTTTATTATTTAAAACTCGCAAATTAAGATAATTTAATGTCGTAATATGATGTGATTTAATCTTTTAATTTAAAGCCTATTTGTTTAATAATAAACTTTTTTTTATTCTCTACTAATGGACTATTTTTTAATAATGTCCTCTTTTTTAGTTATGATTATGTATTGATAATCAGGGAATTTATTAATTAATTTTATTCCTTTTTCTAAACCTAAAACCATGATTGAGGTACTAAAACCATTACACATTTCTGCATTTGGTCCAATTATAGTAACACTTATTAATTCTGTTGAAGGATAGCCAGTTTTTGGATTAATTATATGGGAGTATCTTTTGTCATTAATCTCGGCATACTTTTCATAATTTCCCGAAGTAGTAACCGCATTATTGCCTGAAAATTCTAAAATTTCAATAGTTTCACCCGTTTCTAAAGGATTGTTTACACCTATTCGCCAAGGATTGCCACCAATCTGTGTTCCCCAAGTAGCGATATCACCGGCAGCATTTATAATACCGGCTATGATACCTGATTCTTGCAATAGTTTACGTGCTTTATCTGCAGCATAGCCTTTCCCGATGGAACCAAAACCTATTTTCATTCCTTTTTTTGAAAGAAAAATTGTTGAGTTAATGCTGTCTAAAACTATATTTTTATAATTTACATTTACAATAGAGTTCCTAATTGCTTTTTTTGAAGGTAACTTTTCCATAGTTCCGTCAAATTTCCAAATTTTATCCATCGCAACTATGCTTATATCAAAAGCGCCATTTGAAATTTCAGAAAACCAAATCGCCTTCTTTGTAAGTTCAAATACTTCTTTGTCCACCTTAACTGGTTTTATGCCCGCATTTTGGTTTACTTGTGAAATTTGAGTTTGTGGTCGCCATTCAGAAATTGAATTTTCAATCCGTTCAATTTCTAGGATAGCTTTATTGATGTTTTGATGTGCCGAAATACTATCCGAATCAACCAAAGTGATTTGGAAAACACTTCCCATCAAATTTAAAGTCTTAGTTTGTTCCACTTGACTGAATGAAAATGTGCTAATTAAAAGTAGTGTTGATTTTAAAAGAATAGGAATGATTTTCATTTACTGAATATTAGTAACAATCGGTTAAAATCTGATTGTTTTCTTTGTACGTCTCGAAGTTTTCTCCATTGTTTTTGCAGATTATAGCCAAAACAGCTTCTACATCTTTTTGCATTTTAAGAGCGCCGCAAATCATAATAACACCATTGTTTCTTAATAATTCTAGGAAGAAGTTTTGGTCTTTTTTTATCAAATCCACTACATATTGTGATGCTTCTTGTCGTGATAAAGCTAAATTAAAAGTAGAAAGTTTTTGCTTGGAAATATACTTATGTGCAATCTGTGAATATTTTTTAGTGAGTTCATCATTATTTCGAAAGCCACAATATAAATGCGTTTCCACCTTGCTTTTATTTTCGGCTAACATGCCTAAAAATGGTGCAATACCTGTTCCGTTTGAAATCAAAGCCACTTTAGAAGCTTTCTTCGGAAAATGAAAGTGAGAATTATTAATAATTCGAGCTTTAATTGAAGTGCCTTTTTGCAAGTTATATAAAAATTCAGATCCTAATCCATTTGGGTGCAATCGGACAATTAATTGTACCGAATTATCAACTTTACCGATGGAGTAAAAACGTTCGACCGAATCATTATTTGGATAAATAGCTAATAAATCACCTGATTTAAATTTTGTCAAAGCATTAGGTTTCAAATTTAGCTTGAAAGTAATGACCTCCTCCGAATTTATTTCTGCACGATCGACAACTTTTAAAACTTTTAATTTTGGTGCTTTTTGACTGTATAAAGAAGGGGCTGTTGCTATGGCTAAGCTATTCAAATTGGCCCAAACCGAAAGCCATTGTGTAAATTCTTCTGCAGATTTGTCGTTTACAGTATGAAGTTTTATTGATTTCTCTGCCCAACTTTGTTCGGACAATAACACATCAACTTCTTTGGCATAGGCACAGAAATCGGGATAAGATTTAGATCCAAATCCTACAACCGAATACTGAATATTTTGTTTTTGTGGAAATTCACAAACTAGTTTTTTAAACTTTTTGGCATTAATCGGTGCTTCACCTAAACCATAAGTAGAAGTAAAAATAAGGAGTTGCTTCGCACTTGAAAAATTGACATAATTATTCATATCCGTTAGGTACGATTTCTTTCCATTTGCCTGCAACTGCTTATGAATCTGATTTGCAAATCCTAAGGTAGAACCATTTTCTGAACCTACTAAAAGTATAAATTCACACTCATTTGCCTTATATTTATTCTTAATTCTTGTTTTAGTTCGTTTTAGAGTAATTGCAAATCCAGAATAAATAAAAAGTAAAATATTTATAGAAGCGAAAGCCAAAATTATAGCCCAAACCCAATTTATTTGGCCGGTATGCAAGTCAAAGCTAAACTTTTCTAATACTTGTGTGAAAGGATATTTAACTTCTTTTACGATTTGACCCGTTAGTTGATTTACTGTTATTTCACTATCTTTTAACTTCAAAATGTAAAATTCTTCCGGTTCATCTTCCATAAACGGAAATTCAATCTTTATAACATCAGACAATTTCGTTTGTTTAAATACAGAAAAATCAGTCAATGGAACTTCTTTCAGTTTTGCATCTTCGGTATAATTAATCGCATTTGCTTTTTGGATAGGAATAATTTCGAAACGAAGTAAAAATAAATATGTTCCTGTTAAAGCAATAATCAAAACAGGTAGTAACATGATTCTTCCAGTTACCACATGAAAATATTGGGCAAGCGAATCATTATTTACTTTTGAAAAGAAATTTTTAATACCATTTTGTCTTTTAATTAGAAGAATTGTTCCCGAAATAGCGATTAAAAAAAATAAAAACGAGGCCAATCCTACAATAAATCTTCCAGTTTCGTGAAGAAATAGTGAACGATGTAAAGCCAAATTCCATTGGATAAATTCATTTTTTTGCTTTGGAATGCCTAATTGTTTTCCAGTAGTTGGATCTATATAAGCTTTAATCTCATTACCTTCTTCATCAAAACCTTCTAAAGTTACAAATTGGTTGTGATCTACTGAAATATTCGAGATTTCAGGATACACTTTACGTAATTCTGGTAAGACTTGAAGAAGTGTCAGTTCATTGAAATTGTCTATTTGATACGGATTTGTTTTCTCATTTGCCACATCAATAGCAAGAACAATTCCTGTTAAAGATGCAATAATAAGCACAAATGAGGCCAAAAGAGCTAAAACCAAATGGGCATACCGCCAAATAGACAATGTCATATTAGATTATTTTTAAAGTTTATTAAGCTTTACATAACGGATAAACCCTTTTCCTTCTTTTTTCTTCGTAATATCAACTGTTGTTAATGCAATTTCTACATCTCCAACATGATATTTATTGTCTTCCACAGCCGATTCAAATCGAAGTTTGTAACCTTTGTTTAATTTAGATTCATCAATAGAAAAAGTTGTAATACTTCTGTCGCCCGCTGCTATAGAGGCACCCGTAATACCATTCAGATTTTCTTTCTTCTTGGCGAAGGTTTTGTTCCATTCTTTGAAACCATTATACCACTGTTTATCTGGTCCCATTACGTATAATGTCTTTTCATAATTTCCTTTAGAATCAATTAAAGAAACAACAACATAAGCTTCCAAACCTTCATAATTTGTCATCTGCAACATGCATTTATACTTGGCTTGTTGGGCATTTGCTTGGGGCATAAATATTAGACCAAACAGGCCTACCAATACAAGTTTTATTATTTTATTCATAGTGTATTATTTTAAAAAATCTACTGATATATTAGCTTTTGTTAATGACTCATTTTCTTTTGCTAAATCATAAGCAGTTTCGTCAAATTCTGTTAGGATGTCTTTTTTAGCACCTGAAGCAACTAAATATTTTAAGATTGAGTCATCTTTTGCTGTTAATGCCGCTTTGTGTAAAGCTGTCATTCCTTCCTGATTTTTAACATTGATATCCATATCCAATGCACTTATTTTTTTAAATAGATTTAACTCATTTTTTGCAACTGCCAAATGGTATAATGTGTTGCCATCCTTTTGTGGAATTGTAATGTCAAATCCAGAATTTTTCAACAAACTTAATTTTTCGTCAAATCCATCTTTTCCGTCTTTTCGTACCGATTGAATCAAATAATAAGCTAAATTATTTCCTTTTGCATCAATAACGTTAGTTTTTGCTCCGTTTGCTAGTAGAAATCCCACCATATCTGAAGAACCATTTTCAACTGCAAAGCTCAATGCTGAAAGACCTTTTGAATTTATAGCATTCACATCTTTTACTTTCGAAATGAATGTTTTTACCAATTCAAGATTTCCACGAGTTGCGTTCATTAAAACAGAATTTCCAGCTTTATCTTGGTGGTTTACATCAACACCTTTAGCTAAGAAATAAGCAATAATATCTTCTTGTTTTTGTTTTCTAACTAAATTGTGTAAAACATTTTCACCTTCATCACCTAACGAATTTGGATTGATCTTTAAATCTTCAACCAAATATTTATAAGCTTCTAAAGTTACAGATGAAGATCTGGTTCCTTGAGAAGCAATAATTAAAGCTCGTCCGTCAAATTTAATTCCTTTTTCTAGGATAGTTTGTAGCAGTTTTACATCACCACTTCTGGCAGCATAATTAAATGCCGTATTCCCTAAATCATCTGTATCCTTTAACGACAAACCTTTTGTAGCAAGATAATCGGCTAATTTTAGTTCTTTGTCGTTTGGAATAGATAAGAGTAATATATTGGCTCCGTTTTTAAATTTTTGTTTTGGATTGTTTCCAGCTTTAAAGAACAATTCATATATTTTTGCATTAGCTTGTCCGTTAGCCGCAGCAAAAGCAATTGGAATAGCTCCTTTATCATCGGAAAGGTTAATATCAGCTCCTTTTTCTAATAAAAATTTCACTAAATCAACATTTCCTTTACTAGCCGCCCAATGCAAATAAGTACGACCATCATGCGTTAATTTTTTTACACTATTTCCATCTTGTTGAATAAGAAATAGGATACTTTCTAATGTTGCATCGTTATTGATGGCCATAGTAACGGCATCAAAATTACCACCATTTGCTTCAGAGGGACTATTCCCTTTTGCTATCGTTTCTTTAATAGTAGTTAAATCTGGATTTTTTTTCCAAAAATCTCCATTTAAAAATGTATTCTGTGCATTTGAAACACTTGCAATTAGCAGTAGTGTACTAAACAATATTTTTTTCATTGCTTTTTTTGTTTTTTAAATAAATGAAACTTTTAATTACAATTTAAAAATTCCGTGCTGCAAAAATACAACACGGAATTTATATTCTAACTTAGAAGGCTCCAATAAAATGGTTCCCAGGTTTATTTGTTAATTTAGCTCCAGTAGTTACAACTCCAGTCGCACTGTTAATGATATAAATACGACCATCTTGTCCAACCGGTGCGGCAGTTACATAAATATCAAAACCATCAACAACATAACCTTGATATTGGAAGAAATACATATCTGCGCTGTAAGGTAAATCTAATGTTTTTGCTGTTTTTGCTGTAAGATCTACAAGTGCTAAAAAACTTTGAGATTGACCAGAAAGATTAGAAACTGCTGAGCCACTATGGGTATAAGCTACCACGGCTTTTCCATTTCCAGCATATTTCCAGTTTTCTATATAAGTACCTGATAATCCTAATGCTGTATCTAAATTGAACACATAAGAATTATCGTATTGATTACTTGAATTAATTCTTAAGATGTGAGAACCAGAAGCATCTCTTTGGGTAGCTTGATAAATATTGCCATCATCACCAACAAAACTATTAAAACTACGGTAACCACTAGTATCACCAAATCCTACAGTAGAAGTAATTACTACCGGATTTTCTAATGATGGATAATCAACAACCACTGATTTAGCTCCTAAATGAGTATAAGTACTTTCATTGGTTCCCGTTGTTGGATTAGTTTTACGCATCCAAGTTCCGATTATTAATTTATTTCCTGCTTTGTTCAACACAGGAGCATCTAATCTAAAAATATGATGTCCTTGCGCTTCTTCGGCTGCGCTCAAAGCGATTTCATAAGATTTGGTTTGAGCAATTAATGAATTTACTAAATTTAATGCTAAAACCGTAGCAGTTCCTCTAGTGTGTTTATAACTTCCATCAGTATTAGTAACAACAGTGGGTGTCGTAACATTTACAGCAACTCCAGTTTTATCACCATCATATAATTTTACCCATCTTGGACTTGTTCCTGCATATTGTGAAATATTTACAACACCTCCTGTGGGACTGAAATTTTGTCCCCCATTTACTTTGTATTTTGAAAATTCACCACCATTTGTTCCTGTATAAGCGATATTGAAAAGCGTAGAACCATCTTGTGAAGATTGCAAACGCGCTGTTCTATTAGAAGGCACTGCAAATCCGTTTTCAAAAACATCATAAGTTTTAGACGGATCTTTAGCATTTTCTTTGCTAATAGCATAAACAATTGTTCCGCCATTTCCATCACCTGGTGTAGGATCTGTAGTTCCCATAACGGCTCCAGCTACAGTAATATACCTGCCTTCTGTAATGGGTGGTTCTGTAGTTCCGCCGCTAGTATTGTCATCATCACTGCAACTTGTTGTTAGAGCGAAAACTCCAATAAGTGCCGTAAAAGCCCATAAATTTAAAAATCTGTTTTTCATTATATTTATATATTTAAAAGTTATTGATTATGTAATTAAGTTTTAAGTAAAATGCTCTTCCAGGTTTTTGTACGCCCATATTATCGTAACTCTGTTTGTTAAACATATTCTTCGCGTCAAAACTAGCTATGAAGTTTTTGTTTGGAAAAATATAACTTACGCCAGCGTCTTGTATAAATTGTTCTGGGACATTAAAAAAATCAGTTCCGGCTGTATTGCTATATAATTTTCGATTGTAATTAAAAGTGTCTACAAACATGAAATTATAAAATAAGTTCAATTGTGATTTTTTAGCTAATACATCATTAAAGGAATATTGAGCACTTACGTTAGCATTTAAAAAAGGCTCATTTGGCAAGTCATATTTTATACCTCCTGTAACGGTTGTAAGTTCAAATTTCGAGACTCCCATTGCAATATTCAGGTTGTTATTATAAGTGTAATTTAATTCGAAATCAACGCCCTTTGATTTTACATTACCTTGATTTACGAAAGGAAGTGTTTGAATATTTGTATTAATTGCTGTTTGCACAGGTGTACCAATTCTGTCCGTTATGCTTCTGATAAAACCATTGGTAGCAATCACTATTTCATGTTTTTTGATTTTGAATTTTCCAAATCTAAAGCCAAGATTATAGTTCTTACTGGTTTCTGGTTTAATGTTTGGATTTTCTGATATGTTATCGCCTGAATCTCCAAAAACCTCATTTTCAGTAGGTAATCTAACTGCTTTTTCGGCAGAAGTTAAAAGCGTTACCGTCGGTAGAATAGCATAAGAAAACGCTCCACCATAGCCCATAACATTTTTATTGCTACTAACGATATCTTCAACCTTAGTTGGAACACCATTAATATTCTCCACTATCGGATTCATTCGTTCAATCTTTTGTTGATAATACTTACTAAAAACACTAGCTTTTAATCTACTTTCATGAGCAGTCAATTCATAGGTCAAAGCGCCGATGTTTTTATTTAAGTCTCTTGTCCCAAGAAATTTTCGTTCTAATACCGATTTCATTTCATCATCATCTTCCCTATTCACAATTGAAAGTGTATAGTTCAATAAAAATTTATGATTGGCATTAATTTCATAAGAAATACCAGTTCTTATAGCACCAACATCTCTTTTAATATTTGATAGTGTTGGTGCTCCTTGTTGTGCTCCTGACGGACGAGGAATGGGTTGGCCGTTTAAATCCAAACTCAAGTCACCATTCCAATCATAATTCCATTTAACGGTGTCGTTAATAGTTCGATTTCTTTCACCATACAAGCCGTGAAAATTAAACTCTAAACCTTTTACAAAGAGATCTTTCTTATTATAGGTTAAGCTCATCAATGCGGCATCTGATCGTAAAAATCTACCTTTATAAGGAGTTGACATAAACGTTCCGTGCTGTACTTCTTTATACGAATCTGAACAGGTGTAACCAATAAAGAAATTGTCTGCCCATTTTACATCGGTAAATCCAACTTCTACAACACTTCCGGTTGATTTAAATGCATCTTGTAAGCGCTTAGCCCTAATGTAATCGTATCTCCCATTTGGTAAGATATTATAAACTGTTTTTCCCCAAACTTCATAATCGTTATCAGAATAATTGTTGAAAAAAGAAGTTTTAATAGTAAAACCAGATGCTGCAAAACGATACAAACCATTAAAATTTACCTGAGAAGTGTTAAACGAACCATAAGAAGCCGACGCATTAAAATTATTTCGAGCGCCTTTTCTCAAGACTACATTAATGGCACCTCCTAAAGCATCGTCAGATAAATGACCTGGAACAACCCCTTTATAAACTTCAATACGTTCGATGATTGAAGGTGGAATACTATTTAAATCAAAAGAAGAGCCATAAGTTGAAATAGGAATACCATCGATAAAAACTCGCACAGAATTACCTGATATACCATTAATATTATAATTCACATCAGAACCTAAACCACCATTTTGACGAATTCTTACACCAACAGTTCTACTTAACAATTCATTAGTTTGCATATTTCTTAATGCAGCAGTTTTAGTCTCAATAACATTTACTGCAAAACCTTTTGTTTCAATTTTAGTTTTTTCAGTTTTAACATTAACCACAACTTCACTTAGCTCAACGCTTGTAGCTCTCTCTATAATAATATTTATATTTTTAGTAGTTGCATTTAATTTTATAGCTACAGTCTTTTTATTTGCTTCTATAGAACTAGTTTCAAGAAGATAATTTCCATAAGGAACATTTTCGATTACATAATTTCCGCTTTCATTTGAAACGGCGGATTTAGTGGTTCCTTGAAGAAAAACTAAAACTCCAGGTGCAGGTTGATTATCTGTGAAATTTATTCTACCGTTAATTTTAGTAGTCTGTGCAATAGCAGAGACGCTAAAGTAGAGGCATGTTAAAAAGACGAAATAGTGAGAGAGTGACATATTTTCAGTTCTAAAGTTCTTGCAAATTTATGCTTATTTAGACTAAATACAAATAAAAATATTAAAAATATTCATAATCCAATTCGCAATCCACTGTAAGAATTTGAATATTAGAAGTATAGTGCAAATTCCAATACCATTGACCATCTAATTCCAATTTATGATGACGATGGAGTTTTAATGCACTTAATTAGTAGTGTTTAAATGCAATAATTTGATATTCAAACTATAATTGCATATTCAAAGTTTTATTGATCATTAGTCTATACTGGTCAATAGAAACTGGAAATTGATGGTCAGTCTGACTCTTTTTTACAATTATTTACTCATATAGATACATAAAAATTTAAGGAAGAGTACTTCATTAAAAAATGTAATGTATAAAGTTTTACTTGTAAGTCAGAATTATAGAGTAATTGGTAGAATAGATTTGTAAACAAAAATCACAAAATTAGTTGAGTTATGTTTTTGTAGTTTAATTGATTATTAAAATTGGGTTTTTATTCTTAACGATTAGTGTCTGCTAAGTTAGGATGCCTTTTGAATTGTCTAAAAGAGATTCTATTTAAATTTATGATATAGAAATTTGTGCTATTTATAGTATGTTAAAACAATAAAAATCCAAAAATAAAGCCGCAAAACTTTCTATTTCAAATTGATACGAATTTCAGCTTGTTATTGTTATTCATTTAAATTACTTTTGCACCCGAAAAACGATAGCAATTATTCTCCAACTTTCAATTCATCAAATTTTAAGCATTAGAGTAGTAGATGAGTTTAAATAGTACCCCAAGAGTTTAATTTTTGAATATGAAAAATGAAATTGAAGGTTATCGAAGCCTCTTTTATCAAAATCCTTCCCCGTCCTTTGTTTACGAAATAGAAACTTTTAAAATTGTTGATGTTAATAAAGCTGCACTACAGCTTTATGGATATACAGTAGAGGAATTTCTGTCCTTAACTGTAAAAGATTTTACTGTAAAAGAAGAGATTGCTCCATTATTGAGTATTCATCAAAACATTCAAAATCGAGCCGAAAATTTCTTTTTAGGCAAATTTACGCATCTAGCAAAATCGGGCGAATTGCTGAATATGGAAATCAGTGGCTATTTAGAGTCCTAAACTTAATTAAAAAAGTTGAAATAGAATTCCAGAAAGAATTGCCACACAATACAGTAGATTATTTTAAAAGACATATTAATGTTAGTAAATACAATAATATGAGAGATATTAATAAACAGATAAAAAAAGTTTTTTTGGACTATATTAAATCTCAAAATGAACCTGATGATAATGTTGAGACAGCAAATAGTTTTAGTATAGGAAGAAAGCTAATAGATTTGTTTAAATAAAAAAAGAAGAGTTAGCATAAGGTTAGATAAATTGTCAAGTTTTTTGCTCCAAAAACTTGACAAAATAATTTAAAAACACAGAATGTCCAGTTTTTTATATAATAAACTGGACATTTTTATATATTTGTAGTAAATAGTATTACATGAAAACTACTGATTACATAGCTATTACCATCGATCGTTTCCCAAAAGGATATGTGTTCACCTATGCTGACTTTACCACAGCCGTGAATAAAAAAGAAGCGGTCATAAAAGCATTGAATCGTATGGTAGTTTCGGGCAAGATTGCAAAACTAGCCAAGGGCAAGTATTACAAGCCTGAAAGTACTCCTTTTGGAAATTTAGAACCCAACCAATATCAAGTGGTAAAAGATTTATTGGAAGATGATGGTAAAACAATTGGCTATCTTACGGGTTACAGTATGTACAACCAGTTAGGATTGACTACTCAAATAAGCAATACCATTCAAATTGGTAGAAATGACATTCGTCCAAGCGTAAATAGAGACCGTTATAGTATCAAATTCGTAAAACAAAAGAATACCATTACCAAAGAGAATATTCCGTTGTTACAATTACTAGATGCTATTAAATATATCAAGAAGATTCCTGATAGCAGTATTGCAGCAGCCTGCTTGCGGTTAGTATCATTATTGAAAGGGTTGTCAGAAAAAGAAATAGCAACATTGGTGCGTTTGGCTCAAAAATACCCACCTGCAACAAGGGCTTTACTTGGCGCGCTATTAGATGAAGCGGAATTTTCTCAATTCAAGGAAATAATACTTAAAAACCTGAACCCCATTACCAATTATAAACTATCGGGAGTACAAGCTGTTTTAAAAACTGCCGAAAACTGGAACCTAATATGAAGCTACACGAAAACAAAGTTATATTTAGACAATCAATTGAGTTTACCGCTCAACAGATGGGGATACTACCTATTTATGTAGAAAAAGACTACTGGGTAACGTATGCATTATGTATCATTTTTCAGGATACAATTGGAGCAGAAACCATTTTCAAAGGAGGAACAGCACTATCAAAATGTTTTGGATTAATTGAACGTTTTTCTGAAGATATTGATTTGGTAGTTTTGAAGAGAGACGAAGAAAGCGGAAATCAACTGAAAAACAAATTGAAGAAGATAACCAATGCTGTTGGTGCAAAATTAACAGAAGTAGATGAAGAGGGTATTACAAACAAAGTGGGCATGATTAGGAAAATTGCCTATCAGTATCCAAAAACGTTTACTGGAAAATTTGGACAAGTTAGAGAGAACATTATCGTTGAAGCGACTTGGCTAGGACGTTATGAACCATACTACACCACCTCTATTTCATCCTATATTTTTACAATGATGAAATCAGCGGGACAACTCCAAATTGCAGAAGAGCATGATTTATTACCCTTTGAAGTTCAAGTATTGCATGTAAATAGAACTATTTGCGAAAAAATAATGAGTTTGGTTCGTTTTTCTTATGGATCAAATCCGATAGAAGACTTGAGAAATAAAATACGCCATACTTACGACTTACATCAGTTATTAAAAGACTCCGAAATTCAAAAATTCTTTGAAAGTCCAGAGTTTGAAGAAATGCTTTTACTAGTAGGACAAGATGATGTTTCAAGCTTCAAAAACAATAATAGATGGTTAGTGAATCATCCGAAAGAAGCCATAATATTTAGTCAAACAAATCTAACTTGGGAAAAATTAGAAGAGGTCTATACCAATGAATTTCTTAATCTTGTGTATGGTGCAAAACCCACGAGTGAAGAGATTTTAAAATCACTGATCAAAATCAGTGAGCGTTTACAACATATAAAATGGAATATTGAAATTCCCAAAAAAGGAGAAACGAAATAGGATGAAATTTACCGAAGCACAATTAGAACAAGCCTTTATCAATTTACTACAAGAAGAGAAAATGACTCATCTGGTAGGTGGTGAAGTACGTAAAATAGAGTATAACGGAGCAGCTGAACCACCAACGGTTTACGGACATGTTGTAAGTGAACAAGTATTGCTAACAGAAGATTTGAAAAACTATTTACGTTCTGCCTATACAACCGAAAATATTACCGAAAACGAGATAGAATCCATCATAAGAGATTTAGATCGTTTGCCATCATCTGATTTATACGAAAGCAATAAAACCATTATGAAAATGGTGAGTGATGGTTTTTTGTTAAAGCGGGAAGATAGGAGCAAAAAAGACTTTTATGTGCAACTCATTGATTATTCGGAAAATGATGGGAATACCTATAAAATTGTCAACCAACTAGCGATAAAAGGCTATGAAATGCGCATTCCCGATTTGATTTTATACATCAACGGATTGCCTTTGGTGGTTTTTGAATTTAAAACAGCAATTCAAGAAAATACAACGCTTCATGATGCGTACGTACAGATTACGACTCGTTATAAAAGAGATATTCCAGAGCTATTCAAATACAATGCTTTTTGTGTGATAAGTGATGGTGCCAATACTAAAGCAGGTTCATTCTTTGCACCTTATGAATTCTTCTATGCCTGGAGAAAAATTGAGGGCATGATAAAAGAGGTTGATGGTATTGATGCGATGTTTACGCTTATTCAAGGGATGTTCAACCGTAAAAGATTGCGGGATATAATTCAAAATTTTATCTTTTTACCTGATAGCTCCAAAAAGAATGACAAGATCGTTTGTCGTTATCCTCAGTATTACGCAGCAACGAAACTTTTTGAAAACATCAAACAACATCAAAAACCGTTGGGAGATGGTAAAGGAGGAACTTATTTTGGAACTACAGGTTGCGGAAAGAGTTATACCATGTTGTACTTAACTCGTTTATTGATGCGAAGTAAATATTTTGCAAGTCCAACGATTATAGTCATTACAGATAGAACCGACTTGGACGATCAATTATCAGGACAATTTACGAATGCGAAAGGATTTGTAGGTGATGAATCGATAATCAGTGTCGAAAGTCGTTCTAATTTAAGAGAGCTACTGCAAGGCAGAAATAGTGGTGGCGTGTTTTTGACTACTATTCACAAGTTTACAGAAGACACCAAATTATTAACGGATAGAACCAATGTGATTTGCATATCTGACGAAGCGCATAGAAGTCAAACGAATTTAGATCAAAAAGTAAAAGTGACAGAAACTGGTGTTAAGAAGTCCTTTGGGTTTGCTAAACATTTACACGATTCCTTGCCCAATGCCACTTATGTAGGTTTTACGGGAACTCCTATAGATGCTACGATTGATGTTTTTGGAGAAATAGTAGATGCCTACACGATGACTGAATCGGTAGCGGATGAAATTACCGTTCGTATTGTCTATGAAGGTCGTGCGGCTAAAGTATTGTTGAACAATCAGAAACTAGCCGAAATTGAAGCTTATTATAATCAATGTGCGGAAGAGGGCAGTAACGAAAATCAAGTTGAAGAAAGTAAAAAAGCCATGTCGCAAATGAATGCGATTATTGGTGATCCCACACGCTTAAAAACCGTTGCCGAAGATTTTATAAAGCACTATGAAAATAGAATTGCAGAAGGTTCAACAGTAAAAGGAAAAGCAATGTTTGTGTGTAGCAACAGATTTATTGCTTATGAATTATATAAAAACATCTTGGAACTAAGACCCGAATGGGGTGAAGTAAAAGTCGCAGCGGATGATGTAGTTTTATCAGACAAAGACAAAAAGGAAATCAAACCGATGGAGCGAATCAAAATGGTTATGACTCGTGGTAAAGATGATCCTGAAACACTTTATCATTTACTAGGAACTAAAGATGATCGAAAAGAATTGGATCGCCAGTTTAAAAATGAAAAATCAAATTTTAAAATTGCAATTGTAGTTGATATGTGGTTGACAGGATTTGATGTTCCTTTCTTAGATACTATGTACATTGACAAACCAATACAGCGCCATAATTTAATTCAAACTATTTCTCGTGTAAATAGAAAGTTTGAAGGAAAACAAAAAGGATTGGTTGTTGATTATATCGGAATCAAAAAACAAATGAATATGGCTTTGGCATTATACAGTAATGCCGACAACGATACTATTGAAGATATTGAGCAATCTGTGGTTGTCGTAAAAGATCAGTTGGATTTATTAATTAGACTGTTTTACAAGTTTGACAAATCGGGTTATTTTAGTGGTACGCCATTAGAGCAATTAAAAACACTCAATCAAGCTTCAGAATTCATTCAACTAACACAAGAACTGGAAAAGCGTTTCATGTATATCGTAAAACGATTAAAATCAGCTTATGATATTTGTTCAGGTTCAGGAATCTTTTCAGAAGAACAACGAGATGAAATTCATTTCTACTTGGCTGTTCGTTCTATTATTTTCAAATTGACAAAAGGAGTTGCACCTGATACTGCTCAGATGAACAATCGAGTGAAACAAATGTTACAAGATGCCATCGAAAGTGATGGTATTGAAGAGATATTCAAATTAGGGGACGAAGGGCAAACCGAAGTCGATATATTCTCAGATGATTATATGGCTAAAATTGATAAAATCAAATTACCTAACACAAAAATCAAATTACTTCAAAAATTACTAGCCAAAGCAATTGATGATGTAAAGAAAATAAATAAGATCACAGGAATAGACTTTTCAAAAAGATTACAGTTTATTGTAGATAAATACAATGAAAGAAAAGAAGATGATGTATTGCAAAGCCGAGTACTGGAAGATTTCACAGATGAAATCATTGATTTGTATTATGCTTTAAAAAAGGAAAAAGACTCGTTCAAAGATTTGGGTATTGATTTTGAAGAAAAAGCATTCTACGATATTTTAAAAGCTTTAGCTCATAAATACGACTTCAACTATCCTGATGATAAATTAATCATATTAGCGCAAAAGGTGAAGCTTGTAGTCGATGATAAAGCCAAATACACAGATTGGAGCAAGAGGGATGATATTAAAGCAGAGCTAAAAGTGGATCTAATTATTTTACTAGCAGAAAGTGGCTATCCACCAGTGGATCGTGATGAAATTTATAAAGAGATTTTTGAACAAGCAGAGAATTTTAAGAAGTATAGAAGTTGATCCTTGTTATGTGATCTAATTGCTTAGAAGTATCGTAAATAATCACATTGTGAGAAGCTCAAAATTAATTCATTACCTAAAAAAAAAAGCAAACCCCTCAATATAGTATATTAAGGGGATTTGCTTTTAACAAAAGTTTGAATAGAGAATTTTTGGATTAAGAGTTTAAAGGGTAAACCCACTAATCATTTATCAAATTTAATTGGATCAATACATATTGTTGTGGGGAAATATTAAAATCTAGATATTTGTATTGCTAAATTACATACCAATGCAAGACTCTTTTATCGAGATCCTTAAATTATTGTTACCAGAAATAATAGTAGACTACTTTGAACTTACGTCCTATAAAAAAGGAGACGAGATAATTCATTTGTATCTAAGGGAGATCAATTCAATTCCTAAAGAATACCGAGGATCTAAATTGAGTTCAAAAGGATTCTCTGAAGAGATAACGGTTCAAGATTTTCCTATTCGTGGACATCAGGTATATCTTCATATCACTCGAAGAAGATGGCTTAACGAAGATACTGGCAAAGTAGTCTTTAGAGATTGGAATTTAGTAGCAGACGGAACTCGTGTAACACAGGAGTTTGCGTCTTTTTTAAAAGAGATCAATAGATTCCAGTCCAAATGATTGTAATGCTATCGCTTCTTTTTATGGAGTTAAGGGGAGAAATTTGTTGTCTCAATACAAAGACTACTTAAGTGACTTTAAAACTTGGGATCAACTAGGACATGCTAAAAAATGGCTTCTTTTCCCTAAGAACATTCGAAAGTATTTATCTATAGATGAAACATCTCTCTCTAACGCAGAGCTCTATACAATTCTGACCAGTAAATCTGCTAAAGGAAAGAAAGGAACCATTCTACCCATGGTTGCAGGAACTAAAGCAGAAACAGTAATATCAATTATTGAAAAAATCCCTTTTAAACAAAGAAACCTAGTCAAAGAAATTACTTTGGATATGGCCGGTAATATGGGCTTAATTGCTCGAAAATGTTTTCCTAATGCAACTCGTGTTGTTGATCGTTTCCATGTGTA
Organism: Flavobacterium galactosidilyticum; assembly: GCF_020911945.1. Taxonomy (NCBI): domain Bacteria; kingdom Pseudomonadati; phylum Bacteroidota; class Flavobacteriia; order Flavobacteriales; family Flavobacteriaceae; genus Flavobacterium; species Flavobacterium galactosidilyticum. The sequence continues at coordinate 2,279,667 of NZ_CP087135.1, forward strand.
GAAGCTGGCTAGAGAAGCACTCCAGGAAATCAGGATCAAATATCGTTGGGAAGCCATAGATCAAGAAAATGACGCAATAGAACGAGCAAGGAAGTCAAAAGTAAATTTCGAATCTAAAACACTCTCTAATGGCGATACTCTTAAACAATTACTGGCAAGGAGTCGTTATTTCTTGTATAAAAACAAATCTAAATGGACACCAAACCAAATAGAACGTGCTGGCTTACTATTTGAATTATATCCTGATATTCAAAAAGGATATAGCCTAACTCAAGAGCTTCGTGGCATCTTTGAGCACACAACCGATAAAATTATTGCTTTTGCGAAATTAGCCAAATGACATGAAAAAGTAAATCAATCTGGGTTTAAGTCTTTCGGTACAATCTCCCGTACCATTATGACTCACTATCAAACAATATTGAACTACTTTGACAATAGAGGTACTAATGCTTCAGCAGAATCTTTCAATGCAAAAATAAAAGCATTTAGATCACGATTCAGAGGTGTTAGGAATGTAGAATTTTTCCTTTTTCGACTAACGAATATATATGCTTAATTTTTGCTGCTCCACAGGTTTTCGTGTTGATCCATTTAATTTCAATTCTGATATAGGAATCTAATTCAGAATAACTTTTTTGGCTTTTAAGGAGCCAAAAGTTATTTCCGAATAAGTTATTATATATTTTTATTTCACCGTATTTAGAAGCTAGATGATGTAGTAAGTGTAGCAAATGTAGTTCAGAAAAAAAGATATATTTTTTCAACTAAGGAATAAAATTGTTAGAGTTATAGAATATGAGGAGAGTGTGAACAACACTAATTCTAAAAAAGTGTGAATATAGTGTGAACACTAAAAACAAAAAAGGGTTCCAATCTCTTGGAACCCTTATAAACTCTAGTGACCTTGACTGGATTCAAACCAGTAACCTCTTGAGCCGTAATCAAGTGCGCTATTCAGTTGCGCCACAAGGCCATTTGCAGGTGGTTGTAATAACGTCATTGCGGGTGCAAATATAGAGATAAATGTGTAATTTGCAATAGTAAATTCGTAAAAAAATAAAAAAACATGCCACTACAAAACTATATACGTGATATTCAGGGATTTCCAAAAGAAGGAATTTTGTTCAAAGACATAACTCCGCTACTAATCGACCCTTTAGCAAGCGCTGAATGCCTAAAATTGCTAGTTTCAACTCTAAAAGAGAAGAAAATTAATAAGGTAGTAGGAGTGGAGAGCAGGGGTTTTTTCTTTGGAACACTGATTGCACAAGAACTAAAAGCTGGATTTGTACCTGTTAGGAAACCAAATAAACTGCCTTTTGAAACTATTTCGGCTACTTACGACTTAGAATATGGTTCAGATGCATTAGAAATACACATTGATGCCATACAAAAAGGAGACCACGTTTTGATTCACGATGATGTCTTGGCAACCGGAGGAACTATTAAGGCTGTTTGCGAGTTAGTAGAACGTTTGGGTGGTGAAATTGTACAATGCAATTTCATTATGGAATTATCTTTCATCAACGGTAGGGAAAAAATTAAAGAACAAGAAATTTTTACAGCGATAAGCTATTAATCCAGTGCTCTTGTAGTTACGTAATAGCGGAAACCAATAATAGCCATTTGCCATTTTTTGGCTTTAGCCAAGTCTAAGCGCTGTTTAGTAAAACTGGGTAAGATAAGTTTATTGATTTGAGCTAAAATTTTGTACATGCTTTTTTTTCAAAGGTATAAAAAAAGACGGTCTTGATGGAGATCGTCTTTTTTGTATAAATGTTTTATTTTAATATTTGAAATCCTCTAACCTTTTTTTTGAGGAATTGGTTTAACATCGCTTTCATCTATTTTTTTCTTAGTACTGATTTCAATTACACCATTTTTACCGCTTTCACCATATTTACTAGTTGCGCTAAATCCTTTCAAGACATCAATTTTGGCAATTTGGTCTGTAGGTATTTCTTCAATATTGAAATTTGAATCCTTTGCTTTTCCATCAACAACAATCAAAGGCTTGGAACTATCAAGAGATGAAAATCCACTTACTTTCCAACCATTGACAACTTTGTCTTCTTTTATTCCATATCCTACAACTTTTATTTCTGGAGATTGCACATCATTATTATTATTATTATTAGTGTTCTTTTCTTTTATTGTAATTTCAATTACTCCATTTTTACCGCTTTCACCATATTTGCTAGTTGCGTTAATTCCTTTTAATACATTTATTTTGGCAATTTGGTCAGTAGGTATTTCTTCAATTTTAAAATTGGATGCTTGTTTTACTCCATCAATAACAATAAGCGGTTTGTTATCTATATCTTGTTTTAATACTGATTGAATGTTCGCTTTATCATCTACTTGACCAATTTTATTATTTGGTGTTTTAATTTTGTCTTCATTTGTTGTAGTGACATTTGTCTTAAAATTTGATATTTGATCATTTTCTGATAAAGGGTTTAAATCCATATTATATCCCATTTCTTTTTTATTTTCATCATAATAGAATTTAAATGGTTTTATAGGTGTATTTCCAGATTGGTTACTACTGCCACTACGATTGTTGTCTTTGAATTCACTTTTAATGCTGATAATTTCTCCATTGGAATTTCTTTTGATATTGAAAAAAGTTAAATCAATATTATACAAATTCTTTATTTGTTCGCAATGTTCTTTAATTTCCGCGTCGGTGGTGTTTTTGGTAATAACCATGTTGATTTCATCAATTTTAACATGTTTAATTTCAATGTCATCGGATTTTTTCTCCTGAGCGATGACTTCAATTTGAAATAATAGTACAAAGGCAATAAGTGCCGGTAATACGGAGAAATACTTCCAATAATGGCTGTTTTTTGATTGATTTTTGTTTAACATAACGATTCGTTTTTTGATTAATGATTGATAAAAATGATTACTGATGGCAACACAATTTTCCTGTGTTGTTATTTTTAAAAGGGTGATTTGATAGGCTTTTTTATCCGAAATGTGTTTTGATGCTTCACTATCGGCAATGAATTCTAGATTTTGAACCATCGCTTTTTTGTACAACCAAATCAACGGATTGAACCAAAAAATGACACAAAAAAATCTTGAAATTAGCACATCAATGCTGTGTTTTTGTAGGCTATGTACTTTTTCGTGTTCTAAAATATTTTCTAATTCGACAGCAGTATATAAAGACGAATTGTAAACGATGTAATTGAAATAGGAGAAAGGAGCAATGTTTTCGGCGATGTCTATTAATTTGAAATTACCATGCTTTTGCATCGTTTTTCCTTTTAATAATTTAATTAGGCTATTAAAATCAAAAACTAGTTTGAGAAACGAAATGACAATTCCTATAAAGTACGCATAAGCTAACATTAAGTACCAATTAATTTTTGGTTCTGGAGCAGCTACCGAAGTTGTCACAGGAATATTGGACCAATCGAACGAAGCTATTGATGGTTCTATCCAAACTATTTTGCTAATAAAAAACAAAGGAAGAATTGTAGAAGTAATTAATCCCAAAAGTAAAAACCATCTGTTTGTCGTGAAGAAGGTCTCTTTTCTTAAAAGTAACATGTAGGCTAAGTAAAATAGCACAATCAAGGCACTTGCTTTTATAAAGTAAATAAATACATTTTCCATAACTATTATTTTTTTTCAATCATGGCTAAAATTTCTCGCAGTTCATCGGCAGATATTTTCTCTTCCTTTGCAAAAAAGGACACCATATTTTTATAAGAACTATTGAAATAATTATCAATTGCAGTGTTCATGAACTTCTTTCTATAGTCTTCAATAGGAACAATAGGATAATATTGATGGGTATTTCCAAAAGCATTATGAGCGACAAAACCTTTTTCCTCGAGATTACGCACAATAGTAGATAGCGTATTGTAATGCGGTTGATCCTCCGTTATTTCAGCCATGACTTCTTTGACGAAAGCTTTTTTAAGCCTCCATATAATCTGCATGATTTCCTCTTCTTTGTTCGTTAGTTTTTGCATGATTTTTTATTTGAATCAAACCTACAACTATATTTTTAGTTAACAAACTATTTTTATAGTTATTTAACTATTATTTTAGTTTTATATCTATTTTTTTTAGAATAGAGTGCGAAATTTATAACATAAAAAGTGTTTTGTAAAATGAAAATAGTTGATGAAAAGGAGATTGCGTGAGGGATAGAAGCTAGCTACCAAAGTAGCGCGTATAGCCCGACAGCATTAGGAAAAGGGGCTACGTAACAAAATTATCACTTAGCCCCTTTTCCTAATGGAGTCACGCACAAAGTATAATAATGAGATTAATTTTCTTCTCTCCGAACTAGTTTTTGCAACCAGATACAACCAGCAAGCGATAGCATTCCTAAAGTTCCCATAACAAACCAATTAGTTTGATAGCCAAAGTTAGCTATGATTTCAAGTCCAGTTTTAGAGCTGGCAATATGTGCTAAACTAAAACTCATTGTGAACAATGCCATATAACGACCTTCGTGTCCTTTTGGCGCTCTACTTAAAGCAAAAGAGTTCGAGAATGGGAAGATGAACATTTCGCCAAAAGTGATAAAAAGGATGCTTACAACGAGCATTCCTGCCCAAATATTGATTAATAGAATATAAAAACTAATCGCCATCAGTAATGAACCCCAAAGGATAATCTTGATTTTATTGATGTTTTTTCGTTGGCTAAAACTTACAATTGGCATTTCGAGAAAGAATATTAACAAACCATTTAACGATAATAAAAGTCCACTTTGAAATTCAGTTAGACCAAATTTTTCATTATGATACAAAGGTAATGTTGTGAAAAGTTGGAAGAAAAGCATTGCCGTAATAAAGCAAATGAACAGAAAAATCCAGAATATTTTGTCTTTAAAAACGGATGCAGGTATTTCAGTTTCGGTACTACTTACGGCTAAATCAGCTGGTTTTTTGCGCTCTTTTACTAATAAGGTAAAAATCAAAATAGAAACAATACAAGAAGTTCCATCTATCCAAAACAATCCGCTATAGCCTAAATTCATGATGATTAGACCACCTAATGCGGGTCCGGCGGTAAATCCTAGATTAACAGCAAGCCTAACCAGAGTCAGTGCTCTGGTGCGATTTTCGGGTTTGGCATACGTTCCTAATGACACAAACATGGCAGGGCGAAACATATCAGCGACGGTCATAATGAAGAACATCGCAAAACACAATCCCCAGAAAGTGCGCACGTATTGGACTGCAAACAACAACAATCCGCTCGTAAATAAACTAAAAACCATGATTTTGTAAAACCCTATTTTATCCGTTAATTTTCCGCCAAGCCAAGAGCCCAACATCGAACCAAAACCAAAACATACCATTATCCATCCCACTTGAGCGTAGGAAAAATTTAAATCTTCTTTCAAATATTTGGATAAAAACGGTAAAACCATCGTCCCAGCACGATTGATAAAGGTAATTAAGGTTAAAACCCAAACCTCTCGTGTAAATCCCCGGTAATTATTGATGTAGCGACTAAAAGCAGTTTTGATCATAAAATGATTTTATATGGTGCAAATTTACAATGTTTTTTAGGAGCTTTTTCCAGCTATCCGCTACAATCTTTTCTTTTTTTTTGAAAAAAGAATTAATAAAAAGCAAAAGTAAGCAAAACGGCGAAAACCGTTACTATATAGTGGTTTATAAAGTGGTAGTACAAAGTTGGAAGACTGTGTACTTTAGTTTTTGGGCTTGAAATGACAAGGTTAGGTTACTAAATCGTTACTGGTTAATACCTAAATAAAATACTATAACCGTTTATACTTCAGTTATTTGCATCATTTTTCATATTTACTTGTAACTCAATGAAAGTTAATTTTAAACATTAAATTTTTGAGTTATGGAGAAGACAAAAAAATCCACGTTCAAACTACTTTTCTACCTAAAGAAAAATGAACCGAAGAAGAATGGAACAGTTGCAATTATGGGGCGTATTACCGTTGATGGTAAACCAACATCTTTCAGTACAAAATTAGAAATAGATCCTAAAATATGGGATTTAAAACACGGTAGGGTTTTAGGCAAGAGTACCCAAGCATTGGCAATCAACCTTAAATTGGATAAAATAAGATTGCGCATAGACCAGCATTATGATGAAATGTTTAAAGATGAAGGTTTCGTTACAGCACAAAAACTAAAGATTTCCTTTTTAGGTATCGGTGTTATGGCCGATACAATTCTTACTGTTTTTGCAGATCACAATGGCGACTTTAAAAAAATGGTCGATAAAGAACAACGTTCTGCAAGCACTTATGCGAAATATGATATTGTTTATAGACACTTAGCTGAGTTTATCCAATTGCGTTATTACAGACCCGATATGGCTTTCAGAGAACTTACACCAGATTTTATTCGTGAGTTCGACTTCTTTCTGCGTGTAGATAAGGAATGTACGCATAATACCGTATGGGTTTATACGATGCCTGTCATCCGAATGGTAGAGCTTGCTATTAAAAAAGGACTAATCAGAAAAAATCCTTTCGAAGATTACGAGATTACGATGAACGAGAAAGATCGGGGTTATCTGCTGAAAGAAGATGTGGAGAAGATTATGGTTCATAAAGTAGATGCAAGGTTTGACTTAGTCCGGGATTTATTTGTATTCAGTTGCTTTACAGGTTTATCTTATGCCGATATTAAGAAGTTAAAGCGAAGCAATATCCAATCATTCTTTGACGGGCATCAATGGATCATAAGCAGGCGTAAAAAATCAGACATTGCATCAAATGTGCGTTTGCTTGAAATACCTAAAAGAATAATTAATAAATACGTGGGTGTTATGAGGAATGAACTTGTTTTCCCTATACCATCTAATGCTACTTGCAACACCCATATCCGCAAGGTTGCAGGGCAGGCAGAGGTTTTTCCAGAGCATAAAATTGGTTTTCATACAGCCAGGCATACTTTCGGAACAATGTTTCTGACCGAAGGTGTTCCACTTGAAAGCCTTAGCAAAATGATGGGGCATAAAAACATTTCTACCACACAGATTTATGCTAAAATTACCAGCCAAAAAATCAGTAAGGATATGGATTTGGTTTCAGATAAATTCCAATCTATGGAACGTGCATTTTTAGCTACTAAGGAAGAGCTTGTTGTTGGATAGATTTTATAATCCTTTAGGTAAGATTTAGAAGCAGGATTTAACGATCCTGCTTTTTTTGTGCCCATATTTTATCCCCAAAGCACATTTATTTTCTTTCCTCAACCCCATCCCATAAAAGAGCTTTGGTTGGATATACTGAAAAACATATCGAAAAATTCTGGCCAAATTCCAAGCAATATTTTTCAATATCCTTTTGGTGGCTTTCATAGCCACAAACACTTAAAAATGGTTAAAAATTCTGCCAGATAAATGCTGGTTTTGTAATCACATAGACCATTTCTTAATGCCTTTTCCATTGGCTTCCACATAGGCTTCCACATAGGCTTTTATCCAAGAGCCAGTATGCTGTTTTGTCCCATTTCAAGAGCAAAGGTATTTCCGTGTTCTTAACGCAGCATCAAGGTCAAGCCCTGCGGGTTTGCCAAAAAATCTCCACCCATTCGGGTCGTATTTTTTGTCAAAACCTTGCTGTTGCTAAACACGAACCTTTTATGCTCGTGAAACGAAACAAAGCATACTCCGGCTCTTTAAACGAATAAAAAAAATGTCAGAAATGAAAAAATACAGCATTAGAAATGGTAAAAGAGAAACGAAACTTCAGCACCTCCTCTCATTACCGAATAAATCAAAAAAAATAAAATCAGAACAAAATCAATAACGCAAAAAATAGAAATTATGAACATCACAGGAAGATTGACGAGAGATGCAGAGGTACGCACAACGTCACAGCAAAAACAAGTAGTAAACTTTTCGGTAGCAATCAACGACAGCTACCGTAACAAACAGGGCGAACGCATAGAACAGACGACCTATTTTGATTGCTCCTATTGGATAACGCCCAATGTTGCCAAAATCCTAACAAAAGGCTCGTTGGTGGAATTATCGGGCAGGGTAACTGCAAGAGCGTGGACAGGCAATGACGGAGAAGCACACGCAGGACTGAATTTTCACACCTCCCAAATCAAACTGCACGGAGGTGGTAAAAAATTAGAAACTGTACAAGCTACCGTAGAAACAGCCACTAAAAAAACAGAGGACGACCTCCCATTTTAACAACGAGTATTCAAACAATTTTAAATCATTTTATCATGGCACATAATATCAATTTCAACGAGAGAACAGGACGTTATTCATTCTTTAGCGTACAACAAAAAGCGTGGCACGGTTTGGGGCAAATCGTAGAGCAATACCCAACAAGCGAGGAAGCTATCAGACACGCAGGATTAGATTATGAAGTCGTAAAATCTCCTCTATTTACCAAAGGTTCGGGTATTGTCGAAACGGCAAACGGCATTGAGATAGGCAGTAGCGAATTGGAAGTACCTAACTATTTCGCCAACATACGCACCGATAACAATGTAGTATTAGGTGTAGTTGGTAAGGATTACCACATCGTACAAAACCGTGAAGCCTTTAATTTCTTTGATGCTATTGTAGGCGGTGGCGAGGGTATTCTGTATGAAACCGCAGGAGCGTTAGGCAACGGAGAGCGCATATTTATCACAGCCAAATTGCCCGACTATATCCGTGTAGGTAATGGTGATGATGTAACAGAAAAATACATTTTCCTAACTACTTCGCACGATGGTAGCGGAAGTATCACAGCCGCATTTACACCTGTCAGAATTGTTTGCCAAAATACGCTAAATGCTTCGCTACGCAGTATGACCAATGTAGTTCGTATCAAACATACTTCGGGAGCAAAACAACGTATCGAAAACGCCCATAAAATTATGGGACTGGCGAACACTTTGAGCAACCAATTAGAGGACATTTTTAATGAATGGGCAAGCGTAAAAGTAACAGACCGAGAAGTAAGAAAGCTAATCCAATTGGCACTTTGCCCGAATAAAGAAACGTTTGACTTAATTAAAAAAGGTGCAGAAGATGAAATTTCAACCTTGTTTAAAAACACCGTTGATGATGCTTTTTCTTACGCGATGATAAGCGACACGCAACAAATGGATACTACTAAAGGCACATTGTTCGGAGCGTACAATGCCGTTACAGGCTATTATCAGAATGTACGCAATTACAAAAATGATGAAGCCAAGTTGCAGAGTATTGTATTGGGTGGTACTGCCCAACTCAAATCACAGAAAGCATTTGACTTGTGTACCTCTTTTGCAACGGATGGTGCGGAAATCTTAAACCTTAACTAAATAACCACAGGCTATCGCCTTAATCGGTGGTAGTCTACTAATAACAAACATTATGGCAAATTGGTGTAGTAATACGGTTGTTTTCGAGGGTAAACCCAAAGCAATCGAACAGATACAGAAGCTATTCAAGTTAATGGCAGAACAGGAACTAAAAGAAAAATGTGGACAGTTACCCGACTTTATTTCGGAAGATAACGGAGGTTATTTCTTTGCTACCTACCAGTATGAAGGCGATACAGACGTATTTCAATACGAAACAAAATGGTCGCCTAATATGGAAGTGGTACAAAAAATAGCAGAACACTATAAAGTGAATTTCATACAGGATTATGAGGAATTGGGTTGCTTGATATATGGCAGAGCAACATTTGCTGACAAGCTACTCACAGATATTTATTTGGAAGACGAAGATTTTGAAAAATTTCAATTTGACCAAGAAACCGATACTTATCATTTTGAGGGTAAAGAATACGACAGCGAATGGGAAATATTAGAAACCTTGTTAGAGCAGAAAATAGCCAATCATCAACCTTAAAAACAAGAATAATGGAAACGAAAGTAATAGCCACCAAGTTTGTCCGCTATGATGTACCCGAATTGGAAACCCTACAATTTGCAAAGGTTTATCTATTGAGGGAAAAACTGAACAAAGGCGAAAAAATGAACCGAGCCGAAAAGAATTGGCTTGCAGACGCAGTAAACCGAAATGCCTATTTCAAAAAAGCAGTTCCCTTGCACGGCTATCGGTTTGGTTTTGAAGATGTTTTGAAAAACTATGTAGTGAAGCAATACGGCAATTGGTCAGAATACAATGCACCCGACAAGACAAGCCTTAGAAGCATTGTATATGGTAGGATTGAACAAATAGCACAAATTAATTAATCCAACAGCTATGAAAATAACAGACATAAATGGTTGCCAAATCGAAGTAACAGATTTAAAGGAAGCCATAAAAATAGCAAGACGATATAAAGAATATCGCCACGAGGACAGCAATTTTTCGGAGTTTGACAAAAGACAGAAAACCTATTGGTCGGATATGTACGAGAAACTAAGAGCAATCAAAGCACAATTAACAACATCTTAAATTTTACAGCAATGAATACTAATTTTTTCAATCAGATAGCACAGTTGGACTTTACAGGGGTATTACAACTGAACATTTCAAAAAGAGCAGAAAATAACCTAATCGTTTCGGTTATCCTCAATAACGAACAATGCGGAGATAACGCCAAAAACCTAATTCCGCCACTAATATTTAACGCAACACCCCAAGAGTTTGACGATGGTTTTTTTGAGCAGATAACCGCACCCATCAAAACCGTTTCGGGTTTAATGGTGGACATGGAAAAATTTCTAAAACAATTAGAAGAAGTCAAAAAACAATCGGCTATGGAGAAAGAAAAAGCCGACAAACAGAAGAAAGAACAGGAAGCCAAAGACAAGAAATTTAAAGACGGAATGGCAAAGGCGGATGAGTTAGAAAAAGAGGGAAAATTCCGTGAAGCGTGGATGAAAGTACCCGAGATAACGGAGTTTCCCGAAAAAGCGGACGAGATACGCAAACGTAAAATAGCATTGTCTGACAAGTTTGCAACACCGAGCCTTTTTGGAGCAATGGAAGAAACAAAACCCGAACTGCAACAAGAGGAAAAAGTTACAGTAGATTATCCTACTGATGAAACGGACGAAGAAGAAGAACAAGAGTATTAACCCAAAAAATCAGATTTATGTTATTAGCAACGCAATTAGAGCGAGTTTTTATACTCAAAGATAAAGGACAGGACATCAAACTGACCGACCCCGAACCACGTTGGAGCGTGGAAGCCGTAATGAATTTTTATGCCAATATGTACCCTATTTTGACAACGGCAAAAGTATCAGCACCGCAAATAAAAGACGATGCAGTTGAGTACAAATTTGAAAGCGTAATGGGTACAAAGGGTTAAACCAAAAATCAAAACGATGAATTATGCAACCACATATCCTATCGGGAATTATCAGCATACCCGAACAGAAACGACAACGGCAATTGCACCGACAGCTAAACGAGTTCGCACAATGGATGCAAAGACCAAAAGATGCAAACCAAGTGCAGAAAGACAAGCGGAAAGCAGTACCAATAGCGATGTTGCCAATGGTTTTCTAAAGTCGGTATTCCTGCCTAAACTGAAAACGGAACAATCCGTACAGGCTTGTAAGGAAACCGCAAAAACAGAGCGGAATTTTTATCAATCCCTTTCCAACCTCGCAGAGCATTACAGTATTGAACCAATGCAAACACAAATTTATGGCTATCCCTACAATATAGCTTTGGCGATGTGGGATATAAAAACCAAGTTAAAACGTATCCATTTAAATTGGGATAGTTTGCAATTGGTACAGAATAGTAAGAAAACCTTTTTTGTAAGTGAGGAACGGTACGATACAAGAACGACCTTGTATTATATTCCTATGGTTCCGCTCTTTAAAATGCTCAACGACAAAAGGCGTAAAAAGACCGCTCAGTTATTGGTTTGCGTATGCAGTTATCTGTATCACATTGCTGATATTCCGTATTACAGACAAGAAAATAGCTACCTGTTTTGGATGTATGAAATGATGACCGATTGGGTGGAACAGGACGATGAAACAGACGAAACAGAAAGATACAAAAGCGAGTTGAAGCAAGCCGAACAAATTGGCGACAAAATGGAACAGAAACTATTCAATCGTATCAATTTACAACTATTTAAACAGCGTTTAAACATCTTTAAAAGCCTTGATGAATTTGACCAAGAATGTTGGCAATTGGCTTGTAAAGTTTTTGAACTTTTTACGGAATATCCAAAAACAAGTATTTTCAAAAACGCACCCATTTCCGAACAAGACCCTTACAATGATGATTATGACAATGAAACCATTGGAATGGAAAAGTACATTTCATTTGTAGCAGATACCAAAGGTTGGCTGTATGAAAATCTTTCGGATAGCATTAACAATGAATTTAATGAGTACGGAGCAATGGCAGAACCCACCATTAGCAAACACTTTGACGGAAGTGAAATAACCGCAACCAACCTTGATTTTGAGAACCGCTTGTTTCCGTTACTGAACCATTTATGCGGTTTATTAGATGAATATAAAATGACGACAAAATGAACAATTTAAACGACATCACCGAGAATTTTGGAACATTATATTTTCCAAAATCTGCTTTGGTTTTTTATGAAACCAAAGGTATAAATATAGATATGTATGTGGAGCATTTTGATATGGATAGAAACGGAAACCCTATCAATGCACACCCTTTGACCGTAAAAGAAGCCAATGTATTGGCAAAATCATTACATACCGATGAAGAAAAGAACAAAGCCTTTTTAAAGCCAAAGAGAATTTTGTCTACCAACATTTTACACATCAATCCGAGTGAAAAAGGTACAGTACTTTGGTACACCAAAGCACAGCAAAGACAACTGTATTTTGTAAATGGTTTGGGCATTCCCAACGGCAAGGCTAAAGTACCGCCAATGCTTTGGTTTGCAAATAAAAATAGCCTTTCTGTATTTGCTTTGTCAAGCGATAGAAGACCCATAGAAAAAACGCCTTTGCATTACGCTCCATTTTTTAATGTGTACGAAAATGGCAACGTATGTATGGGAACAGTAAATATTGATATTCAAAATTCGGCTTCGGTGGAAGAATTTATACAAGCGTGGGAAAGCTATTTTTTCAACAGTTATTTCAGCCATTTATTGGGGAATTACAATCCGATAAAAGGAAATTGTGTAACCATTTGGAAAGACCTAATTGGTACAGACACCCCCTTTCCAAAAGAAGTATTGAAACCAAATAACAAAACACTTAAAAACCTATTGTGATGAATACAGCTAAACAAAAAATACATTTTACAGACAGAGATTTAATCAATCCTACCAATCCGATTTTGATAAATGTAATCGGTGCAGGTGGAACAGGTTCAAAGGTTTTGACCGCCTTAATGGAAATGAACCACAGTTTAACTGAGTTGGGACACGCAGGACTACAAATCCGCCTTTGGGATGATGATGTAATTACCCAAGCAAATTTGGGCAGACAGCGTTTTGCAGAATGTGAAATTGGATTGTACAAATCCGTTGCACTAATTAACAGAGCCAACCGATTTTCGGGAACAAATTGGAAAGCCGAAACGGTAAAATTTGAAAAAGACCGTTTGGATAAATTGCCCGAAAATGCAGGAGCAAGTATTTATATTTCTTGCGTGGACAGCGTAAAAGCAAGGTTTGGGATTGCGGATATTTTGAATATTCTGAACAACGGTAAAGCCTATTCCAACCGCCCACGTTATTGGTTAGATTTCGGTAACAGCCAGCACACAGGACAAGTGCTACTATCTACAATAGGAAGAATTAAACAACCCAATTCCGAGAAATACGAAACGGTGGCAAGCCTGCCATTTATTACTGATGAATTTGGCGAACTTTTAAAACAGTCTGAAGAGCAGGACGACACGCCAAGTTGCAGTTTAGCTGAAGCATTAGAAAAGCAGGATTTATTTATTAATTCGTCATTGGTACAAATGGGTTGTTCTTTGCTTTGGGGCTTGTTCCGCAATGGAATGACGGAATACAGAGGATTTTTTCATAATCTGAAAGATTTTAATACCCACCCGATAAAAGTCACCTGACCCGAAAAATCGGGCGGCAAAAATGCAATTCCTCGCTACGGTCGGAAACGCATTTTTGCATTTAATTAGGTGCAACCCCTTTGTCAAAATGCACTGCTCCACAATTCCCTTCCCCTACATTTTGCCAAACAGGTTGCGTTATTATTTGCGTGGGATACTCATTATCCCATTTTTGCTTTTAGCGAACTTCTTTTCTTTTCATATCTGCGACCAAAGAAAAGAAGCAAAAGAACGTCGCTTTTTTAGAATGATTTTGACTAACACTTCCCTCTCTCAAATTTGTGAGATAATAAAAAAGTACAACATACAAACTCTATTACATTATCTTTTAAAGTATTTTTGCAATTTGCTATATCAAATATTACCACTATGATGAATATTTTCCTAGATTCAAATATACTATTTCAAGACTATTTTTTTGATAATAAGTCAAATAAGAAAATACTTGATTATTGTAAAGAAGGTCTGTTGAACCTGTATATGTCTGAAATTGTTCGTTTGGAATTGCGAAGACAGTTTCAAAGAGAACTTGAGGATAAAAATAGGGAAATAAAAAAAATAATTAAAGATGCTATTCGACTTAAAATTGAGGCAGAAATAACAGAAATATCTATTTCCGAACAGTTAGAAAAATTTGACACTTTCTATAAAAGACTAACTTACAATGATAATTTTTTTTTATTACCATATTATAACGACTTTTTACCGGATCTTGTAGAAAGAGCAATTTATAGAAAGAAACCATTTACTGAAGAAAAATCAGAATTGAAAGATGCTATAATTTGGAAAACATATTCTCACTATGTTGAAAGCAATGATACTTCGGATTGTATCCTGTTAACAAATAATACTTCGGATTTTTGCTCAAAACAAGACAAATCAAAAATCCATCCAGATTTAGAATTAGATACGACCAGATTTTCAGTAATCAATAAGTCTTTCGAATTTATTAAAACTAATGCAACTGTTCTCGAAGGTCCTGAGAACAAATTCCAAGCATACATTAATCAAATTGATATTGACCAAGAATTTGTTTTGAATATCCTAAAAGAGAATTTCGAAAAGGCAATTGAAGACGAAATACACAAGAAAATAGATAATCTCCATCCTTCCGATATACTTTCTGATGATTATTTTTTTGATGGGCAGATGGTAGCGTATGGATGCGAAATTTTAGACTGCGAAGAGATTGAACATGAAATTCTTGGTGACACAGCTCTTATTTCAGGTGTAGTTTATGCTAGTTGTGAAGTTGAGATTTTACAATATAATGCAGTACGTGACCCTGGAGAAGATAGATACTCGAATGTTGGTGAAAAAAATGTAACTTTTAAGGTGTTTTTCAATTTTGATCTAAAAAAGGATGAGATATGTTCTGATTTTGAAATTACTGATGTTGAAGTTGGTGATATAGATTAAAAACTTAACTGTTTACTAAAACTAAGTATATCATTCATTATATATCCTTTTGAAAGCTTTTTTTAAATCGTCTGTATCGCTACCGACAAGTAAATAGCTTGAAAAGCCAAGTTTAACAAGAGAAGATACTATGTTTTCTTCATCAATATCACTATAGGCAATAAGTTTTATGGAAGGATATTGTGTCCTAATTTCTATAAGTTGTTGGATGATTTCCTTACTGTAAAAATCAAGGTCAATCACGCAAACTTTGGGAAGTGTTTTCAATGCTGATAATTGAAATAATCCGTCTTTAATATGCTCTGAACGAAAAACTATTTTAATTCCTGAAGTAGCAAGACTTTTGCAAATCTCATCCAGCACCGGGCTTATATCATTGATAAATGCTACGCTAATTTCTTTTTGGTGGGCATCTGTTTCCATAACATCAATTTTATTGTTAGTGGACACCTGCAAAAAAATAAGGCGCAGGCCACTACACTTACCGCACATTGAGGTACTGGTATACCCGACAACGAATAAGCGAGCACCTACGCCTATGGCATAGGTGTTCTTTCTTATTGTCCCGTTGTCTAAAAATTACCAGTTTTCAATGTGGGACTTAAAGTAAAAACACTTTAAGATTTTCTATATTTCGTTACAAAGATACTAAACTGCTTTTGATACTCACCATACCTTTAAAGCCAATTGGGTCAAAAAAATAATTAATAACTGGCTTTATTGTTTAAATAATTATGCTCTAGTTCAGTGAGTATATCTGTTTGTTTAAAAATGATCCCCCCCTATTTGGATGTATGGCAGTAATTTATCTTCTCTTTTCGCCATTCCTAAAGGCTCTTTCAGTTCATTTTTATTTCCATCCAATGAAGATTTCTGTATTGCGATTACTTCCATTTCTGCTCAATTTTGGTATGAAATCTAATTTATAAAGGCTTTTAAAAGGATTGATAACGTTTGAATTTGTTGGCATTTAAAAGAAATATGTGGCTTTTACTAACCGGCACAAAAAAAATCGGATACCCTTTGGGGTTATCCGATTTTCTTACAACCGTATTTTAAAAATCACTATCTGCGTTGGTCGGTTGGTTCGGTTTCTATCTCCACTTTCTGTTTTTCATTATCATTTTTTTCGCGTGAATAAACCCATAACGACAATAGCCCAAAAATAATCAGTGCATAGGCTACCCATTTGCCAACTCGTTCAATGAATTTAATGCCAATCGATTTTTCGTAAGAAGAAAAACTTTCGGCACCCATAGGACTACGCCTGTAAAACTTTCTACGATTTATCCAATAGCGAAGTGCCAAGCCTAAAACCAAAAATAGTATCCCTATAACTAATGATGCAACCATAATAATAGCTATTACATTTATAAATATGAATTTACAAAAAAAATATTTGTTTCACTACATCACAAAAATATAAAATGTGAGCGTGGTAGTATAAAAAAATCCTGTCTTGTGGACAGGATTTTATTTGTTAATCGCTACTATTGAATTGGAAAGTGAGTTTCTTCTCATTTCCAAAACTATCAGAAATCCATACATCAAATGATTGCGACACAGTGCATGAAGAAGTGTAATACAATCGGAACTGCTCTGTTGGTAAAGGATATAAATCGTTTGGTAAGTACGCAAGTTCATTAGAATATCTTAAAGTTCCCTGACCATCAAACTGAAAATAACGGATAAAATATTGCGTATCGCTGTAATTACCGCTTCGCTTTATCGCCATCCTTATTTCTACGGTTTGCCCATTCGATACATCTTTTTGAACAGGCATAACCTGCACTTCAAAAGGAAAATCGTTCTGTATTTCGAGTTCATCATCTTTGCTACAAGATACCAAAGTAACCGAACTTGTGAGGATTACCAGCAATACATATACTGGCAGTAATCCTCTTTTGAATTGTTTGAAAAATGTTGTCATTATTATACGTTTTAAAAGTTAAACCTTAATCCCACACCTGCGGACGGTCGGAATTGTTTCATATCCGTACCCCATAAAACCTTTGTACGTCCTTGCAGGACTAATACAAATCGGTCGGACAGATACGTTTCAAAAGTCAACCTACCGCCAGCTCCGTAAATGAAATTGTCTTCACTCACTATTTTCGCTCCGTCATCCAACATTGCTTCGCCTCGGTTGATGGTTTCATAACCGATGACGCCAGATATTCCAGTATTAAGCGTTATGTTTTTTCGGGCATCGCCTAAAAGGAATAAACTGTAACCGCCTTCAGCAGTATAAGTTTCCTTCGGAATGCGCAAGTCTTTATAAGAATGGTATTGGTGCGTATATTCCAACGCCCAAAATTGGTAATTGCCGTTTTTGCCATTTACGGTCATTGCTACATTGATGTAATAATCGTTTCCGATTTTATCATTAGACAATACACCAGCACTTACTTCCAAGCCTTTTTGCTTAGGTAACATTCGTTGTGCCTGTGTAGCGGTAATGCCCATTAACACAAGCATTACGGTATGGATATACTTTATCATCTTATTGTTTTAATAGGTTATTAAAATTTCAGGTGCATATCATTAACCAAACGAGCCTTGATTAAATCCGAATTTTCTACCTGAAGCGTTTGGTGTCTGCCACCGTTTTTCTCAAAGATTTCAATCAGCAAAACCTTGTCATCGGCAATGGTAAACTGGTCTAAAAGGAATACGTTTTGTTCGATTGCTTTCCCGCCAATCTCATTCAATGGCTTATAAGTACGTAATGGTATCATTGGTCTTTCCTGCACTACGGTACGCTTGGCTACTTTTTTATCTACTACTTTGAAATTGATAAAATCAATTCCGAAAGGCACATTGGTACGGTTTCTCAATTCTGTATGGAAATAGTATTTGCCATTGTGTATGTAAATTCCTTTTAGGATAAACTGAATACCGAAACTTTTAGCACCGATATGCTTTACAATTCGCTGGTCTTTTTTGTAAATCGTTTCCAAAAGCAAACCTGACAATGATGGCGAATTGTTACCCAATTCTTCAAAAAGCACATCATTTCCATTTTCCTTATCCACTGCTTTTTGCATTGTCAGCAGATCGTAACTCAACGCTTCCGGATAAGCACTATAATATACATTGAAGCTGTAAAAGCGACCGTCATTGGTAATTACCGAAAAATTGGTTTCAGGCACAAAATCTTTTACCGATGCTTTTACACGAAGTACATTTTCTGCGTCTTCTGCCTTTCCTGCAATCAGGTATTCACTTCCCAAATCGACATATCGTATAGCGGTTGGGAAAATCAAATGAGTAGTCTTGTCATAGGTTACTTGCATTTGATAGGGTTCTATCTTGCCCAAAGCAAGCGGTGCTTTTAGACTGTCTTGTGCAAAAGTGTTTACGGCAAAGCCGATGATAAGGGCAAAAGCCCAAAATGTTTTTATTTGATTTTTCATCTTTTTAATTATTTGAGTTAAATATTATTTTTTAGAAACAAGGAAAACCTGGTGTCCTGCTTTTAGCGTAACCTTTGGTGTTCTTATTTTTTTTGCGAAATAACCCGAAATACCTTGTACGGCACTTTTACTAAGGTCGGAACCAATCTGTTGACCTGTTGAGGAGTTCATACTGAAACTTGAACCTGTGGCATTTCCCATATTTGCAACAATGTCTGTTACCGCATTCCGTTCAGGCGAGTAGGGAACGTACAAACCTTGTTGTCCGTCAAGGTCGTAGATGGTTATATCTACTGGGATAATATTACCCTCCAATTCTATGGAAGTAACTTTTAGATGTAATCTGCCACCTTGAAATTTCCCGATTGCCGTTAAAATTGTTCCCTGAGGAATCGTACGGTTAGGCGTTTGAGCAGGTTCTAATAAACGTAGTCGTACACCGCTTTCGCCAATTATTGTCTGTGTTTCTTGTATGCTGGCTTTTACGCTATTTTTTGGTTGAGCCACTTGTTCTACAGATCCAGCAGTATAGAAACCTCGGTTCTTGTTTTCGCTCCAGTCTGCTAAAAAAGCACTATCGGTAGGTTCTCTGTACAAAGCCGATACAGCTTTCTTTCTTGTAGGTGTGAATGCTACAAAATATTCTTTCTGAGAATTTGAAGAAGAACCTCGGCTAGCACTGTCGGTGCTTACAGGTTTTTCGGTATTTCCTCCCGAAGGCAGATACTTTGAAGCCATCTGATACGATTTTTCCATCAACGTCAATTGGTCATTTACAGTTACACCGACAGGTATATCTTTTTCAGCCAATTTTTCTTTTAGTTCGTCCAATTGCCTGCGTAGTTCTTGTGTTTCGCTGTTATTATCCTGATAAAATGAACCTAATGTGCTTTGTGCATTTCGGTAACTGTTTAGTGTAGAAGTGCCCGATTTTCCAGTCATCATACCATTGTTTTGGTCTTCTTCGGGCAATTCTTCTTTAGTCTGCTGTGTGCTATCGTTATTCCAATAATCCGATAGCGTAGTTAGGGCATTTCGGCTTTCCTGGTCTTTCTGTTCCAGCATATCTTGCTCATAAGCTTTTTGTTTATCATCCTGCATTCCTGCTTCGGTAGCCTGTGGAAAAGCATCGTTTAGTCCGATGTTTTCCATTTCTTTTTTATCTGCCGAGGGTTTAAATATCAGGTATAAACAACCCATAAAAACAATCCCCATTAAACCAAAAATGAGTGGTTTTTTAAATCGTTCAATGGCACTCTTTTTATCCTCCGTAAGGTTGGATACTTTGTTTTGGTCGCCTTCCTCAACCAGAATGCTGACCCTTTTTTCATTTTCTTTCATAAAATTTATTTTTAAAAATTGTTGTCAATGTGTCCTTCAGCTTTTCAGGACTTTCTTTCTTTTTGAGAACAGGATTTTCGATATGCTCAATGACCAAATTGTTATCGGCTTTGCCTGCATCATACCATACTTTTAAAATAACTCCTGCGGTAAGCAGTAGATAGCCTATAAAAAAGTATAAGGTGTATTTATGCTGTTTTCCAACGGGTAATGCCCGCCATCGTTCGTCCAACTTGTTAAAATACCTATCCATATTTGCTCTTAATTTTTTCATGTCTTAAATTATTATTGGCTATCACATTTTAAACCCTCTTTTTTGGGAAGAAATGTGTTGTTTAGGATCTTCAGATACTTGGGCTACGGCTTCCTTTAATGTAGGAACCGAACCTGTTGAAAGATTTGTTAGTTCTGATTTCTTCAATAGTTGTCCGTAGCGGTCTGTCCTTTCAATGTCCATCTTTTGTACATCGAAAATGCCGTTTTTATGTCTTATCCACATATTACATTCAATCCTCGGCTTGTCATCTCCATTCCATTGGAGGTAAGTCGATAATAAAAAAAGTTCATGTCTATTCGGTTTTTTCGTACCGTTGTGAGAGGCTTCCAAGTATTCATTAATGCTTTCTTTTAACTTGCCCGGATAAGATGCTTCCGTTTGGAAGTAACCGTTGTATCCTTTATCTGTCAGTGTTTTCACGAATGTGTCTAAATCAAGTAACTGTTTCATAATCTTTGATTTTAACGTTGAATAACTTCAATGTCCTTATTCTCTACCACGGCAAATTTTTCAATATTGAAACCTTGCGGGTTATTGTCTGAACGGACAGAGTTTACAAGGAAACAGGACGTTACCAAGCTTCGCTTTGTCACATTGCTGGAACGGATGATGAATTGCTTAGCGTAAGTACGCACTGCATAAGGATGATTGTCGAAATTGCAGACCACACTATCCACCTCGATACGTTGCTGTACATTACCCGATATGATACGGTTGTAATAGCCTTTTTCGGAAAGATCTTTGTAATAATCAAAGGCACTTTTATCGGCAAGATTGAACGCCCGTTTCATATTGCTTTCAATGGCATTTTTGTCGGGTGCAAGTGTAAAAAAGAGTTCGTGAAAACGTCTTACGTGTTCCCTTGCCTCAACTGGACGGTTGATGGACGCATCTTGCGAAAGAGCCAACATCAATGATTTCCCATTGTCCAGTACATAAACTTTTTGGCGTTGTTCTGTTGCAAAGCTGTAGGACTGCCATACGGCATATCCTACAACGCTAATGCATAGAACGGCAAACACAATGGCGTACAGCCTTATCTGTCTAAAGCTGTTTTCGATATTTCTGAGTGTTTTAAATTCCATTTCTTAAGTGATTAATTTTATTTACTTATTAATTAGCCTGCCACCAATATTTCCTGCAACAGACCCAGCTCCAGCTCCGGCAAGATTTCCCGATTTCATTGCAGTTTGGTTAACATTACGGGTAAAGTTTCCGGCACCCCCTGCCTGAATAATCCAACCCGTTACCGTTGGAATTGTAAAATATCCTACAATACCGATAATCATAAAAATGATATACACGGTATTACTTGTATCGGGTATATAGGTTGGGTCGGCAAGCATTTCGATATCCCGTTCCAATATCAGCGATTGTATCCTTGCTAACATCGAACTGAACAAATCTGAAACTGGAAGCCAGAGGTAAACACTTATATACCTTGTAAACCATTGCGAGAGCGTGGATTGAAAACCGTCCCACACGGAAATAGCAAAGGCAATTGGTCCGAGTATGGACAACACTATCAGAAAAAATGTTCGTATGGTATCAATAACCAATGCAGCCGCCTGAAAAAGTATTTCCAGTAAATTGCGAAACCATTCCTTTATTGCTTTCTCAATCTTGTAGGCTTGCCTGTCCATATACATTCCTGCCATTGTTCCCACATCAGAAGGCGACCAGCCCAATTCCTCCAATTTCTTATCGAATTCCTCATCCGATGCCATATAAGCAGTTTCGGGATTTCTTACCATTGCTTCGTATTCCAATTGGTCTTTCTGCTGTTGCAATTTATTGAGGTCAAGTACCTGGTCTTCGAGAATGGAATGGGTTCCTGTTACTATCGGATTGAGAATTGCATTGATGGTTCCCAACACGATTGTTGGGAAAAACATAATGCAAAGTCCCAAAGCAAACGGACGTAACAATGGAAACATATCAATTGGTTCGGCTCGGCTTAAAGCCTGCCAAACCTTTAATGCCACATAGAACAAAGCGCCTAATCCGGCCACACCTTTAGCTACTCCTGCCATATCACCGGCAAGTGGCATCATATCATCGTACAGCGAACGCAGTACTTCGTGAAGATTATTCCATTCCATTTTTACCAGTATTTTTGGTTAGAAGTTCCATACAAGTCAAGCACTCGTTTGGCATCGTTTTTCTTTTTCGCTCTCAGGTAGCTTACAGATATGTTCTTGTTGGTGTAATAGCGAACAAGACTGTGATAATGCTTTACCTCTTTGTACACACGGTCGATAACATCCATACGCTCTTTGTCATTTAGCGAAAGGCTGGACGAGGTTATAATCTGCTTCAATTCCTTTAGCAGTTCCGTACTTTCATTTAGCAATGAAGAATAACCGTTGCCGATGGCTACCAATTCCTGTGGCGAAAAATTTGGATCGTTCATCATCTTGCCAAAATTCTGCACATACATTTCCGAAACATCACCTACCAACAAAGCAGTCTGTTGCACTTTACGAGCATCTTTTACAAGGTTGTTTATAGCCTGTAGTTTGTCGTAATACTCTTTGCCTTGCTTATACACTTTTTCCACTTCCTTAAAATTCTTAACCACATTGCTTACAGTGGAAGAAGTCTGTATAATTTCGTTCGCACTATTGAGGATGCCTGAAGCCAGATTTGCAGGATCTGTAACCACGAATTGTGCTTTTGCGGACGGTGCTACGGCAAGCGTTAATGCCATACACACCATAAAAATGATTTTTTTCATTTTCTTAAATTTTAAATTGTTAATGAATTATTGATTTGCACTATCACGCCGTTGCATAGCGATGTGCTTAATGGCGAGTTCTACATTGCCATCCAGTTCAGATGCGAGTTGCATCACTTCCAGTTTTTCGGTTTCTTCGGTGGTGTATGCGAGATATTCCTCCAAACTAACTTCTGTGGCATATACCGCAGAGTGTGTTCCACCCAAGCCAATCCATACTTCCTTGTAAAGTCGTGATGGGTCGTTGTTCATATTGATAGAAAGTACTTGCGCTTTTTCCTTATCTGTAAGTCCTAGCATTGCCTGTATATCATCGAACTTGTTCATATACTTTCGCTGGTCGAGCAGGATTTTACAATCGCTGTTGTTTATGATACTTTCCTTTACAATGGGCGATTGGATGATATCGTCCACTTCTTGTGTTACCACAATGGCTTCGCCAAAAAACTTCCTTACCGTTTTGAATAAATACTTGATGTATTCAGCCATTCCTTCTTTGGCGATGGCTTTCCAGGCTTCTTCAATCAGGATGAGTTTTCGGATACCTTTTAGCCTTCTCATTTTGTTGATGAAGACTTCCATAATGATGATGGTCACAATTGGAAAGAGGATTTTATGGTCTTTGATGGCATCAATCTCAAACACAATAAAGCGTTTGGAAAGCAGGTCTAATTGTTTATCAGAATTCAACAGATAATCATATTCGCCACCTTTGTAATAAGGTTCCAAAACATTGAGAAAATTGGCAATGTCAAAGTCTTTTTCCCTTACTTGTTTTTCTTCCAATACCTTACGATAATCGCCTTTCACATATTCATAGAAACCATTGAAGGATGGAAAAATATCATCTTGTTTAATGCGTTCGATGTAACCGCTTACGGCATTTGATAATGCAACTTCTTCCGAACGGGTCGGTGGTTCATCATCACGTTTCCAAAGGGTAAGTATTAAGGTTTTAACACTTTCTCTTTTTTCAATGTCAAACACACCATCATCGGTGTAGAAAGGATTAAAGGCAATAGGATTATCTTCGGTATAAGTAAAGTAAACGCCGTCTTCGCCTTTGGTTTTGCCTTTGATGAGTTCGCATAAACCCTGATAAGAATTGCCAGTATCAACCAACAAAACGTGAGCACCTTGCTCATAATATTGGCGAACCATATGGTTAGTGAAAAACGATTTTCCACTTCCCGAAGGACCCAGTATAAACTTGTTCCGGTTCGTGATGATACCCCGTTTCATCGGTAAATCCGATATATCCAAATGAATAGGCTTTCCGGTCAATCGGTCAGCCATCTTAATGCCAAATGGCGATGGCGAATTGTCGTAATTGGTTTCTTCTGTAAAAAAACACAAAGCAGGTTCAATGAACGTGTAAAAACTTTCCTCACTCGGAAAATCGCCTGCATTACCCGGCATTCCTGCCCAATATAGTGTTGCTACATCCGTAGTGTTGTGGCGTGGTTTGCATTCCATTAATGCCAAAGCGCTACCACTATCATTTTTTATTTGTTTGAGTTCGTTGGCATCATCTGACCAAGCCATAATATTGAAATGCGCTCTGATGGATGACAGTCCAAAACTATGTGCCTCATTCAGGTATTTTTCTATCCACTCTTTGTTGATTTGATTTGCCCGACTGTAGCGAGCCAACGAGTGCATATTTCTTGCAGACTTTTCAAACTTTTGCAGGTTGGCTTCGCTATTATCCAAAAACAAATACTGGTTGTAAATATGATTACAGCTTAACAGCAATCCCACAGGTGCAGCAAACGACAAACGGCAGTCGCTTCGGTCGGTAGATAGTTTTTCAAAACGGGTATCAGCAGATACTGTTCCGGGTAAATCGTCGGTATCAGATAAAGTGTGCAGGCACAATCTTTTGTTACCAATACGAATTTCTTCGCCACCCAATGCAATGTCTTGCATCGGTGTTCCAACTTCTCTTGATAATGTTAGGTATTGCTCCAATAATCCCTGCTTTCCATCTGTACCTATGATTTCGTCTTCGGTCAACCGTTGCAGTTTGATAAACCCACTATCGTTTACGATACGTTCAAATTGTGCAATGGCTTCCATAAAGCGATGTATCACTTCCTTATCCCTGATTTCCTTCGGTATCAGCGTTCCTTTGCAAAGCGAACTGAAATTACTCTGCATTCGCATACGCTCTTTGCTCGTTTTAGTTAGAAATAGATAACAATAATGGTTCAGAAAAGGACGTTCATTGAAATGGCGTTGGTAGGATTTTGCTAGAAAACTTTGGTCATCTTTTGCCAGATCTGGCGCATAATTTTCTTTGATGTACCAATCCTGTTTATGGACTATCGTGAAATCTGGCAAGGTTTTGATAGCCTTATGCCAAGCGGAATGGATAGCTTCATATTCAGCAGAAGCCACGGTAAACAGCTCCGGCAGACGTACTTCAAAGCAGGCAGTAATGTCCGCATCTTTTGACAGAATACAATTGTTCTCTACCGCCAATAATGGAAACTTGCTTTCCAGTGTTGTTGATTTTGCTGTATTTATCATCGTACATTGGATTTAGTGGTAAACTTTAAATAACGATGTACAGGCTTGCGACAAATGATGTAACGAGGATGCCGTTTATTAGCCGCTATTTTCATTAATCCGTGTTCTCCATATTTTCTATTCAGTGAGAAGGTTTGCCACACAATTAGCGAAGCACCACCTGCTCCAAGAAAAAGACAGATGTAAGAATTAACCCCGATCATATATAATATCATCACGAGGATTAGGGTTCCGAGCAATCCACCTGCGAAAATGAACAAGTATTGTGCTTTCAACCCTTTAAATTCCACCGTTCTTCCAATACCCTTATTGATGTTATAATTACTCATAAGGCAGGGGATTAAAGAAAGAATGAACGAAGGACGGTTGCCGCTACGATGAGAAAAATACACGCACCGAACCACGAAGCCGCCGTTTTGCTCGTATCAGGATCACCTGAACTGAACTTGTTGTACACTTTAACACCTCCGATGAGACCTACTACGGCACCAATGGCGTAGATGAGTTGTGTGGCAGGGTCGAAATAAGACGTTACCATTTGGGTTGCTTCGTTGATACCGGCTGTACCATTTCCTTGGGCGAAGGCACCAATTCCTGACAGCATTGCTACCGCTGCCAGCAAAGCTTTTTTTCTCTGTTTTTTCATAATTGAAACACATTAAATTGTTATTCTTTCCCACACCTTGCGGGCTTTCGTGACAAAGGTGTCTCAGAAATGAAGGCGTTATAACAAAGTGGTAGTCAAAGGAATTGTTTGGCTGTGGGTGGCGGTTAGAAAAAAGAAATGTAGTATATTAGTACATTTGAAATGTTCAATTATAAACTTCATTTTTTAATGTATATATCTAAAGTTAGCCTCATCAATTACAGAAATTTCGCAAATGCAAATTTTAATTTCAAAAAAGGAATTAATACCATTATAGGCGAGAATGGATCTGGAAAAACAAATGTTTTTAAGGCTGTAAGATTGCTTTTGGAAGATGCTTCCTTACAATATGCTTACAAGCTTACGGAAGGAGATTTTAATAGAACTTTGGATAAGAATAAATGGAAAGGTCATTGGATAATAATCAGTATTGAATTTGATGAACTTAATGATGAAGAAGCTATTCAATCGTTATTTATCCACGGAGCCGGAATTGCGGAAGAGGACTATGTGAAAAAAGCTACCTATAATCTTTTCTTTCGTCCCAAAGCGGATATAAGACAAAAGCTATCTGAATTAGCCAAAGGAGATACTGCTGGATTACAAACCTTGCTTGATGAAATCAATATTCAGGATAACTACGAAACTTTCTTTACAGGAAAAAGTATCGCTGACTTTAATGACCCGGCTGTATATAAGGAATTGGTTGGTGATTTTGAAAATGTTATTTTTCCTCCCACAATAGATGCCTCAAAATTCGGGTCAAAAATCCCACATCAAATGTCAGTTGCTAAAGAAATCTCTTTTACATTCATTCAAGCTTTGCGGGATGTTGTTAGCGATTTTCATAATAACAGAACTAATCCATTATTTACACTTTTGAAAAATAAAAGTGGTGAAATTAAAGAAGCGGATTATAAGCCAATTAGTGATTTGGTTAACGATTTGAATGAAAGTATTGAAGCACTTCCCGATGTACAAAATATTAGGGATGATATTAAATCTACAATTCAAGATGCTGCAGGACTTACTTATTCTCCGTCATCATTATCTATCAAATCCAGCGTTCCAGACGAAGCAGAAAAATTGCTTCAATCTTTAAAGCTATTTATTGGCGAGCCTGGAGAAGAATATGAAGGTGGCATTCACGAATTGAGTTTAGGTGGAGCAAATCTAATTTTCCTAACTCTAAAGCTGTTAGAGTTTAAATATCAAAAGTCCAAAGATACTTTTGCTAATTTTTTAATCATTGAAGAGCCCGAAGCCCATATTCACAATCACATTCAAAAGGCTTTATTTGATAAGCTGGATTATGGAGATACACAGATTATATATTCAACACATTCTACACAAATATCTGAAGTAAGCAATGTTGAGAACATTAATATTTTGGCTAAAAAATTAAATTATGCTGAAGTATATCAGCCCTCTACGGGATTAGGACCTGAAAATATAAATCAGATACAACGCTATTTGGACGCTGTGAGAACCAATTTGCTTTTTGCTAAAGGGGTAATTTTAGTAGAAGGAGATGCCGAAGAAATTTTAATCCCTACTATGGTTAAAAAAGCTTTTGGAGTAAGTTTAGATGAACTTGGTATTAGTCTTATAAATATTAGAAGTACAGGTTTTGAAAACGTGGCTCAGCTTTTTCATAATGACCGAATACAAAGAAAGTGTGCCATACTCACAGATTTAGATGATGCTATCTGTGACACCACAGAAGTTGTGGGTGATAGTGATGCATTGAAAAAGTATAAAAAGAAAGTGGCCGGTTCCAAACAAAAAGGTTTGGCTAGAAAGGTGAAATTAGATGCATTTGAAGTTGGCAATATTTGGGTGAAAGCTTTTTATGCAAAACATACTTTTGAAGTAGATTTCATTACTGAAGGAAATGAATTGGAAGTTAAGAAAATAATTAACCAAGTTTATGTAGATCAAGATACACGTGATACTGCAAAGGCAGATATTGAAGATGCTGACGTTTCTATTTATGGGAAACGTGTACTTACGATGGCAAAACAAGAAGGAAAAGGTTGGTTTGCTATAATGTTAGGAAAGCATATTTCGTACAAGACTATTCTTCCCAGTTATATAATTGATGCCATTTTTTTTGCTAAAGAAACGTCTCCAAATATCATTGCAGATATAATTGATTATCGAATTAAGAAAAATTTTGGGGATGATAACAAATTGGATTTTACAAGTTGCAAAGTAGAATTGTTAAAATATAGAAACGGAGAAACCACTTTAGGAGACTTAGCTTTCGACTTCGACCTCGTTATTCCTGACGATCAAATTTTAACGCTAATAGATAAATTGAAGTAGTTATGTTTATTTGGGAAAAAGACAGTATCAATAAAGAACAGGAAGATGCAATTCTCGAAAACAACAGCGTACTTCTTATTGCTTGTCCCGGTAGCGGTAAAACAAGAACTTTGACATTCAAAATTGCTTATGAGTTAAGCAGATTGAAGTCAGACAAAGAGTTCGTGATTGCTATAACCTATACCAACAGAGCTTCTGATGAGATCAAGGAACGAGTTGAATTATTAGGCGTAGATACAACCCAATTATGGATAGGCACTATCCATTCTTTTTGTATGGAATGGATTTTAAAACCATACCATCTGTATTCTGAAAGATTGAAGAACGGTTTTAAGGTCATCAATTCCTTTGATTCAGAGAAGATTTTAACCGAATTATGTGCCCCCTATAAGAAAGAGAAAATAACATATTATGATTGTGGTATTCTTGCCAAACCGGATGGTTTTTACTTAACCTGTCTTGATAGTGGTAAACATAATTCATTAAAGAAGATTCTTGGAGAATATTTTAAAGTTCTTGAAAAAAATCGACAAATTGATTTTGAGCAAATCTTATTTTATTCTTATGAAATTCTCAAATCAAAACCAGTTATAGCTAATATTTTGTGCAAATTATTTCCGTTTGTTTTAATTGACGAGTATCAAGATACCAAAGAAATACAGTATCATATTATATCCAAAATATTAAGCGTAAGCAAAGGAGCTTCAAAAACACTGATCGTAGGTGATCCAAATCAATCTATTTACGATTCACTGGGAGGGTATCCGATGCCGAAAGATGAATTAGAAAAATTATTAGGATTTGAATTGACTCCATTAAGCCTTGACAAAAACTATAGGTCATCTTCTGCTATTATTAGCTATTTTGATTATTATAAAACTTTCGATACCCCAATTGTAGCCTTTGGAAATGGAAAAGATTATTCAAGTTCAATCACATTTAACTCTTCCGTTTCAGTAGATAATTTAATTGAAGAATTGACTCAGTTAATATTGTATAATGTTGAGAAAGCAGGGATTAGTCCCAATGAAATATGCATCACTGCACCACAATGGGTACACATAGCAAGTATTACAAGAAAACTTATCATTCGACTTCCTGATTTCAGTTTTGACGGACCAGGGATGGCACCGTTTTCTCGGGATATTGATAATTTTTGGTTCAAGGTTTCAAGAATTGCATTGACAGAACCATCTGCTTTTATGTATGTAAGAAGATTAAGGTGGAGCAATGAAATTTTAAATGAACTTGATTCCGCAGGAGTTGATGTTTCAAATATGACTAGTAAGAAATTTTTAAGAATTTGTAATTCTTTGGAGATTATCGAGAAAGATGGATTAACTTATTTAAGGACTTTTTTTAATCAGATCTGTGAAAAACTGAAAATTGCATCACCCAATTTTCCTTTGTTAGATGAACATTTCAATTCATTTTTTGCAAGTTCTGAAAGTAGAATTCAGAGGCTGATTGATGAAGGAAATCCATATATTGGTGATATTGAAAATTTCAGAAAAGTATTCAGACAGCGAGATGGAATTACAGTATCCACTATCCACGGCACCAAGGGCGAAGAATACGATACAGTTATAGGTTTTGGCTTGTTAGATGGCTATGTTCCTCATTTTAACGATAATAATGGTCTTGAAAATTCAAAGAAGCTATTATATGTCTTAGCTTCAAGAGCGAGAAAAAATTTACATCTTATTTCGGAAAGAAATAGAAACGTACATAAGTTTTATGCTCCGGATGGAAAGCCACCAACTTCACATTTAACTGATTACAATTTCAAGTATTTACATGTTCTGTAACTAAAAAAAGGGAGTTTGCTCACACAAACTCCCCAATATCAAAATCTCTCAAATCATTTTTCCGCAAAGTGGAAGAACCGGCTTCCGTTTCAGATGAGAATGTGCTGTCCAATAGCTCTGCTATTTTTTGGGAAGCACCCTCCATAGAGTTTTCCAGTAGGCTGAATAATTCGGTTCCTTGTATTTTCTGAACTATGGCTATCGCTGTTTCCTTTTGAGACGGCTCCAATTTTTCTTTTTGTAGCAACATCCCCACGGAGCTTAGTTCTTCAAAGGTAACCCCTTGGGCAAAACCGTTATCGCTACTGGATATTCCGTACCTGTTCCATTCATCTTCTTCATCATCAAAATCAGACATATTACTGAAAACTTCGTCCAGCTCTTCCTGCGGAATTTGAATGTCGACGTTTTCATTTTCGTCGTATTCTATGTCAAAATTATCAGGATTTACTTCCTGCTCCTCATTTTGGCGTTCAGTGGCATTGTTTGGCACCGAAAGGCTTCTCTTAGGTCTAGGTTGCCCCATAATATCGGGCAGTTTAGGGTTGCTTTTTCCCTGTATCGGTTTTCTTTCTGAACTTTTTTTGATTACAATCTTGTCCTGCACAAGCAGGGCAATCAAAATCAGCAGGCATATCACAATTACTATTTCCATAACTTATAAAATAGGTTTGTATTTATCATTAAAACTCTTGGTAATCTGCTCGCCAAATTCCTGAAAATGGTAGTCCAGTAAATTGTCTAAATAACCGTAAATGGTTATTTTGTCTTCGCCTATCACTTGTACAATACGTGACAATTTTTCGTGAAAATCTGGTCGGATATATACCGTTTTTCCATCTCGGGCATTCGTGTCTGTTCTTTTGAAAAAGAGGCTTTCGTAATCTGTTTCGTTTGTTTTTTTAATTTTGGTCTTTTCCTTCACAGCAGATTTCTCCAATGGTAGTTTTTCGGGCTGAACATATTCCTTTTCGAGGGCTTCAACAGTTTGTTCTGTGGGTAACTGTAATCCCTCTCTTTTTACGCCAATTACCATCAGGCTCATCATCAGTTCCTCGTTAATATCGGGCGTACTTTTTTTCTTATTTTCTTTTTCCATTAGACTATAATTGAATGATTCTTAAAAATTCATTTACAAATTGATCTAACTGACAGGCTTTCATCAAGCGTTCATCAGGTGGCATTACCGTAGAACGGAAAACGGCTTTGCTGTTTACTTCACTTTCTTTGCGAAAACGGGTGCTGTTTTTGATTTGGCTCTGCATCAGGCTTAATCCTAATTGTTTGATGAGCTCGTTATAAACCTCATATAAAGGTGTACTTTCCCTGCCATCAACCTGGTTCCAAAACAGGTTGATGGTTTCTATGGAAGTTTCGCCTTTTTTCATAATCACATCCTGCAAAAGCTGTGTAAAAATCAGTGTGCTTTCCATTACCACTCGGTCTGCCGTGATAGGTGTAAAAATGTGGTGCATTCCTGCCAATGCATTCAAAATACCAGGCGTGTTAACCGTTCCGGGCAGGTCAAAAAAGACCACATCAATAGGTACTGAAGAACTACTTAAAAATTCGTGAGCGGTTTCCAATACGCTATCAGCTTTGGATTGCATAATCGGATAGGCTTTTTTGTTGATGGTGGTAAATTGTTTGTAAGCCAGCTTTTTTAAAGCTTCGTTTTCCATTACCATCGCCAAATCACGAGCCTTCATTTTCATCAGGCTGTGCTGGGGAAAATCGGCATCAAATACGGCTACATTATAGCCCAACCGATAGTGCATCGTACTTGCAACCAATGTTGTAAATGTACTTTTTCCCACACCGCCTTTTTGAGATGAAAAGGCGATAAATACTGTTTTGTGTTTTGCATTCATATTTCAACTGTTTTTAAAATTTATATCCTCAATTACTTAGGTGCGCATATAGGTTTGTAGCTCTATACAGAATTATAGAGATAAACAGGTAATTACGCACTAGGCTATTTATGTACTTGAATACTTTTTTATGGCTGTAGGCAAATAGATTTGTACAACCATAATTACTTATTTATATACCTGCTTTTTTGCGTACACAATTGCATATTCAAGTATTTCAATGGGTGCTTTTTTACATCTTCACATTTGTATTTATTTACATCGGTAATGAAGTACTTACGTTGTTACCTGCATAGCTAACTACGTCCCTATATGTGTTTGTAAGTACAAATAAATGCAGATAAATAGGTGTTTACATTGTCGTGGTAGTGTTTGGCTTCTAAAGGCAGAGTTTGTCCTAGTATCACATTGCAATACTCTTATCAACAGGTCTTTACTTTGTAAAATGAATTTTACTAACGGATTTATGCAAAGCATCTTGATAAAATGGACACGAAGCAGAACGGCATCGAGCCGATTTTCCCTGCTACATTTAATCCGTCCCGCAGGGCGGATTTTTGTGTTCATCAGAACACGGCAAGTTGTGTTTTGAGCATCTCGAAACGATTTCGGATGCTCAAAACAACTTGCCCTGCCGGGGGCTGAAAAACACCTTCCGAAGTCAGGGTTTTGTGTAAATTATAAATGGATTTGTGATGAACGAAAACAACAGAAAACAATTAAAAAAGACCGGACGCCGACCTAAGGAAGACCCGGCGAAGATTAGATATACAATTTCCTTTAATGAAGAAGAGCACAGCCGATTTCTTTCGCTCTTTGACCAATCGGGAATGCTGGTAAAGGCACATTTTATAACGTCCTGCATCTTTGATAAGACGATGAAATCCGTTAAAATAGACAAAGGAACCGTTGATTTTTATATGCGATTGACTTCATTTCACAGTCAATTTCGTTCCGTTGGCGTGAATTATAACCAAGTCGTAAAACTATTGTATAAGAATTTTTCAGAGAAAAAAGGATCTGCCTACCTCTATAAATTGGAAAAACAGACGATTGAAATGGTATTGTTATGCCAAAAAATAATTCATCTAATCGAAGAATTTGAAGCAAAACATCTGAAAAAACAGGTCTAAAAATGATAGCAAAAATTGGAAGAAGCAGTAATTTATATGGTGCTTTGGCGTACAATAATCTTAAAGTGGAAAAGGAAAACGGACAAATTCTGTTTGCTAATAAGATAATTGAAACACCAAGCGGACATTATTCTGTAGCACAATTAAGCCAATCTTTTACACCTTATCTTATTGCAAATCGAAATACCGAAAAACATACGTTGCATATTTCGCTCAATCCAGACCCGAAAGATAATGTTAGTGATGAAAAATTTAGGGAGTTGGCAGAGCAGTATATGCGTGAAATGGGTTATGGCGAACAGCCTTTTGTCGTGTTCAAGCATACTGATATCGACAGAACGCACATACATATTGTTTCGGTTTGTGTGAATGAAGAAGGCAAAAAGATTTCAGATAAATTTGAGAAAATGCGGTCTATGAATGTGTGCCGAGAACTCGAAAGGCAACACGGATTGGTATCTGCAACAGATAAGGAACACAAGCAGAACGATAAGATTTTTAGCCCTGTGAATTACCAGAAAGGTGATGTAAAAAGTCAGATAGCTTCGGTAGTTCGCCATTTACCGAACTATTACCAATACCAGACATTGGGCGAATACAACGCATTGCTTTCGTTATTCAATATTACTACTGAAAAAGTTGAGGACGAATTGCAGGGAAAATCTCAGCAGGGTTTATTGTATATTCCGTTAAATGAAAAAGGAGAAAGGGCCGGACATCCATTCAAGGCTTCGCTTTTCGGAAAGAGCGCAGGGCTTCCGACTTTGGAATTGCATTTTGCGAAATGCAAAGAGGCTTTGAAAGACCACCCGACAAAGCCAACTATCAAAGCTGCCATTACCATTGCCCTGAAAACCACGAGCGATGAACAGGCATTTAAAAAGCAGTTAACGGAACAGGGCATTAACGTAGTAGTGCGCCGGAATGATACAGGGCGTATTTATGGTATCACATTTATTGACCACAATTCCAAAGCGGTTTGGAACGGTTCCCGTTTAGGAACAGAACTTTCTGCCAATACCTTTAATGATTATTGGAACAATAATATCAAACCCGACATTAAAGAACCAGTTGAACTACAATCGAAAATATCAAGACCGAACGATGCAAATCTTCCTGCGGAAAAACCTCATCATTTATTCGATTTCATGAATACTGAAAAACACGAAGACGGCTTGATTGAAGCATTTGGCGGATTGTTACCCGAAGCACAGGGCGAAGATTATGAGGAACTGGATTTTGCCGATAAAATGAAGAAGAAGAAAAAAAGAAGACTGTAATAGGTCAGATTTTGGAATTAAAAATCTGTTTTTAAAAAGATTTATTGAGCTGTCACTTTATAATTCTGAAAGAATTTGAGTTGTATTTAAGCAATTGCTTAAATACACAAATTGACTATCTTTGTGCTATGGACAATAATTCTTGCATACGACAACAAGCAGACATTAAACAAATAAACCGCTGTAAAGACCGAGTTTCAGAACTCAACGGTTCTTTTGACTATTTATCGAACGGACTTGAATTAGCGGGAAACAATGTAAGATTGAAAATACTCTTTCTACTTTATGAAGAAAAACGACTTTGTGTTTGTGATATAAGCGACATTCTTGGTATGACAATTTCAGCGGTTTCACAACACTTGCGGAAACTCAAAGACAGAAAACTTATTGAAACCGAACGAGAAGCTCAAACTATTTTTCACTCCCTGACTAAAGAGTATGAAAAAATGCTGAAACCATTTTTCAAAATACTTGGCGAAAACAAAATATTAGAAACAATATGAAAACTGACAAAAAAATAATTGGTGCAGGACTTTTGACTGCAATTGCAGCTTCTCTTTGTTGCATCACACCAGTATTAGCTCTTATTGCAGGAACAAGCGGTCTTGCTTCCACTTTTTCTTGGCTTGAACCTTTTCGACCGTATTTTATCGGGTTGACAATTTTGGTTCTTGGTTTTGCTTGGTATCAAAAGTTGAAACTCAAAAAGCAAATAGATTGCAATTGTGAGACAGAAGAAAAACCAAAATTCATTCAGTCAAAAATGTTTTTAGGAATTGTAACAGCATTTGCAATCGTAATGCTTGCCTTTCCATACTACTCAAGCATTTTCTACCCAAAGACAGAAAAGCAAATTATAGTGGTGGACAAATCCAATATTCAAAAAGTAGAATTTACGATTAGCGGAATGACTTGTGCAAGTTGTGGCGAACACGTAAATCACGAAGTAAATAAATTGACAGGAATAATAAGTTCAAACGCCTCATACGAAAAAGAAAACGCAATCGTAGAATTTGACAACTCAAAAACTAACATTTTTGAAATTGAAAAAGCAATAAACTCGACAGGATATTCTGTAACCGACAAAAAATAAAATGAAATGGAAATCAAATTGCAATCAACAATAACCTGCCCCAACTGCGAACACAAGAAAGAAGAAACAATGCCGACAGATGCTTGCCAATATTTCTACGAATGTGAAAAATGCAAACAAGTTCTTAAACCAAAACAAGGCGACTGTTGTGTTTATTGTAGTTACGGAAGTGTTCCTTGTCCACCTATTCAGCAAGACAAAAAATGTTGCTAACGGACAGAAAACAAAAGAGCAATTAAAAGTATTTTTTATTTGGATGCTTCATAAATGTTACCATACAAAAGGATCATAGAAGCTACAACTCTTATCACTCCGCCAAACACTGCCACGCACCGCCATTGACTGCCACATCCTTATAGCTACTATATAGAGCCTTTAAATTCACGCCCGAACATTAAAAATTAAAATAATGCAGGGAGAAGATGATTTACGAGGACTTGCCAAGATTATGGCTTTTATGCGGGCAGTCAGCATTCTTTTGGTACTTATGCACCTTTATTGGTTTTGTTATGGTTTCTTTATAGAACGTGGCTGGACACTGGAACTCATCAACAAAATATTAGGCAATTTTCAACGGACCGCTGGATTGTTTTCGCATACCTTAAATACCAAAGTATTTGCTTTGGTATTGCTGGCTTTGAGTTGTTTGGGAACCAAAGGTGTTAAAAATGAAAAAATAACTTGGACTAAAATTTATGTGGCTTGGGGAATTGGCTTTGTCCTGTTTTTTCTGAACACACCTTTACTAAAGTTATCATTAAACACAGCTACATTCCTTTATGTCCTTACCACAGGTTTAGGCTACATCGCTTTGATGGTAGCTGGCGTTTGGATGAGCCGTTTACTTCGCACCAACCTGATGGACGATGTTTTCAATAATGAAAACGAAAGCTTTCAGCAGGAAACCAAATTGATGGAAAATGAATATTCGGTCAATCTTCCTACAAAATTTTATTACAAAAACAAATGGAATAACGGCTGGATAAACATCGTCAATCCTTTTCGGGCAACCATTGTTTTAGGAACGCCAGGTTCCGGAAAATCGTATGCTATCGTAAACAACTATATCAAGCAACAGATTGAGAAAGGGTTCTCAATGTACATCTACGATTTCAAGTTTGACGACCTTTCTACTATTGCTTATAACCATCTTTTGAAACACGGCGATAAGTACAAAGTTCAACCCAAACTCTACATCATCAATTTTGACGATCCACGTAAGAGCCACCGTTGCAATCCTCTCAATCCCAACTTTATGACGGACATTTCCGATGCTTACGAAGCCGCATATACCATAATGCTGAACCTCAATCGTAGCTGGATACAGAAGCAAGGCGATTTCTTTGTGGAAAGCCCGATTATATTATTGGCTGCTATTATTTGGTATCTGAAAATCTATGAGGACGGTAAGTACTGTACATTCCCACACGCCATTGAATTGCTGAATAAAAAGTATTCGGACGTATTTACTATTTTAACTTCATATCCTGATTTGGAAAATTATCTTTCGCCGTTTATGGATGCGTG
The DNA here is from genome assembly GCF_020911945.1 of Flavobacterium galactosidilyticum. NCBI lineage: Bacteria > Pseudomonadati > Bacteroidota > Flavobacteriia > Flavobacteriales > Flavobacteriaceae > Flavobacterium > Flavobacterium galactosidilyticum. Next base: position 2,317,022 of record NZ_CP087135.1, read on the forward strand.
GCAAAGTGGCGCACAAGACCAATTACAGGGACAGATTGCATCAGCAAAAATTCCTTTATCAAGAATGATTTCGCCACAATTGTATTGGGTAATGACTGGCGATGATTTTTCTTTGGATATTAATAATCCCAAAGAACCCAAGATTTTGTGTGTTGGTAATAATCCCGACCGTCAAAATATTTATTCGGCAGCTTTGGGATTGTATAATTCAAGGATTGTCAAACTCATTAATAAAAAAGGGCAATTAAAGAGTTCTGTTATTATTGATGAGTTGCCCACTATTTATTTTCGGGGATTAGATAATCTTATTGCAACTGCCCGAAGTAATAAAGTGGCAGTTTGTTTAGGCTTTCAGGATTTTTCGCAATTGATAAGGGATTATGGCGATAAAGAAGCAAAGGTTATCCAAAACACTGTGGGCAATATATTTTCGGGTCAGGTAGTTGGCGAAACGGCAAAGAGCCTTTCGGAAAGGTTCGGAAAAGTTTTGCAGAAACGTCAAAGTTTATCAATCAATAGAAATGATACCTCAACTTCAATATCGACACAATTAGATAGTTTAATTCCGGCTTCCAAAATCTCAACATTAACCCAAGGTATGTTTGTAGGTGCTGTTTCGGACAACTTTGACGAACGCATCGAGCAAAAGATTTTCCACGCTGAAATTGTCGTGGACAATGAAAAAGTTGCCGCAGAAACTAAAGTATATCAGAGGATACCAGAAATTCTATCCTTTGTTGATGAACAGGGAGAAGATAAAATGAAGCAGGAAATAGAAACGAATTATAAACAAATCAAACAAGATATTGTTCAAGTCATTAAAACGGAATTGGAGCGCATTAAGAATGATCCTGATTTACAGCATTTGATGCAGGAATAAAAAACAATATTCAACATAATATTTATGCTTTAATTTAAATCGTAAATTTGGCTATTCTGCTTAATATGAATAGGTAATAAATATGACGACACTCTTTATTAAAAACATGGTTTGCAACCGCTGTATTATGGTAGTACAAAATGAATTGGATAAATTCGATTTAGAGGTAAAAAATATAAGGTTGGGAGAAGCCATATTGGATAAAGAGCCTACTACTGAGGAAAAAGATAAATTGGAAAAGGCTCTAATTTTGTTAGGTTTTGAGGTAATAGATGATAGAAAAAGCCTCATCATTGAAAAGATAAAGAATATAATTATTGACCTTGTCCATCATCAGGACAACGACACCAAAAAAAATCTGTCAGATATATTAAGCTGCAAACTGCATCATGATTATAATTATCTGTCCAACCTGTTTTCTGAGATAGAAGGTACTACGATTGAAAAGTATTTTATTGCCCAAAAAATAGAGAAGGTAAAAGAATTATTGGTATATGATGAACTGTCTTTGAGTGAAATTGCTTTCCGTTTAAATTACTCAAGTGTAGCCTATTTAAGCAACCAATTCAAAAAGGTAACAGGACTTACCCCAAGTCATTTCAAGCAAATACGGGAAGATAAAAGGAAGTCTTTGGATAAGGTCTAAGTAAATCTTACAAATCATTCCCAAAATTCCACAACGAAAAAATGGAAACAATATGGAACTTTGTATCACAATAAAACTCATACAAAATGGTACACAAATATCAAGTAACAGGTATGACCTGTGGAGGTTGCGAAGCAAAGGTGAAATCGGCTTTATTAAAGGTTGAAAATGTGACAAATGTTGAAGTTTCAAAAGATGAAAACTCAGCTACCCTGACAATGGATAAACACATTCCAACTACACAATTGCAAAAAGCATTAACCGCTGTTGGAAAATATACCATAGAAATGAGCAATAACAAAAGCCCACAACATACCACGACAAATGAACCAGTGGCAAAATCCTGCTGCTCCGCTCATTCTCACGATGATAAAAAAATAATCGAAGTGACTAGCAATATAAAAGGCAAATACTATTGCCCAATGCATTGTGAAGGCGATAAAACCTATGATAAAGCTGGCGATTGCCCTGTTTGTGGAATGCATTTGGTAAAAGAAGCAGAATTGAATGTAAAGAAAACGATGTACACCTGCCCAATGCATCCCGAAGTTATTCAAGATAGTCCGGGTTCATGTCCTATATGCGGAATGGATTTAGTACCCATGGAACCAAGCGATTCCGAAGAAAAAAAAACCTATCTGGATTTGCTTAAAAAAATGAAAATTGCAACCCTCTTTACGGTGCCAATTTTCATTATTGCCATGATGGAAATGGTGCATAACAATCCGTTATTTCAAATAATGGACAGCAACATGTGGAACTGGGTGCAATTTCTGTTTTCAATTCCTGTTATTTTCTATGCTGGTTGGATGTTTTTTGTACGAGCTTGGAAATCCATAATCACTTGGAATCTAAATATGTTTACCCTTATCGGAATAGGAACTGGAGTTGCATTTTTGTTTAGTATTGTAGGAATGCTGTTTCCGAATATCTTTCCCGAAGAATTTAAAACCGAACACGGAACCATTCATCTTTATTTTGAAGCAGCAACAGTAATCATTACACTGGTCTTGTTGGGACAATTGTTAGAAGCAAGAGCACATAGCCAAACCAGTGGAGCTATAAAAGCGTTATTACAATTAGCGCCAACAGAAGCTACTTTGATTGGTGAAGGAGGCGATAAAGTGATTTCCATTCATGATATTAAGAAAGGTGATTTATTACGCGTAAAACCAGGAGATAAAATTCCAGTTGACGGAAAAATAACCGATGGTGAAAGCAGTATTGATGAAGCAATGATTACAGGAGAACCAATTCCCGTTGACAAAAAGAAAGACGATAATGTAATTTCGGGAACAATCAACGGGAACAAATCATTTATAATGATGGCCGAAAAAGTAGGTTCTGAAACATTACTTTCTCAAATTGTACAAATGGTTAACGATGCTTCTCGTTCAAGAGCACCCATTCAAAAATTAGCCGATAGTATTTCTAAATATTTTGTACCCATTGTAGTAATCATTTCAGTAATTACCTTTTTTGTTTGGGCACTATCTGGTCCAGAACCAGCGAAGGTTTATGGATTTATAAATGCCATTGCAGTTTTAATCATAGCTTGTCCTTGTGCTTTAGGTTTAGCCACGCCGATGTCTGTGATGGTGGGTGTGGGCAAAGGAGCACAATCTGGAGTATTAATTAAAAATGCCGAAGCCTTAGAAAATATGAATAAGGTAGATGTTTTAATAACAGATAAAACAGGAACGCTAACAGAGGGAAAACCTTCGGTAGAAAAAATTTACGCATCAACTAATAACGAGGATGATTTATTGCAAAATATAGCTTCCTTAAACCAATACAGTGAACATCCATTGGCACAAGCAGTAGTCAATTATGCCAAAACAAAATCTATTTCATTAATTGAAGTCAAAGATTTTGAAAATGTTACAGGAAAAGGAGTTACAGGAACGGTTACCAATAGAAAAGTAGCATTAGGCAATAAAAAACTAATGGAACAGGTTAAGGCAACTATTTCTGACGATTTAGAAAACAAAATTATTGCAGAACAAAAACTTGGTAAAACGGTTTCTTACATTGCTGTTGATGGTGTTACAGTTGGCTTTGTTTCAATTGCCGATGCGATAAAAACTTCGAGTGCAGCAGCGATAAAAGAACTAATGCTCCAAGGTGTAGAAGTAATTATACTTACTGGCGACAATGTTAATACAGCCAAAGCAGTAGCGGATGAATTAGGTTTGTCTTCCTATAAAGCAGGATGCTTACCCGAAGATAAACTCAACGAAATTAAACGTTTACAAGCAGAAGGGAAAATTGTAGCTATGGCTGGTGATGGTATAAATGATGCTCCAGCATTAGCACAAGCCAATATCGGAATAGCTATGGGAACTGGAACCGACGTAGCCATAGAAAGTGCCAAAATAACTTTAGTAAAAGGCGATTTATTAGGTATAGTTAAAGCAAAAAATTTGAGCCATGCTGTTATGAAAAACATCAAGCAAAACTTATTCTTTGCCTTTTTCTACAATGTGCTTGGTGTTCCAATTGCAGCAGGTATTTTATATCCGTTTTTCGGAATTTTATTATCACCAATGATTGCAGCTTTAGCAATGTCTTTAAGTTCTGTATCGGTAATCGTAAATGCATTGCGATTACGCAGTTTTAAACTTTAAGTGAATTATTCAATAAACAAAATGGAAAAGAATAATCAAGACTTACGATTCAAAACAAATATTAACTGTGGTGGATGTGTAGCATCTGTAAAACCTTATTTGGATAATGCCGATGGTATATGCCATTGGGAAGTAGATACAACTAAAGACAAGGTGCTTACCGTAAAATCACAAGGAATTACACAAGAACAGGTAATTGAAACTGTACAGAAAGCAGGTTTTAAGATAGAACCATTAAGCAAAGATTAATTTCCTTATCCTACTAATACCTGCTTAGTTATTTAGCTTATAACAAACACTTTAGGGAATTAACTAGATATTTATTTTAATAAGCATAAAAAGGACTATGCAGACTAGTGATTTAGACATTTTATCTATAATTCTGTGTTTGCAGTTCACGAATGTGCAAAATATAGCAATTAAAAGAAATAATTTCATAATTTTGTAATGTTGAAAAATTTGAGTAAACATATCAGCTTTGTCATCTTATTGTGTTTGGGCTTTTTCCTAATGCCAAGCATAAGCTATGCTTGTGCCAAAAAAACAGCCAATACAGAACAAAAAAGTTGCTCAAAAGACCAATCTGCAAAAGCAGAACATAAAAGCAGTTGCAAGGACAAGTCCTGTAAAAAATGTAAAGATGGTCACGACTGCGACGGCAATTGTAAGCACAGTTCTTGCGGATGTAGCACTTCTTCATCTTCGGTAAGTTTACAAATCCCCATCGATTTAAAAATAACACACCCTTTTGGCGAAACTAAAAAGCAAAAATTCGGTTTCAAACAAGCCTATTATTCTTCAGGTTACTCTTCCATTTGGCAACCGCCTAAAATAAGCTAAAACGATGGCTTGTTAGCCATACGTGTGCCTTGTCGAAAGCTAAATCCAGTTTTCGCAAATTCTTCGTATATCTTATTAAATTAAAAAAAATCAAAATGAAATCAATTTCAAAAATATTGATGGTAATCACTGTATTACTATCAGCCGTAAACAGTTTTGCACAAATCAAAAATGCAAAAACAGAAACCGTAAAAATATATGGCAACTGCGAAATGTGCAAAACTACCATTGAAAAAGCAGGAAATGTAAAAAATGTTGCCACAGTAGAATGGAATAAAGATACCAAAATGGCTATTCTCAACTATGATGATAAAAAAACAAGCCAGGATGAAATTCTGAAACGTATTGCTTTAGTAGGGTACGACAGTGAAAAATTTTTAGCACCTGATGATGTTTATGCTAAACTATCCGGATGCTGCCAATACAATAGAGAATTAAAACCAGTTGCAAAAACTAAAGATGCCGGTATGGATATGAAAAACGAACACAGCAACCACGGCGAAATGGCTCAAACAAATACCGCTGCAACCCAAAATGCACCACAACTGAAAGCCGTTTTCGATAATTATTTTTCTGTGAAAGATGCTTTGGTGAAAACCGATGCAGGTACTTCATCTGCAAAAGCTTCTGAACTGGTAAAAGCAATTAAAGCAGTAGAAATGACGAAACTTTCTAATGAAGAACATACCGTTTGGATGAAAGTAATGAAGGATTTAACTGCTAATGCAGAAAAAATTGCTGTAGCAAAAGATGTTACCAAACAAAGAGAAATTTTCGCTTTACTGGCTAATAATATGTACGAATTAGCCAAAGTTTCAAAACAAGAAACACCTGTTTATTATCAGCATTGCCCAATGTACAATAATGGTAAAGGAGCAAATTGGCTAAGCAAAGAAGAAGCAATTAAAAACCCGTATTACGGCTCCAAAATGCTTACTTGCGGAAGCGTACAGGAAACTATTAATAACAAATAAAACGCTATTGTTATGGAAAGTATGGAAAACCAACACGAAATGCAACATAACCATAAGAATGAAAAGCATAATACTAATCACTCTTTAGCAATGTACAAACGCTTTGCTGTAATGGCTGTTGCTATGTTCATAGCTATGTACTTCATTATGTATGCTATGATTGACGGCTTACAGAACCTTATCCTGAACATCAATAATTTGTATATGACATTGCTGATGGTTTCTGCAATGTTGATTATAGAACTATTGATAATGAAAGGAATGTATGAAAACAAAAAAATCAACTGGGCAATCATAACGGTTTCCTTTGCGATTGGCATCTTTTCTTGGTTTGGTATTCGGGAGCAATTATTTGTGGGCGATAAGGAGTTTGTAAAAGGTATGATACCACATCACGCAGCAGCAGTATTGATGTCTGAAAAAGCTAAGCTTACCGACCCCGAATTGATACAGTTACAAAAAAACATACTGGAAACACAGGCACAAGAAATCGAATTTATGAAGCGTAAGCTAAATGAATTTGAAAACAAATAAATAAGATAAATTTCTTCAATAATATCAAAAATAAATAAAATGAAAAATATAATTTTCTCAATCATTACATTAGTAACAGTTGCAGTGGCAACAATTTCCTGCAATCAATCTTCAAATAAAAATAGCGACCAGCAAGCTAATGATAGCACAACAATTGCTGCAATTCCGGAGTTACAATCACCTACACACAATGATACGGTAGCAACTGTTACTTCAACGGATACGTCTTCTCAAGAGGCAGAAAAATCCGATGTGAAGCAAGCTCAAAAGTTTACTATCGCACCTATAATTAAGGATTATTTGACTTTAAAAAATGCACTTGTCTCAGATAACGACCAAGCAGCTGCTAATGCAGGGAAGCAATTATTTACAACTTTAAACAATGTAAATATGAAATCCATTCCTGCCAACAAACATAAAGAATATATGGAGATAGCTGAAAATGCTAAGGAAAATGCAGAACACATTGGTGATAATGCAGGCAAAATAGACCATCAAAGAGAACATTTAGCATCATTAAGCAAAGATGTTTCCGATCTTATAGTATTATTTGGAACTACACAAAAATTATATCAAGACCATTGTCCAATGTATAACGATGGTAAAGGTGCGGTTTGGATTAGCGAAGCTAAAGCTATCAAAAACCCTTACTATGGCGGTAAAATGCTTACCTGTGGCTCTGTAAAAAAAGAGTTCTAAAATGAAGAAAGTATTAAAGATAATATTGACAATAGTGCTGTTTATTTTTATTGGAATACAATTTTATCAGCCTGCCCTTAATGTAGATAATGGGCAGGTTTACACAACCGATTTTACCCAAGCCTATAAAATGCCTGTTCAAGTAAAAGCGATGTTTCAAACCTCTTGCTACGATTGTCATAGCAACAATACCAACTACGTTTGGTACGACTATGTACAGCCTGCAAGAACATTGGTAGAAAATCACATCAAAAACGCAAAAGAGGATTTGAATTTCAACGAATGGGGTATATATTCAAATAGGAAGCAGGAAAGATTATTAAACTCAATTAAAGAACAAATCGAGACTAAACAAATGCCCTTATCATCATATACAATAATGCATAAAAAGGCAAAACTGAATGATGAGCAAATCAAAGTATTAACCAATTGGTTAAAAGAGCAGGAATAAGTTTCATTAATAAAAATATTAAAATGAATATACCCAGAAATATCACTATCAGATTGCTACAGGCAGTTTTCATACTGTTGTGTTCGCAATCTCTTTTTGCACAAAAGGTAGTCCGTTATGACCTTTATGTAAAAGACACACTTGTAAACTATGCAGGCAAAGAAAAAAGAGCCATTGCTGTAAATGGTCAAATACCAATGCCTACCCTAACATTTACGAAGGGAGATACTGCCGAAATTGTAGTACACAACCAATTAAAAGAAAGTACATCATTGCATTGGCACGGTGTGTTCTTGCCCAATAAGGAAGATGGAGTGCCCTGGCTTACACAAAAACCGATTGAGGCAGGTACAACATATACCTATCGTTTTCCTATTATCCAACACGGAACGCACTGGTATCACTCCCATTCTGGTTTGCAGGAGCAAATTGGGATGTATGGAAGTTTTATAATGAAGAAAAAGGATGATGATAAATCTTTTAGAAAAGGAATTGATGATTTACCTACCATTCCTATTATTTTAAGTGAATGGACAAACCTTAATCCCGATAACATCAACCGTATGTTGCATAATGCCAATGATTGGGCAGCGATTAAAAAAAATGCGACACAATCTTATGCAGAAGCTATCAAAGAAGGTCATTTCAAAACAAAAATTAAGAACGAATGGAAGCGTATGTTGGCAATGGATGTAAGCGATGTTTATTATGACAAAATTTTAATCAACGGAAATCATTCTACTGATTTAAAAACGGTTGATGGCAAAACGTTAAAAGCAGGCGATAAAGTACGGTTACGAGTATCAAACGGTGGTGCTTCTTCTTATTTTTGGTTGAGGTATGCAGGCGGAAAAATCACCGTAGTAGCCAATGATGGTAATGATGTAGAGCCTGTAGAAGTTGATAGATTAATTATTGCAGTTTCTGAAACTTATGATGTGGTGGTAACCATTCCTGAAGATGGTGTTGCCTATGAATTTTTAGCAACTACCGAAGACAGAACACAGTCAGCAAGCTATTTTGTAGGTAATGGCATCAAACAGCTCATTTCACCACTTCCAAAATTGAAATATTTTGAAGGGATGAAAATGATGAATGATATGATGAAGATGAACGGCGATTTGGACGATATGGGAATGAAAATGAGCTTGAACCAAATGGATATGAATGTGGTAATGTATCCCGAAATCACAGGAGATAGTAAGCAGAAAGAAGACCACAGCCAACACAATATGAATATGGAAAATGATCCCAACCGTTACAATGCAAATGCTTTGGGAGAAATCAAAACGCTGAATTATGCAATGCTACAATCTCCTTCCAATACCTCACTTCCTAAAGATGCGCCAGTAAAAGAATTGAAATTTACTCTTACCGGAAATATGAACCGTTATGTGTGGAGTATGGATAATAAAATACTTTCAGAAGTTGATAAAATACCTGTAAAAAAAGGAGAAATTCTACGAATTACCATTCATAATAACTCAATGATGCGCCACCCAATGCATTTGCATGGTTTTGATTTCAGGGTAATCAACGGCAAAGGCGAAAAATCACCGCTTAAAAATGTGTTGGATATAATGCCAATGGAAACTGATACTATTGAGTTTTTAGCTAATGAAGAAGGAGATTGGTTTTTTCACTGTCATATCTTATATCATATGATGGGCGGGATGAATAGAGTTTTTGCAGTTGATGATTACCAAAATCCATATTTGCCCAACAAAAAACAAGCCTATAATAAATTGCAGAGAGAAAGCAATATGCCTCACTTTATGGCACAGAACGATTTTGCAACCAATGGAAATGATGGAGAAGCGATGGTTCAGAATGCAAGATGGAGTTTAGGTACAGAATGGCGTTTAGGATATAATGATATGCACGGTTACGAGGTGGAAACCCATTTAGGAAGATATATAGGAAAAACGCAATGGTTTATGCCGTTTATTGGTTTTGACTGGCGTTACAGAAAAATGGGTATGGATGAACACGAAACCAATTTATTCGGACAGAAAAATGAAAAAGATACACGTAGAGCTATTAGCTTAGGTTTTATGTACACTTTGCCAATGTTAGTAAACTTTCAGGCAGAAGTATATCATGATGGAATTGTTCGTTTGTCATTAATGCGTGAAGATATTCCTATTTCTAAAAGATTAAGAGCAGGTTTTATGGTTAATACTGATATGGAATATATGGCAGACCTAAAGTACATCATCAACAAAAACATTGGCATCCGTACACATTACGATAGCGATATGGGTTTTGGAGTGGGGCTCGCACTGAATTATTAGTAAACAGTGTATATAATACGAATTAAGGGTTAAAACCATCAATTAATTTGCGGTTTATTACAAAAAATTAAATATTGCAAAACCATAACTATTAAGACCCAACCCTTAATTCGTATTAATAAGAAATTATATTGTAGATTAAATAGCAAAACCGTTAGTTTGAACACCCATTTTAACATAGCCTCTCGATTTTGGAGTAAATGGCAATAGAAATTGATCATTATGAAAAATGAAGAAAATATTTTACAACAAAGAAATATTAAACCCACAGCAATGCGTTTGTTGGTAATAGAAAAATTGTTAAAACAGCAATATGCCATCAGTCATAAGGAATTAGCAGAACAGTTTGAAAATGCAGACAATGTTACACTATTCAGAACGCTGAAAACTTTTTTAGAGCACAAACTTATCCATACTATTGACGACGGAACAGGAGTTGTAAAATATGCACTTTGTCAATCGGGTTGCAATTGCAAACCTTCAGAACAGCATACGCATTTTCATTGCTCCCAGTGCCAGCGAACTTTTTGTCTTACCGATACTGAAATTCCAAACATCAATATTCCACTAAATTTTAAATTAGAAGGCATCAATTTGGTACTCAAAGGACGGTGTGACAGATGCAACTAAAATACTATGAAACTTTGCAATCCGATTGCAAAGTTTATTTTTCTATATTTGCACTATAAATGAGATGGATAATCACAATATTGACTTTTTACCTGATGGTACTTTTTTCATTGCCTTGTAGCGATGGAAGTAATCAGTGTGAAGATACCATTCCTAAAATTGAAACCGTTCAATCTCACGACCACAACAAAGATAGCGATGACAATTGCGGTCCTTTTTGTTATTGCGATTGTTGTAGTATAAGTATTACTACTTACCATTTCAAACCTTTTGAAATCAAGCAACCTAAACCCACTCTTGTTGTTAAAAAAATTACACTTCGTGATTTTACTTTAATTTCCTTCTACTCAGGAAGTATTTGGCATCCTCCCAAATTTACTGTTTAATTTTTTCAGATTTTCTTAATGCTATTGATGGTTTGTTGCAAGCCTCAGTAATTGTATGCCTTTTATTGGCTTTATGGTACTGTTAGCGTGTTCGTGTTATGTATTTTCTATGAATGTTTGTTTATAGAAATAATTACAGGCATTATCCACTTCATCCAATAGTTATTTGATTATCTGTTGGCTTCTTATGACAAGAGGCAATAATTTATTTATCAAAAATTAAAACAGATATACGTGTTAGATAACATTATAAAATTTAGTATTCAGAACAAGCTTGTCATTGGTATAATGACCTTGTTACTCATCATTTGGGGAGTGTGGAGTGCCACAAAACTACCCATTGATGCCGTACCCGATATTACTAATAATCAGGTGCAAATAATTACGGTTTGCCCTACGTTGGCAGGGCAAGAAGTAGAACAATTAGTAACCTTCCCTATTGAACAAAGCATTGCCAATATTCCAGATATAGAAGAAACAAGGAGTATTTCAAGATTTGGCTTATCGGTAATTACAGTAGTATTTAAAGATAAAGTAGACATTTATTTTGCCCGTCAGCTTATCAATGAAAAACTAAAAGAAGCAGAGGAAAATATACCTAAAGGTATTGGCAAGCCAGAACTTGCACCAGTAAGTACCGGATTGGGAGAAGTCTATCAATACATCATCCATCCGAAAAAAGGCAGTGAAAAAAAATACAATGCAAAAGACCTACGCACAATGCAGGATTGGATTGTAGCAAGACAATTATATGGAACTCCCGGAATTGCCGAAGTAAATAGTTTTGGTGGCGAACTGAAACAATATGAAGTAGCAGTAAATCCCAATCGCTTAAAAGCTATGGGGGTAAGTGTTACCGACATTTTTACCGCATTAGAAAAAAACAATCAAAATACTGGTGGTGCATATATCGACAAAAAACCAAACGCTTATTTCATCCGAGGTATCGGTTTGGTAACTTCATTGGATGATGTAAAAAATATCAGTGTAAAAAATGATGGCGGCAGTATTCCCATTTTTATAAAAGACGTAGCAGATGTACGTTTCGGAAGTGCTGTAAGATACGGAGCAATGACCTACAACGGCGAAGTAGATGCAGTTGGCGGTGTGGTAATGATGTTGAAAGGCGAGAACAGCAATGAGGTGGTAAATCGCATCAAAGAAAAATTACCTATTATTCAAAAATCCTTACCCGAAGATGTAATTATTGAACCCTATTTAGACCGTACAGATTTGGTTGACAGAGCTATGAGTACCGTTGAAAAGAACCTGATAGAAGGCGCACTGATTGTCATTTTTGTATTGGTGCTTTTCTTAGGAAATTTTAGGGCAGGATTGATTGTAGCATCCGCTATTCCTTTGGCGATGTTGTTTGCATTGGCTTTAATGAATGTGTTTGGCGTAAGTGCCAATTTAATGAGTTTGGGAGCAATAGATTTTGGATTAATTGTAGATGGTGCGGTAATTATTGTAGAAGCTACATTGCATCATTTAGGTTTAAGGAAATCTACACAAAGGCTCACACAGCAAGAAATGGATAATGAAGTATTTACCTCAGCTTCCAAAATTCGTAATAGTGCAGCCTTTGGTGAAATCATTATCCTTATAGTTTATATTCCTATTCTTACATTGGTAGGTGTAGAAGGTAAAATGTTCCGTCCTATGGCACAAACAGTAGGTTTTGCAATATTCGGAGCATTGATATTATCTTTAACATATATCCCGATGATGTGCGCTTTGTTCTTATCTAAAAAGCCGATGCTCAAAGAAACCATTTCGGATAAAATGATGAATTGGTTGCAAAAAATGTATCAACCATTATTAGAAAAAGCCATCAAAATAAAATATTGGCTAGTAGGAATTACCGTTGGTATATTTGTTTTTAGTCTTTTCTTATTTAGCAGAATGGGTGGCGAATTTATACCACAATTACAGGAAGGAGATTTTGCCTTCCATTGTATTTTACCACAAGGCAGTTCATTGAGCCAGAGTATAGAAACCTCTATGCAAGCTTCAAGAATTATTAAAGAATTTGATGAAGTAAAAATGGTAGTAGGTAAAACTGGAGCGGCAGAAGTGCCAACGGATCCAATGCCACCCGAAGCTACTGATATGATGATATTGCTAAAGCCTCAAAGCGAATGGAAAAGTGGCAGAAGTTATGATGAATTGGGAGATGCTATCAATGAAAAATTAGAAGCAATACCTGGTGTGTTCTTTGAAAAAAATCAGCCAATACAAATGCGTTTTAATGAGTTGATGACAGGTATTAGGCAAGATGTAGCAGTAAAAATATTTGGAGAAAATTTAGATACGCTTGCCTTGAATGCTGATAAGGTTAGTAAAATTATACAAACAGTAGAAGGTGCTACATCTCCACAAGTAGAACGTGTGAGTGGTTTACCGCAAATAAATATAGAATACGACCGTACACGTTTAGCCAATTATGGGATAACGGTAGAAGATGTAAACAATGTAGTAAGCACTGCATTTGCAGGAAAAAGTGCTGGTGTAGTATATGAAAACGAAAGAAGATTTGAACTGGTAGTTCGGTTGGATAGTGTTTACCGTAACAGTATCGAAGATGTAAACAATTTGATGATACCAACTTCAACTGGTAATCAAATTCCGCTTTCGCAAGTAGCAACTATTGATTACAAATTAGGACCGGCACAGATAAGCCGTGAAGCAGGAAAACGTAGAATTGTAATCGGGTTCAACGTTGCAGGCAGGGATGTACAAAGTGTGGTAGAAGAAATTCAGCAAAAATTAAATACACAGGTAAAATTACCACCGGGCTACTATTTCACGTATGGCGGTCAATTTGAAAACTTGCAGGAAGCCAGTAACCGATTAATGATAGCCGTTCCGGTTTCTTTGTTATTGATTTTTGTATTGCTCTATTTCACGTTCCGTTCCTTTAAACAGGCAGGCTTAATATTTACAGCTATCCCAATGAGTGCGATCGGTGGTATATTGGCTTTATTACTTCGTGGTATGCCGTTCAGCATCAGTGCAGGAATTGGATTTATTGCTTTGTTTGGTGTAGCAGTTCTCAACGGAATTGTATTGATAGGTACTTTCAACCAATTGGAAAAAGAAGGCGTAAAAGACGTATTTAAACGAGTAATAGAAGGAACTAAAATCCGATTGCGACCAGTATTGATGACGGCAACAGTTGCCAGTTTAGGATTTTTACCAATGGCATTGAGTAGTAGTGCAGGTGCTGAAGTTCAAAAACCTTTAGCAACGGTGGTTATCGGTGGTTTAATTACCGCAACTTTCCTTACCCTATTTGTACTGCCATTACTCTATATCATTTTCAATTCAAAAATTAAATTAAAAAGAAAGCCACAAGTGAAACCCATTGTAACCATCATTGTATTGCTTTTATCAACGGTAGGCTTTACAGCAAATGCACAGACAAAAAGTTTAACTAACGTTGACGATGCGATAAATATTGCACTTCAAAATAATCAAACCTTAAAAGCTTCAGATTTAGAAATTGATGCCAGCAAAGCTTTGAAAAAAACTGCTGGAGAATTACCAAAACTTGGTTTTAATGCACAATTAGGGCAATATAGCAGTACCAAATTCGACCAGTCTTTTCAGGTGTCACAAACCATTCCGTTTCCATCATTATTCGGAGCAAAAAAACAATTGATTAATGCTGAAATAAAAGGCAAAGAATTGCAGAAAAACCTTTCGGTATTGGAGCTGAAAAATCAGGTGCGTACTTATTATTATCAAATTTTGTATTTGCAACACAATCAAAAACAATTGCAACAATTGGATAGTTTGTACAATGATTTTATCAAAATTGCACAACTTCGATACAAAACTGGCGACACCAAAAAAGTGGACATCAGCACAGCGGAAGCCAAGAAAGGCGAAATCAATTTATTGCTGAAACAAAACGGAGTATTCCTAAGCAATGCAGTTGCCAATCTAAAAACATTGATGAACACAAAAGACGATTTTGCCATTGCAGAAAACGGCAATTTTCAGCCTTTGCAAATTTCTAATTTGTTGGGTGATGAAGCTGTAGCCAATCATCCTGCCATTCAATCTTTGTATCAAGATGCCGTTATTGCAGAGCAAACAAAAAAGGTAGAACGTTCGCAAGGCTTACCCGATTTTACCATTGGTTATGTCAATCAGTCTTTAATTGGTTTTCAAAATGTAAACGGAGCAGAGAAATTTTTTAATGGTGGAAACCGATTTAGTTCTGTAAACATTGGTATTGCTATTCCCATCACTTATGGTGCTACCAAAGCCAGAATAAAATCTTTAGATTACAGAAAACAAGCAGCCGAAGCCAATGCACAGCAACAGCAAAAAACATTGGCTACGCAAATGCAAAATGCCTTGCAACAATATCAGCAAGACATACAGCAATTCAATTATTTTGAGAAAGAAGCATTGCCAAATGCCAAGGAAATTGTATCAGCAGCACAATTGGGTTACAGAACAGGCGAAATCAGTTATGTAGAATATCTTTTTGCGCTGCAAACTGCCACCGATATTCAGTTGAATTACTTGAAAAGTATTCAGCAGGTAAACCAATCCGTAATCAATATTTATTCATTCATTAATCAATAAGCAAAAATGAAATTCAATATAAATAAAATCACGTCTATCACAGCGATAATTGTTTTAATATTTACTTTTTCCGCGTGTAAAAACGATAAACAAAAAGAGGGTCAGGCTACAGAAGCAAAAGCAACCGAAAAAGCTGAAGCTCCTCACGAAGAAGAAACGCCAACCATTGCCACACTTACCGAAGAACAAATAAAAACGGTAGGCATACAATTAGGCGTAATAGAGCAAAAAGAATTAACGGCAACCATCCGAGCAAATGGTTTGCTGAAAGTTCCCAATAACAACAAAGCCAACGCAACTTCTTTGTATGGTGGTGTAATAAAAACACTGAACGTACAAATTGGAGATTATGTAAAAAAAGGACAAGTAATAGCCACTATTGCCAATCCGCAGTTTATACAATTGCAGGAAGAATATTTGAGTACTGCAAGCAGAATAACTTTTGCAGAACAAGAGTTAGCAAGACAAAAAGAATTGAACGAAGGCAATGCAGGTGCTAAGAAAAATCTACAAAGTGCCACAGCCGAACTCAATAGTTTACGTACCAGAAGAGCTTCCTTACAACAACAGATACAATTAATGGGCATCAATCCAGGTTCTGTTTCAAATGGTAATCTAAAATCAGCATTGGTTGTAACCAGTCCTTTGAATGGTACGGTTAGTAACGTTTTCGCTAAAATAGGAAGCTATGTAGATGTTTCTTCACCTGTTATAGAAATTGTAGATAACAGTTCCTTGCATTTGGATTTGAATGTTTTTGAAAAAGATTTGCCGATGCTCAAAGTAGGGCAAACTATTCATTTTAGAATAACCAACAATGCAGTAGAAGACTATAATGCTAAAATATTTGCAATAGGCTCATCTTTTGAAAACGAAAGCAAAACAATTGCCGCTCACGCCGTGGTACAAGGCAATAAAACAGGACTTATAGACGGAATGAATGTTACTGCCATTGTAAGTCTTAATAATGTAACAACTTCGGCTGTACCGAATGATGCCATTGTAAATGCCGATGGAAAATACTATATTTTTGTACAAACCAATAAAAAAGCAGAAGAACATCACGAAGAAGGCGAAGAAGAAGGCGGTCATAAAGAGGAAGAAGAAAAAGACCATAAGGAAGATAAAACCAGCAAGAATTTTGAAAAAGTGGAAGTGTTTAAAGGCGTATCTGATATGGGTTATACCGCAGTATCTTTTGTAAATGAAATTCCTGCCGATGCAAAAATTGTGGTAAAAGGAGCATTCTTTGTAAACGCAAAACTGAGCAATACAGGTGGGCACGGACATTAAAAATAGGAACTATGATTTGGTTAAAATTTTATTTGCCTTTGTATTTGGTGTTGTATATGACGGTAGCATTTGTGCTACCGTCATACCGCACCTATAAGCAAACAGGCATCAATCCGATAACATTTGGCAAAACGGATAACGCACACGATTACATCGGTTTTGTAATGAAAATATTGATAGCCTTGCTTTTTATAGCGGTATTCATTTATTCATTCAGCGATAAAGCATATCAGTATTTAGTACCCATTTCTTATTTAATGAAAGAGGTATTTTTGATAATTGGATTAATATTGATACACCTTTCACTATTCTGGATTTCAGTAGCCCAATACCAAATGAGCAACAGCTGGCGTATTGGTATCGATGAAAATTATAAAACCGAACTAATAACAAAAGGCTTATTTTCTTACAGCCGAAACCCTATTTTTTTAGGAATGATAATCAGTGTTGCCGGAATATTTTTTATACTGCCCAATGCACTTACATTTTTTCTGATGCTTGCAACTTACATCGTTATCCAAATTCAGATAAGATTGGAAGAAGAATTTTTAGAAAAACAACACGGAGAACAATATTTAATTTACAAACAAACTACTAAAAGACTACTATAATGGAACATAAACATAAATACGATGCACAAGGCAAACAGCTTTGTTGCACCCCACAAGAAGAAAAAATATATACCGATGCCAATGCAAAAAAGCTATTGGAAAAACATACCGACGATGATGGGCACAATCACGACCACTCCGACGACGACGGTCATAACCACGGAAGTAGCGATAAATCTACCTTTCAAATGTTTTTACCAGCCATCATCAGTTTCGCATTATTGATGATTGCAATTGCTTTAGATAATTGGCTTCCTCAATCTTGGTTTACAGGTTGGGTAAGGATTGTTTGGTATGTGGTAGCCTATGCACCTGTAGGATTTCCAGTAATTAAAGAAGCATTTGAAAGCATTAGAAAAGGCGATGTGTTTTCAGAATTTTTATTGATGAGCATTGCCACCATCGGAGCTTTTGCCATTGGCGAATATCCGGAAGGGGTTGCCGTAATGTTGTTTTATGCCGTTGGCGAAGTGTTCCAAACATTGGCTGTAACAAGAGCCAAAGCCAATATTAAAACCTTGCTCGACCAAAGACCCGATGAAGTAACAATTTTAGAAAACAATCAGGCAAAAACGGTAAAAGCTGAAACCGTAAACATCGGAAATATCATCCAATTAAAACCCGGAGAAAAATTAGGATTAGACGGAGAATTATTATCCGAAACAGCATCATTCAACACCGCTGCATTGACAGGAGAAAGCAAGCCCGACACCAAAACCAAAGGCGAAACCGTATTGGCTGGAATGATAAATTTAAACACCGTTGCACAGGTAAAAGTAACCACCGCTTATACCGATAGCAAGCTTTCTAAAATTTTGGAACTGGTACAAAATGCCACCGCCCAAAAAGCGCCCACCGAATTATTCATCAGAAAATTTGCAAAAATCTACACGCCGATTGTTGTGTTTTTAGCGATTGCAATTTGTCTTTTTCCGATGGTGTTTGTAGAAAATTATGAGTTTAAAACTTGGCTGTACAGAGCATTGGTATTCTTGGTTATTTCTTGTCCGTGTGCTTTGGTCATCAGTATTCCTTTAGGTTATTTTGGTGGAATTGGAGCCGCTTCCAAGAATGGAATTTTGTTTAAAGGAAGCAACTTTTTAGATGCCATTGCCGATATTAAAAACGTAGTAATGGACAAAACGGGTACAATGACCGAGGGCGTTTTCAAAGTTCAGGAAGTGGTATTAAAATCTGAATTTAATAAAGATGAAATCCTGAAAATGGTCAACGCTCTGGAAAGCCAAAGTACACATCCGGTCGCAACAGCTATTCATCAATACGTAGGCGAAATTGACAGCTCAATAAAGTTAGAAAATACCGAAGAAATCGCAGGTCACGGTTTGAAAGCCAATGTAAATGGAAAAGAATTATTGGTCGGGAATTTTAAGTTGATGGATAAATTCAACATCAATTATGATTTAGACCCGACCACAATTGTTTACACCCTAATTGCCATTGCTTACGATGGGAAATTTGCAGGATATATTACCATTGCAGACAGCATCAAAGAAGATGCACAGCTTACAATTGACAAACTGAAAGCATTAGGCGTAAAAACCACAATGTTGAGCGGAGACAAAAGCACCGTAGTAAAATTTGTTGCAGATAAATTAGGAATTAATAATGCTTTTGGCGATTTATTACCCGAAGACAAAGTAAATAAAGTAAAAGAAATAAAAGCCCAAAACGAAACCGTAGCATTCGTAGGCGATGGCGTGAACGACGCACCAGTAGTAGCTTTGAGCGATGTAGGAATTGCAATGGGTGGTTTAGGAAGTGATGCCACCATCGAAACTGCAGATGTGGTTATTCAGGATGATAAGCCAAGCAAAATCCCGATGGCAATCAATATTGGGAAGCAAACAAAAAAAATAGTTTGGCAAAATATCATTTTAGCATTTGCTGTAAAAGCAATCGTTTTAGTACTTGGCGCAGGTGGTTTAGCCACAATGTGGGAAGCCGTTTTTGCTGATGTTGGTGTGGCTTTATTGGCAATTTTAAACGCTGTACGCATACAAAGGATGAAATTTTAAAGAATAGTTGGTTTTATACAAAATGGGTAGTAATGATAACAGGGGTAGTAGTTTGTAACGTAGTTTTCAATATCTTTGGGAAATGAAACATTTATCATCCATATTAGCATTAATGGTCTTGGTCTTATCGACCTTGCCAGGCTTTATGGAAGATAAATGCTTTGACGTCATACATCAAACAACAAATAGTCAGGAAGAAGATAGCGACGGTTGCGGTATGGAATGTTGCTCGCCTTTTTCTAAATGCAATACCTGTACCGGATTTGTAATTACCTCTTTTTATGCTTTAACAACAAATTCTGCCCAACAACCTGAAAAGAAATTAAGTGTAATAACTGCCTCAGCTGTTTCAGACTTCCTCTCTTCCATTTGGCAACCGCCTAAGATTAATTAATGTTTTTAGTGTCTTCGGCACAATAACAAATTGCGGTGCTACAAACCGTCAATTCTTATTTTTTAAACATTAATAATTTTTCATATAATGAAAAAAATACTCTTTATGTCATTTTTTATGACACTAAATCTCTGTGTCTTTGCACAAAACACATTTAATGCTGTTGTTAGAAACAGTGAAAACAAAAATCCTTTGATTGGTGTGACAGCATCTATAAAAGGAACCTCGCTTGCCGCTACATCAAACGAAAACGGTCAAATCATAATAGTAAATGTTCCTGATGGTGTACAGGAAATACATTTTAGTTACGTAGGCTTTTATGAACGTATTGATACACTGGAATTTCCATTAAAGGACACCAGCGTTATTGAAATCTTACTCAAAGAAAATTCAGAAGAATTGGATGAAGTGGTTATATCTTCTACAAGAAGTACAAGGAGCATACAAAATATTCCAACCCGTATTGAATTTATCGGAAGTGAGGAATTGGGAGAAAAAGGAAATATGAAACCTGGGGATATTCGTATGCTTTTGGCGGAAAGTACAGGTATTCACGTACAAACCACTTCGCCTACCAGTGCCAATGCAAGTATCCGTATTCAGGGGCTTGACGGACGATATACGCAAATTCTAAAAGACGGCTTCCCTATTTTTTCGGGTGCTTCAAGCGGATTAGGTTTGTTGCAAATTCCACCGCTTGACTTAAAGCAGGTTGAAGTTATCAAAGGTTCTACATCTACGCTGTATGGTGGTGGAGCAATAGCAGGTTTGGTAAACCTAATTTCCAAGACACCAACGGAAGAAAGGGATTTGCGTTTTCATTTAAACGGAACATCAGGCGGAGGTTTAGACATCAACGGTTTTTACGGACAGAAGTTTAAGAAAATCGGAACAACCATATTTGCTTCGCATAATAGAAACGAAGCTTACGACCCTGCAAAAATTGGTTTTTCTGCCATTCCAAAATTTGAACGTTTTGTACTGAACCCTAAATTGTTTGTTTATTTCAATGATAAAACAAAAATGAATTTCGGTGTCAATACAACTATCGAAAACCGTTTGGGAGGTGATATGCTTTACATCAAAGGTAAAGGAGATAACACGCATCAGTATTTCGAGAAAAATAAAACACAACGCTATTCCACTCAATTTGTTTTCGACCATTTGATTAATGAAAAAAGTTCTTTTCAAATTAAAAACAGCGTGAGTTATTTTAACCGAAATACAACAATTCCCAACTATCAGTTTGAGGGAACACAAACCGCAACTTTTACAGAAGCAAATTATACCAACAGTACAGAAAAATCGGAATGGGTAGCCGGGGTCAATATTTGGACAGACAATTTTAAAGAAAAGCAGATTACTGCATTTCCGTTGAGGGATTACAGCCAAAACACATTCGGAGCTTTCGTTCAAAATTCTTTTAAGGCTACTGATTGGCTTCAATTAGAAGCGGGTTTAAGAACGGATTACGTGATAGATTACGGAGCTGTATTTTTGCCAAGAGTATCTGCATTGTTTAAGATTGCAAACGGATTGACTTCACGTATTGGAGGTGGATTTGGGTATAAAACACCAACCATTTTTACAGAAGAAAGCGAACGCCTACAATATCAAAATGTAATGCCTATTGACAACAAAATCAATAAATTGGAAAAAAGTTATGGAGCAAATGCAGACATCAATTACCGCACCTACATTGGGGAAGATTGGTCATTTAGCATAAACCAATTGTTCTTTTACACCTATCTGGATAATCCCTTGTTACTTGAAAACCCCTCTGCAAATCTGTATCAGTTCGTTAATTCTCCAGGTTATATTCATACTAAAGGAACAGAAACCAATATTAAAATTGGTTACGATGACCTGAAATTATTTTTGGGATACACTTATACAGATGCTCGATTAAACCAAAATGGAATGACTGTAGAAAGCCCGTTAACGCCAAAGCACCGCATTAATTCCATCCTGATGTATGAAATAGAAGACAAATGGAAAGTTGGTCTGGAAGCCTATTATTTCAGTCCTCAAAAACTGAATAATGGAACTACGGGCAAAGGTTACTTTATTACCGGGTTTATGGCTGAAAAGATTTGGGAAAGATTTTCTCTGTACATCAACTTTGAAAACTTCCTTGACACCCGACAAACACGCTTTGGTAGCATTTATACAGGAACAATAACCAATCCGGTTTTTAAAGACATTTATGCACCTTTGGACGGATTTGTGATTAACGGAGGAATAAAATTCAAGCTTTAAAACAAATGGAAAAAACCATATTCAATATAACTAAAATGGATTGCCCAAGCGAGGAGCAATTAATCCGTATGAAACTGCAAGACTTTGATACGGTAAAAGGATTGGAATTTGATATAGCCAATAGAAAATTGGACGTTTATCACAATGGAAACCCAGAGCCAATTTTTTTGGCTTTGGGAACACTGAACCTAAATACGACATTGGTTTCAACTGAAAAAAGCAATTTTGTTGTTGAAACAGATACAAGCAACAAGCAACGGAAATTACTTTGGATCGTGTTGATTATCAACTTCCTGTTCTTTGGATTGGAAATGTTATTCGGTATTTTTTCAGGTTCAATGGGATTGATAGCCGATAGCTTGGATATGCTTGCGGACAGTGTCGTTTACGCATTGGCTTTAATAGCTGTGGGGGGAACAATCGCCCTAAAAAACAACATCGCCAGATTTGCAGGATACTTCCAAGTCTTACTTGCTATTGTAGGTTTCGTTGAAGTGATCAGACGTTTTATGGGAATTGAAGCTATGCCCGATTTCAAAACAATGATTGTCGTTTCAGTTTTAGCATTGATTGCAAACGTATTTTGCCTTTATCTCTTACAAAAGAACAAAAGTAAAGAAGCGCATATGCAGGCTTCGATGATATTCACATCAAATGATGTCATTATCAATTCGGGAGTTATTGTTGCTGGTCTTTTAGTTAATTGGCTCAATTCAAGTTATCCAGATTTGATTATTGGGGCTATTGTATTTGTAATTGTAGCAAGAGGGGCTTACAGAATATTGAAGTTGGCAAAGTAAATCCCTAAATCTATAATTGCCTTTATCTTAGAAGAATAGGAGATAATAGAAATAAAAAAAGAGTGTTCAGGAATTGTTCTAATAAACATTCCTGAAATCTTTTAACCGATTATGGAAGAAGCTAAGCTATTGCAAATAGGCTCTATAATAATTTCAAAAAAATTCATTAGATGTGATATAGCCTACAAATTACACAGTTTATTTTTTTCTCTAACCCAAATATAGATTTCAAAATAGCCAAATGAACAAATTTTATACAGAAACACTACACAAGCTGGAAACAGAAATCAACGATTTGGAGATTGAAACCGATCACTCTATACAACGGATAGAAGCCGTTATAGGTATCATTCTAAAATGTTTGTCGGAAGTAAAGAAATATGTTCTAAACAGAGGATTTAAGAATATTGGGGAAGAAATCCACTTTTTCAAACATCAGAAGCCTATTATTGTTTCAAAACTTATTTACTACAATGCCATATATAAAATTGAGGCGAAAAAGCCTTATGGAGCAAAACCAGTCAGAAAATATCTTAACAAAGAACTAAAAAAACTCAAAGGGTTCTTTGACAATAACATTGATTTTTATAAATATTACCGCAGTAATAACTCCTTTCTTGACGAAAGATTTTTTGTTCGTGGCAAACACGATATAAAACTATGGTTGGACACAATTTATTTTGAAACTGACCAAAGCTTCTCTACATCCCACGATTATAAAGTAGCTAAAATCGTAGCTAATGATTTGATACAAGTTTACATTGAAAACCAATTGAATACTAAAAACTATAATAAGATTTCTCATGAATCTCCTTTAAATTGGACTGGTAACAAAACAGCATTAACCGAATTGATTTACGCATTATATTCACTAGGCGTATTTGAAAACGGAAATGTTGACATAAAGCTTATCTCCAAAACTTTTGAAAGAACCTTTAATATTGACTTAGGTGATTTCTATCATACGTTCATGGAACTTAAATCCCGGAAGATAAACCGAACAAAATTCCTTGACAGCCTCCGAGATGCATTGATTAAGAAAATGGACGAACAGGACGAAATGTAGCAAATTCTTTTGCATATTACAATACTCCACGTGGTAAATGAACACCTTTTATCCGTACAATATTCTCCGAAATGCTTGGCGTTTGCTTTTGTTTTTCGGTTTGTTCCGCAGGTTCCTCTTTAGTTTCCTGCGTAATTGATAACTGTATCTTTCGTTCAACGGCGGCCAGTTCGGTTTTGAGTTCGCTCAATCGGCTTTCCTTAGACCACGTACCATTTATGACCTCCTGAAGAATAGGTAGGTCTTTTTGTATTTCCGTAATTTTCTTTTGCTCCTGCTCAATATATCCAGGCAATTTTTCCAGTGCGTTAAGGAAGTTCATAGCAGCTAGCTTTTCATCTTTAGCGATTAGACCATTGTTGTAGGTATATTTGATATTTCCCTCGCCTTGCATCAAAAAACGATTTACACGAATATCCACACCGTCTTTTTGTGACATTTCCGTTTTTACCAAAAGCTGAAAACCATAAAGACTTCCGATTTCCTCGTAATCACCACCTGTACGGGCTTTATCCGCAAGCTGGTTGAGTTTTGCACCGATTTGTTTTATATCCGCATTGGGCGGTAAACCGTCCAACTGAACAGGATTGGTAATAGTACCGTCAGAACGTTTTTGGATACGTCCTTGCAGATTATTCCAATCTAGGCTCATACGGTCATATCGGGATTGGGCTTTGTCCAATTCAGCCGTATAGTCTTCCAATTTGTACTTCGCACTATACTTTGAACGGTTGAAAGCCTGTTTTTCGCTTTCCAATCCGGCAATCTGTTTTTCTAATTTGGCTTTATCCAACAAGTCTGTATTTCCTGAAAGGATAGCCACATATTCCGAGAAATTCATTCCCGATTTTTCGTCCATACTTCCTTCATCAATGGTACGTTTGCCGAGGTTATTGGTTTTAAGCTGGTCTATAAAAAGTTGCTTGTTGTACAAGAGATTGAACTTATAGCTATCCAACGATTTTTCTGTAGCATAAATAATTACATCCACTTTATTGTTTGCGAAATGCTTGGCAATTTCATTACCCTTTCGTATTGCTCTTCCATCCCTTTGGGTAAGGTCGCTTGGTCGCCAAGGCGTATCTAAATGATGAACGGCAACGGCTTTTTTCTGTGCATTCACGCCAGTTCCAAGCATACTTGTAGAACCGAAAATCACACGAATTTTACCCTCGTTCATATCCTTGATAAGTCCTTTACGCTGGTTATCGTTTTTGGCTTCCTGTATAAAACGGACTTCGTGTGCCGGAATACCGTGATTTTCCACAAGTTTGCGTTTTATTTCAGAATATACATTCCATTCGCCAGGCTTGTAGGTGCCGAGGTCGGAAAAGATAAACTGTGTACCTTTCAGTGCATTGAATTTGTTGTAATATTTCGCAATGTTTGTCGCACAATGGGATGCTTTATTGTCGGGATGGTCATCATACCTACCGCCAACCATTCGCATATCTAAAGACATTTTTCGGGCATAGTCGGTAGCGATAAGCATTTTTGCTTTTTCTTCTCGTTGCGATAAAGGTGCTCTTCCCAGCAAAGTCGCATTACCCGATTTTGCAAAATCCATCAGATTTTGGATAAATGCTGTCTGGTCGGGCGTTGGTGGAATGTTATACAGTATTTCGTTCTTTTCAGGGCGGTCAATGCCAATATCTTTTGCCGTTCTGTAATCTGTAATTTCAGAGTAGAATTGTGCCAATTCTGGCACTTTAATAAAGTATCGGAAACGTTCTTTTGCTACAATATTGTTGGCAACCGAGAATTCATAATCCGTAGTTTTTCTTGCATAAATAGCAGACCACGCATCGAAACAGTTAATTCCTTGCTTTTCCAACGCTCTTGGTCTCAGGTATTTGAACAAAAGGTACAATTCCGTAAGTGAATTACTGATTGTTGTTCCGGAAAGGAAAGTCGCACCCATATCCGCTTGTATTTTGTCTTGAATGGTTCGAATTGCAAAAAGCAGGTTCATTGCTTTTTGGCTTCCATCTACATTTCCCAATCCGGCAACCCTTGTGTGGCGTGTGTTGAACATCAAATTTTTGAATTGATGGCTTTCGTCCACAAACAAATGGTCGATGCCCATCATTTTGAAGTCTACTACATCATCCTTTCTGTTATCAATATCGTGTTGCAGGGTTTTCAGTTTTACCTCAAGATTTTCTTTCCGTTTGATAGCACCCGCAAGCATCCCTCGTGTAACTTCACTGCCTTCAGATTTTAGAGCATCGAGATTTCGCTCTACACTGTCTAATTCAATTTCGAGAATTTCCTTTTGCATTTCGGGCGATTGCGGTATCATACCGAACTGGTCGTGGGTTAATATCACACAATCCCAATCGTTGTTTTTAATATCCCCGAAAATCCGCAAGCGTTTTTTGGGCGTAAAATCTTCTTTGCCAGGATAGAGAATTTTTGCGTGTGGATAGGCGGTTCTGTAAGCTTCTGCAATTTCGTGAACGTTACTTTTTAACCCGATAATCATCGGTTTGTGTGCCAAACCCAAACGCTTCATTTCTTGTGAAGCCGTACACATTACCAATGTTTTCCCAGCGCCAACTTCGTGGTCGCAAATAGCACCGTTGTTCAGCTTTATCATCCAAACAGTATCTTTCTGGCTCGAATACAAGTCTTCAATACCTAATGATTTTCTATCCAAACCCGGAAATTCCTGATGGCTTCCATCATAATTCGGTCGTACAAAACAGTTGAATGTGTTGTTATACTGGTCGGTCAACCTATTTTTAAATTCATCGTTTTGAGCGTGAAGCCAATCGGTAAAAGCAGTACGGATTTCGTCAATCTTGGTATTCGCCACCTGTACGGCTTCCATATCCCTGACCTTGACTTCTTGGTCACCAACCTTGATTTTTTTGGTAATGTCTGGTGTGGTATTTACGAGTGCGTGTTTAAGCAAAGCAATCCCATCAAAGGTTCTACTCTCTGATTTTACGGCATATTTATCCCATATATGTACATTCTTTTGATTGCACTTTACCGAAAAATCATCCGAACTTTCGGAATAATGGATATTGACTTCCGTATCAAACAAGTGCGAAGCAAAACGGGCATAAATCCCTGTGGGTATCCAGCGTTCGCCGAGATTGAAATCCAGTTCTTCAAACTCAATGCGTCTTGGTTTGGCTTCTTCCAAAACCGTAAGACTTACTTTGGCTTCTGCATCATCGGGACTACTTTCAAGATAGGCTTTGACCTCTTCAGATTTCTCTACTATATTTCCAGCAATCCATCGTTCGGCTATATCATATTCCTTTTGTAAAGGATTATAGAAAATACGACCGTGTAGGGCTTCTTTCAAAGCATCGGCAGGCATACTGCTGATTTCGGACATATAATACAAATCCACCTTGCCGTATTTGTTCAGTGATGATGCTAAAGCCTCATCGGGATTGTCTGTTGCTAAAATAGTAGTAGAAAAAGTAACGGGACGACTGAATATATCCGCCTTATGCACCACACCACCAACTACACGTTCCAGATAAGGAATTTCTTTCCCTGCACTGTCTGTTTTAATCAATTTGATATTTTCGGCACTGTTCAAATTGCCATATCTTTTTACAAAAACATCATACAAATTATTCAGCGTTTCCCTTTCTACTGTATGTTCGTTTTGCTTTTCGGCTTCCTTTTGATACAAATCGAGATAGCTATCTCTTACTGAAATGTAGGCTTCGGCTCTTACTTTCTGGAATGATGGTAATTGCAAGGGATGGAACATTGCCGTTGCTCCATTTTTATCAACATCTTGCAAATGACCAACCCAACCATTATCTATAACAAGACAATCACTTCGATGAAATGATTGTAATCCTTTGCTGTATAGAGCAGGTTCGGGAATGGTACTGACAACGGTTTGCTTTTGAGCCTGACCATTTCCGTTTAAGCCCGAAAACAGGTCGCCGATAACTTCCTCTTTTTTGCTGACAGTTGAAGTATTTCCATTGGTATTTCCATTTGAAATTGGAGGGATATAAGGTGGTTGTATCGCCGAACTGAACAAGTCTGCTTGGCGAACAATATTGGCTCTTCGCTTCGTGGAAGTTTGCCTTTGAGTTTGAGTACCTTTTTTTGGTGGAGCAATAACCGCTACTGGTTCGTCCACATTTTCAAACAAGTCGAAAATGCTTAATTGTTTTAATTCATTTGGATTTTCCTGAATGGTTACAGGTGTTGGTTTAATCGTTATAGGCTCTACAATGGGAGCTGTAATAGTTGTTGTAATTGGAATTTGTATGTTCGGCTCGCCTTTGTATAAACTCAAATTCAGATGATTTTTAAAATCTTCTGAAAGCATTTTTTTAAGGTCTTTGGTAATTCCGGTAACGCCTTCTTTATGCGTATAAATTAAGGCTGGTTTTCCATAAGGGTCGGTGTCTAATTTTCTATCTGTATGAACAATTCTTGTGCTATCCTGAAAAAAAACATTGTTTGGTGTATTATATTCTGTTG
This sequence comes from Flavobacterium galactosidilyticum, assembly GCF_020911945.1. Taxonomy (NCBI): domain Bacteria; kingdom Pseudomonadati; phylum Bacteroidota; class Flavobacteriia; order Flavobacteriales; family Flavobacteriaceae; genus Flavobacterium; species Flavobacterium galactosidilyticum. The sequence goes on from NZ_CP087135.1 coordinate 2,345,514, forward strand.
TATTACTTTGGCAAAACAGTTCTTCCACTTCGGTCAAACTTTGTTTTGCCGTATTTTTTTGCAGGATAATCAGGTCGCTTCCAACTTCTGTACCTGCATATTCAGTAAACAGATTATTTGGCAATCTAACAACCGAGACCAGATTACTATTCTGCATCAACGCCCTGCGTATCGGTTCGTTTTTTGGGCTATTTAGAATACCCTGCGAAGTAACAAATGCCAACAAGCCACCGTCACGGAGCATATCCGTTCCTTTTAAAAAAAAATAATTTTGGATGCTTCGAGATGCCTGTATTTTTGCTTCGTCTTTACTTCGGGAATAAGAAAGGTCAAAAACGGAAGTATCACCAAAAGGGATATTACTTGCAATTACATCATAAGTGTTTTGTTCCTTTTGGGGTATTTCCTCAAAACCACTTACACGGACATTGCTTTCGGGATAAAGCTGTTTTAAAATCTTTCCTGTAAGCAAATCCTTTTCATAAGCAGTAATACTGGCTTTTTGATTTTCTGAAAAGGATTGTATGAAAGACCCGATACCTGCGGAGGGTTCGAGGAATTTATCAATGTTCAGACCGTTTTCACGCAAAGTTGCGGAAATCGCATCTATGACCTGTGGCGGTGTATAAAAAGCCGTCAGAACAGAGCTTTTCATACTATCCACATACCCTCGGTATTGCTTTTCGTCTTCGGAGTTTTCTTTTAGTAGTTGGTGGAGCTCTTGTGTAGTTGGAAATAAATCGTGTTCTGTTTTTCGCCAATTATTAATATCTATTTCATTTCCAATAGGGTTCAACACGAATTTAAGACCGCCAAATCCGCTGTATTGCATCATTAGCAGTCTTTCACCTACCGTGGCTTGCCGTTTCTCCTTTTCTAGTTTAAAAGCAATTCGGAGGGCATCAATGTTTTGTTGGAGATGTTGCTTTTTACTAAAGCCCATTTTCCGCTATCCATATTGCAATAGTTCCGGTTATTTCGGTGTAGAGCTGGTCGTACTCATAACCATAAGCGAAGTCATCAGTTAGTTCATAATTGGAGAAAATAGGTTCACAAACACGGAACATTTTCAAAGCAAATGGTCGCAATTCTTCATCTGCCATTAGGGTGTCGAACTCATTACAAACCACCTGAAACACGGTATCGAACTTGGAAAAATGTAAACCGTCAAAAAGAATATAATTGGCTATTTCGATACATTTTTCAATATCATTTCCCGATTGAAAAGCACCTTCATAAGCGTTGCTTGCCCAAGAGGAACGCTGGTTTATAAATTTTAGGTCGTTTGCTTTTTCGGGGAAACTGGTGTTTAATAATTCTTGTAATCGTAATCTGAAATACGAAAGGTCTTTTTGTTGTGCAGCCATACTTTAATTTTGTTTAGAATTTCGCTTAAAATCTAAAATTAGGGCAGGAAATGAAAGCTATTAAAGAGATGGCAGGGTTTGGCTTCTAAAGGTAGGTTTTGACGGAATTTTGAATACAAGTAGCCGAAATAAGTTGTATTATTGTGTATAAAAAATGAATATATCTTTTGCTAAATACTATCTAAAAATTCTACTATTTGGGTATTAGTGCCAATTATCAGAAGAAAACGATAGTAAATAGAATGATAGATATAAATAAAAGCCAACCGAATATTCAATTACATTTGAATTTTTTAACCCGCAACATCTTAATATTAATGTTATAGAAATTAGACAATGTTAAAAAGAATCGTAATACTTCATTCGGAAATTTATTCAAAGGCTGATATTGAGTTAGGTGACTGCGATTCATTACAAATAGTTGGGCCTAATAATATTGGGAAAAGTACTTTAATTTATGCTCTTAACTTTCTGTATATCATAGACGGAAAGCAAATGACTTTTAGCGGTAATAGGACAGGTGACAAAACGACAATAAATCATTACTTCCCTTCTATCAATTCGAGTTACATAATTTTTGAAATTTTTAAAAAGAGATATTATTGCATATTGGTAAAGAAAAATGCAGAAGGAAATCTGGACTATTACAAAATCGACAGTGATTACAAAGAGGAGCAATATTTTGAGCAAACACCAAAAGGACAAAAACTAAAGAAATTTGATTCTTTGCTTGCCGAGTTTTCTTCATCAGGTGTAGATTACAGCAAATATTCCAATAGACGAGACCTCTTTAATTTTGTTTATCAAAAAGGTAAGAAAAATAATGGTGTTGTGTGGTTAAACGAAGGAGCATCACAAGATCAGAGAGAAATTAGCAACAACTTCTCAAAAATCTATCGCTACCTGATTAACTCTAAACTTATTGACAACAAAACTCTTAAGGAATCTTTGATTATTGCTGACAATAGAGAGAACGAGCAAGTTGAATTTTCTAAGAAAAATCAAAAGGATATTCAAACTCTTTTAAAACACAATAAAGAAATAAAGGTAATCAAGAGTATTCAGAAAAGTTTTTCTGATTTTAAAGAATTCGTTAATCATTATAAAGCTAAAAACCAGATTCTTTCAGAAGTGGTATATGCATTTGACGCACTTTATTCATCGGTCAACATTGACCTAAATACAAGCGTTATAAAAAAGAAGAAAGAAAGAGAAGAACATCAAGTTAATCTAACAGAGACTTTGAATCCAAAACAAAGTGAGTTAAATCAAAAAATTGGTGGATTAAAAATTACAATATCACACAAGCAAACATCGATTGATTCACTAAAACAAAAGATTTCAACGATTAAGTCTTACGAAGGTATTGACTTTCTGAAGCAATCATTAAGCAACTTAGACACCGATAGGAAAAACATAGAGAGCCGGCTTACTCAAATTGAAAATCAAAATCTAAGTAGTCGTGAAATAGAAACGAAAATTTTAAAACTATCTCAAGACATTTCAAAACTTGACGGGCAAATTGAAACCTACTCAAATTTGCTCATTCATCAGATTAGCAAAAATGTTGAAAATAAAGAATTTCTAAATGCAATTCTTTCTGATTCCATTACCGCACTTCCGAAGGAAAATATTCAATCAGGTATTGAAAAATTAACCGATGTAATGAAAATCTTTGATGGTGCAATTTCAATTCCAAAAGATTTTAAAGGCAAGCCTATTGCTTCAATTGACGAATTGCGAATTCGAAAAGATGAAGCGTTGAAAGAAAAGGAAATTAATGAACAGTTGTTGCCAATTGCGAAAGACCTGGAAAAATACCGTTCCGAACTTCTAAAGGTTCAGCACAAAATCAAAGAAGTTAACAATAAAATCGAAGAGCTAAGTTCTTTACCAGAAGTTGAAAAAAACTTAATCAAAGTAGACGGAGAGCAAAAAGAACTAATTCAGCAAAAAGATGAAACAGAAAAAGAACTAAGAATAACCGAAGAAACGATTGGAAAAATAAATCAAGCAATTGAAATTTTAGCAAAAGATATATCTCAAAAAGAAGGCAGAATTTCTAAGATTCAAGAATGGAAAGTAAGGATTGAAGAATCGGGAATTAAGCCAATCGAATATCAAACAAATGAATCACTTGATAATCTTTTCAAAAACTTTGAGAGAAACTCAATTGAGCGAGAAGATATTAAGAATAAAAAAGAAAGATTGTTTGAAAATCTGAAAACTAAAACGGAAACTGTTTTTGCTTCAGAGGACGAATTTATCAAATATTTAGATTCTGAACTTGTAACTCTTGACGACAAACAAAAAAGTATTGACGCATTATTGAAAAATATCTCAACACAATTCTCTATTCCTTGCAAAACGCTTCAATCAAAATTTCAAGAGTTTCAAGCGTTTATTAACAATCAATTCAATTCTAAAATTAGAAAAATTAAAATCTCAGATATAGATTCTCTTAACATTGAAATTATTCCAAACGAAGCTCTAATCAAAGATTTAAAGAAGATTATGGAAATCAGAGACCTAACTTCAGAACTAATCTTTGACGATCAATCAGAAAACCTTAATGTTCTGAATAGATATCTGGATAACCAAGCTATAATTGAATTTAAAGACCTTTTTGACATCAGATTGCACCTTGACAAAAAAGGACATCACAAAGTTGTCGATTTAAGAAATCAAATAGAATCTGACGGAACAGACAAAATGATTAGAATGGTGATTATTATGTCAATCATCCATCAGATTGTAATTAATGACGTTGAAAATAAAATCGTGATTTTTGTGGATGAGATAGGTACAATTGATGAAGCCAATAGAATTGAAATTTTAAACTTCTGTAAGGAGCATAATTTTATACCAATATCAGCCGCACCACTGCATCCTTATGACGGTTTTGATAAATACTATTTAGTGAGACGAAGTAATGGGAAAATAGTTTTAAGTGAGAATAACGGAAATGTAATCTATCGTAAAAAGAAAACGTAGTGAATCAGACAGATTTTAGAACATACAAGAAATTAAAAGATGATGCTTTCCTCACAGAAAAGGCAGTTCCAAAAACTGTATTGAGTTCGCCTCATTTCCAAGGATTAGTCTTTTCTTTAATTCTTGAAAAAACAAAATCAGGAAGAGGATTCAGATATGAAGTAAGCAAAGTAACTGAATTTGAAAATTTCTTTAAAACCCATTTCCCCGAAGACATCGAAGTTAAAGACAAGTCTGACAATGTTAGAAAATTCAGAAATTCTAAAATTCAAAAAACCGTATCTACGCCAATTTTTATGCTAAGAGGATATGATACAGTTTGGATAAATGGCCAAGAATTGAATTTAGAGGACTACACAAAAAAATTTCAACTATTTGCTTGTAATGCAGAGAAAATTGAAGCAGAACGTATTTGCATTGTTGAGAACTTGGACACTTTTTTAGTTGCAGAAAAACTGCTAGGTAAAAATTACGTTTTTCTTCACAAATACGGACGAATAGGAAAAGAATCACTCAGCAGTCTATATACAAATCACTTACTTGTTTTTGTTGATTACGATTTTAACGGACTTGAAGAATTTCTTAGAATAAGAGAGGTATTTGAATTTGCCCAATTACACATACCCGAAAACTACGATGAACTTTTTGGAATGTATTCTCAAAGCCTAAAAGGTAACAAAGCCGAAATGACAAATAGAATTAAACAAAGTTCAGACGTTAATGTGGTTAAGATTAGAGAAAGTATAATAAGAAACAACAGATTCTTAGAACAACAATATTGGAAATATGATTAAGTCAGAACCAAAATCAATATTGCAGTTTATGGCAAGTCATTATGAGTTGTTAAGAGACCTTTTTGACATACAGGTCAAGAACGACATTATTACCAAAGAATCTCTAAATGTCTGTTTAGAGAACTATGATAAGAATATTCAGGCACAGCTAACAGAATATCAAATATTAGTTGAACAAAATGATGATTTTGCTTTCAACGAGCCGTATTTGATTCTCTTTGAGTTTATCCATCAACAGTTTAAACCTCTTTTACCAGAGGAAATTGAACATTTTGGGCAAGCAATCAGAGCATTATTTCTAAAAATCAGAGAAGGAATAAATGATGATAAAAATATTTTGTTGGAAAGAATTGAGGCCTTGTCAAACCAAATAAAAAAGTTTACAAATGCTGTTGTAAATAATACCAAAAGTTTATTGACAGAATCAAAAGAACTAAAAGCGAACAATAAGAAAATTGATTACCAAGAAAAAGTCCATAAAGCAAGGTATCTGATTGAAAATTATATATCGCCACTTAATACAATTTTAGATGTAAATCATAGTCAATCCATCTACAACGAATTGCTAAACGTTTCTCAATTTTCTAATGTAAAGAGATTTGATTATGGAGATGAAAGTGTAAGACGTGAATTTGAAAAACTTTATCATCTACTTCGTCAAGTCGGGAAAGACTTACACACTCAATCAGTAATTCTCACAAACGAACTATTGCCGTTAATTGAGAGAATAAAAACCGAAAGTCAATATTTGAGAGGCTTTCATTTTTACCTAACCAATGGAAACTGTTACAAAGAAATTGAACCACCTCGCATATTGGTTTCTACTCGAGATAATATTTATAACAGATTTATTTATGAAAACACGAAAGAATACTTTGAACAATTCAAAAACGAAGCTGAATTAATTATCGCTGAAGACACCCAGCAAACGAATGATTGGCTTTTTGATAAAGCAAAATATAAAGAGACTTTAAACAAAAATTTGCCTGTAGAGGATTTTTTTAAATGGTGTGAGAATTCTATCAAACAAGAAAGTGAGAATTTTTCCTTTGACAATTTCTTTATGGTAACAAGTTTACTTTTTGAAGATGAATATGAAATTACAGTATGCAAAGAAGGAAGAAAGATTACAGTTTCTAATGACAAATCAGAACTAATTATGCCGAAACTTACAATTAAGAAACAAGAAGATGTATCCAGATAAACATAAAGAGATTGTCACTTCACTGATGGAAGGAAAGTTCATTACGGTTGAGGAATTGTTGTTTGAAACCATCAAGAAGAATGAAGATTTTTATATCAAGTTTTTTGAAACTTCTTTTGGTTTTGAACTTATAGGCAATCACGAATTTTATTACTTGGTTTCAAGTGAGACAAATGAAAACACTTCAAGAGATATTTCTATTTTCTTTTCAATTTTATGTTATGAACTTGACAAGGATGGAAAGAATTTTTTAGAGGAACTTAATTATTCAGAATTTTATATTGACGAAATTCTTGAATATTTTAAAAATTCATCGTGGTTAGATGTTATTAAGGCTAACAAGCAACTGTGCAATGAAGAGAGTTTAAAGCGACATATCGGAACTATGGTAAAAAGAAACATTGCTGTAAAACAAAGTAACGACAGATATTCATTTACAAAAGCACACAAATTATTTATTGACTTCGCAAAAGACTTAGTAAGGGACGATAAGAACGAACCCAATAGATAACCGCAAACACATTACCAAGTCACACAAGCCGAAACATAAATCAATATTTCATCAGAGTGTGTGTATAACCTCAACGACTATTTAAAATTAGAAGCATTCTACCCACCTCAATATCCATTCTCGAAAAGGCAAACCATTTTTTGCCCAGGTCTTTGAGTGACGCTCCGATATGGTAGAGTTCGGTATCGTCAATAATCAAAAAACGGTCGTGAGCATCGAAAAAAACCTCAATCTCTATTGGCGGATATTGGCTATTGTACCGTTGTACATCCAGCCGTAACTGATTTTTGATGTTTTTGGTATAGATTGTTGCGGTTACATTACCGCTTCGTTTGCCCAATAAGGTTAATACTGTGTCATCCACATAATTATCAAGCAGGATAATAGAACTTTTGGCATTGCGAATAATATCTGAAATAAAAGTGTAGGCATCAAAAACCTGCCCATCGTAGAAAACACCTTTTTCGCTTTGGAGCTTGTCGCTTTCCAAAGCCTTAAAAATATCTTCAAATTTTTGATCAGTTTCCAGTTGTTTCAACTCCATCCTGTCCAAACGATGAAAGAGGGAAGCATTGCTGATGAGCATTCTACGCATTGCTACAAAGGCTTCCATAATTTCAACACTGACTTTAACGGCAATTTCTGAACGAAGTACAGCAGAAAGCATTGCAACACCTTGTTCAGTAAAAACATAGGGCAAATAGCGTCTTCCGCCGTATTTTAAACTTGAGGTTCCAAATTGGAACCTCAAGTTTTCAAATTCATCTTCGGTCAGTTGAAAGCAAAAAGAAGCAGGAAACCTTTCAATATTTCTTTTTACAGCTTTGTTGAGGTTTTTTGTTTCCACCTGATATAAGGAAGCGAGGTCACTATCCAGCATCACTTGCTTGCCACGGATGGCATAAATCAGGTTCTTAATTTCCATCGGGCTAATAATAGGCTTATTTTCCATTACTTTTTGTAGCTTTTATTTTTCTCAAATTCAAAGGAGGTTTTGCAATCCTCATTCAACACGATATAAGCATCGAATTTCTTTCCGGCTTTGCTTTTCATTCCTTTGATAATGGAAGTTTTTCCTTTATTGACAAGATTTTCAATATCAGTAATGCTGATTTGTACGCCACACACATTGCGGAACTGTACCCAATTACAAACTTCATCAGGGCATTTAACAATCTTATCTCTAATAATCAGTTGCTTGGTTTTACATTTTGGGCAAATAAGTTGGGGCAGGTTTTCGTGAGCAATGGTAGTTTGCAACAATTCATTCGTAATAGATTTTGCATACGTTTCTATTTCCTTTTGAAATGCTTCGGCATCAGCTTCGTTATTTTCAATTTTCTGTAAAGCGAGTTCCCATTCGGCAGTCATTGCTACGTCCGCAATTTTTTGGTCTTTGACCAATTCATAAACCTGCAATCCTTTTTCAGTCGGGATTAAAGATTTCTTTTCTCTTTGGATATAATTTCGGGTAAACAACGTTTCAATTATTGATGCCCGTGTTGCAGGTGTGCCAATACCAATATTTTGCAAAGCTTTGCGTTCTTCTTCATTTTCTATCCCCTTTCCAGCAGTTTCCATAGCTGATAAAAGCCCAGCTTCAGTATATAGTGCAGGCGGTTTAGTTTGTTTTTCCAAAACGGAGGCTTCTTTTATTTTAAGTTCATCGCCCTTTTTCAGTTCGGGTAAATCCTGCAAAGGTTCGGTGTCATCATCTGCGAAACTTCCTTTTATCGAGCGCCAACCTGGTTCGGTTATCTTACAACCTTTTGCAGTAAAATCATAATGTATAGCTTGTAAAGCAACGTCGGTAATCTCTTTCGTACAAACTTGAGAAATCGCTTCCAGCAGTCGAAAAGCAATCATATCGTAAACTGTATTTTCTTTTGCATTTAATGCCGATGGAATTTTTTCGGTAATCAACAATGCGTGATGGTCGGTTACACGCAAATCGTTCACCATGCGTTTATTGAAACGTCCCCATTTTATTTTAGACAAGGCTTGTTTGCAATTTCCCCTGTCTTGTAGCGCTCTTACAAGATTGGGAATTTCAGCCCACACATCTTCGGGAATATATTTGCTTCCGGTACGAGGATAAGTGATGAATTTCTTTTCGTAAAGGCTTTGGGCAATGTTCAGCGTTTCTTCGGCAGAAAGATTTAGCTTTTTGTTGGCTTCTTTTTGCAAACCTGTCAAGTCAAAAAGCAAAGGTGGTTGTTCCGTTACGTTTTTGATTTCTACGGATGTAACCGTTGCAGTATTTCCGTTTCTTTCGATAGTTCTCGATGCATCGTCTGCCAGCTTTTTATCGTCCCATTTGGTTGTGGAAAGGCTTTTAAAACCAATCATTTCCTTGTTGTGCAACAATTGTATCTGATAATATTTCTTTATTGAGAATTTTTTGTTGTCGAGATAACGTTTGCAAATCAAGGCAAGCGTTGGTGTTTGTACTCTTCCGAGCGAATAAATCCCATTTCCTGCAACAATGCTCAATGCCTGCGTAGCATTAATGCCTACAAGCCAATCGGCACGGCTTCTGCCTTGTGCAGATTGATACAATCCGTCAAATTCTTTTCCGTTTTTGAGGTTATCAAAGCCTTGTTTAATTGCCTTTTCAGTAAGTGAACTTATCCATAATCTTTGAAAAGGTTTGTTGCATTTGAGGTATTCATAAATGTACCGAAAGATGAGTTCGCCTTCACGACCTGCATCAGTAGCTACAATTATGCTATCACATTGATTAAATACTTGCTCAATTATTTTCAATTGCTTTAATGCACCTGTATCAGCTACATAACTTTTGTCCTTTTTTACTTTACGAACGGTTAATAAAAATGGGTTGGGAAGTATCGGAAGTGAGGCTTTCTGAAAACCTGATATTCCGTAATCTTCGGGCATTCCTAATCCAATTAGGTGTCCAAATGCCCACGTAACACAATAGCCGTTGCCTGTCAGGTAACCATCTTTTTTTTCGGAAGCACTCAACAAGCCGGCTATTTCTCTTGCTACGCTTGGTTTTTCTGCAATTATTGCTTTCATATGAATATTTTTATTGTTTTCATTTGTCATATGGAATGCCCAAAAGCATTTCATAATTTACTACATTTTTCTGCCTTTAGATTTAGCAGGTGCTTGAGGTTTTTCCTGTTGCTCTTGCTGTTTTTTATCTTTTGGCGTTTGTTGTTTCGGTTGCAAAGGCTCTTTGATATTCTTTGTTGCTTCATTGGTTTTACCATCCGAATTAACCGCAGTTTGCGTTTTATGAGCTTCAGTAGGTTTTGCTTGTTCTTTGAGTTTACCGGGATTTTGAAAAGAAAAATTGGTTTTGTTGGTTTCCTTATTCAGCGTGATATAACCTTGATACGGCTTACCTTGCTTATCTGTCAAGCCATTGATGTAAATAGTCTGACCAGCTTTGAATTTATCGTATTGCTCATTATCCAATCCCTTACCTCTAAAAGTTCTCGGAACTTCATGCGAATTATTTTGCTGATTATTTTGTCCGTTGCTTTGCGTTTGCTGATTGGTATTGTCTCTATCGAATAGAAATTCAACATAACGTTTGTCTGCATTGAACTGTACCGTTGCTTCAAACTCAGTTCCCTTTTTTGAAATCATTCCCTCTAAATGAAGTGGTTTGCCGTCCATTAAAGTTTGTTTTTGCTCATCATTCAGTTTTACCCCTTTTATTTCATCGGGTATTTTTATGTATTCTATTTTTAGTGCAATCAATTCATTGGTTAACCTATCCACACTAATAATTGACGGAATGGTTTCGCCTGTTTTGGGGTTTTTCAAATCAACCACACGTCCCATATTTCCTGCATCGAGTAAGTTTTTCTTGTCTTCATCAGTAAACTTGTGTCCAAAGAATTCAAAATTTAAGTTCGGTTCTTTACGAATACCGTGAATGGCGACCACTACCTTACCTTCATCATTATGTTGCAAAGAAAGTCGGGCATCCATTCGGGTAACAGCAGTGCCGAGATTTAGGCTTACGGGTACAAGTTCATTGGTTTTAAAACCTTTCAATAAAGGTTCAAGTAGGTTCATTTTTTCAAGGCGTTCTTTGCCTAATCCAAGATTGTTCATTGTTTCCCAATCAATTTGTTCCAGCTTGTAACGGTATTCGTTATTTTCCGGTGCTTTTTGTGTTGTTTCCATATTATTTTGATTTTCTTGTTTATGTTCAGGCTCAACTTTTACTTCATCTTTTTTCATTTGTTTTTCGCCTCGTGGAGTAGGATGGTCTACCTGTTTTGAAATTCTTTTGCTTTTTCTAAGGCTTTATCGGCTGGTACTTTGAAGAATGTAAATTTGGTAGGATCTTTTAGCTGTCTGTAAAAATTTGAGAAGAAATTAGAAATCAAATCACCCTGTTTGTCCACCCGCATAAATTCGCTTTGGTTCTTTTTTGTGGGATCAACGGTTTCCATTTTTCCGTTTTTGTCGATACTTTTTACAGCTTGGATTTTCATTTTCTCTTTATCCAGTACCAACAATATGTCCGATAATTGTTCGGGAGCTTCTTGTTTATTTGTAGTTTCTTCGCTCATAATCTGAAAATTTTAAGATTTCAATGCCGAAAATAAAAGAAGCGTTTACTGCATTGCACTAAGTGGCATTCAAAGGCAGTATTTGTCGTTTAATGGCATTTATTTAGGTGTCGGAGGATTAAAACTCTCTCTTATAAATTGATGAACATCCGACAATTTGTAATACAATTTTCCGCTTATGGTATAATAAGGCAGTTTCCCGTTAGAGCGGTAACGTTGCAATGAACGATTGCTGATTTTAAGCATTTGAAGCAAATCCTGATTGTCGAGCAATTCCTCGCCATCAATACTATTTCGTTTCTTTTGAAAGTCTTCGATATGATCGCCAAGCATATCAAGCCTGTCCATTAGGCGTTCCATCCACGCCAAAAATTCCATTCTGTCAATATTCATAGGATTATACTTTTAAGGGTTCGTACCTATTTTTTATCTGTCTTTAGTTTCCTGCCTTTTTCGATATAGCTTTTGCCTGTTGCTATAAGTTCCTTTACATACTCATCACTGCTTTGAACAGCATTGGCATTGAGCATATCTTTGATAGCACCAATCGTGTAGAAGTATTGTCCATAGATTTTTGAATAAGCAATCTCACCTTTGGTACGCATACGCCAAAGCGTTTTTTCGCTAATGTGCAGGTATTGACATACCTCGTGATTGTTGAGCCACAGGTCATCATAATTGGTCACTTCCAATCTTTTCAGATAATCAGCGATAGCAGTGATACGATTGTTTAGCTGATCCCACGCTTCTTCTTCAATGGTTATTATTTTCATTGCATAACTTTTAAAGTTTACTATGCAAAGTTGAAAAGAGTGGCAGAGTTTGTCTGCCAAGCCTTGCCAATTGGTTTGGCGGTTTTTTGAAAATTTTTACAATTAGGGAAAGCCTTATCAGTAAAGGATTTTAGGGGATTTTGATTGTTTAACAATAGTATTTTCCAAACTTTACCAATTGGTTGATATGGGCAAAAAAAAAGCAGTACGATGATGTACTGCTTTGAAATGATAGCTCAATTAAACTAAAGGTCTTTATCCATATATTCTTCAAGAGAAAACTTAAGCTGGTCTAAAAATGAAGTCCTGGAACCACTTCGGGTTTTCATTCTATGGAAAGCGTGATGTAGGTCGCCGAGAGGAATACGGAAAAGTATTTGAAACATCAGACTAATTTTTCGGATACCGATTTTTCCGTGAGAAATTACGCCCGAAGCATAAAGGGCATATATCAATTCGATTATAGCATTTTTGCTATCTGTCCAAAATATATCTTTGGAACTTTCCGGCTTTTGCAATATCACATCGGGGTTTTCATCGGGGTTGATTTTTGTGAGCAGATAAGTGTAGAGCAAATCATTGGAGATAATCCTTGCCGTTTTATAATCGAAGAAAGTCGAGAATTCCGAATCTATTTCAAATACAATGCTGTTAAGCCCATCGTGGTAGTTAATGTTTCCACGTTTGAAGTAGTTATCATCACGGTCTGTCCGTCCTGAACGGTAATATCTGTAAAAATCCGAATTACAGAGGTGTTCAATGTATTCCCGTTTTAGATTTGCCAACTGTCCAGAAAAATAACTGTAATACATTTTACCGTTACTGACAGGGCAAGTGGTTTCAATGCGATATATCTTATTATAATAAATCAGCTTACCGAGTATTTGGGGTTTAATACAACGAAAAAAATGGATTTCTTCCTCATCGTTTTTAAACCCTTCCTCAATAAGGTATTTCTTAACTGAACCTAAAAGATCTTGAAGATACAGGGTCATTTCATAAGCCTCATCAATCAATCTTTTGCTTTGTGATAAAATCTTATCCTCGTTATTGTGAATTTCTAAAAGGATTTTGTCTAAAGAATATTTCATAGCTAATAAATTTTGTGATGCTTGCCAAATTTGAGATTTGGTTTACGTCTAATTAATTCACAAAATTTCAAACATTTAATGATAATAATTCCACAGTTTCACCCCACTGGGGAGAAATTTTTTCTAACGATGAAGACAAAAGAACCATCAAAATTCCTAAAAATTATAATAGTTAGGTCGTGAAAAGGAGTTTTAAATCACATAGATTTATTATATTTGCTACTGATTTACAAAGAAATTGAGTAAAAATGAATGCAATGAGCACCATTACTAAATCGTTACCGACAACGATTTCCAACAGTGTAAACCCCTCTATTTAAGCTCCTTTTTGCTACATTAATTTTTTTTTGAAAAAAAAGAAAAGGATTTTCACTGCTATCTGGGCTAGGATTTAGTGCTTGCCATGCGCCTTTGTTTTCAGAATCAATATTGGAAATAATTCTTAATATCGTTGTTTAAAATCTGCGTTTATCCGTTTGATCTGCGTTACCAGCATTCTAATTCAATTTGAAATACTTTGTTTTAATTGCTTCATTGGTGGCTTTGGTTTGCATTGCAGTAAAATTGGTCCAAATATTAACTTTGTCGCTTTCCAACTTTTACGCTATTTTTGTATAAAAATTTACAAATGAGAACTCTTTTGCTTTTTGTTTTTTTAGTGCAAACACATTTAGGTTTTAGTCAAGAAAAATTTAATATTTTGGATGTTATTAAATTCCAAAACGAATTAAATCAGGAATATGCTGATGCTAAAACGAGTCCCTTAATGACTGAAGATTTAGCGACATTCAAAACCTTAGATTTTTTTCCAGCGAACGAAAAGTTCTTTGTCGTGGCTAAATTTGTACGAACAAAAAAGGAGAAGCCTTTTGAGATGAAAACATCAACAGATAGAAAACCAATGTACGTGAAATATGGAGAAGTTTTTTTTACGATTGACGGATCCAACCTTAAATTGAATGTGTACAAGAACATTGCACTTTCGAAACAAGAAAAATACAAAGATCATTTGTTTCTGCCTTTTTCAGATTTAACATGTGGCAACGAAAGCTATATTGGAGGGAAATACATCGATTTGAAAATTCCTAAAGCAAACAGCATTGTGATTGATTTCAATACATCTTATAATCCCTATTGTGCATATAATCACAAATATTCTTGTCCAATAGTTCCTCTCGAAAATGATTTGAATATTGAAATAAAAGCGGGAGTCAAAAAGTTTCACCACTAATGGATTTTTTTAATCTGCATACTCATAAAGGAACCAATCAAGTGCATGTTTTGGAATTAGTGAATCAATATCCGCAGGAATTTGATGCTGGTATTCCCTATTATTCTATTGGAATTCATCCTTGGTATATTGTTCAAGATAGATTGGAAGCTGATTTGAGAATTGTTGAAAGCAAATTAAAAGAACCCAATTGTCTCGCTATTGGTGAATGTGGATTAGATAAAAGAATAGCGATTACAATTGAATTGCAACAGAGGGTTTTCGAGAAACAATTACTTTTGGCACAAAAATATAATAAACCCGTTATTATACATTGTGTAGCTGCTTTTCAGGAATTGATTGTTGTCAAGAAGAAAATAAATATTTCGGTTCCAATGATCATTCATGGATTTTCTAAAAACGAACAAGTTGCTAAACAATTATTAGATAACGGATTTTATCTTTCCTTTGGTAAATATTTATTGCAATCCAAAAGCTCAGGTACAGCATTAGAAGCAGTTTTTAAAAATGTTCCAAATAACCGAATTTTTCTGGAAACGGATACAGTTAATGACGGAATTGAGAGCGTTTATAAATTAGCTGCGCAAATTAAAGGAGTTCCACTTGTAGAAATGCAAGAAATAATAAATAGAAATTTTAGATCAGTTTTTGACAAATCAAACGATTAGCGCGATAATTGAGTGTATAAAAAATAAAATAAAGATAGTATAGAATGGCAGAGTGGACAGAAAGAAGCGAACTTTTATTTAAGAAAGAAGGTTTAGATAATTTACAAAAGGCACATGTTTTAGTTGTTGGATTAGGAGGCGTGGGATCATTTGCAGCTGAATTTTTAGCTAGAGCAGGAGTAGGAGCGATGACTATTGTAGATGGTGATGTAGTTGATATTACGAATATAAACCGACAATTGCCAGCTTTGCATTCTACCGTTGGGCGACCAAAAGTAACTATTGTTGGTGATCGACTAATGGATATCAATCCCGAATTAAAACTCACACGTGTAGAAGAATTTCTTTCGCCTGAGCGTGCTTTTGAAATTGTTACTGAAGAATTTGACTATGTTTTGGATTGTATTGATAGCGTGACTCCAAAATTGAATTTAATCATTGGCGCAAAGCGAAAAAGAGTAAAAATTATAAGTAGTATGGGCGCTGGTGGAAAAATGGAAGCTGCGAAAGTAAAAGTAACCGATATCAGTAATACGGTAAATTGCTTTTTAGCAAAAACCATTAGAAGACGATTAAAAGAAGTTAAAATCGATAAACTGAAAGTCGTTTTTTCGTCAGAAATACAAGATGATGCTAGTTTAAAAATGACGGACGGATCTAATTATAAAAAATCATTTTACGGAACTAACAGTTATATGCCTGGATTATTTGGTTTATACGCTGCGGAAACTGTAATTCGATATTTGCTTAAGAAATAATGTTCGGTTTTTTAGTCTTTGTTTCAAATAGTAAAACTCACAATTCACAATTCACAACTCAAAACTCACAATGATACAAACCGTAATTTTCGACATGGATGGTGTAATCGTCGATACAGAACCTGTACACCGTTATGCTTATTTCAAACAATTTGAAGAACTAAGCATTGATGTAACCGAGGAAATGTACACTTCTTTTACAGGTTTCTCGACTCGAAATACATTTCAGAAATTGAAAGAAATTTTTACTATCAATCAGGAAGTAGAAGATCTGATTCAAAGGAAACGAACAATTTTTAATGATGCTTTTGACAGTAAAGAAGATCTAGAATTATTAGAAGGAGTAGAAAACCTAATAAAAGAATTACATCATAACGGAGTACAACTAATAGTAGCCTCTTCAGCCTCCAAAGTTACAATAGAGCGTGTTTTTAGACGTTTTAAATTGCATGACTATTTTACGCATGTAGTAAGCGGTGAGGATTTTCCTAAGTCAAAACCGCATCCAGCTATTTTTGAACATGCCGCTAGTTTGTCTATTGCTCCAAAAGAAAATTGTATTGTAATTGAAGATAGCACTAACGGAATCAAAGCTGCAAAAGCGGCAGGAATTTTTTGTGTGGGCTATAACAGCATTCATTCTGAAGCGCAAGATTTATCTGAAGCTAATGTGGTTATAAACCATTTTAATGAGTTAAATTTCAATAAAGTAACGAA
Organism: Flavobacterium galactosidilyticum; assembly: GCF_020911945.1. NCBI lineage: Bacteria > Pseudomonadati > Bacteroidota > Flavobacteriia > Flavobacteriales > Flavobacteriaceae > Flavobacterium > Flavobacterium galactosidilyticum. The sequence continues at coordinate 2,362,178 of NZ_CP087135.1, forward strand.
TATTGATTCTAAATTAAGAAGTAATTAACAATTTTGAATATCCGAATTTGTAATTTTGAAGATCATAAAAAAAACGAACAACTATGAAAAAAATAATTATTGCATTGGCAATTATTTTAGCTAATTTTTCTATTGAGGCACAAGTTAAAACTCCTCAATCTAGCCCAAAAGCAACGATACAGCAATCAGTAGGTCTGACTGATGTAGAAATTGAATATTCACGACCAAGTGCTAGAGGAAGAGCTGTTTTTGGTAATTTGATTCCTTTTGGAAAAGTATGGAGAACTGGAGCTAATGAGAACACAACAATATCTTTTAGTGATGATGTAGTTATTGACGGTAAAACCTTAAAGAAAGGTAAATATTCGTTATACACAGTTCCTAAAATAGAAAGTTGGGAAATAATTTTCTATAAAACGACTGATAACTGGGGTAATCCAGAAGAATGGAAAGAAGAAAATGTAGCGTTAAGAGCAACTGTTAAACCAGAAACTTTAAATAAAAGTGTAGATACATTCACAATTGGTATAAGTGGTTTAGATAATAATTTTGCTTTCTTAGAAATCTCATGGGAGAACTCCTATGTAGCTCTAAAGTTTGAAGTACCAACTCAGAAAAAAGCAACTGCTAATATTGAAAGAGCATTGTCGGGACCAGCTTCTGCTGATTACTTTGCTGCTGCTCAGTTTTTATTTCAATCAAATGGAGATAATGTAAAAGCATTAGAATACATAAATAAATCTTTAGAATTGGCTAAAGACAAGCCATTTTGGTATAACAGACTGAAATCATTAATTCAAGCAAAATTAGGTGACAAAAAAGGAGCTATTGAGAGCGCTAAAGCATCTCTTGCAGCTGCTGAATTAGCAAAAAATCAAGATTACGTAAAAATGAATAAAGATAGTATCGCTGAGTGGAGTAAAAGTTAAATTAAAAGATCTTATATAAAAAATCCCGTCTCGCTTCAAATCGTGACGGGATTTTTTATGTTTAGTTATTTATATATTGAAAAGTTAAGAAGAATAACAAACCGCAGATTCACAAATTTTTAACCTGTGAATCTGCGGCTGATTAATTGTATTCTAATTATTCCATTAGTGTTTCTAAAACTATCGCTTGTTTCTATAAATCATTCTTAATAATAAAGTAGCGAATCCTTATTTATAAAAAGCTATAAAAAAAGTTAACCGCAAATTCACAAATTTTTTAATCTGTGAATCTGCGGTTGATTACTTGTATTCCAATTATTCTTTTATTGTTTGTTCGACCATCGCTTTGTCATTTCTAAAAATCGTCCATTGTAATAATAACGAAATAACAATAGTTAATGTCGCACCTATAAAGTTAAGCCATAAATAACCTAGTTTTTCTTGTCCGCTTGGATAGATATAAATTGCATAGTAGTAGATGATGAAAATTGTTAATTGACTTACTACTGCGCTGTAAAAAATAGCTTTAGACTGTACATTTTTTAAATAGAAACCAACGAGGAAGATACCCAATACAGTTCCATAAAATATAGATCCGATGATATTTACTAATTGGATTAAATTTTCGAATAAAGTTCCAACACAAGCAAAAAGTATAGCTATTATTCCCCATAATAAAGTGAAAAATTTAGTAGCATACAGATAATGTCTTTCTGACTTTTCTACTTTTACATTTCGTTTATAAATATCAATTGCTGTTGTAGAGGCTAACGCATTCAAACCGGAAGCAGTTGACGACATCGCTGCTGAAATGATAACGGCTAGCAACAATCCGATAAGACCTTTAGGCAGATAATTTAAGATAAAGTGAAAAAACACATAATCTTTATCATTGGTTTCGCTATTGCGATCTGCTTTTAGAATAATATCTTTCGCTCGGTCACGTAAATCTTTTTCTTTATTGGACAACGTTACTAGCTCTTTTCTTAAGGTGGGATTGTCATAATCTTGATTCAGTTGATCGATGTACAATAAGTTAATTACTTTTTTATCTTCGGATAAATCCTCTAATTTTTTTTCTAAAGCATTGTATTCCCCCTTGAAAGCTGATTTTTCAATCATCGCTTTGTTATTGGGATTAAAATTTAACGGAACGGGATTGAATTGGAAAAATACAAAAACCATCACTCCAGTTAGTAAAATAAAAAACTGCATTGGTACTTTTAAAAGTCCATTCATAATCAATCCCATTTGACTTTCCTTAACTGATCTCCCAGATAAATAGCGTCCTACTTGCGATTGATCGGTTCCAAAATAGGCTAGTGCTAAGAAAAATCCGCCCGTTATTCCGCTCCAAAATGTATATTTTTCTTCAGGATCAAAAGAGAAATTTACAATATTCATTTTGTCGTTTGCACCAGCAATATGCAAAGCGCTGGTAAAAGTCATATCATTAGGCAAGTAATGTAAGATGAGGAAAAATGTAATAAACATCCCCGACATGATGACAAACATCTGTTGTTTTTGAGTTACGTTTACTGCTTTAGTACCACCTGAAAAAGTATAAATGATAACTAATACACCAATGATAATATTCATGTACGTAAGATTCCATCCCAATAAAGCAGATAAGATAATTGCGGGAGCATAAATGGTTAATCCAGTTCCTAATCCTCTTTGAAACAAGAAAAGAATGGCTGCAAGAGATCTAGTTTTTAAATCAAATCTTTTTTCTAGATATTCATAAGCGGTATAAACCTTGTATTTGTGATACAGCGGAATAAAGGTGACGCAAATTACTACCATGGCAATTGGAAGTCCAAAATAGAATTGTACAAATCCCATTCCGTCATGATACGCCTGTCCTGGTGTAGAAAGAAAAGTAATAGCACTAGCTTGTGTAGCCATTACTGAAAGACCTACAACATGCCAAGGCGTTTCATTACTTCCTAGAATAAAATCTTCTACGTTTTTACTGCCTTTGGTTTTCCAAGCTCCATAAATTACGATGAACAATAAGGTAACAATAAGTATAATCCAATCAAATAATTGCATAGTTTAAGAGTATAATTTCATGATTAGATAAAAAAACAAAATGTATATAGCATTTGCGACCAGCACCCATGTATAGTTTTTTTTCCAAGTTTTTATTTTTTTTGGTTCCATTTTATTTCTGTTATTTCTTAATGGTTGAAGCAGGAATTTTATCAGCTGATTTCAATGAAATAATGTTAGACATTAATTTGTAAGCGCCAGTTACACCTTCGGGCAATTCTCTAAAAAAACTTAAACCAGTATAAATGTAATATCCTTTTCCGTAAGGAGCAATCAACAAAGCACCATTTTTAGGTGTTTCTCCTTTGTCATTTGAAGAAAGAATAGGAGTAAAGGCTTTGTCAAATTCATTAGGATAATACAATCCTTGCTCTTGTTTCCAACCTTCAAAATCTTTAGCTGTAATTTTGTTTGGAAAGTTTAAAACAGGATGATTTGGTGCTAAGAATCGCACTTCTGCATCTTCTTCAGTCACTCGATCTTTAGAAAGTTTTAATGAGTAAGGTGCTATATTATCAGTTATAAGATCGCTATTAGTATTATATTGAACCACCATAGTTTTTCCAGATTTGACAAATTCAAAAAGAATATCCTGTTTGAATGCTAAGGCATTAATAGTATTGTAAGCACGGACGCCTGTCATTACCACATCAAAATTTTCTAATTTTTCAGGACTTATTTCTTCAGGTTTAAGTAAAGTTACTTTGTATCCTAATTGCGTTAAAATATTGGGAACTTCATCTCCTGCACCCATAATATACGCTATTTTTTCGTTAGTGGTTTTTAAATCTGTTTTGATCAATTTAGCTTCGGCAGGTTTTAAAACTTGCTGTTTAGTTATATGATCATAATTGATGAAAATTTGCTCTTTATCAAATCGTTTGTTTCCAATGATAGCCACACTTCTAGCAACCGCTTCTTCGGGCTTGTTTGGCGGAGTTACTTCAAAATAGACAATTTGTTCTGTACCTTTTTTAGCAATATCAAAAGGAATTAATTTAGGAGATACGTTCCAGTTTTTTGGTAATTCTAATTGTAAATTTCCCTTAACACCATCTTTCCCTGTTCTGATTTTAACCCCTACATATTTCACTTTGTTGTCTTTAAAAAGTAGTACATTGTCCACAATAGTTGTTGTTATTTCAGGAACGATGTCAAGATAATTATAAATTTCACCTTTTACATCATCATTGTATTTATAAACAACAGTGCGTTCAAATGGAATTTCTATTTCGCTGATTTTCAAATTAAATACTACTTTTACTTCACGGATGATATCTGGAATTCCTATATTTTGTTGATTATTTACCGTGTACATTCCGTCAGTTCCAGTTTCTTGTAACCAATAGGGTTGCGTGTAATTGATGGATTCAGCTAAACGTAAATCTAAATTTATATTATTTAGAATGTTGTTTTTTAATTCTAATTTTTGCGTCGTTTTTACTTCATTTGGTAAAGTGGTAACGCTCAATAATTGCATTGGAGTTGCACTTCTATTAATCGCTTCAAGCTTTAATTTGATGTTACTTCCAGGAGTTGCTTCTTGATTTTGAGCAACTGCTTCAAGATATAATCCTGAACAGGCTGCTATAATTTTTTTTATTTCGGCTGATTTTAGTGGTGCCCAATGATTTTCATCTAAAGCTTGCATCATCGAATAGGCTTTAGCCAAGTTTGGAATACTTGCTGAGGGATTATTAAAGTCAAATTCAGCTGCAATTTTTGTCAATAACTCGCCAATTGCTTTTCCTCCTTTTACTCGATTCCAAGTCGTATCAATTCCTTCAAAAAGAGATTTTTTATCATTTAAGGGCGCTCCATTTATAAGTTCTAAATACTCTGTATCTTCTCCACGAACGCCAGTGCTTCCAAAACCTTGTGACTGATGGCGACTGCGACTTAAGGCTGCTATCTCTTGATTAGATTTCCCTGTAGCTGGATAATAAACTCCAGTTTGCATGGCTATTAAATTAGTCTTATCAGCTGCATTGTATTTTTCGATACTTCCGTAAAACCACCAAGAGGTGTTGAAAAATTGGCGTTTTGGCTGCCAAGGTTGTACAAGTTTTAATTGCTCCGGAAAAATTAAAGGATTATTAGCCAAATTAAAACTTTCGACACTTAACATTGAAGAAGCGGTATGATGTCCGTGCGTCGTTCCTGGAGAACGATGATCAAATCGGTTGACAATTACATCTGGCTGAAATTTTCTGATAGCCCAAACTACATCTGCCAATACTTTTTCTTTGTCCCAAATTTGTAATGTTTCCGTTGGGTTTTTAGAAAAACCAAAATCATTAGCTCGTGAAAATAACTGTTCGCCACCATCTATTTTTCTAGCTTCAATAAGCTCTTGTGTTCGTATTACACCCAATAATTCCCGCAATTGAGTTCCTATTAAGTTTTGACCTCCATCCCCGCGTGTCAAAGATAAATAGCCTGTTCTTGCTTTTTGTTCATTTGATAAATAAGAAATAAGGCGTGTGTTTTCATCATCAGGATGGGCAGCTATATATAATACTGAACCTAAAAAATTGAGTTTCTGAATTTGACTGTAAATTTCAACCGAAGACGGTTTTTTGGGATTTTGGGCAATTATTATTTGAAAACAAAATAGGAATACTGTTAGGACTAGAATATGTTTTTTTTGCATTTTTTAAATTTTAATTTGCAATAGATTCAAATGTAGGTATTAAATGCTTTTTACTAAAATATTTTTTATTTTCTTTAAGCATTGTTGATGTTATAAAAATAAAAGAGAGAGAAAACTAATATAAGCTTTCTCTCTCTTTATTTTGACTAATATTTAGAAATTAATCTCTATCATGTCCGCGTCCATGACCATTTTTACGTCCATGATTATCGTCATTTCTTCTTTTATTTTCGTGTTTTTGATATTCTTTACGATTATCATTATGTCTGTTACTAACATATACTCTACGGTTATTGTTGTAGCCTACATTTCTATTATCTCTACCGTTATAGCCTCTGTAGTATTTTACTTTATGGCTTTTGAAGTGGCTATAGGGTCTTGAACCATGATAATCATTCAATACTACTTTGTATCCACGATGCAAATCATAATTTCTATATTGATATGGTAAATGTCTGGAACGAATCCAACTTCCGCCACCAAAATAAATAAATTGTGAAGCTCTTATATCATAATACGATTCAACATCTGGCAAATAATAATATTCTGTTGCAACGTGTCCTACAGGTCCCCATGCAGGAGCTGCACCTATATTCACATTTACAGATACTTGTGCTTGTATAGTACTTGAAGCAAAAAGGATAATTCCTACGGCGATTAATTTTAATGTTCTCATTTTCTTTAGATTTAATTGGGGATAATTTAATTATAACTCTTTATTTTATTTCTAATGATAAGTTTTCAACAACTGTGCCAATACGGTAATATTAACATTTAATTAAGAGTTAATGCTCTGAAATAAAAAGAGCCTCATTACTGAGACTCTTTTTATAAATTATGTGAAACAAGGATTAATGTTTTCCATTTCCATGACCTTTATATTCTTTTCCGCCTTTATTTCCATTGTTGCCATTTCCATTGTTTCTGTTACTTTTGTATACTTTGTTACTATTATTACGTTTTGAACCTATTGATTTTTGAGGTTTACCTTTGTATCCTTTGTAATATTTTGCTTTGTGTGTTTTAAAGTTGCTGTATGGTCTCGAACCATGGTAATCTTCCAAGACAACTTTGTAGCCATTGTATAGGTTATAGTTTCTATATTGATTAGCCAGGTTTCTTGAACGAATCCATTTTCCTCCATCAAAATAAATGAACTGGGTGGCTCTTACATCATAATAAGCTTCAACATCTGGTAAATAATAATAATCTACTGCTGAGTAGCCAGCCGGACCCCAAGCTGGAGGAGTACCTATATTTACATTTACTGAAACTTGCGCTTGTATAGTATTTGCGGATGCAAAAAGTATAATTCCTGCGACGATTAATTTTAATGTTTTCATTTTTTAAATTTTTAATTAGTAATATTTAGTTATTATTTTATCTGGTTATGTGGAAAAGCTAACAATTGTATCATTATCAAAAAATTAACAAAATTGTGTTATTTTATTTCATAAAAAAAAGGAAACAATTTCTTGTCTCCTTTAGATAATCTAAGTTTTTTTCTAATTATAGTAAAAGAATTAATAATAGAATAATGATGATTATTGCTCCTATTGATAGATAAACACCGTTTCCTGTAGACTTTAACTCCTTTTTAATAGTACGAACTTCTTTGCGTAATTCTTTTTTCTCTACAGAACTCATATTAGTTTTGTCCATTGCTTTTATTTCGTCCAGACGATTAAGCATTACTTTAACCTCTGCAGGCACTTCTTTAGTAGTGTTAGATATTGCTGTTGGATTTTTTTCAGCAGCTAACATTTGGGTTGGAACAACACTTAATGACAATACCATCATCATTAAATAAAAGGTAACTTTTTTCATTTGTTTAGGTTTTAGTTATGAATTTATTATGATAAAAGTACGCATTTAAGTCTCACTAAATTTTATAGAATTATAATATAAAGTTATATAATTTGCGTTTTTATAGTAATCTTAAAAAGATGTAACTTTCAACAACGACTGACCTATCATCCTTGTTGTTAAATAAATGGCTACCAGTATTCTATATTATTACTTATAAATCACAGTACGTGGCTTGCCCAATTCAAAATTTTGCAAGCCAAAGTCTGTTGTTTCGAATGCATTTGTTTTAAATATATTTTGGCCCGTTCCTGGAATTGAAGGATAATAACTGAGCGAAATTTGAAAAGAACTAAAGACTAAATAATCATTACTTATTATTAATCCTATACCCACTTTTGAATATGCTTTACTTTCAAGTAATCCTCGTTCAGAACTTCCTAACATAGCAATAGAATAGTTTACGTACGGATTTAAACGGAATCCCCAGAGATCCCACGGAGAATAAAATTGAGTTTGTGAGCTTAAAATTGCCTTTTTTGTACCATATTCTGCCATTTTAAAGCCATTTAGTCCTTGATTTTCGTTTATTGAAAGTTGGTCTCCAATGATGTCTTCACGATTTGAACCTAATATTATTTTGGGTTTAACAAACTGTCTCACTTTCCATTTACCAATGGTCATTAAATTTGTAAAATAATTTGCTTCAAGCGAGAACGCGGTTTGCTTAGTATTCGATTTTTCAAAGAAAGTGCCTAGTTCAAAATTAGCACTTAGAAAACCCCATTTGTAGAAATTCCCAAAAGCAGCGCGACCACCTAAATAGTAACGTCCGGTATTATTTTTATATTGATATCCAGTCGTTATTCCATATAATTTGCCAATAGGAACATCCTCAATAATTCCGTTTTGAAATATATAGCGATCTCTGATGAATTTACGAGATGAAATACCAATTCCAAACAATACCAGTTTTTCATTCGAATAAAAATTGCTACTGTCGTAATCAAAAATAGGACTTTCTAAATATTTACTATTTAAAAATCGAGCGCTTGTAATCAGATTTGTAGTTCGATCATTTTCAGTATTTCCTTTAAAAATAGTGAACGCTCGTCCTGCCCAAAAATCATGCGTACTATATTTGAAATTCTGCGAAGCGAAAACCATATTAGAATCAGGAAGAGTATCTTTTCGAAATTGCTGGTCTAGGTAAATTCCACCCGCCCATCTCGCCAATGGTGAATAAAAAGGTCGATCAATTGCAATAATTTTTGAATAGTAATTGTCTAAGTCTATTTCGTAGCTCGTTTTAACATTTACAAAGGTGTTTTTAATATTTGGAATGCTATACGCTACGGCATAAGCACTTTTGCCATCATCAAATCTATTTTTAAATTTATTTTCAAATTGGTGACCAGTACCAAAAATATTACGTTCAATTAAATCAAAATTTACTCTTGAACTGGATAACGAACCTTTGGCTATCAAGCTCCAAGAATCTAAAACTCTGATTGAAATATCTATCGAATCGGAATTAGTACTGATTAATTCAGGAGTTATATTTACACGATTTATATAACGTTGTGAACGTATCAAACGTTCTGACTCTTTTACTAAATAAGAGTCAAATGGTTGATTTTTTCTAATTAAAAGTAGATTTAAAATAGCAAACCTCTTGGTCTTAGAGTGAACTTTGTTTCCGGATCTTTCACCCCAGTTTTTAGGTTTTTTTAATGTGTCAATTTCAGAATACCCAAAAGGATCAAGAGTCACAATATTGATATTTCTGATGATTTTACCTTCAAAAACATTATAATTTTTTTGAACTTCTTTAATAGCTTTTTTTTCTAAAACCGGAGATCTAAAAATTAATTTATGCATTAAGCGCGTAAATTTATTTTTCTTAGAGTATTGTTTAATAGTCGTATAAACTTGAGATGTGTCTTTCTTTACAACTGTTTCTTGCGCTAAAGCGACCTGAAAACAATTGCAGATAAAAACAAAAAAAACAAGTATTATCTTTTTGCTCATGCTGTGAGTTTGAACTTTATAAAATATTGAATAAGCAAGATGATACCTTTTTTAAGAATTAGTTTGAAGAATTGAAATGTCCTGACTATTTACGACGGAAATGTATCATCGGTTCTTTTAGGTGTATTTTCAGTGGTTGTCTCGGTAAATGTAGGAACTATAACATCCGCTTTACTTACATTGATTTCAGTTGTTTCTGCTCTCTCTTCTGAATCGAATAGTGGCAATTTTATCTTACGCCAAGTGTATGTTTTAGGAAGATGATCACCCATTAAATAACCCCAAGGTTGTAATGATTCCACACGATCAAAAATTACTTTCATAATTGCGATTATTGGTAATGCTAAAAACATTCCGGAAACCCCTGCAATAGAACCACCAATAATAATTCCTATAATTGAAACCAATGCGTTGATTTCTACTTTTGAGCTAACAATTAATGGAACTAGTACATTATTATCAATTAACTGAACAACTACGGTGATGACAATTACACCAATAATTATCGATAGATCTGGTGATCCAGTTAAAGATGCTAAAATACTCAATAGTCCTGCAAATAGAATACCAATATACGGTATAAGATTTAAAATTCCAGTAACGACACCTAGTAAAACAGCATATTTTAAACCTATTAGCATAAATCCAACGGTTGTCATTATTGAAATCAAAATTGTTTCAATAATTAAACCTACGATGTAGCTATTGATTGCTACACGTATGTTTGTTAAGATGTTTTTTAATTGCTCATGGTTTTCTTTCTTAATCAATTTGGATAAGAAAAGTAAAAAATGAGTTCTGTATAAAAGAATTAAAAAAGTGTAAATAGGTATTAGGGTCAAATTCATTAAAGTATCTGTAAATGACATTAAAGTTGTGCCAATCATTTCCTTGCCTTTTTGCATGGAATCTTCAGTAGCAGAATCAATGTATTCTTTTTGCTGACGTGAGCTTAAATGAAAATTGTCTCGTATAAAAATTTGTATATTTTCTAAATGGATATAGAAGTTGCGCTCTATCTTGTCAAAATCATTTACAAAATCGCTAACTTGAAATGATAGAAAAACAAAGAGACCGACAAAAACTAATACAAATAATATGACTGCTAACATTACTGCTATCACATGTGGCAAATGAATTTTAGATTTTAAAAAGTTAACAACAGGATAAAGTAAGATCGCAAATAAAAATGACATCATTACCGGAATCAATATATCCTGACCAATATAAAAAATGAATGCGCTTGCGATTAAGCCCACTAAAATTAGAGTTAATCTAGCATAAAAGGGTAGTTTTAAAGTATCGTCCATTGGTGTTCTTTATTGAAGTATAGAGTTGTATAATCTAGCTATTTTACCGTAACAAATATGTAATAATAATCACTACGAAGTATTATAGATTTTTAAACAAAAATTATATAATTAACATCATAATCACCATTGCCATTGCGAAATAACAGAGAATTTTATACAGAACTGGAAAAATGTATTCTTACCAATAAATCGAATGGTAGCATAATCTCATTCATTTGATCTTATGTTTCCAATTTAAAGAAAAAATAAAAAAAAGAATGATTAATATGTTTCCAATTAAGAATTAGTTTACAATGAATTTTAATCTACGAATTCTTTATCGTTAAAATGATCTTTCATTATTGAAATTCCTTTTTGCAAAAGTAAATTGTTAGGATAAATAACTTCTTCCCCATCATCTGTTTTCAAGAAAACATGAAAAGCACCAATATCTGTTATTGCTCCTATAATTGGAAAATCTTTATCATGAATTTTTATAACATCGCCAATTTTGAATGGGAAAGAAAAAAACAGAATTATTCCTGAGGTAATATTACTTAAAATAGACCATTGCGCAATCAATGCAACTCCAACTACAGTTGTAATAGAAGATAGTGCCCATGTAATATCTTTTGGTTGTACTCCCCAGATAATTATTAAGGCAATGGCGGCTAAAATATAGAGAAATAAATGCATGTACTTGACCACTAAAGTACTTCTGTGCTCAATGGTATGGTTGGTTTTTGCATACCGTAGTACTAATTTTGTGGTACCAATTCTTAGTGCTACTAAAATGATTAATAATATACCACTTGCAATAAACTCCTTTGAATATTCATGTATTAATGCCATCTCCATAATATAATTTATGCTAATTTACTCAAATATTCATATACTTTATCTGTAGGCATTCCCATAACATTAGCGTAAGAACCTTCAATTTTTGAAACACCTATAAAACCAATCCATTCCTGTATGCCATAAGCACCTGCTTTATCGTAAGGATTGAAATTATCTAAATAATACCAAATTGCTTCGTCACTCAAATCGTTGAAAGTAACTTTTGTTATTTCATACAATACATCCGTTTTTTCATTAGTTTTAAAACAAACCGAAGTGATAACTTCATGTGTAGCGTTCGATAATGATTTTAGAATTTCATACGCCTCTTGTTCGTCTTTTGGTTTACCCAAAGCTTTGTTTTTGTGCCAAACTATAGTATCGCTGGTAATAAGGATTTCGTTAGGTTTTAATTCACCTTCAAAAGCGCTCGATTTTAATTGGGCTAAATAATTTGTGATTTCATGCGCTTTTAATTCTGGCGGGTAAATTTCGTCAATTTCTTTCAGTCGGATTTCAAAATCCAAATCCAAATCTTTAAAGAATTGTTGGCGTCTTGGTGAACCAGAAGCAAGTATTAATCGGTATTTTTTTAATTGATTTCTAAGCATTGTATTTCATATTTAAACTAATAACGACCACAGATAAAATTCCAAAAAAGAGCATCCATTTCAAAAGTAAACTCAAAAAGTAGAACTCTTTTTTTGTGTAAGCTTTTAGCATTTTTACAGTAAAAAGGATTAGTGGACCGCAAACAAAAAGCAACAGGTAAATGGTAACCCACAATAAGTCAAGTAAGTATTTGTTGATGTATAACAAAATAACAAGTATTGGAATGATACTTAATATGAAAATTATTTTACATGTTCGTAATTTTCCAATAGCTATAGGTAATGTATTCATTCCTTGATTGTAATCACCGTCCATATCTTGTATATCTTTAATCATTTCTCTTAGGATATTAATCATAAAAGCAAATATAGCGTAATCCAAAAGTATCGAAAAAAAGACTTTCATTTGTTGTTGATTCTCAATAACTGTGGCAGGATACAGATCAAAAATTCCAATAATAATAACACTAAATGATAAGAGCAATGCGACTACAACGTTTCCAATAAGCATCATTTGTTTTAAACTTGAAGCATACAAATAAAGCGTGGCAGCAATCAAAATAAATATAGAAGCAAAGCCTGGTTTTTGGATTACATTCGATAGGTAAAATCCTAATGCCACGCCAGAAACAGTAAGTGCAAAGTATAAATTGTAAGCTTGTGTTTCTGAAATGCTTTTGCCTACAATTACATCATTTGGCTTATTGTCGTTATCTGTTTCTTGGTCAAAAATATTATTGATAACATAACCACCGGCTGCAATTAAGACAGTTGATAAAACTAGTAATCCATATTGCCAATCCGCTAGTGCTAGAGGAATGTTTTGTAATTTTAAAAATCCGTACCTAAAAATAAGTTGCATAAAAGCAAGCATTAGTAAGTTTTGATATCGAATCAGTTTTAGGAAATTCATTTATAAGTGTTCAGTGTTCGGTATTCTGGAATGGCTTTTCATTGAGTAATTTTTAGTGTTCCGGTATTATTAGCCGCTTTTTGCTTTCAGTTTTTTCGTTTCAATATAATTTAAATAGTACAAAATAAGTTATTTTTATAATCACTAAAAATCTGACTACGAACCACTAATTTTTAAAACTGAATACTAATTAATCGTGTTTCCCGTCAAAATGAGCCATCCATTTTCCTTGTGTTTTCATCACTTGTTCAATAACATCACGTGCAGCACCTTTGCCACCGTTTTTATGTGAAATATAGCCTGAAATTGCTTTTATTTCTGGACTAGCATCCTGCGGACAAGTAGCTAAGCCAACTAATTTCATTACGTGATAATCTGGAATATCATCGCCCATATATAAAACTTGCTCCGGTTTTATTTGATAAACATCAGTGTATTCATCAAAAGTTTCTACCTTGTCTGGCGTACCTAAGTATATATCTGTAATTCCAAGATTTCTTAGACGTACTCGAACACCTTCATTACTTCCTCCTGAGATGATACATACATTATAACCACTTTCAACGGCGGCTTTCATAGCATAACCATCACGAATATTCATAGTTCTAAGAATTTCTCCTTCATTAGTAACAAAAACAGAGCTATCAGTTAAGACTCCATCAACATCAAAAATAAAAGTAGTGATGTCGTTCATTATTTCTTTATAACTTTTTGCCATTATGTCGTATTGATTGTGTTAGTATTTTGTAAATATTTAGATGATTTTGATTCGTTAAAAACGCTTCATGAGCTTCAATTGTTGCAGTATCATTTCGTTTTGCTGGACCAGTTTGCGCTTCTTGCGGCGAAAGTACCATTATTTTATTGGCAGTTTCAGCGATCAAAGGTTTTAATATATCAAATGAAACTTGATTTTCTTCACAAATTTCGCTACCTATTTCGTATAAATGATTCGTGAAATTATTGATAAAAACAGCCGCCACATGTAATGCTTTTCGTTGCTCTGAATTGATTGCAAAAATAGCAGCCGAAATTGACTTGGCAACTGTGTTTAGCAATTGATAATCTGTTGCATTTTCGCTTTCTAAACAAATAGGTATTGTCTTGAAATCGACTGCTTTATTTTTAGTAAATGTTTGTAATGGATAAAAAACTCCTTTTCGGTTTTCTTCATTCAAAGCAGTAATAGGAACAGTTCCAGAAGTATGAACGACCAAACGGTTTTTGAAAGGAAGTTGAGAATCAACCTCACTAATCGCATCATCTGAAACGGCTATGATGTACAAATCGGCTTCTAATAATTGATTATAATCAGTAGCAATTCGATCATAATCGAGCAAATGGACGAGTGTTTCTAATTTTCTAGAAAAAACTTGAATCAGTTCGATTTCAGTACCTTCTTTTTTGGATTTTTCAAATGCGACAATCAAATGCTGCGCAACATTCCCTGAACCTATAATAATCACTTTAATCATGCGGTAAAAATAGTAAAAGAGTTTTGTTCTTCCGTATTTTTATTTTTCAATTATTGAATTTTTATAGTTTGACTTTTGTGATTGTTACTTGCTTAAACTAGTTTTCAATTTGTCAGTAAAATAACTTCTTATCGGAAAGTCTAAAAATTTAAAAATAAAGTATGATAGCAGTATTAATAGAATCACAGAAGCAGGGATTACTATCCATAAATCAGCCATGCTTGGTTTTTCTACAGTTAAGTAATTTGCAAATATCCACATAAATGGATAATGCGTCATATATAGTGGATAAGAAATTTCCCCAGACAGTGTATTTATTTTTTGATATTTACTTGCTAAACTCGCTCCAGCTCCTAGAGAAACTAATAATGGAAAATAAAAAATAACGATAATAGGTTCAATTATCCAACTCCAATTCTCGTTGTAAGGTGTTAAAAACGCCAACATTAATAAAACACTCATGCTTAGTAGACCCAATTTATTTTTAATAATCCAGTTGGCTCTAAAAATTAACATACCCATTAGGAAAGAAAAAGAAATTCGAGCTAGGCCATCAAAGAAAGTTCCTCCGCTCCAACCCCCGAGTAAATTACCGGAATTCCAGCCTACATAAAAAATACCTGCCGCTGCTAATAGAACTAAAATTGGTAATACTTTTTTACTCGCTTTAAATAATACAGTTGCATAAATTAAGTTTGCAACATATTCCCAAAATAAAGACCAACTAGGCGCATTTAAATTAAATAAATTAAAATAACGTTCCGTGACTACTGGATAAGGGATTAGAAACACAGAGGTGATGAAAATCAATGCAGTCTCTTTGAAACCATATATAGCATATAAATTACTGTATGGGTCAAATAGAAAAGTAAGTAGCCCTAAAATGGATCCTATAATGACTAAAGGTTGTAAACGAATTAGTCTTAATTTTATAAAAGTTTGTAATGGCATTCCGTGAATTCGGGTATCATAGGCATAAGTAATTACAAAACCAGATAAACAAAAGAAGAAATCAACGGCTAAAAAACCATGTGAAATAAAATTATTACTTAAATCCGCAATAACAATTTCCATAAAGTGAAAAACTACTACTACTATAGCAGCTAATCCTCTTAAACCATCTAATATTTCGAAATGCGGCTTACTTTTTAGAAACTTGGATTCTGTAGTTTTATCTTGCATTAGTTTATTTTTAATTTTGTTTTACAATATTTTACCCGATAAGTTCTAATAAATCAAGTTCGTTTGTAATCTTTTAGTTGAATTAGTAATGAAAAAAATAGATTGTATATTATTTCGTAAACGAATTAGTTTCTATTTTAAAACTGGATTGTAATGTCGTTCTAAAAGATTTTTTTATACTCAAATCAACCAATTATGTATTTTGATTTTGGCATTAAAGAAATAATTTTTATAATACAATACGCAATAAAAAATGTAAGTACTGCTATTAAAAACTGTTCAATTCCTGTGTTTAAAGTTAGAATATCTTTTATATAGTTGCCAATCCACAAAACGAGAGTATAATGAACTAAAAATATACCATAACTTAAAACGGATAATTCCTTAAATATGCGTTCGATTAAACCTGAAAATTGAATTTTTTGAAAAATCATAAATACTCCGGCAGTCATTATTACAACACTTGGCGCTAGAAAACTGATGTTGAATTCTAAAATTTTCCAATCTTCAATATTGGAATTTGCTACTTTATCTAAAAATATATTTTGGTCAGATATAAATCCGATATAGGTAATTATTGTTCCAACAATAAAAAGCAGGCTACCAATTAGTACCGATTTCTTAATGCTAAGTTGGTTATAATGATGTAAAAAATAGCCTAGTATAACATAACCAAAATAGCCTCCAAAATAATAAAACATACCAAAGCTGTTCCAATCACATTCTCCTTGAATTTGAGGAAAAAGCAAACGGAGATAAGGAAAAAACAAGGTGATTCCCCATAGCGAAAGATAGAAAACAAGCATCTTCTTTGTAGCAGTTTTTATCCAAGGAGAGAAGATTGGCATAAAAACATACAAGCCTAAAATGATGTAAATAAACCAAAAATGAATGTTGCTGCCTGTGAAATTTATTGGAATCATCATCAGGTTATAGAGGTAAACATTCATTTCCGAGTCGTTAAATGCGTTTGAAGGACCTCCAAAGACAATTTCGTTAGGAGTAGGCAGAAATACATAAATAACTGACCAAATCAAAAATGGAAAAACGACACGGGAAAAACGACGTTTGAAAAAGGTAGTGATATCTGTTTTAATAGGTAACAACAAAATTGATGACATAATAATAAAAAGCGGTACCGAAGAGCGAAGCAAAACGGCAAATGCAGTAGCTTCAGTGCCAAAGCGCATCGTTTTTGCATCATATATAAATATGTCTCCTGCGTGCACCATTATTACCATCAGAGTAGCTAATACTCTGAGGACGTCAAGATACGCTATTCTGTTTTTTTCTAATTTTTGTATCATTTGTCGTGAACTTTTTTTGTTTTTTTTTAAATTTTTTTTTGGAGGAAATGGATTACTGAACTGTTGGGAGCAGAGTCTCAGGTGTTATTTGTAGCCAAATATATTTAAATATTCGTACCAAAAATTATAAGGCTGTAATAAACCGGTAGGTTTGTACTATTTTGTAGGAATCTTAGAAAAATTTTTGGCAGAAGAGTTTTGTAACGAAAAGTTTCCTGAAAAAAGGCTGTAGATATTCAATAAATCAACTTTTTTTTAGCTGGTTGAAACGGCAGAATAGAAAATAATTAACTAAAGTAGAGCAGTCTTAATTTTGGAATTAATTAACAATTGAGCGAGCTTTCAAGTCAACAATTTTGAGTACTTTTGTTGCAATTTTAAAAAATTTAATCCCATAAAAATGGATAAAAAATTATTTTCTTTTTTGTTTTCCACACGATTAATGGCTTTATTATTTGTTGGATATGCAGTTGCAATGGCTACCGGAACTTTTATCGAAAGTAAATATAATACCGACACAGCAAAAATTTTAATTTATAACTCTTGGTGGTTTGAAGCCATTCATGTTTTCTTTTTAATCAATTTCATTGGTAACATCAAGCGTTACCAACTTCTGAAGAAAGAAAAGTGGGCTACCTTGATACTGCATTTATCTTTTGTATTCATTATTTGCGGTGCTTTTGTAACGCGCTATATCAGTTATGAAGGAATGATGCCAATACGTGAAGGCGCTTCGGAAAATCAAATTTTTTCGGAAAAAACTTTTTTAACTGTTTTTGCCGATGGAGAGTATAAAGGAGAAATGAAGCGTAGAACTTTTGAAAAACCACTACTACTTTCTCCAGCTACCAATAATAATTTTAGTATGTCTGAAAATTTTGCAGACACTAAGTTTGAAGTGGAATATGGAAATTTCATTATGGGAGCCAAAGAATATATCAAACCAGATCCTAAAGGAATTCTATATTTAAAAATTGTAGAAGCTGGTGATGGCGGACGTCATGAGCATTTTTTGAAAGAGGGAGAAGTGCAAAATATCCATAACGTATTATTTTCTTTAAATAAATTTACGGATGGCGCTATTAATATAACAACGACTGGGACTGCATATACTATTCAAACCCCTTTTGAAGGAAACTTTATGCGAATGGCAGATAAGTTAGAAGGTGCAGTGACTAAGGATAATGTTCAGCCATTGATGATGCGTTCGCTATACAGCATTGGCGAAATGCGATTTGTATTTCCTGATCAAGCCGTCAAAGGTATTATGGATTATGAATCAGATAATGATTATAAAGCAAAAACGCACGAAGATGCTTTAGTTGTAAAATTAAAAGCAGATGGTCAAGAAAAAATAGTAACAGTTGTAGGCTCTAAGGGAAAAATTGGGGAGCCAAAAACTGTTAAAATTGGTAACATTGATTATACATTTTCTTACGGAAGTAAAGCCTACATATTACCATTCAAAATAAAATTAAATGATTTTATTGCCGATAAATATCCGGGAACTGAAAAAAGTTACTCTTCTTTTGAAAGTAAAGTAACGGTTGAGGATGAAAAACCATTTGACGCTAGAATATTTATGAATAATGTATTAGATCACAAAGGATATCGTTTTTTTCAATCGGGATTTGATCCTGACGAGAAAGGAACAATATTATCTGTCAATCATGATTTCTGGGGAACTGCCTTGACTTACATAGGCTATTTTCTGTTGTATTTCGCTATGATGGCCATCATGTTTACAAAGCATTCTCGTTTTGCTGATGTAAAACGCAGATTGGAAATTGTTAAAATGAAAAAGGCAAAATTACTTACCTTACTATTGCTAGTATTTAGTGTGAGTGGTTTTGCGCAGGAAGCAGAACATGATCATTCGTCTCATGCAGGAAAGCCACATCCTGAGGCTGGAGCATCTGCAACGCACGATAATCATTCTGAGAAACCATTGAGTCAAGATCAACTTAATAGTTTAATTGAAAAATTTAAAGTGCCAGAAGCGCATGCATCAAAATTTGGTCGTCTTGTAATTCAAGATGGAGGCGGTAGAATGAAGCCTATTAATACATTCTCTTCAGAACTATTGAGAAAGGTAAGTCATGAAAATTCGTATAAAGGAATGAATTCAGATCAAGTATTTTTGTCGATGACGCAATACGGAAGTTACTGGATCCAAATTCCAATTATTTACATGAAAAGTGGAAATGATAGTATCAGAAAGATTATTGGGGTGGACAAAGCTGCTCAATATGCTCCTTTCGTTTCGTTTTTTGATGATAAAGGGAATTACAAATTATCTAAATATTTAGAAGAAGCATTTAAATCAGCAAATCCGAACCAATTTGAAAAGGATTTTATTGAAACGGATAAAAAAGTAAACTTAATGGAATCTGCTTTGAGCGGACGTATATTAAAGATCTTTCCAATTCCGGATGACAAAAATAATAAATGGGTATCCTATCTAGAGCTAAATGAAGCAGGTTTGAAAGGGATGGAAGAAACCTACGCTCGAAATGTGTTGCCACTTTATTTTGGTTCTTTGGCAAATGCATCTACTTCTAAAGATTATAAAACGGCTGATGAATTATTAGAGAGTATAAACGGATTCCAAAAACGTTTTGGTAGTAAAGTAAGGCCAAGCGAGGAAAAAATTACCTCAGAAGTATTGTATAATAAATATGATGTGTTTCAAAAATTACCGTATTGGTATATTTTTGCCGCAATTTTAATGTTGTTTTTTACAATTTTGAAAATATTTAAGGAAAGAAAATCACTAAATTTTTTAGTGAATTTCATGCATGTCGTGATTCTTGTTTTATTTATTCTTCATACAGGAGGGTTAATAGCGAGATGGTATATCTCTGGTCACGCACCATGGAGTAACGCTTATGAGTCTATTATTTATGTGGCGTGGGCAACTATGTTCTTTGGATTAGCTTTCGATATTAAATCAAAACTTACAGTAGCTTCATCAGCATTTGTAACTGCGATGATATTAGCCGCAGCATATATGAACTGGATTGATCCTGAAATAGCAAACTTACAACCGGTACTTAATTCGTATTGGTTAATGATTCACGTTGCAGTAATTGTTGCTAGTTATGGTCCATTTGCATTAGGTATGATATTAGGATTCGTTTCGCTATTGTTAATTTTCTTTACCAATGAAAAAAACAAAACCAAAATGGATTTGAATATTCAAGAGATTACTTATATCAACGAACTAGCATTGACTATTGGTTTGATAATGTTGACTATTGGAAACTTCTTAGGAGGGCAATGGGCAAACGAAAGTTGGGGACGTTATTGGGGTTGGGACCCAAAGGAAACTTGGGCGTTAATTAGTATCATGGTGTATGCTTTTGTGATTCATGCTCGCTTTGTACCATCTTTGCGTGGCAAATGGTTTTTTAACTTGATGAGTATGTTTGCTTTTATATCAATTTTGTTTACCTATTATGGAGTAAACTTTCACTTAGTAGGATTGCACTCGTACGCAAGTGGTGAAGCACATTCTTTAAATTGGATTTGGTATTCACTGGGAGCTATTTTATTTATTGGAGCGATAACGTATCCTAAGTATAAAAAATATTACAAGAAATAAACAGTCTTGTTTTAATTAGAAAAGGTTCAATTTAACGGTTGGACCTTTTTTGCGTTTGATAAGTTGCAATATTTAACAGAGCGAGTTGTATCTAAAATGCTTTTTTTTACGTTAGTTTACTCCATTTGTCCTGCTGGATCCCTATTAAACTTTACGAATATCGTAGTTGAGACGCTTCCACCGTGACAAAATAAATGTTGGGAAATAAGTCCTTTAGCTATTATCAATTTTTTAGACTACTAATTATATAAAAAAAAGGTTCAACATTACTGTAGAACCTTTCTCTCAATAATTATAAATAAAATACTATTTAAACTTTTCCTAAAGTGTATAGTTGTTCCATTGTAGGAGTTAAACTTCCACCCGCAGGCTCTAAGGTAATTCCGAAAGCTTCTGCTTGATCCGCGCTATTTACTGCAAATAATTTTTGATCATTTGCATCAAAGTTGTCTAACAAACCGATACTGGTTGGCGTTAAAGGATTCAATTTAAGAGCCCAAACTTGATACACCATTCCTTGTGGAGGCTCGGGTAAACCAGCAGCATCAATGTAAACTACTTTTGTATCTTGATTCCAATACACTTTTGCAGACGATTCTGGAGCAACAGCTTGTCCGCCAAGAACTACAACTGTATTCTTTGTATCTCTAACAACTGCTAAACTCGTTTCGCTAGCTGCGTTTTTAAGTTCCAACACTTTAATATCTTTCTCTAGTTTTGCTTTTTCGATAGTAGAACTTTGAACTACTTGATTCGTTACAAATTGATTTTGGTTGTATTGATAACCAATACCAGCCAATAAAAGAACTGCTGCAGCCCATCCAATATATTGAGACCAATTTCTCTTTGGTTCTAACTCAATCACTTTTGGATTATGCTTAAGCGCTAATTTCTCCTTAATTTTTTCATAATTCGCAACAGAATGGAACGGAGAAAAACTCGATGATAAAGCTACAATAGCTTTTTCTATAGCGATAATTTCAGCGTTTATTTGCGGATTATTTTTTGCCATAAGAGCAACTTCTTCGTTTTCAGTTTCATTAAGTAAACCGTAAACATAGAGTTCTAAGACACCTGATTCTATATATTCTTGTGTTTCCATTATACTTTCAAATAATTTCGTAGATCGTTAATACAATTTCTATTTTGAGTTTTCACTGTTCCTAAAGGAATCGCCAACTCGTCCGAAGCTTCCTGCTGGGTATAGCCTTTAAAAAACAGTAAATCTATTATTTGAATACATTTTGGTTTCAGTCTTTTTACAAATTCCTGTAAACCTATCGTATCCACTTTGTCAGCCAGTTTCGAACTGTCTTCAAAGTAATTTACGAAATTATCAGAAGAAAGGTTTTTTTGACTGTTATTAAAATTCTTAGAACGCAGTTTATCGATAGAAGTATTTCTGGCAATATTAAGAATCCACGTGTAGAATCGACCTTTGCTTTCATGATACGAATCGATGTTTTTCCAAATCTTTACAAATACGTCTTGAAGCACATCTTCTGCTTCCTCTCTATTTTTTACCAAAACATTTATAACCGAGAATAAACTCTTAGAGTACATATCATATAGAAATGTAAATGCTCTTTCGTCTTTTTTGTAAATTAATACTAATAATTCTTCCTGACTCATATATTTTAATTTTACTAATGCAAACTTATACATTCTAAATAACAAATAGTTAAATAAATGTTCATTCCTGATGATTTTGCGCTTCAGAACTTGTATTTCAATACTATTTTGCTTTTTATTCCTAAATAAAATGTAGAATTATGATTTTATTTCTGCCTTAGGCAAAGGTTGTTTTAATACACATTTTAAGAGTATTAGCACTCTGAGAAGTAATATACCAAAATGAGCTAAATTATAGTAATGAAGCTCAAGCTGCAGCAATAGGTAATTTGCTTCGAAATTTAAAATTAGCTATTTTTCTATTAAAAATTATGATGCATTTTTTATTTTCAGAAGCCTACCAGAAACTTATTACTAGAGTTTTTTTCTGGTAGGTTTTTTAGTTCACTCGTTAACAATTGATGTATTTTTGGCGCTATAGGTTTTAGTTCGTAGTATTTATTCTATAAAATAGATAAGTTCTAAACGATAATTATATTGTTTAACTAATTAGAATTATTCAAGGAGTAGTTTTAAGCACAAAAAAAGTATGTTATGAGGATGAACAAAGTATCTAAAAACGGATTAGCCTTTCTAATCTTAATTTTTTCTGGTTTTCTTTTTTCTTTCATTAATTTTAATTCTCCGTCGATAGATGATGCATCTAAAGAAAAAGAGTTGAAAGAGTATTGGTCTAATAAATATAAAGCTTCTAGTTGGTACTTAGATATGAAAAGTGCTGCACCTAATTTTTATGAAATTAGAGATGAGTTTAATGAATACTTTAAACACAACACTTTTATAGTTACTCAAGAAGTTAAACAATACAAACGATTTGCGCATGAATATTTCCCTAATATTGACGCTGATGGCAACTATATTGATCCATCTCTTTCTGCTGTAAAAGCGATAAATTCTGCTAAAAAATCAGTTGCGGGTAACCCGTGGAAACAAATATTTTTAAAGTGGAATACAACGCAAGATAATGGCGGTACAGGAGTTTTAAGATCTATTAGAATCGACCCAAGTAATTCCAATGCAATTTTAGCTGGTGCTGCAACAGCTGGCATTTGGCAAACAATGGATAGTGGAAAAAATTGGGCGTTTGTTTCTGGAGGTGTTCCTGAAGTAGAGTGGGTAAATGAAATTATTTACAGTAAAAAAGATCATAAGATTGTTTATGCCAATACAAATATGGGAGTGGTTAAATCTACTGATGGTGGAAAAAGCTGGAGTTATACGGCGCTTAAGAAAACGTTCCCCGATACATTTGGTTCGCTTATGTGGTTAGATTTAACAAGTACAAGCAATGATATTGTGTACGCAACTACCGAAGAAAAAGGAAAATATAAAATTTTGAAATCAGTCGACGGTGGTAAATCTTGGATAGAGAAGTACCAAACCAATAAACGCATTTGGGATATGCGTGTTAAGTTAGATGATGCTAATGTGGTTTATATTTTAGAAGAATCTTCTAAAACAGATTGGATAAATTTCAAAAAATCAACAGATAGTGGAGTAAGTTTTACCTCCGTTAATAATGGATATCCTGCTGACCATACTACTAAATCACATCGTGGAAGAATAGGTACAACGCCTGCAAACAATAATGTAGTTTATGTAGTAATAGGTTATAATGGTGGCGATGCTAATGATAAAATATCATTTTTCAAATCTTCTGATGCTGGTCGTTCATTTATTAAAAAGAATAACCTTGACATTAAAGAACCGCTAGTCAATGCTATGGGACCAAAGGATTTTTTGAGTGGAACTTGTCATCTTGCACAGTTAACTTGGAATCTAGCTTTTACAGTATCAGAAACAGACGAAAACTTTATAGCATGTGCTGCTAATAAAATTAAAGTGAGTACTGATGGTGGTGCCACGTGGGCATTTGATCTTTCAGGTAAAATTATTACAGGAAGACAATATGATCAATATCAATCAAACAATGCACATACAGGAGTTCATGGTGATCATCATGCACTTTCGATTATTGGGAAGGATATATGGAATGCTAATGATGGTGGAGCTTATCATTCCAATGATGGTGGTTTTACTGTTGCAAAAGATAAAACCGATGGTTTAGGAATCATGGAACTTTGGGGATTCAGCCAATCTTTTAAAAATGATATTATGGCTGTAGGACTGAATCATAACCAAATTTGTTTTAGAGATGATGCTGTTTACGGAGGTTGGATAGGCGTTAATGGTGCTGATGCCATGGCGACCAATATTAATCCTATTGATGATCAATACATGTACAATCACCCATGGGGACACGAGCGAGTAAAACGTTCTTTGACTGGTAAAAAAGGACATACTTTTCAGGAACTAGGAATCCAGTTAGGTTATATCACTTTAGATAATTTAGAATATCATCCTAACCAATTTTATACTATTTACGGTAGTGATTATGGTGACAGAAATAAAACATACCAGTTGTCTAAAACTACTAACAATGCCTCTTCTTGGGAAGTAATGAAGGAGTTTAGCGCTGACAAATCTAACGCTGTTGCAGTAAAAGTAAGTTTTGCTAATCCTAATTATATTTATGCAGTAGTAGAACCAAATCGTGTTATTAAATCTGTAGACGAAGGGAAGACCTGGATTGATGTGAATCCGCCCGCGTCGCTTGTAAAAGGTTTTGCCTTATGGCGATTAGCAGTAAGTGATAAAAACCCCAATCATTTATGGGTTACTGTTAAAGCGAATCAAGATGTTGTGAAAGTAATTCATTCAAAAGATGGTGGATTAACTTGGAGTGATTATTCAGATGGCCTTCCACAATATGCTATTTATTCTATGATATATCAGAGAGGTAGTAATGATATATTGTATCTAGGAACTAGAAGCGGAGTTTATTACAGAAATGCAAACATGTCAAAATGGGAGCTTTTTGGTTCAGGAATGCCAGTTGCCAACACTAGTTTTATGTTTATTAATTATGCAACAGGAAAACTTAGAGTAGGAACCTCACGCGGGTTGTGGGAAAATGATTTGGTTGAACGCACAGCGCCAAAAGCTAATAGTACTGCAAGTAAAAAAATAGTTTCTAGCGATGATCCAATGGTTCAATTTGCAGATTATTCAGTAGCTGATAAAGACGCAACGTATTCATGGAAATTTCCAGGAGCAACTCCGTCATCATCAACAGAAGAAAGACCGCTTGTATCTTATAAAAATGCCAAAAAAGGAAGCTATAATGTTACACTAACTGTGACAGACTCGAGAGGTAAAAGTACACAGACATTGAAAAATTTTATAACAAGGAATAAATAATTAAGTTTTTTATAGAGGCAATTTAATGTCAACTTTTTTTAACTACTGTTTAACTGAAATAAGTTTAACTGAGACAATTAATTGTTTAATTTTATAAAAAATTAAAATATGAAAAATTTAGTATTAATAGCCACTTGTGCTTTGTTCTTATTTAGTTGTCAAAATCAGGCACAATCAAAAAAATCAAAAACGAAGATGAATACAACAGAAGCAGTTGCCAAAGAAAATATTTATCAGTTTAAGGTGCAAGATTTATCAGGAGATACTTTTGATTTTGCATCCTTAAAAGGTAAAAAAATTATGATTGTAAATACTGCTTCAAAATGTGGATTAACGCCACAGTATAAAGATTTAGAAGCAACTTATAAAGAATATAAAGACAAAGGATTTGTGATTGTAGGTTTTCCAGCAAACAATTTTGCTTCACAAGAACCAGGAACTAATGCTGAAATTGCTGCTTTTTGCCAGCAAAACTATGGTGTATCTTTCCCTATGATGGATAAAATTTCTGTAAAAGGAGATGATATGGCAGCCATTTATCAGTTTCTGACTCAAAAATCGAAAAACGGATTGCAAGATTCAACTGTGGAATGGAATTTTCAAAAATACTTGATTAATGAAAAAGGGGAGTTAGAGAAAGTAATTGCACCAAGAACCTTAGTTACTTCACCAGAAGTTATGGATTGGATTAAAGCATAAGTTTAAAAATATTAAAATAGTAAAGCGATTTTCATTTCTGAAAATCGCTTTTTTTATAGAAGTAAAACTGCTCGCTTAGAATTTTTCGTTTCTGAAAATTTCTGCTACTGCAGCTTCATAATTTCGAATACTTTGTGCCTTCTTGATTTTTTTCAAAACCTTGTGGGGATTCGAAAAAGTAGCTGAAAAATATTCCCATAAATGATACATTTTTAATAAAATATGAGTGGAACCTGAAAGGGATTCACTATAAATAGCATATAAAGTATCATGAAAGGCATTGAATAATTCAATTTTGTTTTCTGGATATTCTACGGTGTTATTTTTTATCATACTTGGCAAAAAAGGATCAGAAATTAATCCTCGTCCTATCATCCAATGGTCGATAGTAGGAAACCTTTGCTGCATTTCCTGGAATTTAGCTACTGAAGTAATATCGCCATTATAATATAACTTGTGTTTTGTGTTATCGATGCATTGCTGAAAAGCATCCAAATGTACGCCGCCTTTATAAAGTTGTTTTCCAATGCGAGCATGGATAGCAATATTTTTGATAGGGTAGGTGTCTAAAATAGGTAGAACATCAAGAATTTCTTCACTATTTTCATAGCCTAGACGCATTTTCATCGATACAATTATGTCTGATTCTGCGTGCGCTCTCTCTAAAACGTGATTTATTTTTTCAGGCTTACTGATTAAACCAGAACCCATTCCAGACTTAGTAACCATAGGATAAGGGCAACCTAAATTCCAATTTAATTCTTTATAGCCTAATTCTCTAACATATTTAGCAACGAATAAAAATTCATCAGCATCATTTGTTATGACTTGCGGAATTACTTCTAAATCAAGATTATTCTCCGGAAGTAAGTCTCTTTCGTAAGAGGGTTTGATAACCATTTTACCATTCAACCTTATGTAAGGTGAGTAAAAAGTATCAATTCCACCAAAAAGTTTGTTTTGAGCATTTCTAAAACGGAAGTCGGTAAATCCTTGTAAAGGAGATGAAAGTAAGGTGTAGTCCATGAAAAATTTAATTGTGCAAATATACTATTCTTTCTACACTTATGTTTTTTGTGTGACCAATAACTTTTTATTCTAAAATTAACTGCATAAATACCGAATGTAACCAGCGATCAAATTTATATCCTGACTCCTTAATTACTCCAACTACTTTAAATCCAAATTTCTCATGGAATTCTATACTACTTTGATTTTCTTCGTCAATAACGGCAACCATAGTGTGTAATTTTTGCTCTTTAGCAATACGAATTAATTCTTGAAGTAGTATTTTTCCAATTCCTTTTCCATGAAAATGCTGATTTACATAAACCGAATGTTCCACCGTAAATTTGTACGCTTCCCGAAATCGAAACTCGCTGTACATTCCAAAACCAATTACCTCCTCATCAATTTCTGCAATAATAACTGGAAACCCCTTTGATAATTTATCGTCTAAAATTGATTTTTGTTGCTCAAAAGTTCTAATGTTATAATCATATAGCGCAGTAGAATTTATAATATTGTAGTTGATAATATCCAAAATAGCTTGGGTATCATTCACTTCGTATGGTCTAATAATTACAGACATAAATTTTTATTTTGTGTTTAACTCTTTTAATATTGCGTCGGTGTCGGTAGTATCCCAACCCATTTCTTTTGTAATTGCATTCGCATTTTTAGCGTATAGTAGTGCTGTTTTTTTATCTTTAATTTTAGCATAGAGGCGAGCTAGTAGTAAATTGCCTTCTGCGGAATTATTTAATTCAAGGGCTCTTTTTCCCCATTCAATTGCTTTTTTTAGGGCAGTTACATCTGCTATTTCTTTCCAATACACCTGCCCAATTTCTTTGAGTTTGCTGTCAGTATGCCAAAAGTATTTCTCCGTATTTTCAAGTGTCGTTTTTTTATAAAACCCCCAATTTTTGGTTCGTTCTGCTAACAACAAATCGTATGAAAAAATAAGTGAGTCTGTTTTTTGCAATTGGATTGTTTTTGCAATTTCTTTTTTTTGAAAGTAAGCAACATTATCTAAGTTAATTGTATAAGGTTCTAATAATTCCGAAACAATATTAGTGATTTTTGCATCTACTCGTTTTGGCGATGTTATTTTTTCGAAAGCTTCTTTATTTTTTAAAACATATTGAAATTCTCTTGATTCAATATCAGTAACACCGTTGGAGATAACACGCCAATTGATTTCGGATAGTAATTGTTGGTCGGTTTGAGTTTTTAAATAAAGATGCGTAGGTACTGATAAAGCGGTGCGATCAGCTCCTTTTCTAAGTGTTTGAATATAGGCCAAACAAGCGTTAACATTCGAAGGATTATTCAAAAATTGTTGCTCTAAATAGGGTAATTGCAATTTAGGATTTAAGGCATTTGTTGCTTCATTTATAAAAGCCTCCGTTTTCATTTCCCCTTTTATACTGTACAAAAGTGTCTCATCAGCCTCTATAAATAAAAAAGTTGGTAAACCGTTGGTTTTATAGTGCTCTTTTATTTCTTTTCCATCTTCTTTTTCAATGTCTTTCCAAACCGAAATGTAATTTGCATTCATAAAATCTTTGACTTTCTGATCACTAAAAACGGTAGATTTCATAGTATTACAATGCGGACACCAGTTAGCATACAACATTATAAAAATAGGTTTCTTTTCTTTTTTAGATTGAACTAGTGCTTCTTTGTAGCTAATTTTATTGGGATCAACACTCACTTGTGACCAATTAAATTGAATAAAAAAACATAAGAAAAGACTATATAAAACGCGCATGTTAAACAAGATTAATGATTATTTGTAATGATTCTCAAAAATAAGAAAACTATTCTACAATAAGGAATAAGCGTGCCAACTTTGTATCTTTACATCTTTTAAATTTGAATACATGATTTACCCAAAAATACCTTTAGCGCAAAGCATCATCGAAATTTGTTTAGCCAAAGGAATTACCACCATAATAATTTCTCCCGGATCTAGAAATGCACCACTTACTATAGGTTTTGTAAATAATCCAGCTTTTAAATGCTATAGTATTGCTGACGAGAGATGTGCAGCTTTCTTTGGATTAGGAATTGCGCAACAAACCAAGCAAGCAGTGGCTTTAGTTTGTACTTCAGGATCAGCGTTACTAAATTACTATCCCGCTTTTGCGGAGGCATTTTACAGTCAAATTCCCTTGACTGTCATTTCTGCTGATAGACCGCAGAGTAAGATTGATATAGGTGATGGTCAAACGATTAGACAAGAAAATGTTTTCCAAAATCATTCGGTCTACAATGCTAATTTACACGAATCAGTGTCTAAAGAAAATGATATTGAAATAAATCGCGCAATAGATGCTGCATTACATCAAAAAGGACCAGTTCACATCAATGCACCTTTTGAGGAGCCTTTGTATGATACGGTCCCAGAACGCTCCATCGACGCCCTAGTAAATAATTTTGCTAATTTTACTCCTGTTCCTGCTATTGAAGATTTATCTGAATATGCTAAAATTTGGAATAATTCTAGTCGTAAAATGATTTTGGTTGGTGTAAATGAACCAAATGCTATTTCTGAAACTACGCTTAAAAATCTAGCAGAAGACGAGTCAGTTGTTGTAATGACTGAAACGACTTCTAATTTGCATCATCCTACTTTTATAAATAATATTGATACCATTATTACGCCTTTTACAACTGCTGATTTCGAGGATTTTAAGCCTGAAATTCTAGTAACTTTTGGCGGTATGATTGTTTCTAAACGAATTAAGGCTTTTTTACGAAAGTATAAGCCCAAACACCATTGGCATATTGATACTTTACGAGCGTATGATACTTTTGGAGCGTTGACAAAGCATTTTGAAGTAAATCCTAATAGTTTTTTTGAGGCTTTTTTACCTTTGACAACAGCCGTAAAAAGTGATTATTTTATCAAAATTGATGAAGTAAGAAAGTTTCGGGAAGTAAAGCACGAAATTTATTTGGATAAAATTTCATTTTCGGATTTTGTAGTTTTTGAAAAAGTAATCAAAAGTTTGCCTAGAAATAGTCAACTTCAAATTAGTAATAGTTCGGCTATTCGTTATGCGCAACTTATTGATATTGATCCATCGATCGAAGTATATTGTAATCGCGGCACTAGCGGAATTGACGGTAGTACTTCGACTGCTATTGGTGCGGCTGTTGCCAATGCAAAACTAACCGTTTTCATCACTGGAGACATTAGTTTCTTGTATGATAGCAATGCGCTTTGGAACCAATATATACCAAAAAATTTCAAAATTATATTGGTAAATAATGGCGGTGGTGGAATTTTTAGGATTTTACCTGGACACGAGGAAAGTCCCGTTTTTAATACTTTCTTTGAAACTTCGCATTGTTTAACTGCTGAACATTTAGCTAAAATGTATGGATTCGAATATACTATAGCAAGCGATGAAACGAGTTTAGAAACGAGTTTAAATGCTTTATATCATCAAAACGAAAAACCATGTATTTTAGAAGTTTTTACACCCACATTAAAGAACGATAAAATATTGTTAGACTATTTTAAGGAATTAGTATAGGAATTAAATTCAAATAACATTTTTTTAAAAGTTGATCTACTTTTGCTGTTTATAGGTGTGAAGATTAGTTGCTTAGTGAGTATTTGGATAGTTTTTGGAGCTTTTTATTTTTGGCAACGAATCGTTTGTTTATAAAGAATTAGAAAAATTCTAAAATAACAAGTTTATAATATAATTTATTTTATCTAGGCATATTTAACAGCAATATTCTGTGTAAATAGCAAATAATTGATTAAATTTGAGTTAAATAATAATCAATCATTAAACTTTTACTATGAGTGCAAGAGAAGAATTAATTGTAAAGTATGCAGCCGATTTGAAAGACAAATGTGGCGTTAATCCAGACATGGATTTATTGACTAAAGTAACTATTGGTTGTGGGCCGTCTATTTATAATGCGGATTCAGCAACAGTAGCGGGAAGTCAACAAGCAGAATTAGATACCGTTAAAAATAACTTTCTTATTAAAAAGTTAGGATTAACTGACGGAGTAGATTTAGATGCTGGTATTGATGCAGTGATGGAAAAATATGGTCGTTCGAACAAAAGTAAGTACAGAGCAGTAGTTTATTACTTATTGACCGTTCATTTCAAAAAAGAAAGTATTTATAATTAAATAGACACTCTTAAATGTAAAAAGCGTTCGACTTGTTGAGTCGAACGCTTTTTTATTTTATAGTATTATTGAATCATAAAGTAAACTTAGAAAAACACTCGATTCAGACTTTTAACGAACAGGTATTGGGAAAACAGGCAAGCTAGAGTGGCCTAAAGCATCAACAGATTGTACGGCAAAGAAGAAGTTATCTTTAGAATAAGGAATTTCTATTTTTGTGTCTTTTACGAAAATTGTTTTTTCCCAATGCGATGATGATGTTTCTCTAATAAGAATATTATATCCATAAACTGATTTTCCTTCTGGAGCATTCCACACGAGCGTTGAAAAATTAGTCAACTCTTTTACTTCAATCCCTACATTTGTTGGTGCTTTTGGTGACCAAGCTAAATTGCTAAAAGTGGCCAAGTTCGAAGAAGTCACTTTCTTCAAATACTCAAAATCCATAAATTCAGGAAGATCGCCGTACTGAATATTATTTTCTTTTCGTACATCTTGATGTTGGTGATCGAAGTTTTCATTCATTTCACAAAAACGAATAGCAGTAAATCCATTTTGACTGAAAGGAGTATGATCGCCACCACGAAGAAAACGATCGTTTCTGTATACTAATTTAATATCCAGTTGATCTATATATTGATTTGTAACTGTCTTTATATAGCGCGCTAATTGCCGCGATGGACTGTCATTGTCACGATTAGTTGATCTACGCATTTTAGCCTCCGCATCCGTTTCAAGATATGGAATTGTTTCACTAAAGACACGAACTTGTAAATTGTCTCTCAATAAGGTGCTGCTTGACAAACTGTTTCCAATCATATCATTATTGATCATAGCGACTACATTCCATTTTTCATCTTTAGCGACATCTGCTAAATGCTTGGCCCCGTATAATCCTTGTTCTTCTCCAACTACCGCCACAAATATTAGTGTAAAAGGAAATTCTCTCTTACTCATTATTCTTGCAAGTTCCATCATTGCTGCAACTCCGGAAGCATCATCGTTAGCTCCAGGTGCATCAATTTTTGAATCCATTACGTCTGAGGCACGAGAATCTAAATGCCCGCTGATGATTAATACGCGATCGTCAGTTGAATCTGTTCCTTTTAAAGTAGCCATGACGTTACCTAATTGACTATCGGTTGCAATGCGTTTTCCGTCGGCTTTAACAGTGAAAAAATCAATTTTTGAAGTTAATCTTCCATTGGAAGATAAAGCGTATTTATCAAATTCAGATTTTACCCAGCGTTGTGCCGCTCCAATCCCACGCGTATTGCTTTTAGTATCGCTCAACGTATGTCTGGTTCCAAAAGATACAAGCTTGCGAACTGTAGCTTCCATGTTTTCTGATTTCACTTCTGAAACCATTTTTTTTATTTCTGGATCATCGACTGTCGTTTGAGAGAAAGAGGTATGAGATAGCAATGCAATTAGCAATAGGTAAAAAATAGAGGTTGGTTTCATTAATAGTTTTTTTTAGTTTTCTCAAAATTAATAAAATTGAAAAAGAATATATAGATTAAATTAAAGTTTAGGATTTGTTGAGGTATAAATATGATTGTTTATTCATTAGCAGAAGGATCATGAATAAGTATCAGTTTCTCACTAAGTCTCTGTAAAAGAAAGTATCCAAGCTTTTTAAAGTGTTTACTTGATTCTGAGGTATTTGAAATGCGATAATTCTTAATAAAAAGATGGGTAATAATACTCACTAAAACTATAACTAAACCTTATATACTAGAGAAGTCTCAATATTATTCAAGTACTTTTTTTACTCTTTCAACAGTGTCTAATTTGGATAAAGTTAGTCGTACTATACTATCTTCTTCTGCATGTAAATCGTGAGGTACATTTGCATCTAAAGAAATTAAATCTCCTGCTTGTAAAATCATTTTTTCACCGCTTACACCAAAATTGATGCTCCCCTGATGAATTTCGACCGTGATGGGAAAGCCTGCTTTATGCTCTTTCATTACTTGTCCTTTTCTAAAAAGTATTCTGATTTCTTTTGATGTCTCTGTTTCCATCATAACTTTGATGGCTACTTTATCTTCATTGTATTGAAGGTCTTTTCTTAAAGAAGCTGTTTTCATTATTTTTTATTGTGTTTAATAAATTATTGTGCAATTGTATTCTTAGTTATTCATAAAGATACGCTTTTCAACCTTAAAAGCTAGTTTAGAGTCTTTATTTAAAGTGTTATTGATGTTTTAAAATAGGGGAAAGAATTTTTTTCGCGGAAATATAAGTGCAGTAATTATATATAAAAATAGGATTTTATAAATGGTAATCAAAATTATTTCTTAATTAAATCTTTGTACCTTTGCCGCTTATAGAGTCGAAACCGACTAAGAATTTTAAGAAAATGATTGAAATAGGAAAATACAATACATTAACAATACTTCGTGATACTAAAGTAGGATTATTTTTAGGAACTCCAGATACGGATCCAGAAGGAATACACGATATACTACTACCTAACAAATATGTTCCAAATGAATTTGAAATAGGCGAGGAGCTTATTGTTTTTGTTTATTTAGACCACGAAGAGCGTCCCGTTGCTACCACTTTGGAGCCTTATATTTTATTGAATGAATTTGCACTTTTACGTGTAAATTATGTCAATCAAGTAGGTGCTTTCATGGATTGGGGAATGGAAAAAGATATTTTGGTTCCTTATAAAGAGCAGGCGCGTCCTATGGAAAAAGGGAAACGATACCTAGTTTATCTTTACATGGATGAAAAAACAAACCGCTTAGTTGCTTCAAGTAAGACAAATCAATTTCTTAAAAATGAAGAAATTACGGTTGAAAAAGGAGAAGAAGTTGATTTAATTGTGTCTCATATTACCGAATTAGGAATAAATGTAATCATTAACGAGAAACATAAAGGTTTGTTGTACAAAGATGAAGTTTATGATGATGCTATTCGTACTGGAGATCGTATGCGTGGTTATATCAAAACGATTCGCCCTGACAATAAAATTGATGTAGCATTGCAAATTCAAGGCTACGAAAGTATTGAGCCAAATGCTGAAAAAATACTTGATGAGTTAAGAGCTAGTCGTGGTTTCTTGCGACTGACTGATAATTCGCATCCTGAGGATATTAAAACGGTTTTGAAGATGAGTAAGAAAACCTTCAAGAAAGCAATTGGTGCTTTGTATAAAGAGAAATTAATAGAAATCAAGGAAGACGGAATTTACTTGGTTAAGGAGTAAAAAAAAGAAAGACTAATCGAAAACGGTTAGTCTTTCTATTTTTAACGCTGTTTTAGAATATTTAATTCTACCAGCATTATTATAAATGGTAGTTTAAAGTATTTCTATCCGCCTTTAAAACAATAGTATTCTTGATACTTTTTTGTAAATATTAACTTAAGCGTAAATTACTTTAACTTTCTTTTTTTGTCTTTTAATTATCTAATCTATTGCTAAGAATCTTTAAATTTAATTTCACAGTTAGCCATTGGTTTCTATAATTATTAAAAGATTATTTTCTAAACATTTTTTTATTAATGTTCCGCTATTGCAGAAACAAGAAAAATAAATCTTCGTTTTAACCGTAGGTGTTACTTTATTATTTGTAGTTCTATTGCAAACGACTTTCTAATTATCTCGTTTTTCAAAGTTTTTGAAATCATATTATTGATTATTAACCAAGAAAAAGGAGCGACAACATTTTTAAGTGTATTCAAAAAATTCTTTTTTTAGGTTAATAATTCAGTGAGTAAAATGATAATTGAAAAGACAAATAAAGTGTATCTGTCTGATTAACTTAATGTAAAGTTAAGGATATTTTGCGTTCGAAAATGTTAAAACATAATTTTCATTAAAATTTAACATATAAAAGTTCTTCGCCAAATAAGGATTACTGCAAGCTTATTTCAATAGAATAGATATACTGCGAAAAATGATTTATTTTTACGCTAAAATAATTTAAACAGAGTAAAATGGATTGGATTACTGCTAAAGAATATGAAGATATTACGTATAAGAAATGCAATGGCGTAGCCAGAATTGCTTTTAATAGACCGGAAGTACGCAACGCTTTCCGTCCGAAAACAACTGCTGAACTTTATAATGCTTTTTATGATGCTCAAGAAGACACTTCTATAGGAGTTGTTTTGTTGTCTGCTGAAGGACCTTCGTCTAAGGATGGAGTGTACTCATTCTGTAGTGGTGGCGATCAAAACGCGCGCGGACATCAAGGATACGTGGGTGATGATGGGCAGCATCGTTTAAATATATTAGAAGTACAACGTTTGATCCGTTTTATGCCTAAAGTAGTTATTGCTGTAGTTCCTGGTTGGGCTGTGGGTGGTGGTCATAGTTTGCATGTAGTGTGCGACTTGACCTTGGCCAGCAAAGAGCACGCTATTTTTAAACAAACGGATGCCGATGTAACTAGTTTTGATGGCGGGTATGGCTCTGCTTATTTAGCTAAAATGGTTGGACAGAAAAAAGCGAGAGAAATTTTCTTTTTAGGGCGCAATTATTCTGCTCAAGATGCAATGGATATGGGTATGGTAAATGCTGTTATTCCGCATGCAGAATTAGAAGATACGGCTTATGAGTGGGCTCAGGAAATTTTGCATAAATCGCCAATGGCTATCAAAATGTTGAAATTTGCTATGAATCTTACTGATGACGGTATGGTTGGACAACAAGTTTTTGCTGGTGAAACTACTCGTCTTGCCTATATGACTGAAGAAGCTAAAGAAGGTAGAAACGCATTTTTAGAGAAAAGAAAACCAAATTTTGAAAAAAAATGGCTGCCTTAAATAAATAGTGTTCAATTTGTAGTGTTCAGTTTTGATAATGCTGAAATTATTACTCACATTCTTGATGCCTAACACTATATAATTGTCCTAATAATTTAATTCTGAGAATGTAAATAAAATTAGAGCTTTTCAGTTTTGTGGCTCTGAAAAAATGTCTTTGCAGTAAATAAAATAATTAAATGGAAAATTTCTCAAATGAAACAATTGATACTTCTCGTCTGCCTAAGTTTGAAGAAGTAGTTTTTACAGCTTTGCATCCTAAATATTTAAGAGTAGTTTTGATCAATTTGGCTGTTGTTATAGCAGTGTTTATTTTGGTACCTATAATGCTTTCTATATATAATCCAGACATCTTTTCTGGTCGATTATGGTTGATTTTAGGTGTGACAATTCCAGTTTTTTGTGCTTTGATTATACTTTTTTCCATTCTAGGATTTCAGAAAAAAGGTTTTGCATTTAGAGAGCATGATGTGTTGTATCGACACGGTGTTATTGCAACTAATACTATTGTAATTCCTTATAACAGAGTGCAACATGTGGCTTTGCATGAAGGATTAGTTTCGAGGTTTTTTGGTCTAGCAAAAATTGAGATTTTCACCGCTGGTGGAAGTTCAAGTGATATTGAAATTCCCGGAATTGAAAAAGAACAGGCAGAAAATATTAAACAATTGTTGATGGGTAAAATACAAAAATCGTTGTAATGGAAGAGCAATTTAATCAGCCTCAAAGACAGTCTCCTATTGGAGTATTGGTGATGTTTGTTGATACTTTACAGCTTTGGGCTCGTGGTTTATGGCCAGTAATACTTATTTACTTTGTTAAGTTTAAGCAATTAAATAGCGCTTATTTAGCTCTTGGTATCATTGCTTTTTTGCTTGTAATAGTTTTAGTTGCGTATTTAAAATATTTGAATTTCACTTTTCATTTGGATAGTAAAAATGAGGAGTTTATCATTAATGAAGGCGTTCTTAATAAAAAAAGAACAATTATTCAGCTAGAAAGGATTCAGCAAGTTGATATTAATCAATCATTTTTACAGCGTATAATTGGCGTTTATGAACTTAATGTTGATACTGCTGGAAGCGCTAAAAAAGAGGGAAGAATAAAAGCTATTTCGCACCCGCTTGCTGTGGCTTTAAAAACAAAATTATTAGAAAATGAAGTAAGGAATGTTACGTTAGTCAATGAGGAGGAGTTTTTAAAACCATCGATTGATTCTCAGAAGCCTTTTGTTAAAATTAGTTTTTTGAGTTTGTTAAAAGTAGGTATTACAACTAATTATGTAAAAACATTTGGATTGGTTTTGGCATTTTTAACTACAATATTTGATAGTGTTAAAAAAGTAATTCCTGAATATGAAGTTACTGATGAACAATTGGATAGTTATATTGATCAAAATTTAGCTTTTAGGTCGATAGCAATACTTTTTGTCGTAATGATAGGCTTAATCTTAGTTATCAATCTGATTCGAGTAGTTTTTAAATATTACAACTACCAAGTGATTAAGCACAATGATTCGTTATTTCTTTCTTTTGGATTATTAAATACCAAAAGTACAATTGTAAAGCCTGAAAAAGTGCAAATTGTAACAGTGACTAGAAATTATTTTCAAAAGA
The DNA here is from genome assembly GCF_020911945.1 of Flavobacterium galactosidilyticum. Lineage (NCBI taxonomy): Bacteria > Pseudomonadati > Bacteroidota > Flavobacteriia > Flavobacteriales > Flavobacteriaceae > Flavobacterium > Flavobacterium galactosidilyticum. The sequence goes on from NZ_CP087135.1 coordinate 2,400,029, forward strand.
AAATGGATATTTTGGAGATAAAGATTAAGCAAGCTACAAGTGGAGACAGACAGAATAGTAAATCTATTATTGAAATTCCAGGATGCGACGAAAACGAGAAAACGGCTATATTTAAACTTCTATTTCATGTAATGCCTGAAAAGGGAATTCAGTTAAAGCCTAATTATCGCAAATTGGTTTTTTCAATTTTTGTGTGTATATTGATTCCTGTTGTACTGTTTTTTGTTTGTGCTAATTTTGTAGATCAAAGTATAATGGATTATGCTTTTGTAGTGTCGATATATGTAGTATTTATTGGGTTGATTATTTGTTTTGGATATCTAAACAACAGACTATATATTAGTGATGATTTTATCATTAAACAAAGTGGTGCGTGGGATATTGACAATGCGATTATTGATACTAAAAAAATCCAAGGAGTTACAACTTCTCAACTTTTTTGGCATAAAAAAGCTGATATTGGTTCAGTAATTATACACACAGCAGGCGGTGATTTAGCTTTTCAATTAGGAAATTTTACGATTTTAAAGCAACATATAAATCATTGGTTGTACAATATTGAAAGGTCGGAAAGTAATTGGATGTAATTTTTAATTTAATAATTCCTTTCATAGGTGTGCCTTTATGATTTAATGCCTTTGCAGTAAAAATAAAAATAAAAAATGATCTACCTTCGCGGTGAAAAAAATAAACGGAATAAAATGAAACATTGGATTGAAGCAGCACGATTAAGAACGTTACCTTTATCAGTATCGGGAATAATTGTGGGAAGTATGTACGCCTTGCGTCCTACAGATAATATCGAAACGCCTACAGATGTGTTTAGCTGGACTATTTTTGGTTTCGCTATTCTTACGACTTTAGGATTACAGATTTTATCTAATTTTGCTAATGATTATGGCGATGGAATAAAGGGAACTGATAATTCAGACAGAGTTGGGCCGCAACGCGCAATTCAAAGTGGTGCTATTTCGCCTCAAGCAATGAAAATAGGAATTGCCATTACTTCAGTTTTGACTCTTTTATCAGCCATAATATTAATCTACTTTGCTTTTAGCGATACTAATATTTGGTATTCTTTGTTTTTCTTGCTCCTTGGAATATTATCAATCGCTTCTGCAATTCGCTATACCGTTGGTAATACTGCTTATGGCTATCGAGGTTTTGGTGATGTGTTTGTTTTTGTGTTCTTCGGATTAGTAAGTACCATCGGTGTGAATTTTTTATATTCTGAGCAATTAGATTTTAATTTATTTCTGCCAGCTGCTGCAATAGGATTATTGAGTACAGGAGTGTTGAATTTGAATAATATGCGAGACGAAGCCTCTGACAGAAAATCAAATAAAAATACGGTAGTTGTTAAAATAGGAGGACAAAAAGCTAAGAAATATCATTACTTTTTAATTGTTACTGCAATGATTTTAGTTCTGCTCTTTGCAGTATTGAGTGACTATCGCTTCGATCAATATCTATTTGTATTGGCTTACATTCCTTTAATTAAGCATTTAAGAACTGTTTATAAGAATCAAGATCCTAGGGCTTTAGATCCTGAATTGAAAAAGTTAGCTTTAAGTACATTTGCACTTTCTATTTTATTGGCCCTGTGTATGGTTTCCTTAATTCCGGATTTAGTAGTGAATTTGTTTTTGGGAGGTAGATAAATTCAAATTTCAAATTTTATTTAAAAAATTTAATTTTAAAAATCAGTTATACTTTTAATGAAAAATAACAATTATCTAGTTTCAGCTGACTCATTGTTTATTTATATTTTAGGGATAATGGGAACGGTAGGAACAGGATTTAAAAGGATATTCAAATGAAAATAACATTTTACGGCCACGCCTCTTTGGGAATCGAAGTGAGTGGCAAACACATCTTAGTTGATCCATATATTTCTGCAAACCCAAAAGCGGCGCATATTGATATCAATACCTTGCAAGCTGATTTTATTTTGCTGACACATGCGCATGGCGATCATATTCTAGATGTCGAGGCGATTGCAAGCAGAACTAATGCGATTATTGTTTCTAATGCTGAGATTGCGGGATATTATGCTAACAAAGGCTTCCAATCGCATCCTATGAATCACGGTGGAAGTTGGAATTTTGATTTTGGAAAACTGAAATATGTAAATGCTATTCATTCTAGCTCATTTCCTGATGGAAATTATGGAGGAAATCCTGGCGGTTTTGTTATTGAAGGCGAACATAAAAACATTTATATCGCTGGTGATACTGCGCTTACCATGGACATGAAGCTCATTCCTATGCGTACTAAATTGGATCTAGCCATCCTTCCAGTAGGGGACAATTTCACGATGGATGTTGATGATGCAATTATCGCTTCTGATTTTGTAGATTGTGATAAGATTCTTGGATATCACTACGATACTTTTGGATATATTGAAATTGATCACGAAGCTGCTATTCGTAAATTTTTTGATAAAGGCAAAGATTTAATGTTATTAGAAATAGGTGCATCAATAGAGTTGTAGTTTTTTTTGGAGCTATTCCAGCTATCCGTTACAATCCATGCCCAAAAGCGTGGGATTTCCACTTCTATCTGGGCTAAAAACCAAGTCAATCAAGAACATGAATACGATAAGAATATTTTTTCTGCTTTTAATAACACTTGCATTTCATACCAGCTTTGCACAAAAAGACGGTTATTGGGACAAAACCCGAGCTACAACCGAAGAAATTACAGTTTCCGCAAGAAATAGAATCATTATTAAAACCCAAGATTTTCCAGAAGGAACTACCGAAGTCGTTTTTAGAATAACACTTTTGGATAAAAATCAGCAAATGGCTGGTAGCTTGGTTTCAGTTTTAAAATCAATTCCAGATCCTACAGGAATTACGCAAGGTTCAGCAGGAGCCGTTTTCATCTTATCTAAAATTTCAGGAGAAGATAAATGCAAGTATGCGATTTTCTCATCTGCAGATTTGGCTACAAAATATAAAGAAAACGGAAAAACGGATAACGCTTGTTTAGTGCAAGATACGCCTGTAAGCAAGGATGCGAAATTACTTTCTACAGAAAAATCAGCTTGTATGAAATCAAATTCCAGTAATTTATGGTTTGGTTTCGAAAGCAAGAATTGGATCATGAATCAAAAAGTTATTCTTGAAGTGGTGCCATGGGTAGATAATAAACTCAGTCGAGGTTGGACTACTGAAAACAAAAAATCAATAATCGAGCAATGTAAAACTTCTAATTTGGCTCAAAAAATGAGCAATTCAGACGACTTTTGTGTCTGTATATTGGATAAAATACAAACGAAGTATAAGTTCAAGGAATTTCAGAAATTACTTGCTGTAGAGCGTGCTAAAGCTTTCAAGGATTTTGGTAACAGTTGTTTTGGAGAAATTAATCTTTCAACGGCTGTTTATGAAGATTTACGTAAACAAGCTGCTTTGTTAGCAAAACAAGGAAAACAAGGTGAAGCTATCACGAAATTAGCAATAATAATTAATGATGGAAAAGCAACTGCATTAGACTATAATTCCATTGGGAGTAATTATATTTTGACAAAACAATATGGGAAAGCTATAAAATTCCTTAAGGAAGGCGAGAAGCTCGATGATGTTGAGCTATTGATAAAACTAAATTTAGCGCATGCCTATTTATTAAATGACAATTATTCATCGGCTAAAGCTATTTATAAGGAATACCAAGCTCAAAATGTAACGGATAGTTTGAGTTGGAATGAAAAAGTAAAACAAGACTTTGAGATATTCAAAAAAGTAGGAATTCAAAATAAGGATTTTGGAAGAGTTTTGAATTTGTTTAACTAGTGCGTCTCGTAATAAGTCGTTTCTGTTGCATCATATACTAGTATTATTTTAAATTTCTTTTTGAAACTTCCGAAAATCCTTAATGCCCTTTGTGGTTAAACAAAATATGAAAGCAAGCTATTACAAATACATACTCGATTTCAAAAGGCCTTCCGGCACTTCCCGCGGCGTGATGAATGAAAAAGAAACTTGGTTTATCATTTTAGAGCAAGATGGTAAAAAAGGAATAGGCGAGTGTGGAATTCTTCGGGGATTGAGTATTGATGATCGACCGGATTATGAAGAAAAATTACAATGGACATGTGCTAATATTCAGTTGGGAAAAGACCAGCTTTGGGAGGCTTTATTAGAGTATCCTTCCATCCAGTTTGGAGTCGAGATGGCGTTTCAATCTTTAGCTAGTGAAAACCCTTTTTTACTCTTTCCTTCTGACTTTACAAATGGAAAAAAATCCATGGTAATCAATGGGCTTGTTTGGATGGGAACTGAAGGTTTTATGAAGGAACAAATCGAGGAAAAACTGGCGGATGGCTTCACATGTATTAAACTGAAAATTGGCGCTATAGATTTTGATGTCGAACTGCAATTACTGCGCTTTATTAGGCAGCATTTTTCTCCAGAGCAAGTCGAAATTCGGGTTGATGCAAATGGCGATTTTGGTTTAGATATAGCTTTAGATAAATTAAAACAATTATCTGAATTTGAATTACATAGCATCGAACAACCGATACTAAAAAATAACACTGACAGGATGGCAGAACTGTGTAGAAGGAGCCCTTTTCCAATCGCGCTAGACGAAGAGTTAATTGGTGTGTTTACAGTAGCTGAAAAAGAAGATTTATTAGTCAAAATCAAACCACAATATATCATTTTGAAGCCCAGTTTTGTAGGTGGTTTTCGAGGAACTCAAGAGTGGATTTCGTTAGCGGAAAAGTATAAAATTGGGTGGTGGATTACCTCAGCTTTAGAGAGTAATATAGGGCTAAATGCTATTGCGCAATGGACTTTTTTACAACATAATTTGTTGCCTCAAGGACTAGGTACTGGGGCACTTTATACTAATAATTTTGATTGCCCTCTAGCGGTTTCTGAAGGACAATTGTGGTATGAAAAAGAAGTAAACTGGGAGTTCGATTTTAATGAATTTAGTAGTTTATAAATTATTAAAAAGTTGTAAAAAATAAATCTTTGGTTTCTTTATTATTTAAATAAAACAGCTAATATTTTATTATTTTAGGAATCTAACAAACGTCTGTGGTAATTTATTTGTCCTAAATGATAGGCAAGATGAGTTGACAAATGAACCAGAAAGAATTCGGTAGTAGTCTTAGATTCAAAAACTAAAATTGGATATTCTTGCTGCAGTATTTCTGGTGTTACAGTCTCGAGTGTTTTATTAAGTACAAGGATCGTTTCTTCGATTTTCTCTATCAATTCTGTTTTAGGGATATGCTTAAGTGAAAATTCTAGAGGTCTGTTTCTACTATAATTAGTTTTTCCGAGTTCAGATCCTATAAAATTATTGAGATTTCCTATCAAATGCAAACAAAGATTACCAGCTGAATTAGAGATTCCTTTTTCAATTTTCCAAAGATTATTTTCATTTTGGTACAACTCAATTTCCTGTTTTAGTTTATTGAGATCTCTGTTGAATAAGGTTTTTAGTGTTTCAATTTGCATTTTTATACTTTTTTAATGATGCTAAGGCTTGTTCTTCTATTTTCCTTTGGAAAAAACCAGTCCAACCGAATAAATATCCTTTTATTCCAAAAGCTTGTTTAGACCACTTCCAAAAGTCAAAATGATCGCTGTGTTTAACAATTAAACCGTCTTTAAAATGAAATTTAGAATGGACTTTATTGATTACTGTTCTATTCGTTTTGCTAAATTGATAAGTAGCAATCCACTTTGCTGAACCCATATATTCATCTGCTTTTACATCTGAAAATACAACTTTAATAGTTCCTTTACTTTTTTCAATAAGCATCTTCCACATTTGGCAAACATCATTTCCTATTAATAATCCAAAGGCTGGATCTATGAATTGAACATTTGGATGATAACATTCACACATAGTTTTTGCATCAGCATTTGCGAAAGCGGTGTAAAATTTGGTAATTGTTTTTTCGTTTGAAGTCATTCTGCAAAATTAATTGAATAGTAAAAATACTAATTTTTTTACAAAATAGGTAAATTGAAATCAAAATTGGAAGGAGAAAGTTTGATTTCATAAATAGAGTAGGAATTAGCTACTACATATTTAAACACTTAAAAATTGTCATTTTTATTTTTTGGCACAAAAAAAAGGATAGACTTTTAATTTTCTATCCTTTTATTCATTGCTGAAATTTATGCTATGCTAAGAGAGTTATTTGTTAGCAGGAATTATATCAATAATTACGGTACGATTATAAAAACGTTCCTCAGGAGTTTTGTTTTCAAAAGGAGCATTATTTTCATTTTCACCATATCCAGACACATCAAATTTGACATCTTTTCTTCCGGTTTTAGCTAAAGCTGCTTCAATAATATTTTTGGTATCGTTTGCACGAGAAAGAGATAGCTTTTGATTGTATGCTTCTTCACCAATGATATCAGTATGTCCTTTGATAATTACTGTTGCTCCAACAGGAATTTTAGGTGTTACCACTTCAGTAAGGTATTTTTCATACATCTTAATTGTTTTTGAAGTATTGAATTCATAGATAATACTGTATCTCATACCTTCTACAGTTTTTGCTGGAGTCCAAAGTACCATGTGAACTGGAGTTTCTTTCTCTACAATTTTACCACTTTTAGTTTGACCAATCATTTTTACAGTATAATCACCTTCTGGACGACTTCCTAAAATTGATTTTCCAGGGATTTTAACTTCATCTTCCGTATAAGGTCCAAATGCTTGTGCTTTTCCTTGTTCGTCTGCTACTTGTAATGACCAATAAGACAATGCTTCTCCAGCGCCTTTATTGTTGAAAGTTATATAGCTATCAATTGGTGCTTCTTGTGAAGTTACGATTTGTACTGGTTTCAATGATGCATCAGGACCACTTTGAAATTCCATTAATAAATCAGGAGAGTTACTTTCTATAGAAACTCTACGATCACCTTCACGTAATAAAACTAATTCTAATTTTGCACCTGGCTGTTCTGATGGAATGCTTGGTTTTTCTTGACCTTTAGTAGCGATTCTCGAAGCGGTAATATCAAACACGTTTACTAAGTAGCTTTTAACTGATTCAGCCATTTCAAGACCATCTGAATTTTCTTTATTCGAAGATCCTACTAATGTTATTGTCGCTGAAGGATTCTGTTGCATACGTTCTCCAAGAATGTTTAGTACATTGTAATACACTGTCATTTGGCGTTTAGAGCGATCTGCTAAGTTTTTAGGAGCAAACAATTCTAATTGATTTTCTTTGAAATTTGTGGCTTGAGTTTTATTTAAAACTACATAACGATTTGGAATTTCAGTAGATCCTTCATTAAAGAAAACGTAGTTTCTTAATGGAAAAACCTCAGTCATTCTGCTTTCACCAGGAATATTGCTAGGAGAGTTTACAGTAAATTGGACTTCACGATCTTTTATTATATCGGTTGCTTCTTGAATGTTTTTACCTTGTCCCATTTTAAGAGCGATACCAGCTCTAATAGTGGTAATATTCAACGTTTCAGTTGAACGAGGATTTTGACCAAAATAAGGTTGGAACGAAACAAAAGGAGATAGAATAAATTGCGTTTTTTTAGTATCTGCAGAAAGCGGAATATCATATCCTGCTCCAATTTGCATAGAAATAAGAGTTTTTTCAACGTTGTCTAAATCACCCGTCACTACTGCTGATGGAGTTTGATTTGGAAAAGCAGGATTTATGCCTAATTGATATTCAAAAGATTTGTTTAGGTTAAAAGCCAAACGTGGACCTCCATAAAGATAGAAGTTTGATTTGAATGGAGCAAAACGCAAGCTAGGTTCTACAGTAATATAACTAAGTTTAGTAGTTAAATCAGCAGGACAGTCACATGCTGTTTTTACTTGGTCAAAAGTACCTTTGCGGCTATCATAACCAGCTTGTAGCATCACTCCCCATTTAGAATTCGCCGGGCGATACTCTAAAAGTGGTGCAACGAAAAGTCCAACGCCGTCTCCATCACGAAATGTTGCAGGTGGTGTAAAACTAGCATTCAACTGATTTGTAGAGCCACGGTAGAAATTAAAATTTGCTCCACCAGCAACACCAAAGAACCAAGAAGGTTTTGCGTACTTTAGTTCTTGTGTTTGTTGTGCTGCGATTTCATTTTGAACACTTAAAAATGTCAGAAATGCTAATGATAGGCTTTTTATAGGTAAAGTATTAGCTGACCACGATTTACGAGGTGCCTTTTTATAATTTGTTATACTATTCATTTTGTTTGTTTTTTATAAAGTTTTAATATATCCCTCCCAAATTTGAGTGGGATGGATTATTAGTTTTATTTAGTTACTTGGAACGTTTACTGTTGTATTTACCATTGTTACAGATGCTACTAGAGAAATAGCTCTACCATTAAGCACTGTTTGAGCAGCATTTCCTGATGTTGAGAATGTAACTCCTGCATTAGCGATTATTGTTCCTACCATAACTCCACCACCAGCACCATTGATGGTTGCTGCAGTACCTACGTACCAGAATACATTTTTAGCTAATGCTCCATTTTTCATTATAATACTTTTCGCTCCTGTTGGTCCAGCAATTCCTACTGTAAGTCCAGCTGCAGTTTGAAATATCCACGTTGCATTAGGATCTCCTTGGGCATCTAATGTTAAGTTACCATTGCTTATTTTGAACGTACCGCTAGCTGATTTATAAACTCCCGGAGCTAGTGTAAGTCCACCTAATTCACCGGCTCCTGGATCAATACCACCTGGTTTTGAAGCTGGAGAAATACTGAGATAAGCAGCATTTGCGTCAAGCAATCCTTGGCTTGCCACTGCAAATGAAGTTGCTGTTCCTGGAGCGGGAGGTGCAGTGTAAATTCTTCCTGTAACATTACCTACATTTAAAGGAGTTTCAGTGTAAATAGCATTAGCATCATGAAATCCTGTTACTAATGTTGATGCAGCTGTAGTTCCAAGACTACCATTATTAATTACAGTATTCAGTCCTTGATTAGTTATTCCAGCGTTTCCACCAAAAGCACCAAACATTGCAGCTGTACCAAGACTTATTGATGGTGGTAAAACCACAACTGGAGGTGTTACTGTAGTAGTAAAGTTCCAAACATAATTAGTAGCTAATGGAATTCCTGCAGTATTTTTAGCAGCTATTGTTATTGTAGCTGTGTAAACTTTCCCTTCTTGTAAAGCTACTGTAGGATCAAATGAAGCGGTAACTCCTGAATAAGAAACCGTTCCTAAAACTGCTGTTGTTCCTTGTTTTAAAGTAAAAGAAGAAGCGTTGATAGTTGCTGGATCCATTGCTACACTAAAATTAGCAGTTATCGTTTTTAAAAGATTTACATTTATTACATTATTTAAAGGGTCAGTAGCAATAATAGTTGGGTTAATTCCTGTTTTAAAAGTCCACACATAATTAGCTAATAATGCTGTATCTGAAGAGTTTTTTGCTCCATTGGTTATTGTAGCGGTGTATGTAGTATTAGCATCTAAAGCAATTGTAGGTGTAAACGATACCGTTGAACCACTATATGAAATAGTTCCAAGCACTGTGTTTACTCCTTGTTTTACTGTAAAAGTGCTAGCGTTAAGCGTTGATGGATTCATAGGCATATTAAAAGTAGCCGAGATGACTTTGTTCAAAACTACGTCAGTACCATTGTTTATTGGATCAGTACTAATAACAATTGGTCTTAAAATTAAACCAGTTGTAAATGCCCAAACATAATCAGTTTGCAGAGCGTTGCCCATTAAGTCCTTAACAGTAGTTTTTACTCTTCCTGTATAGGTTGTGTTTTCAGCTAAAGGCGATGATGGTGTGAAAGTAGCTGTTTTACCAGAATAGGTTACTATTCCTGCTACGAGACTAGATCCAGTCAAAGTTATAGAAGATTGAGTAATTGATGCAGGATCCATCTCTTCATTAAAAGTGATAGTAACAACATTATTTACTGGCACTGCTAAAGCATTCAATACTGGAGTGGTGAATTCTACTATAGGACAGATTCCAACTTTCTCTTGGAAATCATCGCTTGCGCATCCTGAAACTAATGCAATAAATAGTATTGCATAGCTTAAAATCAATTTTTTTGTTTTCATTTTTATCATTTTGGGATTTAAGTATTTTGTACCCCAAAGGTGATTTATAAAACGGTTGAAAGACTTACACTATTAAATATAAAACTTGTGAAATTCACTTAATTTTTTTTATTTTATGAAAAATCATTCGAATGTGACCGTTTATTTTTACTGATAATTATATAGATTAGAAAACATAGAAAGTTCTATGAATAATGCTAAAAAGGCATTGAAGAATAAAAAAACGCATTAAAAATTAACAGTACTATCTCTACTTTGGTGACATGCAGCATTTCGTACGTAGTTCTAATATAGAGTTGGGAAGAAATTTAACGTAAGAATAATTATTTTTACGAAGTTGTTAAAATGAATTAGAGTTTCTCATTTTTCATTTGTTTGAGCTTGTAAGTTAAAATTGTTAACTCAGTAGTGAAAGTATCTAACGAGATTACAGACTGTTTTACATTCTAAAAATTTTTTAAAGCTCTTCATTTGAATTTGTAGAATGCTATAGTAGGATGGAGATACCTAGGATAATTACAATTGGCTGTCTTACTTTAAGATAAGTCATAAATATGAGTTCTTCTACTCTTATTTTGTACTCTATTTTATGTTTTCTTGCCAAATTAAGCTCGTTGCTTCTATTTTGGAGTTGCAAAGTGTGTTTTTTTTTCATGATATTGAAACGCTAGCTCTTTATTGGCAATCAATAGTTCAGCAGTTAGATTTTCTTTTTCCTGATAGTGAAAAATGAGTTTATTATTAACTAATATTAATTTTGCTTCATGCTTTTTTTGACAGACTACTTGTTCATTAGCTTATTTTAATTTAACTTAAGATTTTACTACGGCGCTTTCTGCAAAAAAAAGTACTCTTTATCAGATAATGCCATAGTGGGATCAGTTCTTTTATCAGTCAATTGTTTAGTAATTAACTGTTCTTTACTAGGTCATCACCTTGAATAACTGTTTTCATGATTTATATAATACTTATATTAATAGAAAAAACTTCCCAAAAGAAATTGGAAAGTTTATGATTTTTATAGCATTATAATATATGTAAGGTGTACGCTAAAATGGTTAAAAATGCTATAATTAATTTTCTATAGTTTTTTCCGTACGCTTACTAACTGCTGTTGTTATTACAAATTGTAATAGTGTTCCCAATATCCTTTTTACGGGACTATGAGTAGAGCCTATTAAAACTTTTTTACTTAAATAACCAGTCGCTAATCCTACTACATTACTAACAACATTAGTTCTAAATTCAGACGAGTTAGCTATTTGACCAAATGCTTTTTTTATCAAGTTAGCTGGCTTAAGGCTTTCATATGTATAAAAGTATTGGTCCTTAAGTTCTATTAATTCATGTTCTTGCTTACGCTTCAATAATGCTATGGCTTCTTTTAAAGTGCTAGTGTGATTAATCTTTTTCATATTAGCTTTTTTTAAGCATTCTTTCAATTATAAAATTACTTACTGGAAGTTTAATTAGAGGATCTCTGAAGATGTAAAGTAGAATGGAAATAATTAAATAGATACCTGAAACAATAAAGAATCCGTAGTAATCCTTTCCTAATAATTCACCAACCCATAATGATAAACCAATGTTTACTAAAAAGGCAAACATCACAAAAACAATAGAAACAGCTCCACGTGATAGCATTGAAGATGCAACGTCAGCCGTTTTATCCACTGCTTTCAATTTCATTAATTCTGCTGTTGTTCTCGTATAGTCTTCGGCTTTTTCAAAAAGCGTCTCTATTGTTGATGTGTTGTTTTCCATGATATAAATTTTAAAATAATAACTATTGTAATACGGTATTAGTTATTTTTAATATCGTTTTTTACTTCGTTGTATTTTGATTTTCCTTCAGCGATTAGATCCTGACCTTCATTTTTTGCATCTTGGAATTTTGATTTTCCTTCAGCATACAAGCTTTCACCTTCTCTTTTTAATTTATCGTATTTGCTAGAAACCGTTCCTAACAAACTGTCAAGTTTGTCTTTTAGTTCGTCAGCATAGTCGTTGCTTTTCTCCATGATTTTTTTTCTTGTTTTGTCCCCTTTTTCAGGTGCAAACAATACTCCTAATAATGCTCCAACTGCAACTCCACCTAAAACTCCTAATATTATTTTATCTGCTTTCATAGTTGTTAATTTTTATTGTTATTTAATTTTTTTTTTAATTGTTTAAATTTATTTATACGCTCCTTCCAGAGATTAGTCTAAATAGTATTGCAATAACTGCAATAACAAGAAGTACGTGAATGATTGATCCTAAGCTAAATGCGAAAAATCCGATTGCCCAAAAGATGACTAGTATTACTGCTATTGTATAAAGTAGATTACCCATGTTTTTTTATTTTAAAGAGTTAATAATTAATTACTGTTTAATCAATTGCATCATACTTTCCTCCCAGAGATAAGTCTAAATAGAATTGCTATTACAGCAATAACAAGTAAAATATGAATTATAGATCCCGCACTGTAAGCGAAGAATCCTATCGCCCAAAATATAACTAAGATTACCGCGATAGTGTAAAGTAAATTGCTCATGATTTCTAGTTTTTTATGATTAATTATTTTTTTTTTTAGTTTAATCGTAATCCAACGTAAACGCTTAATACACTATTTTTTGCATCTGGAAAAGTATAATCAGTTCCTGCGTAGTTTCTTTCTTTTCCTACATTAGTTAAACCATAGTTATAACGCACTCCAAAGTTTAGTGCATCTAAATCTACCCCTAAACCTCCAGCAATACCTGCATCAAACTTGTTAAAATCATTAGTGTCTAATTGATTTTGAGAAGAGAAGATGTTCGAATCTGTTTCTGTTTTTCCACTCACCATATAAGCTGCATAAGGACCTACATGAACATTGAAGTTATCCGTGATATTCATTACTAATAGCACAGGAACTTCAATATAATTGACATTGAATTTAGCTGTACCATTTGCAAAAGCATTATTGTACACTAGTTCAGCTCCTTTAGTGGTGTAGCTAATCTCTGGTTGAATAGCAATACCTTTTGCGACTGGAAATTTAGCATACAAACCTGCATTAAAACCTGTTAATACATTATTGTCGTCTACTTGATCAGTATATAAGTTCGAGAAATTTAACCCTCCTTTAAAACCAAAAGAAGCTGTTTTTTCCTGTGCTTGAATTCCTGAGATAGACATTAAACCCAATGCTAATGATGCGAAAATTAATTTTTTTGAATTTTTCATTTTTGTTTATTTTTGATTGAATTATTATATTACAAAGATCAGAAGTTAACAGATGTTTATTGTTACAAGACTTTTTGTTAATTTTACAAAATTCACACTTTCGTCCTGATTTATGCTTTATAAAATCATATAAATGGCTTTGGTTTAGTGAGTTGATATAAAAAAGGCGAGTTAAAAACTCGCCTTTTAAAAATTGTATTAATTTTTGACTGTAAAGTTTTTAAGCGATTCGCCTAAATCTTCCATGTCACGGTTATATTCTTTTTTGAACGATTGCCAATCACTATTTGCATCATTCTTGTACATTTCTAATTTACTTTTTATCTCTTTGTTTTTCATTTCCAGTTCAACAATTTTTTTCTGATATTCAGAATCGATTGTTTTTCCGGTTTTTTTCAGATCAGCTTTCATATCTGCAATGCGCTTTTCGTTTAGAGAGATAGCTGCATTTGTACTATCCTTAAAAGCTTTCCATTCTTCTTCCGTTGCAGCTCTTCTTGCATCAGAAAGTTCTACTTTAGCGTCATTAAGATCTTCTTTAGCCTCTTGTACATTTTCTTTAGCTTCATTTTCTTCCTTTGAAGCATCTTTACATCCTACTAATACTGTTCCAGCTGTCATTGTTAATAAAGCTAGACTTAAAATTGTTTTTCTCATGTCGATTTATTTTTAGTGTTATTTAAATAGGTTAATTTTTGTTGTAATATTTTGAATTAAAAAAGTTAAAAGATTTTATGCAAAAGAGAATACTGTTAATAGAGTAGGTTATTTATTGGATATAACTTTAGAGTCCTCTATTAACTCTCATTTTCATTAGAGACCATCAAATATTTTGATTAATTCTTCTCTTGTCTTTCCTAATTTATCCTGGCATTTATTTAACATTTCTTCTTTCTTGTCTTCTGAGAAGATTGATATGTTATCTGTTAGCAAGGCAAATTTTTCTTTTAATTTTTCTTTCTGTTGTTCCCAGTTTCCTTGCAGCTCCATCGAATCCATATATATTGTATTACAGTTAAAATAATTCTAATTACAAATTTGGCTTGATTTTGTAAATCATCTGTTATATAACTTTTAGAAATACTTGCTTTATTCACAGATTTTGAAAAAAAATGACTATTCGCTATAGATCTAATAATAAATCTTTTTAACGAATAGTCAGTAATGGTTCTCTTATCAAAATAGTAGAGTTCAATTTTCTTATTTATTTTATCTTACATGGTTAGTATTTTATATACTACTGTCCTTCTTGCTGGACATATTTTATTAAGATTTTAGATAAAGATTGGTAATAATCTTCTAATACTTTTCGATTAATTTCTGGGCTGCTCTTATCAGGAATGGTTATGGTCAACTCATCTAAATATTTAATAAGCTCTGGATGCTCGTTACGTATTTTCATTGTGATTTCTAGAATATCGTCGTTAAGTTCTTTTTCAGTTTTCATAATCTTAGTTTATAATTCATAAAAAATTCTTCATTTATTCATTCAAGTAGCAGCTGGTCTATAGTATCACTATTGTATTTGGCTAGAAACATATTTTTTAACAATGTTCGACAGCGTCTCGTGATAGTCCTGCAGTATTTTGATGTTTATTTCTGGTTTACTAGTATCAGGAATAGTCACCGGTAGTTCTGATAAATACTTAGCGAGTTCAGGATACTCATTGTATATTTTCATAGTAATATCAAGGATCGCTTTGTTGAGCTCGTTTACAGATTTCATAATGGTCGATTTACTAACTTAAAAATTATTTATCAATATCCTTACTCTCTCTAATAGATGCTGACTTTTAATTCACTGTTAAGATACCACTTAAATACCATAAAGCTATTGAATATCAGTTATTTTAAAGAATCGTTTTCAGTATCCATCTTTAATTCTCGCTTCATCGCCGCTTCTTCTAATGCATCCAGCTCATCTTGTTTTTTATCTTCTTCCTTTTGTTTTTTCTTGAAGAAACCTCTTAATAGGAAATTGTGTTTCGCAGCTTCTATTACTTCATTAAGTCCTTTAGTAGCCGTCTTCACATTAGTCAACGATGAGTCAATAACTTTACCCATTCGTTCATCACTAACTAATTTAGACAAAGCGCCCTTGCCATTATTCATATTGACTGTAAACCTTTTGAATTCACTAGTGCTGTTTTCTAAATTTAAAATAGTGTTCTTGATGCTGTTTCCAAACTGCTCATCAGAAACAAGTTTTGATAAAGCACCATTTCCATTGTTCATGCTAGAGCTAAACTGAGCCAACTCAGCAGTAATTACAGCGGCGTTATCTACACTTTTTTTAACGCTTACCATCAAATCATCCATTTCTACTGATTTCTTAGACTTAATGTAATCATTATTTTCCACCAGTACGTTTGAGTTTTTTCCAGCATTGAGAACTAAAACTTTATCACCCATCAAACCATCTGAACTAATACTTGCAAAAGCATCTTTCTTGATGAATTGACGAACCTCCTCTTTTATCACCATTTTAATCACAACAGTAGTATCTGTTAGAAAGTCAATGTCATCAACTGTACCAACATTTATCCCAGATAAACGCACATTGTTTCCTATCGCAAGACCGCTTACTGAATTAAATTTTGAATACAATTCAAATGTAGAGCCAAACAAATTCTTTTGCTTTCCAACAAAATAAATTGTTCCTACAAAAAGAACTAATCCTAGAACTACGAACATTCCTAATTTCCATTGATATCCAGATTCTTTCATCATCTTTATTTTATTTTATATTTTTTTAATTAAAGGAAAAAGGAGTGTACCCACTCATCCTCGCTATTTTCTAATTCTTCATAGGTTCCTTCAGCATGTATAACACCCTCTTTTAGCACCATTAATCTATTCCCGGTTAGTTTGGCGCAAGGCATATCGTGCGTAATTATGATGGAAGTGGTTTTATATTTTTTCTGGATCTCATTTATTAATTCACTGATTTCACGTGATGTTATTGTATCTAATCCCGTGGTTGGTTCATCATACAATATAATTTCAGGTTTCAGTATCAATGTTCGTGCTAAGCCAATTCTTTTACGCATTCCACCTGATAATTCCGATGGCATTTTATCAATTGCTTCTACTAATCCTACATTTTCTAGAATATCTTTGATTTGATTTTCCACTTCCTCCTCAGAAAGGTCTTTAGCATGTCTTCTTAAAGTGAATCCCAAATTCTCTCTAACGCTCATAGAGTCATATAGAGCTGCGTTTTGGAACAAAAACCCAATTCGGACTCTAATTTCATTTAGTCCTGAATTATCTAATTTGGTGATATCAGTTCCAAAAACATTTATTTCACCTTGGTCGATACCCATTAATCCGACAATGCATTTGATAGTTATCGATTTGCCTGAACCAGATTTTCCTAATATGACTAGATTTTCCCCTTTATTTACAGTAAGGTTAACACCTTTTAATACTTCGTTAGTTCCAAAGGCCTTATGAAGATCTATTATTTCGATTACAGGGTCATTTGATTTTGAATCAGTAGTAACTTCTTGTATGTTAAGTTCTTCTCTCATGCTATAAAAATAAATCAGTTAGTTGCACTGCGATCATGTCGATAATAAATATAGAAAGAGAGGCAGTAACAACAGCTGAATTAGCTGCTTTACCAACGCTTTCGGTTCCATTAGCAGCATTATAACCTTTGAAACAGCCTATCATTCCAATAAAAAATCCGAAGAAGAATGTTTTCATAGTTGCTGGAAAAATATCTGAAAATGTAATTGCCTCTAAAACCTGCGATAAATAGCGATATAAGTTAACATCGCCGTGAATATTTATCCCTATGTAACCACCAATAACACCAATAGCATCTGAATAAATCACTAACAAAGGGATCATTAAGGTTGTAGCTAAGATTCGTGTCACTACTAAGTATTTAAAAGGATTTATAGCTGAAACTTCCATAGCATCAATTTGTTCTGTCACTTTCATAGATCCTAATTCAGCGCCAATTCCTGAAGAAACTTTTCCAGCGCAAATTAAAGCTGTAATTACTGGTGCAATTTCTCGAATTAGTGATAAAGCAACCATACTTGGCAACCAAGATTCAGCACCAAACTTGGCTAATGTAGGTCTTGATTGTAGTGTTAGTACTAAACCCATTATGAAGCCCGTTATAGTTACAAGTGGCAATGATTTATAACCAATTATATAACATTGTTTTATGAATTCCTTCATTTCATAAGGCGGTTTAAGGACTTCTCTAAAAAATCGAGTAGCAAATAGTGTTACCTCTCCGATATCATTAAAATTATCTTTCATGTACACCGTTATGCTTTCCTTTTTATCTGCTAGCGTATTACTCATTTATAATTGATTTTATAATTTGTACCTATTTATTTTAAACATTTATGATCTGATATTGACAACAATTGCTATTTTGATTGTTTACTAGTAAATGATTTGTCCGAACAGCGTTTTATATTTACTCATGCTTGTTAAAAACTCAGTTCTGCATAAAAAAAATGTTAGAATTTGTAATCTGCAGTAGGCTGGGGGAGATACAGACTATTGATTTTTTTTTTTTAGCTTTAGTGCCTTTTGGAATTTTGAATTTTAAAAGACGACTTTTAAAACTTGTATTTTTTAGCAGATTCGCAAAGTAAAATTCTTGTCATATCAAAATTTGGATTTTTTTTGGTTGCAATAAATTATACGTGTTTTGATCTCATTCAGATTTTAATAAAAGTCAAATTTAATATACTATATCCATGATCAAGAAATCGCAGAACGCATTCACTAAATGTTACTTTTTTATTACCTTAAAATTTATTAGTAGTCAATACCATTTGGTATCCAGGGTAAATCACATCCTGATTTTCTTCAGCAGTTATAAAAACTTTTGTTGGTTGAAATGAAGTTACTGTTTCAAAAGAGGCTTTAAGTTTTGAGGATATAAATCCAGTATTACTTTTAATCTGACCAATGTTTTTAATTCTATTTTCTTCAGTTTCGATCCAAACTACATAAACATTTTTTGCAGGTTGTAGTCGTTGAACCTCTGCTAAATTTGATATTTTTATCTTGATAGCGTAATTTTTATTATTGTCTTTCTTGATCGTCACTATACCTTGCGCTGCAGGTACAACTGTTGAATTCTGAAAGGCAATTTTCTGAGAACATGATGTGAACGATGCAAATGAAATAATTGTTAGCATTGTCAACAAAAGTCTTCTGATTCTTGTATTGTAATGAATAACCATTGTGTTTTGCTTTTTTTAGTTTATTATATACAAATTTCACTAAAAGAGAATGTTATCTGTTATACAAAAAGAAGGAAAAGTTACATTATTCACTTATAACTGACTTAAGTTTTAGCAGCCGATTCTATTTCTTTTTTCCTGCAACTAATAATACGACACCACCAATAGCTAAACCAATACCTAATATAGGCGACCAGGCCATAGGATGATCAACTTCTTTGCTAATTTCTATTGGTCCTATATCAACTACTTTTTCAGTTGTTTTAAAGTTAAAACTATTGTACGCTACCATAATTACTCCGATAACAATTAATACGATTCCTATACCTTGTGTGTTCATGTTTTCTGTTTTTAAAATAATCATAAATTAATTTTGTTTTTACTTAGCAATTCCGAATTATACGTTCGTCCAATCTATTTATTATCTGAGTGTTATAAAAAAAATGGACTGCTGATTACAGCAGCCCATTTTTAACCAAATAAAAACCTAACCTTACTTTTTTTATTTTTCGTAGCTCATTTTCAGTTCTACTCTTCTGTTTTTTGCACGTCCTAACGCTGTAGCATTAGATGCAATAGGTTTGCTTTCGCCGAATCCAATTGCTTTTACTCTTGATTCAGAAACTCCTTTTTTCATCAGATATTCTTTTACTGAATCGGTGCGTTTTTGCGACAGTTCTAAGTTAAAAGCATCGCTACCATTACTATCTGCATGACCTTCGATAACTAAATTAGAAGCATCGTATTTATTAATAAGAGTTACTAACTCATCTAATTGTACTAATGAAGCTACTTTTAAAGTGGCACTGTTGTTTTCAAAGAATATCTTACTTCCTAAATACGTTATTCGTTCCACATCTTTCTTAGCAATTTCAGGACAACCTTTGTTTTCAATTGTTCCTTTTACAGTAGGGCAACGGTCATCAATATCAGCTACACCATCTCCGTCAGTATCTGGGCATCCTTTTAAACTTGCTGGACCAGCAACATCAGGACAACGATCGATATCATTAGGAACGCCATCGTTATCATTATCTAAAGCACAACCAGAAGCATCAACTTTAGTTCCTTTAGGTGTGTTTGGACATTTATCATTGATATCTGCTACGCCATCTCCGTCACTATCTGGACATCCTTTTAATGATGCAATTCCTGCAACATCCGGACATGCGTCTAAATAATCAGCAACACCATCATTGTCTCTGTCTAAAGGACAACCGTTAGCGTCAACAGCTACTCCTGTTGGTGTGTCTGGACACATATCATTGCGATCTGTTACTCCGTCGTTATCTGCGTCTTTCTTATTTCCTAAATTAAAAGTCAAACCAGCCATGTGAGATAAGTAAGCATCTTTTTTACCTGCAATTACTCCGTCTCTGCGGTCTTTGTTAGAAAAACTAAATGTTTCCTGTAAATTAAGTGTAATTACATCTGTTAATCTAATGTTGAATCCACCACCTGCAGTAGGTAAAGCATAGTCTATTCTATCTTGATCAAAATTTACATCATTGTCAAACAAAATAGCGCCAACTCCTGCAAAAGCATAAGGTCTAACAATTGATTCAGGACCTGTCATGTTAAATCTTAAATTTAACGCAACTGAGTTAAAATCACTTTTAAAGTTTCTTATTGCAGTATCATGGTATCCAATTGTACCTTTAGAAGCTAAAAAGTTCAAGTCAAAATAACGACCTAAATACCTGGAAACAGAAATACCCCCAAAACCATAAAATGCTTTATCAGTTTTATAAAAGTTATTTCCTAAATCACCTTGATACTGAGTTACTCCAGCATGAAGACCAATATTCCAAGGTTTATCTTCAGTTTGAGCTTTCGCGATATATGTAAATGCTAGGCATGTACATAATAATAAGATTTTTTTCATTTTATTTGTTTTAATTGTTTAGGCAAATTTCAAAAACAGTACATTGATATTTGTTGCAGAAATAATTATACTATGCCTATTTTTAAAGCAGTGAAAATACTAGCTATACTATTCTAAATATCTTCTTAGCATCCAAGCCATAGTTTCGTGTCCCTTCATTAACGCAGTAAGAAAATCAGCAGTACCTGCATCTTTATTTTCTTCATCACAAGTATCTATGTCTTTTCTTAGTTGGACAATAATAGTTTCGTGATCTTCTACTAATTCCTTGAGCATTTCTTTTTGTTCAGGATACTTATTAGGTGATTCTTTTATTACTGTTAATTCTGAAAACTCTTTCATCGTCCCAATAGCTTTTCCACCCAATTTACTGATGCGTTCCGCAGTTTCATCAATAGACACTTCAACTTCAGTATATTGTGCTTCAAATAGTTTGTGAAGTTCCATAAAGCTTGGGCCTGATACATTCCAGTGAAACTTTCTTAATTTAATGTAAAAAGTCATCTCGTTTGCTAAAACTGAAGATAGTATTGAAATACTACTCTTTAAATGTGCGTCTGTAATTCCAATTTTGATTTTCATATTTTCTAGATTTTATTTAGTGAAAATTTGTAAGTAAAATAATTAGTTTATTGTTCTGTTTTTTAGCGAATACTACTTTAAGGCAATTGACTTAATTAAGATTCATCCTTTGTTGTACGAACTAAGCTAATTCCAGAAAGGAAGAAAACTAGGCCTAAAATACCGTAGATGACTAAGGATTTAATGTCAGTTGTTCCACCAGTTGTTCCAGCAAAAATCACTGCCGTGTAAATAAGACCGCCTATGCCAAGCAGAGTAAGTAATGCTCCGAAGATTCTTTTAAGATTCATATCTTATATTTTTAAGTTACTATTATAAAAAGGCTTGTTTAAATTAAAGCCTTTTAAACTGATTTATTAAAGTCCTTAATACGTTTTTTCTAACATTATTAACTACTTATCAAATGTATTTTGATTTCGGACCTAAACTGTTACACAATTGTTAATAAAATTTATAATATTCACACGCGTTTAACATTAAAATCAAGCTAAAACATTCTGAAAATCATTTTAATAGTCTTATTTTTTAGATATTAATCAGTAAAACGATTAAGATGTAAAGTATAGATTTAAGGAATAAATTGCTGTTATGAAATTTGAAAAGGATTGTTTAATTTCTCAATATAAGCTTGTTTCAAAATCAGTTTACTTCGAGAATAATACAACAAAAATGAAAGGAGATTTGTAGAATACTCGCTAGTGGTTATAAATCTTCTATCAATAGGATTGCTACATTTTCATTTAGGAAAAAGAATAAAAAAGTAGAATTGACGAGAAAATGTAAGCTAAGAATATTGGAGTGTTGTATTCTTTTGGAGTTTTAAAGGAAAATAGGGGAGTGTCTTTAATGGGAAGCAGTCAGTAATAAAAATTTCAGATTTTGGATAAACGTTAAAGCGTAATTCTATACTTACATCTTAGGTTTACCTAAATCTGAAATGACTACTTTTATAAATTTTATAAAAGGAATAGGATTACATGCGATCCATGTACCAATTTAATTGCTTCTCCATTTTTTGATATTTAAAAATAGAGCTGATTATTTTTTGCAAACGAACAAAAGCAGTTTCGCTTTTTACAACATAATCAAATGCTTTATGATGCATACAGTTTATAGCTACTTCGATTTTGTCTTGAGAGGAAAGCATTATCACAGGAGTTTTTGGATTGAAAGTTTTTATTTTATCGAGAGTTTCAAGTCCGTTCATGGCGTTCTCTACGATACCATCCAATTGATAATCTAATATTATAACATCTGGATTGTGTGATAAGTTTGCAATACATAATTCTCCTGTAGAATACGTTTCTACTATAAAATCAGCATTATCTAAAAATTCAAGTTCTAAAGATTTTAGAAATAAGGCATCATCATCTACAAGAAATATTTTTACTTTATTGTTGTCGTTCATTACAGGCTATTTTTAATTTTATTAAACTCTTCTTGTAATTCACTACAAGCTTGTGTGCATACTTTTTCAAGTTGTAACACTAAATTACCTATTTCTTGAGTTTTTACAAGTACAGTTGCTAATTCTTGAATTTTTTTTGCAATATTTTCATATTCAGAATCGATTCCGACAATTTCAAAAGAAGGAATGATTTTGTGTGTTGCAGCACTTAATAAAAGCCAATTTTCATCCGCTAAACTGCGTTTTATAGTTGCAATTAATTCAGGTGTTTGCGTTAAATAAAGTGTTATCATTTCCATCATTAATGCTGGATTTGATTTTGTTCTTTGTTCTTTGTTCTAAATATGTTAAGTCAATACACTTTATTTCTTCGCTGTTTTTTTCTTTTTCTTCTAAATTTGAGTTGCTTTTTTTAGCCAATTTAGGCTTCTTTAGTATTCCTATTATTTTGCTATATAACAATCGTTCATCAACAGGTTTTGCAAGATAGTCATTCATTCCCACGGCTTTACATTTTGCAAGATCAGCTGTTGTAACATCAGCAGTTAATGCAATAATAGGTATCTTAGAATTCATTGTTTTACGAATGTATTCTGTAGTTTCAAAACCATTCATTATGGGCATTTGCAAATCCATCAAAATAACATCGTACTCGTTTTCTTTTAGTTTTGCAATTGCGATTTTACCATTTTCAGCAATATCACGTCCGAATCCAAAGTCATCTAGCAGCGTTTTCATAAGTAACTGATTTAGTGGAATATCTTCAACTACTAAAACTTTTATATTTTTTATTTCGCTGTCTAATTCAAGTATCTCTGCTTCTAACTGTGCATCGGCGTTTGTTTTAAGAAAGCTTAAAGTAAAACTAAATGTGGAGCCTTGTCCCATTGCACTTTTTACGCGAATTGTTCCACCTTGCGGTTCTATAAGTTGTTTTACAATTGCCAAACCTAATCCAGTTCCGCCGTAAAGTCTAGAAGTATTGCTGGATGCTTGCTGAAAGTTTTCGAATATTTTGTCTAATCTATCTTCTGGGATTCCTATTCCAGTATCCGATACAGCAAATTCGATAATAACTTTATCCGAGTCTTCATATAGTAAATGAACGCTTACCGTAATCTTTCCTGTGGATGTAAATTTGACGGCATTACTAACTAAGTTTAAAATTATTTGATGCAAACGAACTGGATCTCCTATCAGCACAACAGGGATTTTTTTGTCGTATTCTTTAACTAATTTTAGATTTTTCTCGTTTATTTTAGGTTCAAATAAATGAAGCATGGCGGATATCGAGGATTTCATTTTGAAAGGTATTTTCTCAAATGTCATTTTACCTAAATCTACTTTTGCTAAGTCTAGTATGTCGTTTATAAGTACGATTAATGCATCACCACTTATTTTTATGGCTTCTAAGTATTCTTTTTGTCTAGCAGTCAATTCTGTTTTCAGAACCACTTTAGTGAAGCCAATAATTGCATTCATAGGAGTCCGAATTTCATGGCTCATATTCGACAAAAATTGTTGTTTTGCTTTTACAGCATTTTCAGCTATTATAGTTGCATTTTCAGCATTTATTTTCGCTTCTTCAGCAATTTCAGTAGCTAATTCTGCAAAAACTCGTGCTTCAATCAGTTCATTAGCAATCCTTTTTTGATCGGTTATATCTCTTGCAACAACGACAACGCCATCTACGTTTCCTTCTTCATTTTTATATACGGAGCCATTAAACAATACATCAGTCAATTTTCCATTTTTGTGACGAAGCGTAAGCGGTGAATCATTAACTGATTCTTTTTTGAATACCTCTTGATATACTTCTCGCGCTTTTTGTTGCTCCGTAAAATAATTAAAGAAATCTGAATTCGTAAGTTCTTCACGTGTCATACCCGTGTTAAAGACAAAAGCTTCATTCATATCCGTAATTTTGCCATTAGTATTAATGGTAACTAAAGGATCTCGACTAGCTTCAATTAAGCTAAGTGTGTATTGAGAGCTTAAATTTGCAGTATGATTAAGATCTTTAAGTTCTTTATTTTTAGTTTGCCATCTCTCTTTTTCCATATTTTGGAAAATAAGCTGTTGATTGATTAGCATTAATTCTGCAGCTCTTTTTTCCTTTTCTTGGTTTTGGAAAACGAGTTCCTTATTCGCAATAATTAATTCTGCAGCTCTTTTTTCCTTTTCTTGATTTTGAAAGGCCAGCTCTCTATTAGCAATTTTTAAATCCATTGCCCATTTTTGCCCACTAATATTTCGAGCCACTAAAACTACGCCTTGAACGACACTTTGTTCATCTTTATAAACAGAACCATTAAGAAGTACATCAGTCCGTTTACCCTTTAAATGCTGAATTGTTAGTGGAAAATCTTCTACTGATTTATTTTTAAATACTTTCTGATAGACTTCTTGTGCTTTTTGTTTTTCAGTAAAATATTCGAAGAAATTCGAACCTGTAAGTTGTGTTCTGCTCACTCCTGTTGCATGTACTAATGCTTCATTCATGTCAGTAATCTTGCCTTCACTATCAATGGTGATTAACGGATCAAGACTTGCCTCAATCAGACTATGCGAATATTGCGCTGCTAATTTCTGGAATTTGCTATTAGTTGTTTTTGTAAAAAAACCGTGCGTAATTCCTTCTGAATCTTCATATATCGAGGCATCATAAAGTACGCCAATTTGTTTCTCTTTCTTATGTTTTACTGTTAGGGAGTGATCTTTAATAAATCCTTTTTCAAAAATATGTTGCCACTTTTTTTGTTCTTGCTGTTCTTCTGTAAATTGATTCGAAAATCCTTTTACTACTAATTCCTCTTGCGAAATTTTAATAGTTTTTATGGATGCTTCACTACTATCAGTAACTATTCCTTCAGCACTTATTGTGACAAAAGAACCTTTAGTAGTTTCAACCAAATCGGGTGGTGCAGGTGTTTTTTTAGTTTTCATTTATTCGGTTGTATTTCCAATTTTTTCAAGTGGATTACGACGTTTGTCTTTTAATTTTTTGAAATGAGAAGGGGATAAACCAGTTGATTTTTTAAATTGGCTTGACAAATGTGCTACACTACTATAATTCATTTTCCATGCAATTTCAGTGATATTTAATTCACCGTAAATGATTAACTCTTTTATACGTTCTGTTTTGTGCGAAATTATAAATTGTTCAATTGTAGTTCCTTGAACCTCTGAAAATAAGTTGGATAAATATGTGTAATCGTGGTCTAATTTTTGACTCAAATAATCGGAGAAATTGATATTAATAGGCTCTGTTAAATGATGAACCATTTCAATAATTACATTTTTTATTTTTTCAATCAACATCGCTTTTTTATCGTCCATCAATTCAAGTCCTGAATCTAGTAATCCTACCTTCAAAATTTGTCTTTGCGCCATCGAAATATTTTCCATAATTTCTACTTCTCCTAACTCAACAACCATAAAATGAAGTTTAAGCTTTTTTAGCTCTTCCTTTACTGCTAATTTACAGCGATTACTAACCATGTATTTAATGTATAGTTTCAAATTTATTCAGTTTACAGTTTGCACTAGTTTGACTTTTCTAATTAAATGTAAACTATTAAATTTTAGAAATAAGCTATATTATTATTCGACGCTTAAGCTAAATTATTTTTAAATAAGGAAAATGCTAGAGTAAATTACTTTTTGTCTGGGAGATTTTTCGATGAGATTGCATTGAAATTTATTATTTTTAGAATAATTGAAGTCTTTAGAATGTTGTTTCAATCTGATATAAATTCTGCTTTCATCTTAAGTATAATAATTTTTAAATTAAAGAATCCTTCTTTTTAAATTTAAAAAACGTGTATTTCAAGATTTAAATTGAGTAAAAACGAATAAGATGGAAGTTTTGTGGAGATTAATGGAATCTTGATTTTTTTAACAGTAATACTAAAAATTTCATTTTTGATTCCTAAAACTACTTTGTTTTTATAATTTCTATTGTCAGAAGAAGCAGCTTTTTCATTTTGGATTTTGTTTTTCTTATACTCCAATTAGCGTATTGAAATTATAAATTTTAAAGCAACACTTTGTATTATTTTTATGGAAAACATAATTATTTTGAATAATATTTAAAATTGAAAATAAAAACCTACAAAATAAAGTGCGTCAATTAGAAGATTAAATTTAGAAATTAAATTAATTTAGGACTGAGTTTGCCACATACTAAAAATGTTTTATGAAATTAGTTTCATAAAACATTAAGTAAAATCTAATAGACAAACTAGTCAAAAGATTTTACGAAATAATATTATTAACGCTACCATTACAGTTGTGCTTATTTTAGAGGAAAAGCATTAACCCAATCTAATGATTTTATTGAAGAAACTTTATTATCAGGATCCATGGTAACCCTAAGTTCCTTATTAGCTACTTTTTTAGTGTAAGCAGCTTTGTAACGGAAAATGATAGATTGATCAAAATTGTTTTTATACGTTTCAATTAATTCTAGATCAATAAAATTTCCATAATATTGACGAAAGCGAGTACAGGTTTTTGTAAGTCGTTCTTCTGTTGTATTTCTGATAACTGATGCGGTAGCTTCACTTGTCGTAAAAGGCTTAAATCTCGAAGTATTACAAGTCATTAAAACTCTTTTTCCTAATTCGTAGGCTTTTTTCTTTTGACTTTCTCCAACTTCCGAAAGGTTTAACTTTACCATTTTTACCACCTCAATTTCTGGTTCAGGCGTAGTAACAACTTTTTTTGATTTACAACCAATAAGCAATAGGATGCTTACAATTAAAAATACTTTCTTCATAATTTATTTAATTTTTAATAAGACATTGGGATCTGGACAGTTTTCTAAGTAATGTTTCAAATCATTTTTACTACAAACACCAGGATAATCACCAAAATTGTTGACCAATTTTTTTATAATTTGAAAATGCAGATGAGGTGCATAATCGCCATTGACAAATGAATCTCCAAGTGTCGCTAATTGTTGGCCTTTTTTATAAAAAGTTCCCACTTTAATATTATTTATACTTTCTAACGAGAGATGGCCGTACAAAGTATAAAACTTTTGTTTTTCGATATGATGTTCTAATAGTATAGTGGGACCATAATCCCCAACACCCATATTGTAATTAAAAGAATGTACAAAGCCGTCGAGAGCTGCTAAAACAGGTGTTCCAGCTTTAATCCATAAATCTAGACCGATATGAATATTTCGTTCTTCAGAATGTGAACTACCAAAAATTTTACTTCTTTTATATAAACTCCTTACTTCGTTATATCCACCAAAAGCTACTTTCGCATTGTTTTTAGCTAAATAATTGTGGATATAGCTTTCAAAATCAATTGAATTTTCAATTTTTAGTTTTACAAAATCTTCGTTTGTAATTGATAAATCTATAGGTACGTATTGATTGTAAGGTACCTGAGCATCTATGACTCTTGCATTTTCTATTTCTTGTAATAACGCAGTTAATGATTTCATTTGCTAGATATTTTGAAAAAAATAAAATTAAATAAATAATGCCAACACAAAAAATTTCTGTTGGCATTAAATTATATACTACAAATAGTAATTTAAGATTTTAAAAAAAGAATGGTACTGCATTCTATTTTTTAAAATAACAGTTAATACAAACTTGGATATTTAGATGGATTTACTTCGTTCATCATAGCGTACACTTTTTCAAAAACATCTTCGGTAGATGGTTTAGAAAAATAATCGCCATCAGTACCATAAGCTGGTCTATGGGCTTTAGCTGTTAATGTTTCTGGTTTGCTATCTAAGTAGTTGTATCCATCTTGCTGCTCAATAATTTGTTGCAAAATGTAAGCTGACGCTCCACCAGGAACATCCTCATCAATGATCAAAAGTCGATTTGTTTTAGCAATACTCTTAACTAAATCATGCTTTACGTCAAATGGAAGTAACGATTGTAAATCGATAACCTCGCAATCAATTCCTACTTCGTCCAGCTCTTTAGCTGCTTGCTGCACTATTCTTAAAGTTGAACCGTAAGATACTAATGTAATATCTGAACCTTCTTTCATAGTTTCAACAACACCAATTGGTGTTTTGAAATCACCATAATTCAGAGGCATTTTTTCTTTCAAACGATAGCCATTTAAGCATTCGATAACTAAAGCAGGTTCGTCACATTCTAATAAACTATTATAAAAACCAGCTGCTTGTGTCATATTTCTAGGAACCAAAACGTGAATTCCTCTAATAGCATTTATGATCATTCCCATAGGAGAGCCTGAATGCCAAATTCCTTCCAAACGATGTCCTCTTGTACGTATAATTAAAGGTGCTTTTTGCTTTCCAACGGTGCGATATCTCAATGTGGCAAGATCATCACTCATGATCTGGATAGCATACAGCAAATAATCTAAATACTGAATTTCAGCAATAGGGCGTAAGCCTCTTAGTGCCATTCCAATACCTTGACCTAATATAGTTGCTTCGCGAATGCCAACATCAGCAACGCGTAATTCTCCATATTTCTCTTGCATTCCTTCTAATCCTTGATTTACGTCGCCAATCGCTCCGGCATCTTCACCAAAAATTAAAGCTTCCGGATATTTTGTAAAAATAGCATCAAAATTATCGCGTAAAATCATACGACCATCTGTATCTTCTGTTGCGTCATCAGCGTAAATTGGCAGTACTTTTTCAACAGAAAAAACATTTAATGCTGTTTCTGAGAAAAGATTACTACTAAATTTCTTTTGCGTTTTAGCCGTGTAAGAAATAATCCATTGTGATAGTATTTCTTTCTCATTTTCATTACGTAGTAAACGCAATGCTTTTCGAGCTGTCACTAAAATTTCTTTTTTGATAGGAGATTTTATGCCATTCAATTCAGTTGCAAATTTTAATATTGCCTCTTGATTAACGCTTGTTTTTGCTATTTCTTGTAATACAGAAATTAGCTCTTTTTGTTCTGCAATTATAGGTTCCAAGAACGCATTCCAAGCTGCTTTTTTAGCTTCTAAAACCTCTTTTTTAGCTTGTGCATCAATAGCATCAAGTTCTTCAGGAGTAGCGATATTAATTGCAATCATCCACAATCGCATTTGGCGCAAACAATCATAATCTCGTTCCCAGGACAATCTTTTACCGTCCTTATATCGTTCATGTGAACCTGAGCTAGAATGTCCTTGCGGCTGAGTTAATTCAGTAACGTGAATTAATACAGGAATATGATTTACTCTAGCAATATCCGCGGCTTTTTCATAAGTAGCAATTAAGTCAGCATAATCCCAACCTTTTACTTTTAAAATTTCAAAACCATTTGTATTTTTATCTTTCTGATAGCCTTTTAATATTTCTGATATGCTTTCCTTAGTAGTTTGATGTTTGGCATGAACCGAAATTCCATATTCATCGTCCCAAACACTCATTACCATTGGCACTTGTAAAACTCCAGCTGCATTTATAGTTTCAAAAAAAAGTCCTTCAGAAGTACTTGCGTTTCCTATGGTTCCCCAAGCAATCTCATTTCCTTCATTAGAAAAATTAGAAGCATTTGGAATTCCAGTAACCTGTCTGTATATTTTTGATGCTTGAGCGAGTCCTAATAATCTGGGCATTTGTCCAGCAGTAGGAGAAATATCAGCACTTGAATTTTTTTGTTTTGTTAAATCTTTCCAAGACCCATCCTCATTTAAACTATGAGTAGCAAAGTGGCCTCCCATTTGTCGTCCTGCTGACATTGGTTCTTGTTCTATATCGGTTTGAGCATATAATCCAGCAAAAAACTGTTCGACCGTCAATTGACCAATAGCCATCATAAAAGTTTGATCACGATAATATCCAGATCGAAAATCGCCGTTTTGAAATGCTTTAGCCATTGCTAGTTGTGGCACTTCTTTTCCATCACCAAAAATTCCAAACTTTGCTTTTCCAGTCAATACTTCTTTGCGACCTAAAAGGCTGCATTCACGGCTTATTGTGGCTGTTGTATAGTCATTTAAAACTTCTATTTTGAAATCCTCAAATGTCAGTGTGGTGTTGGTATTTTCTTTTATCATAATTAAAAAGTATAACTTTATGCTGCAAATTTACGGAAAAACTAATTCTTTTCATAGTTGATTTTGTAAAATAGAATTTAATTTTTGTATTCTATTCTAATAAAAAGAACTTTATTTTTTTGATATATGTAATTTTATAGCAATTTTTTTAAGAATAATGTAGTTATTGGCAGCAGTTGTATTCGATTAAAACCATTTTCGATTAAAAAGATTGATTAATGTTTTAGGTGAAAAAGTGACAATAAAACGTATTTTTTCGTTATAATTATTTTGTGCCACTTCCCATCCATTGTTCGAATATATAGGGAAGTACAGTTCAAAATAGTCAGTTACGAGATTCATACGGATGCCGCTATCAAACACAAATTTTGGTTTTACGCCTTGATTTTTAATTAAACCTATGTCGCCATAAACTTCGATCCAGTTCCAAATGCTATAACTTGCGTTAAAACTAGTAATCCAGCGATTCGCATAAGGTGTTGCTATTTTAGATTTAAAACCACCTTCGGCAATAATGTATTGCTGGCTAAAAAAGCCTGTACTTTCAGATCTTCCTAAATAATTATAATCAAAAAGGTAGTCTGAAGGTCTATCTAGCGAGAAGCTAAAAAAATCCGATTGCGTTTTATTGTATAAAAAAGTCCCTGCGTAAAAACGTAAGTTAATTTGGCGATTGTCTTCAAAAAGTTTTCTGTACTCTAGTTCGCTGGTAATCTTTCCAAAATTGCTAGAAACTTGTATATTAGAAGCAAAATTAAAATGATTGGTTACTTCTGTTTTAGTATTGATATATCGCGCATCAAAAACTGAATAATTATCTGGAGAATTATCAATTACTAAGGCACTTTTCTCCTTGTTTACGATTACTTGCCTGAATAAAATCAATTATTTTCTATTGTCTCTAAAATTTGCTTCTCTAATCCTTAATTGTATTGTAGGGTTTAATTTTAGGTAAGTAGCATCCTCCGCGTAGTGAAAATAAGAACCACTAAGCGAATATCTGGCACTATAAAGCGTACTATTTCTAAAATAATGATTAGCGGCAAAAACACCTGAGCCAGATAAGTTATTAGACTTTGTGGAGTAGGATGGATTAATATCAAAGTTAAAAGGTTTTTCTAAGATGGTTTTATTATGCAATCGTAATCCTGGTGTTAGACCATCATATAAATTATATCCTAGTGACGGCACGTAAAGAATCTGATTGTAATACGGATCTTCTAAATCTTTCATAAAAGCAAATTTCACTGGTCTATTATTTGGAAAAAAGCCTTCTAGTTTATACCAGTTGTTTCTTAAATTATATTCTGGAACTTCATTTTTTAAATTCAATATAATTTTATCGATGTTGCTTCTAGGAATAGTGAAAGTACTGTCACATGCATCTATATCAAGCCATTGTTTAAAGACAATATCGCCGTTTTTAGTTCCATAAATGGGAATAGGAATGGGTGCTCCAGTTCTGTTTTTAACACCAAAAGTTATACTATCTTTTGTCTTTATTACATTGGAAAACTTATAATCTATAATTGTTCTTGAATTGATAATCGTATTAAAAAACCAATTAATGTTTTTAGTTGTATTTGCTTTTAATAACTCTTCAAAATCTGATTTGTAGACTGTTGCATGTGTGCTTTTTTTGTAAAATGCTCTAATGCTGTTTTCTACCGTATTGTTTTGTAAGTACTCATCTAGGAACCGAATACTTATTCCTGCTCTATATTTACTGGCAATTTGTTCATTAAATTTTATTAAAGAATTCTTTGGTACGCCTAAAGGCTGGTCTAAATTTCTTCGGGCCATTAGCATATAGAAATAACTGTATTGTCCGTTAAAATCTATTTTCGTTAAGTTGAAACTTTTTAGTAATTTCATGTTGGCAATACTACCCATCATTTTAATATCTGGGTAATACTCATCAATATATTTCATCATTGCATATACTTGAATTCCATCGTAAATCCAATTGTCCTTTCTTGGATCTAAGTGTAAACTTGTTTTTAAAAATTCATTCAAGTAGGTTTTTAAAAATTTAATTTCATAAATAAACTCGTCTGGGAAAGGGCTTAAAAACGATGGTAGTTGATTTAATCCATAGAAAGGGTTTCGCTCATAAGAGATTTGCGAAACTAACATTTTTTCATTGGGATATTTGCCAATTAAATCGTTAGTAAAATTAATAATCCTATCGATTGCCACCGCTTTCTGTATTTCGTTTAATTTGTTGTCTTTTAAATCAGTAAGAACTTTAAATGAAGCATTTTTGTAAGTTATAAAATTAGATTTTGGTTCAATAAATAAACTGATTATAGATCTATTTTTCCCCGTTAATCTGTACGAAATAAAACCATTTGCTTCTTGAGATTTTGCGCTATTTAAGTCAGTAGTAATTTCAAGCAAAGCAGGTATTTTTAAATTTATATCAAAATCAGAAATAGCATTTGCAATATCATCTAAGTTGTTATTGCTGTGCTGTACAAATGCATGATCTTCATAACGTGCAGGAGTAAGGTACCAATCTTTTAGTTTTAATGTTCCATTATCACTATAACCATACTTTGTGAATTTATCGCTTGAAATTTTTATAGTGTAGGAAAGGGTAAAAGTTACTTTCTGGTTAGGAACCAATTTTTCTTTAAGTTGAACAAAAATATAGTCCGGATTTTTTTTAGTTCTCTCCCAGAGAAAAGGCTGTTTATTTGCATCAGCGACAATCAAGTTATTTGTACTTCCGCGCTCCTCTTCTTTAGCTAAGTGAAAACCTCTATAGAATTCATCCGAAAAACGCTTAGCTAGCGGGGTGTTTTTATTTGAAAATGCATTGTTCCAATCATTCAATACAATAGTTGTCAAGGTGTCATTTGACTCATTGAAATAAGTGAGTTCTTGCTGTATCTGTAATGTTTTTTTCTCTGAATTTAACACTACAGCCATCTTCGAATGATGTTGTCCATATTGTTTTTGGGATACAAAGAGGACAACCAAAAATAAAATGATTTTACAAAATGATTTCAAGTATTAAATATTAAGATTTTTAAAAAACTAAATATAATTATAATTAGATTACAATGGTAAAATTGCAGTAAAATAAAAAAAAGCTGTCGGTTAGGACAGCTTCATGATTAAAAATTGGGTGATAGATCATATTTTTTGTAGAATGCGTTCAGTATTTCTACCACTTCATCCTCAGTATCTACAATTTTAAATAAGTTTAGATCTTCTGGACTTACAGTTTTTTCTTTTTCAATTAAAACTGTTTTTACCCATTCAATCAGTCCAGACCAAAATTTAGAACCCACTAATATAATAGGAAATTTTGCTACTTTTTTGGTTTGAATCAAAGTTATGGCTTCAAATAATTCATCTAAAGTTCCAAAGCCGCCTGGCATAACGACAAAACCTTGTGAATACTTAACGAACATTACTTTTCGAACAAAGAAATAATCAAAATTCAAATTTTTGTCATTGTCTATATACGGATTAAAATGTTGTTCAAAAGGAAGTTCGATATTCAAACCTACGGATGTACCGCCGCCAAGATGTGCGCCTTTGTTTCCTGCTTCCATAATTCCGGGACCGCCGCCAGTAATAACGCCGTAACCAGCTTTACTAATCTTATAAGCTATTTTTTCAGCTAGTAAATAATTTGGATCGTCTATTTTAGTTCTAGCAGAACCAAAAATGGAAACGCATGGACCTATTCGTCCCATAGTCTCATATCCATTTACGAATTCAGACATTATTTTAAAAATCGCCCAACTATCATTGGTTCGAATTTCATTCCAAGTTTTTTGCTTTAATCTATCTTGGATTACTTTATCCTCGTCATTGTCAAAATCTTCTAATCTCATAATTTATAATTTATTGTATAATTTCTTCTGGTCTTTTCGCCTCATCTAACGTTTTACAACGGTTTTGTCCAAAAGCCCAATTCACTAAATTAGGTCTTTTTTTGATATAGGTTCATACACTTCCTTTTTATTTTTATGTAACATTCGTAATCTATTGATTAGTAAGGCTGAATATCTGTATCGTTTTAAGAAATGGATATTTAAACTAGAGTTTTATAAGTAGATTTAAAAATTAAATTACTTTCGAATCTATCTATAGAAGATTTGGATTTTAATTGGCAACAGAAACACGCCTAAAAAATGTTGATGTTATCGAGATCGTATTACTTTGCATACCGTATTTACTGGGAATTACAGCCACTTATTTATGTCCGCTAAGAATTCATTTTTGTTTAATTATTATCCTCGTTTATTTTTAATACTAATTCTGCATAATTTCACTTATTTTTATTAATATAAAGTATATTTGATAAATTTATCTTAGCTATGCATTTAAAACGTATTATTTTTTTAGTACTCTTAACTTTACATTATTTTACATATTCGCTAGTTGCACAGACAAATACAATTTCGAAAAAGGAAATCAACGATTTAACAAATCAAGCGAGTCACTATTTAAAAGTCGCCGATTTTACTAAATCACTAGAAGTATCTAAAATTGCATTAAACAGAGCGCTTTTTTCTAAAGATTATTTATCAACTACTATTTCATACAATACGATTGCTGCAAATTATGCTGAATTAGCGCAATTTGACAAAGCTATTCTGTACTACAATAAGGCGATGGTTTATGCTAGTAAAATAAATAATGATACTTTAACAAATAAAATAAATAACAATTTGGGTAATATTTATTGCTTCGAAAAGAAGCAGTATCTTAAAGGGATTCGTTATTACGAAAATACCATTAAATACAGTGAAAAAATAGCTGATTCCAGTCAGATTTTCATGACGAAATTAAATATAGCTTGGGCTTATTTTGATGTTGGTCAATTTAAAGAGGGCTATCCTAATCTAGAATATGTCAATAAGTACAAAGAAAAATTTGGTAATGAATCGAATATTTCGGCTGTAAATATGCTAAATGGAATGTATTTTTCTCATAAAAATGATAAAGTAAAGGCTTCTTCTTATTTTTTAAGCGCTATAAAACTCGGAATAAAAACTAATCAAAAATCTGATTTATCTTATGCACACTTAGAATATTCTAAACATTTGTCAAAGATAGGAGAATACAAAAATGCCTATGAAAATCTTACTAGATATAATCAAATCACAGACGAACTTTACAACAAAGAAAAACTCGAGAAAGCTAATATAGCTGGAATGAATATAGAGTTAGATGAATACAGACGTCAGATTGATAAATTTGCAATTGAAAAGGAGGCTAATCTTAAAATAGTAGAAAAATCTAAAATAATTGTTCTTCTGTTTATAGTAATCGTGATAGTTTTACTTTTTTTGCTATATACATTAATCAAAAATAATAATTTCAAAAAGAAATCAAATAAGGAACTATCTAGTGCAAATAAGCAGTTAATAATTGCTAAAGAAAAAGCTGAAGAATCTACTAAACTAAAATCACAATTTGTTTCTACTATCAGTCACGAGTTGAGAACTCCGTTGTATGGCGTGGTTGGGATTACAGATATATTAATAGATGAAAATAAAGATTTAGCGAATAATCCGTATTTAAAGTCTCTGAAATTTTCGGCTAAATATTTACTTTCTCTTGTGAATGATATTCTTCAAATGAACAAGATTGAAGACAATAAAATAATATTGGAGGACTTTACCTTCAATATTGCGGATGAAATCGATATGGTCAAAGATTCCCTAAAATTTTTGGCACAAAACAATAATAATGAAGTAATACTTAATATTGATCCTGCTATTCCAGAATATTTAATTGGGGATAAATTACGTCTTTCACAGATTATAGTTAATTTGGTTGGAAACGCTTTAAAATTCACTAAAAATGGAGAAGTTGCTGTACATGTACGTTTACTAAAAATAGAGGGGACTTCTTGTTCTTTAGAATTTAAAATCGTTGATAATGGTATTGGAATAGCAAAAGAGGATCAAAAAAAGATTTTTGAAAAATTTGTACAAGTTGGTAGAAAAGAAACTGACTATCAAGGAACCGGTTTAGGACTGTCCATTGTAAAGCAGCTAGTAGGATTATTCAATAGTAATGTTTCTGTAGAAAGTGCTATTGATGTAGGAACAGAATTTAAATTCATAATTGCATTCGAATATAATCCTAGTAAAACACTTGAATTAATTAATAATATTCGTGTAAACGTAAGTGAAAATAAAGCTATTAATGTTTTAGTAGTTGAAGACAATTTGATTAATCAGTTAGTGACTAAAAAGACAATCGAAAAGAATAATTATAAGTGTAGCGTTGTAGATAATGGATATGCAGCGCTGGAATTATTAGATAAAGAAACATTTGATATCATACTAATGGACATTAATATGCCAATGATAAACGGTTTTGAAACTACAAAAAAGATTCGTTCAAAAGGAATTATAACTCCAATTATTGCGCTTACAGCTTTTGATAAATCTGAAATCACTGAAGATTCACTCGCTGCCGGAATTAATGATATTATCATTAAACCCTTTGATTCTGAGAAATTATTTAACATTATCACGGAGTTGACCACTGAAAAATTAGAAGTGGTTTAATGCTCCTCTTATTTATAGGTGAATAAAAAAATCGCTCAATGATTAGAGTCTTTTAGAGACCATAATCATTGAGCGATTTATGTATATTGTCTATAGAATAATTCCTTTATAAACGGAATATTCAAAAGACAATTGTAAATTAATACCAGCGTTTTTTATTTTGTTTTGAAACTTCCGACTTTCTAGACTTATGAGCTCCGCCACTTCTATTTGAATTGCTTTGTTTAGCTCCAGGTGCAGTTTCTGGGCTTCCTGAATGCCAGCCATAGGGATGGTCGCTTACTATTTTCACATCGGCTTTTATTAGCCTTTGAATGTCTTTCCAGTATTGATGCTCATCTTTACCGCAAAAAGAAATGGCTACACCTTCATTTCCTGCGCGACCCGTTCTTCCTATTCTATGTACATAAGTTTCAGGAATATTAGGTAAGTCAAAATTGATAACAAAAGGCAATTGGTCAATGTCAATTCCTCTAGCTGCAATATCAGTAGCTACAAGAACATTAACTTCTTTATTTTTGAAACCATCTAAAACACGTTGTCTCGCATTTTGAGATTTATCACCGTGAATAGCTTCGGCAGCAATGTCATGTTTTCGTAATGCCTTTACAACATTATCAGCGCCATGTTTTGTTCTTGAAAAAACTAAAACATTAGATAAGTTTTCATTTTTTATTAAATGATATAATAGATTTCTTTTTTCTCCTTTTTCAACAAAATAAACACGTTGTTCAACGCTTTCAGCAGTTGATGAAACTGGTGAAACGCTAACTGTTGCTGGATCTTTAAGAAACATCTCCGCTAATTCTCGTATCGCAATTGGCATTGTTGCTGAGAATAATAGTGTTTGCCTATTATTAGGTGTCAGTTTTACAATTTTTTTGACATCATTTACAAATCCCATATCAAGCATTTGGTCTGCTTCATCGAGCACCAATGTGTGTAAATGATCTAAATCGATAAAACCTTGTTTCACTAAATCTAATAAACGACCTGGAGTAGCAATTAGAATATCGATTCCTTTTTTAAGCATTTCTACTTGTGGAACTTGTGAAACTCCACCAAAAATGGTAAGTTGTACCAAGTTGGTGTATTTTGCATATTGATCAAAATTCTGACCAATTTGGACGGCTAATTCTCGAGTAGGCGTAATTACTAAGGCACGAATTGGGCTAGCTTTTTTAGATGAACCTACAATTCTATGTAATTGATGAATAATAGGAATGGCAAATGCAGCTGTTTTTCCCGTGCCAGTTTGTGCACAACCTATCATATCACGTCCTGATAAAACGATTGGTATGGCTTGTTCTTGTATTGGAGTTGCTTCTATATAGCCTTGTTCAAACACGGCTTTTTGTATACTTTTTGAAAGTGATAAATCTTCGAATAACATATTTTAGGTATTAAATATCTTGTAATAAGTACATAGATAGTGGTGCAAATATAGTATTAATATTTTTGTCACTTAATTGTATGTTAATTAGGATTTGATTTTAGGAGAATTATTAATGAATTTGTTCCTTAATTTATAGATGCTGAATTCGCCTTAATAAAGTCGGTTATCAAGTAGCCAATAAGTTTTCCTATCAAATGATTATTTTTTTCTTCACCTAAATCAGGAGCGCCTTCGCAAATATGCAAATAGGCTGCATTTTTATTTTTAGCAAAAAAGGATATAAATTGCCGAACCTGCTCAATCGAGTAACCGCTCAATGTCATGGCGCTGCTGGCAATATTAGGAATAGCGTCAAGATCTATTTCGAGTCCGAAGAAGTCATTATTAATGAATTCTAAAGCATTTTTCATCTCTGTGTCAAAATCTTTTTCTCGCCTAATATTTACACTATCATACGTATTATAACGCACACGATCTTCTATTTTTTTGATAATGTCCAAAACACTTTTAGAAACGTAATTTTCGTGTAATCCAAAAATAAAATATTTTTTTAGAAAGCCTTCTTCAAAAGCATACGAAAAGCCATTACCGCTATGGCGCCCTTCTAAAATTCTAAAATCAGAGTGTGCATCAAAATTTATAGCGTTGATAGGTTTGCCTTTAGCTAATGCTGCTCCTTTAATATTACCATAGGAATTGTTGTGTCCACCACCGATAATAATAGGTGTTTTACCTAGTTTTATCAAGTTGAAAATAATATGAGAAACATCCTTATCAATTTTGGTGACTAGTTGACTTAATTTCGAACGATCATCTATGTCATTAAAATCTAATTGATCCACGTTTTTCATTACTTCACAAACGTCCAATTGTCCCAAAACGATTAGCTGACTACCTTTACAAAAGCGATTGTGTTGAATATTTGCAATGTTTTTTATCGCAATTTCCCATGCCGAAGCGGCTCCTGGTCGCCCGTAATTTGCTCTTACACCTATATCTTCTGGAATGCCAAGTAAAACATATTTAGCGTGGCTAGATTTTATAAAATCAAGAGAATCAACATCTTTAGGAATGATTATCATTTTCTCTCCAAATTTTATTTCACCACTTCTATGATTGGTTATTCTTGAGAGATCTGTAATTGTGAAAGGGATAATTTTTTCCATTAAAAAAATAATTTTGTTCAAAAATACTATAATTGTGTTAAGTTTCGTTATTAGGTAGTTATATAATGTTAAATTTGAAAAAAAAACAGAATGGAAAATCAAAAAAGCAGTTCAAGTCTTAAGGCGGTAATAGCAGTATTGGCTATTTTATTAGTAGGTAGTTTAGTGTATATTTTTAAAATGTCTTCTGATGTCGATACAGTAAAGACAGAATTAAAAAGTACAATGACCGAAAAAGAATCGGTTATGAAAGATTTGCAAGAGCTTAAGTCAACTTATGATGCTGCGATATCAGAAAATACCTCAATGTCTGATGAATTAATTCAAGAAAGAGACAAAGTAGTTACTTTGATGGCAGATTTGAGTAAGTCTAAGGGTGATGTAGCTTCTTTGTCAAAATATAGAACTCAGTACAATGCTTTACAGTCGAATATGAAAGTTCTAATGGCTGAAAACGAAAGCTTGAAAAAAGACAACACTAAACTTACAACGCAACGTGATAGTACTGTAGTGGTACTAGGTGAGACTAGGAAAAATGTGGAAGCATTAAGTGGTCAAAACGAAGAACTAGCTAAAGCAGTGGAAATAGGTTCTAAATTAACAGTTTTAAATACTGCAGGATCTGCTTTTAAAGTAAGAAGTTCTGGTAAACAAATCGAAACAGATAAAGCAAGTAGAGCTGACGTTCTAAGAGTGAGCTTTACAATTGCTGAAAATGCTATTGCTAAATCAGGATCTAAAACGTATTATGTTCAAGTAATTGATAGTAAAAATAATGTTTTAGGTGAAAAGAAATCAGAGAATTTTGGAGATAATGTTTTAACCTATAGTTTTTTAACTAATGTTAATTATGAAAATAAAACAATACAAGTTTCTGAAGATTTAAGAGGAAAAGATTTTGCTAAAGGAACTTATTTTATCAATATTTTTGATAAAGACCAATTGGTTTCTAAAACAAGTTTTAATCTAAGATAATATTAGAAATTAGTAATACTAAAAAGAGGAGTGTAATGCTCCTCTTTTTTTATGTCAAAATTTCACCTTCTACAACTACTGTTTCAATAAGATTACTACCAAAAGCATAAGGCAATTGATAATACGAGGGAATAGGTTTTGTAATAATAAGATTTGCTTTTTTACCAATGGTTATACTTCCGTGAGTTTCTGAAATTCCCATAGCATAAGCACCATTTATTGTAGCTGCATTAATGGCTTCTTCGGGAGTCATTTTCATTTTGATACAAGCTGTCGCTACCACAAAATTCATATTTCCTGATGGAGTAGAACCAGGGTTATAATCAGTTGCAAGAGCTACTGGAAGTCCTGCAGCAATCATTTCTCGTGCTGGAGTATAAGGAATGCTTAGAAAATAAGAACATGAAGGCAAAGCCACTGGCATTGTTGCCGTATTTTTTAAAGCCAAAATATCTTCTGTTGTCATCACTTCAAGATGATCTACTGAAACTGCCTCGTATTTTACTCCTGCTTGAATTCCTCCAATAGAGTTGAATTGATTCACGTGAATTTTAGGTTTTAAACCTAATTTAATTCCAGCCTCCATAATCTCTTCTGTTTCAGCAGCAGTAAAATAACCGGTTTCACAAAACACATCAATGAATTCAGCAAGTTTGTTTTTAGCAATTTCAGGAAGCATTTCATTTAGCATGCATTCCATATATCCTTTTCGGTTTTCCTTGTATTCTGTAGGAAACGCATGAGCGCCAAGAAAAGTAGCTTTAATGGTTATAGGATAGTTTTGAGCTAGTAGTTGAATAACACGAAGCATTTTAAGTTCTCCTTCAACGGTCAATCCGTATCCTGATTTTATTTCTACAGCTCCAGTTCCTAAACGCATCACTTCTTCTAGTCGCGCTTTTGATTGCTGATAAATCTCCTCTTCAGAAGTTTCGTTGAGTTTTTTTGCTGAGTTTAAAATTCCGCCACCGCGATTAGCAATTTCTTCGTAAGACAATCCATTAATGCGATCAACAAATTCTTGTTCGCGGTTGCCAGCATACACAATGTGCGTGTGACTGTCACACCATGAAGGTAAAACGATCTTTCCTGTTGCATCTATTATTTTATCAGTAGCAATTTTTGGTACATTATCCATTGTCCCAAAATCAGCAATCAAGTTATCTTTAATTAGCAAAAAGGCATTTTTAATGGTAGGAAGAATAGCCATTTCGGCTCCAGAAACTTTAACAATGCTATTTTCTCTAACTTGCAGTAATTCCTTAATATTTGTAATTAATGTTGTCATTTTGCAGTTTTGTTTTTAGGTCTATTTTAAATTCTGTTTTGTCGCTAAGTATATTTTCTTTTAGTTTTATACCGGAAAGGCACTAAGGCACAAATTTTAAGTATAATTTAGTGCATTAGCGCCTTTGTGACAATTATTGATCCTCTAAATAATGTTATTCTGAAACAGAAATTTCAAACATTTTGTCCCAATTTTTTCCAGTTATAAAAATGGTTTTAGTTTTTGGGTTGTAGGCAATTCCGTTTAAAAAATCTTCTGGAGTTACATTTACTAATTTTCTTAAAGCTGACATATCTAAAATGCCATCAACTGCGCCAGTTGAAGGATCTACTATTGCAATGGCGTCTTTTTGCCAAACATTAGCGTAAATTTTCCCGTTAATCCATTCCAGCTCATTAACAGCTTTAATTTTAGAGCTGCCAGAATAAACATTAATATGGTCAATCATTTTTTGATTTTCGGGATTCATTCTCCATATTTTTTCGGTTCCATCTGATTGGTATAGGTATTTACCATCATTAGTTAGGCCCCAGCCTTCAATTTCTTTATCATAATGAAAAGTTTTTTCCAGTTTTAAAGTATTTGCATTGTAGATAAAACCCGTTTTTTCGGTCCATGTCAATTGGTAAATTTTATTGTTTAAAATTGTTATTCCTTCACCAAAATAAGCCTTGTCTAGATCGACTTGCTTAAAGACTTTTCCTGTTTTGTGATCGTATTTTCTGAAGTGCGATGTCCCGTTTTGGCCCGTACTCTCATATAAAGTGTCTTTGTAAAATTCTAGACCTTGGGTAAATTGAGTCGTATCGTGAGAAAAAGTGTTAACGATTGTATACTTATATAATTTGGGTTGCACATTTGAAACCACTTCTATTCTTGTAGTAGCTTCTGAATTTAATCCATCAAAATAAACAACTGCTTTTATATTTTGGTAGCCTAATTTTTGGTCTTTTAATTCAAAGGTTGCTTTTTCAAGATCTTTTTTGGAAGCAATTTTTTTATCATTTGAAAAGTAAACTATACTGTCGATAGTCTTGTTGTTTGGGTTCAAGATTCCCAGCTGTAACGACTCTTGTGGCTGGTATTGTGCCTTAAAAGTACTATTATCGATGGTAAAAATAGAATTTTCACCTTTTTTTGTATCACCACAATTGGTTAATGTAAATCCTAATAAAATGATAAATAGGAAGTTATGATTTTTCATAATTTAAATTTTAGAGTTAACAATATACAACGATATTTTATAGCTGCAAAGGTATTGCAAAAATATAAAAAGTGTTGTATATTTGCACCGGCAAGTCCTACACGACCAGCTCCTGCAGACTCCCCCAGGATGGGAACATAGCAAGGGTACGTGGTTGAGCGGTGCGATGTAGGTCGCTTGCCATTTTTTTTAAATCTTCTGTTTAGGAAGATTTTTTTTTGAAATAAAGATAATAATAGTCTTCCTTCGGGAGGATTTTTTTATTTTTATACATTTCGTACAGTAAATAGCATCAAAAATGGGTAAAGTAGTTCTTATTACAGGAGGTTCGTCAGGAATTGGGAAATCTATAGGCGAGTTTTTGCATCATAAAGGTTTCGTTGTTTACGGAACGAGTAGAAATCCAGAACGCGTATTGAATTCGGTTTTTCCTTTAGTGGCGTTAGATGTCAGAGATTCTAATTCGATTCGCCTGGCTGTAGCCAAAATTATTGCTACAACTGGTCAATTAGATATTGTGATTAATAATGCTGGTGTTGGAATCACTGGTCCTTTGGAAGAAATTCCACTGGAGGAAATGAAAAATAACTTCGACACTAATTTTTTTGGTCCTATTGAAGTTATGAAAGCGGCATTACCACAAATGCGGGAACAAAAATCAGGATTAATTATCAATGTTACTTCTATAGCGGGTTATATGGGTTTGCCTTATCGAGGTATATATTCTGCTTCCAAAGGTGCTTTAGAATTGATAACGGAAGCGTTGCGAATGGAAGTGAAGTCATTTGGTATCCAAATTACTAATGTTGCGCCAGGCGATTTTGCTACTAATATCGCTTCTGGTCGTTATCATGCACCGGTTATCAAAGGTTCCGCTTATGAAGTTTCGTATGGAGAATCGCTGCGAACTATGGATGAACATGTAGATGGAGGTAGTAATCCAAACGAAATGGCCGAAGCTGTTTATAACATTATTCAAACTCCTAATCCCAATATCCATTATAAGGTGGGTGCTTTTATGCAAAAATTATCAATTGTCTTGAAAAGAATCTTGCCTGATAAAGTGTATGAAAAAATGCTTATGAATCATTATAAGTTGTAATTTTGCACCGAATTTTAAAAGCGTGAAGGATTATAGTGAAAAGCCCACAGCATAATGCAGCAATAGCGGAATTATGTGAGTACTTGTAGCGGAAAGCCCAATCCTTGGGTCACGCCCAAATTATAAAACACACAATTAAATACAAATATTATGAAATTTTTTATTGACACGGCTAATTTAGCTCAGATTAAAGAAGCACAAGCATTAGGCGTTTTAGATGGCGTTACAACGAATCCTTCGTTAATGGCCAAAGAGGGAATTACTGGAAAAAATAACATTTTGAAACATTATGTTGCTATTTGTAATTTAGTTGATGGTGATGTAAGTGCTGAAGTAAACGCTTTAGATTACGACGGAATGATTAAAGAAGGAGAAGAGTTAGCTGATTTACATGATCAAATCGTTGTAAAATTGCCTATGACTAAAGAAGGAGTTATGGCTGCTAAATACTTTTCGGACAAAGGAATTAAA
This sequence comes from Flavobacterium galactosidilyticum, assembly GCF_020911945.1. Classification (NCBI taxonomy): domain Bacteria; kingdom Pseudomonadati; phylum Bacteroidota; class Flavobacteriia; order Flavobacteriales; family Flavobacteriaceae; genus Flavobacterium; species Flavobacterium galactosidilyticum. The sequence goes on from NZ_CP087135.1 coordinate 2,444,544, forward strand.
ACAAATGTAACTTTAGTATTCTCTGCTGGACAAGCTTTGTTAGCTGCTAAAGCGGGAGCTACTTATGTTTCTCCATTCATTGGTCGTCTTGATGATGTATCAACTGATGGTTTAGCTTTGATTGAAGAAATTAGATTGATTTTTGATAACTATGGTTACGAAACTCAAATTCTTGCTGCTTCAGTACGCCACACTATGCATATTGTGAACTGTGCTAAAATTGGTGCTGATGTTATGACTGGACCACTTTCTGCAATTTACGGATTGTTGAAACACCCATTGACTGATATTGGATTAGCTCAATTTGTTGCTGATTTCGAGAAAGGAAATAAATAAGAAGTATAATTTTTTAGATTTCTTACTTACTAAAAAAATCCCATTTGCTAAGGCAAATGGGATTTTTTATTGGTTTGGTTTTTTGGTTATTATATGTAAATAGGATTAGTGGCCTCCTGATAATTTTTCGTCAAAACTTATTCCTTGACTCCTAAGTATTCCACTTACTTTCCAAGCATAAAAAACTAAATAAGCAAAGCACATAACACCAACTATGTAACTATTTTGAATCCCAATTACTTCAGAAACGGAACCTTGTAACCAACTTATAATTCCTCCACCCATAATCATCATGATTAAGAAGCTACTTCCTTGACTCGTATTTTTACCTAGTCCGCTTACCGCCAAAGTAAAGATACATGGCCATAAGGTGCTACAGAATAAACCAACACTTGTAATGGCGTAAACACTTACCATTCCGTGTGTAAACATCCCAATTAGAAGCGCAACAATCCCTAAAGAAGAGAATATAAGTAACATTCTAGCTGGGTTTCCTTTACTCGCAATATCAGCAGCAATAAGCACTAAAATTATTAATCCGTAGATATAAAATGGTGTTAAATCATGTTTAGCAATAGCATTTACCCCTAAAAATACTCCAAAAGCTAAATAAGGAGCTAGGAAACGCAATATTTTTCTTAAGCTAAGATCATTGGTAAAAGCTTCAACAGCTCCTGTCCAACGACCAATCATTAAACTCGCCCAATATAATGATATATATGGCGCAACATCTTGTGTCAAAAATCCTAAATGCGTTTCCATATAAGCTGGTAAATTACTAGCTGTAGATACCTCAACACCTACGTATAGAAAAATGGCAATCATTCCTAAAACCAATTGTGGATATTGTAAGGCCATTTTTTTTGTAGTTGTCGTTTCGTCTGCAACTTCAAGAATAGTTGCTGGACGTTCCGGAATAGAAGAGAATTTTAATAAGATTGCTACCAGCAAAAAGGCTAATCCTAGAATTAAATAGGGAATTTTTACACTCTCGATACTCATGGTAGTGGTTCCATTAGTATTAGCTCCAAAAATAGCGTAGCTAACAATAAGTGGACCAATCGTAGTTCCGAGATTGTTGATTCCTCCAGCCATAGTTAATCGTTGAGAACCCGTTGCAATAGGTCCTAAAGCAATCGCTAATGGATTGGCAACTGTTTGTTGTAAAGAGAATCCTAACGCAACTATAAATAAACCCGATAGCATCAATGGAAATGAACCAGTGTTTGCTGCTGGATAAAACAATAAAGTGCCTACAGCAGAAATAGTTAATCCTAGTGCTAGTCCGTTTTTATATCCAATTTTATTGACAATATCTTCTTTTATTAAAATAGAAATTCCCATGTATATTAGTGAACCCACCGTATAAGCGATGTAAAAGGCTAAAGAAACCCATTGGCTTTCACTTTGTGTTAAATCAAATGCAGTCTTGAAAACTGGTATTAAAATATCATTACTAGCAGCAACAAATCCCCAAAAGAAGAATACAATAGCTAAAGGGATAAATTGCCCCCATTTGGTTTGTAAATTTTCTGAATTCATAATTTAATTTTGGTTAATTTTTATAGATTAATAATTTTGTTCAATGCGTAAATGTATCTTTTAAGGAAATTAAAAAAAAATTATTCATTAAAAAAATGAATAATTTTATACCATCGACACTATTTCTCTTATAAACAGTACGATTCTATTAATAGAATAGAGAAAGTGATTACTCTAAAATTCTAATTTTTACATCTTTGCTATAATTTCGGCCAATTGGTAAAGTATAAGAATGAACTTGTATTCTATTGCCTTCTATAAACTTTACTTTATTGACTGCAATAATATACGATTTATGAATACGGGTAAATTTATCTTCTGGTAACTCTTCGGAAAGGGCGGTCAGTGATTTGTGGGTAATATAAGTTTTATCAGCGGTTACCACTTTTATGTATTCTTTCATCCCTTCGATAAAAAGAATTTCATCGATGATTATTTTTACCATTTTCTTATCAACTTTAATAAAGATATGCGGGTCTATTTTAAGAGTGTCCACTTTCAGGTTGTTTTTCAAATTGAAATCAGCTTCAATTTTGTGGATGCATTTGATAAAACGGGGAAGCGGAATAGGTTTTACTAAGTAATCCAAAACATCTAATTCGTAACTCTCCGCAGCAAATTCCCTAAAAGCGGTGGTAATTACAATTTTAGTTTTATTCTCAATCAATCGGATTAACTCAAATCCTGTCATTAAAGGCATGTGAATGTCTAAAAATACAATATCAATGGTATTATTGTTTATAAAATCTAAAGCTTCTATCGAATTGTGAAAAGTGCCAATGATTTCAAAATCTGCAAAATTCGTGAAATAATTTTGCAGAATTTTTGTAGCTAATGGCTCATCATCAATCAAAACACATTTAATCTTCATTTTGAACAGGTATTTGTAATCGAATGATATAATAATTAAATTTTACTGTTTTTTCTAAAGTGAAATTGTTTTGGAAAATCAATTTCAACCTCTTTTTAGTATTGGATAAACCAATGCCTTTTTTAGTTTTTGTATTTTGTGAAAGTACGAAATTATTTAGTATTTCAAATTGTAGAATCGTATTGTCAATAACTTTACAATTGATCTTAATTCTAAGGTTATTGTTGCAAGGACCTCCGTGTTTGAAGGCATTTTCAATTAGCGTAATCACTAATAAGGGAGGGATTTTTATGTCGTCAATATTCGATTCTATGTTTACGGCCACTTCTACATGCTCAAAACGAAGCTTCTCAATTTCGATATAATTCTGTATATAATCAATCTCTTTTGTCAAGTCCACCATTTGCGTTCCTTTAATATCATACAATACATATTCCATTAATCGCGAAAGCTTCAAGATAACATCAGGAACTTTCTTAGAGGATTCTAAGGACAAAGCATAGAGATTGTTAAGCGTATTGAAAAAGAAGTGCGGCTGAATTTGAGTTTTTAGGTATTTCAGTTTCATCTTAGACTGATTCTGCTTCATAATCGTATTACGGTCTCTTTCCTTTAACCAATTCATCGTAGAGAAAACAGACGAAGCTATAGATAGTACATAAATTTCGCCAATTGTTACCGCAACAATATGGTTAATATCAAATGGGTGATATATTTTATTGGCTTCTGGCCAAATATTCTCGGAAATCATATAATAGGTTAAGCCTGTTTTTGCTATATAAATAACTGCTAAACTGGCTAATAGCGCTAACGTATATTTATAATATTCGAATTTTACAATATAACGCGGAATAAGAACTAACAAGTTAAAGTACACAAATGGGATGTGTAAGGAAAACTCAATTAGATTCGATTTGAAAGAGTAGGGATAGTCATCAAAGTAGGATCCCCAACGCAAAAAGTTTATTAGAAAAAAGATAATCCAAAACCCAACATGGTTTCGGAATTCGGTATTGAATTTTATTTTTTTAATTGGTTTCAATAAAAAATAATTTTTTAGATTAATAGTTCCCTTTTCGAAAAGATTAACACGATTCTTATGCAACTTTAAGGATTTTGAAAGCAAAAATCGAATTTTATTGTCCTAAAATCTAAAACAACAGGATTTTAACATATTAACGACTTTGAAAAAACAGTTGGTATAAGGAATAATGTCGTTCGTTGAAATATTTTGAAATTATTTTGCTAAAAAGTATGTCAATGTACACATTGTATGTAGAAGTAAGTGGTTAATGTTAAATTTTAGGTCGTTAGTATAATTTCTTTTTTTAAGGCATTTTTAACAGATACATTTACACTATAACTAATAAAACCAATAAAAATGAAACAAATTATTTCAATCTTAATGATACTTTTCACAGTGCAAGTTTCGCTTGCGCAAATGAAAACGATCAAAGGTTCGGTAACGGATGGAAATGGTGCTCCAATACCAGGAGTAAATATCAATGTGCAAGGAGAAAAAGAATCCGCAAGTACAGACTTTGATGGTAACTTCTCTATACAAGTTGCTAAAAGTAAAACATTAATTTTCTCTTATTTAGGATTGGAAACTAAAAATGTACTAGTAGGAGAATCTAGTACTATTAATGTACAAATGATAGAGGCCGCTACAAATTCTTTGAATGAGGTTGTTGTAACTTCATTAGGAATCACTAAAGCAAGAAAAACATTAACTTATTCTGCTCAAGAGCTTAAAGGTGAAGAGCTAACTAGAGTGAAAGACGCTAACATTATTAATACAGTTGCAGGTAAAATAGCTGGTGTAGCGATTACTAAAAGTTCCTCTGGTTCAGGAGGTTAGACTAAAGTAGTCATAAGAGGTAATTCCTCTTTTACAAACAATCAACCTTTATATGTAATTGATGGTATTCCATTGTCAAACGGAGGATCGGTACAGCCTAATGGAACTTTTGGAGATTTAGCTGGAGGAAATAGAGATGGTGGAGATGTTGTTTCCTTAATTAATCCAGATGATTATGAGGGAATGACTGTGCTAAAAGGTGCGGCCGCTTCTGTATTATACGGTAGTCAAGGTGCAAATGGTGTTATATTACTTAGTTCTAAAAAAGTAAAAGCAGGTGTAGAAACATTCAATGTAAACTCAGTTACTACATTTGATTCGGAAGCTTATTTACCTGAATTTCAATCTGATTATACCTCAAATGTAGGAGATGCGAAAAGTTGGGGAGCAAAGCAAAAAGTAGAAGGTGATATCAAAGGCTTTTTCAATACTGGAACCACGCAAATTACTTCTATGTCTTTCTCTAAGGCTACTGATGGTGCTTCAACTAGTTTAACGTATGCAAATACAGACGTGTCTGGAGTAATACCAGGAAATCATTTGAAGAAAAATAATTTTGGAATTCGTCAAACATCAAAGTTTTTTGATGATCGATTGAATGTAGCTGTAACCGGTAATTATGTTTCGCAAAAAATTAATAACAGGCCTGTAAATGGTTTATACTTTAATCCAGTGAGTGGTGTTTACTCTCATCCTAGAGCTTTTAGCCTAAATGATTTGAAAAACTATGAAGTTTTTGATATTACTAAAAACTGGAATGCTCAAAATTATCCTGGATTTGCAGCAGTTAATGAAAGTAATGAAAATCCATACTGGCAAATTAACAGACAAAAGTCTTTTGATACAAATAACTTCTTTAATGGCGCTATTGCTTTAGATTATAAAGTTACTGACTGGTTTCGTTTAACTTCTAGATATAGCTATAACAGAAGCGAAAGTGTTTTTGAAAAAGAAATGTATGCTACTTCAGCGTCATCATTAGTGCATCCAAAAGGTAGATATATTAATTCTAGTACCGTTGGAACTCAAAACTATGCAGATATAATTGGTTTAATAAATACTAAATTCTCAGAAGATATCTCATTTAGCGGAACTATTGGAGCAAGTATTAACAATGGTAAAACTGCTGGAGTTACTTTAGATTCTGGAATTGGTGGCGGATTGAAAAATGCAAATATTTTTACTTTAGGAAATTTTGCTAATAATAATGGAAATTTTCAAACTGCTTATCAACGTGAAGTGCAATCCGTATTTGCAGCAACAACATTTGGCTACAAAGATTATTTGTTCTTGGATGCTGCCGCTAGAAATGACTGGTCATCTACTTTAGTAAATACAGATGATCCAAGTTTCTTTTATCCTTCTTTGGGATTAACTGGAATAATTAGCGAAATGACTGCCATGCCAGATTTTGTTAATTTTGCAAAAGTGCGTGCTACTTATGCTCAAGTAGGTAATGACATTGCCGCTTTTATTACAACACCTACTTCTTCTATTATAGCAGGACAACCTGTAAATCCTCCTGTAGGGCCAAGACCTGGAACTACATTGAAACCAGAATTAAAATCAGAATACGAAATAGGAACGGAGTGGAGAATGTTTAATAACAGATTAGGATTTGAAGTTTCATATTACGACTCAAAAACTAAAAATCAATACATGCAAGTTCCTGCTGAATCTACAAATGAAAATGGATACTTAAACTATGCAATTAATGCAGGTAGTATTTCTAATAAAGGATTTGAGGTTGTTTTATTTGCTGATATTGTTAAAAGTGAAAAATTCAATTGGGAATCTAGAATTAATTATTCTCAAAATAAGAGTAAAGTAAATGATATTCCTTCTCAAAATATAGAAGGTAGAATCGTACTGACTGATCCTGGGTCTAACAACTATAGATATTCATTAATTGAAGGGAGACCTTTTGGAATAATTGAAGGGAAAAATATTCAAAAAGATGCTCAAGGGCGCTTATTAGTTGGTACAACTGGAAAACTATCTGTAAATGCTGATTGGGAAGAAGTTGGAAATGCAAATCCAGATTTCATGCTAGGTTTTTCTAACACATTCAAATTTGGAGCTTTTACAGCAAACATTCTGATTGACGGTCGTTTTGGAGGTGAAGTTTTAAGTTTAACAGAAGCTATTAATGACTTTAACGGCGTTTCTAAAGCTAGTGGTGATGCCAGAAATGCGGGTGGTGTAAAAATTAATGGTGCTAAAGCAGATGGAACGGCTGTAACTACAATGGATGCTTTTGATTACTACGACAAAACGGGTGGAAGAAATGGTGCCACAGGAGAATATGTATATGATGCAACTAATGTGAGTGTAAGAGAAATTTCTATAGGGTACACTTTCAACAAAACCAAGTTGCCATTTATGCAATCTGCAAGTATTTCTTTAATTGCTAGAAATTTATTCTTTATTTATAAAGACGCTCCATTTGATCCTAATGTGGCATTGAGTACAGGTGAAGGTTTGCAAGGGGTGGATGTTTTCGGTTTGCCTTCAACAAGAAGTATTGGTCTTAATTTGAATTTAACTTTTTAATCTTAACAATCATGACAATAAATAAAATAAAAAGAACAGCATTATGCCTCTCTTTCCTTACGGCTTTTAGTTGTACGGATAATTTTGAGGAGATAAATACAAACCCAGAAGGAGCAACTACAGAACAATTAGATCAAGACTATAATAGTATCAAATCTCTATTTAAACCAGCTTTTAATCATTTGTATATTTGCGAAACTACATGGCAATACCAAATTCAGCAAAGTTTACAAGCTGATGGGTGGTCAGGTTATATGACTACTCCAGTTCCTTTTGGACCACAAAATAATCATGATTATGTTTTGAATGGAGGATGGAACAGTTATGCCTGGGACGATGCTTACGTTAATATTATCTCGTATTTATACAAGGCAGAACAACGTTCAAAAGATAAATTTAATCAATTTTACGCTTGGTCACTGATATTGAAAGTTGCTACTATGCAAAGAATTACGGATATGTACGGACCAGCTGTTTACTCTAAATTTGGTAAAGGTGTTGCTACTTACGATTCGCAAAAAGACATCTATAATCAAATGTTTAAGGATCTAGATTTTGCTGTTGCAGAGCTAACAAAAAGAAATGCTGCGGGCGAAAAAACAGCATTTGATGAAACTGATTTGTCATTGTATGAGGGGAAATATGCAAACTGGACTAAGTATGCTAATTCCTTGCGACTAAGAATGGCCATGCGTATTTCTAAAGTTGACCCTGCCTTAGCAAAAACGGAAGCAGAAAAAGCGATCAGTCATTCATTAGGAGTTTTTACAAATAATGGTGATGCGTTAAAAATTAAATCTCCTACTGATCTTAACGTAATTGATGTTATGAGTCATAGTTGGGTAGGTTTATTTATGGGCGCTGATATGGAATCTATATTAGGAGGCTATCAAGACCCAAGAATAGCTAAATATTGGAATACTTCAAAAATCACTCCTGGAGAGTATAAAGGTGTAAGAACCGGAATTGTATATCCTTCTGGAAGTACTTATTCTAAATTCTCTCAAACAGGTCCTAGAACTAAAACTGGGGAAATTACTTGGATGTCTACCGCAAAAGTTTATTTTCTTAGAGCCGAAGGTGCTTTGAGAGGATGGAACATGGGCGGAACTGCTAAAGATTTATATGAGGCTGGTATAAAAGCGTCATTTGAGCAAAATGGTGTAGAAGGTGCTGCAGCTTACAGTACAGATAACACTAAACTCCCTAAAGATTATATAGATCCACTTAATCCTGCAAATAATGCACAAGCGATTAGTAAAATTACTGTTGCTTGGGGAACTGACAAAGAAAAAAATCTAGAGAAGATTATTACCCAAAAATGGATTGCTACTTATCCTGACGGACAAGAAGCTTGGTCAGAATTTAGAAGAACTGGATATCCAAAATTGTTCAGAATATCAAATAACCAAAGTAATGGTATTATTAGTACCGAACTTGGCGTTAGAAGGTTAGCTTTTTCAGATTCAGAAGTAACTAATAATAAGGAAGGAGTAGCTTCAGGAGTAGCTGCCTTAGGAGGCCTTGACAATGGAGCCACAAGACTTTGGTGGGATACTACTGCACCAAATTTCTAAGAATTTGAGTTAGTGTCAAATGGCATAAGTAAGCAATTGCTTGTGCCATTTTTTTTGTCAATATTTTACCTTTTTGAAAATTAAGTTTTTCTAAAACGTTTTATTGATTAAATTTAGCTGCTCGTAAAAATTCAATAGTATTCCTTATACTTTAGCGATTTCATAATTATTTAAATTCTAAGATTTAAAAAGTAACCTGAAGGGAACTCTTCAAAAAAAATATTATTATTTTTCTTTAGCAAATGAGCCAGTAGGTTTTTCTAAGAGCTGAAAAAAGCAAATTCAAATGCTAATGATTATTAAAAACAACATTTAAATTTAGTTACTACTATATGAAATATTCCTTAATCTTATTATTTGTGGCTTTTATATCAAATGCCCAAATAAAAAAAGAACAATTAGATTTGATGCCCTGGCCTCAGAATATAAATTTGAGTGACGGTACCTTTGCTTTAAGCAAAAACTTTAAAGTAAACATTACAGGTAATCCTAACCCTAGGATTTTTACAGGTGCAACCAATTTTTTACGACGATTAGACGGAAGAACAGGATTGTTTTTTCAACAAGGCTTTGTGACCAAAATAAATCAAGATCCAACAGCTGAATTACAAATAAATTGTGTTCAAAGTGGTAAAATTGGACTTTATGAAGACGAAAGTTATCAGTTAGACATTCAATCCAATAAAATAACGATAAATGCAACTTCAGATCTTGGTGCACTTCACGCTTTAGAGACATTATTGCAACTATTGCAAAATAATAGTACTTCTTATTATTTTCCTACTGCCAAAATCACTGATTTACCAAGATTTACTTGGCGCGGGCTTATGATTGATGTGGCTAGACATTTTCAGCCAATTGATGTGATCAAAAGAAATTTAGATGCAATGGCAGCCGTAAAAATGAATGTTTTTCATTGGCATTTGACAGACGATCAAGGTTGGAGAATTCAGATAAAAAAACACCCAAAATTGACTGACTTAGCTTCTGATGGTTTGTTTTACACTCAGGAGGAAATTAAAAGTGTTGTTAAATATGCTAATGACAGAGGGATTCTAGTGGTTCCTGAAATTGATGTTCCCGGACATGCCTCGGCAATTTTGACGGCTTATCCTGAAATTGGAAGTAAAATAACAGCTATTTCGACTAATAAAATCGAACGCAATGCGGGAATATTTAATCCAACTTTAGATCCATCAAATCCTAAAACCTATCAACTATTAAGTGAGATTTTTGATGAGGTTTGCCCTTTATTCCCTGGAGATTATTTTCATATTGGTGGAGATGAAAATGAAGGTAAAGATTGGGATTCTAATCCAAAAATTCAGGAATTTAAAAAGAAAAATAAGTTAGTAACTAATCATGACCTTCAAACTCATTTTACAATGCAGTTAGTTCCAATGTTGAAGAAACATGGAAAACAATTGATGGGATGGGAAGAGATTATGACAAAAGACATGTCTAAAAATGCCATTATTCATTCGTGGAAAGGTCCAAATGAAGGTCTCCCAGTTGGACAATCTGTTGCAAATGCAGCAAAAAATGGATATAAAACCGTTTTGTCAAATGGCTTTTATATTGATTTGATGCAAAGCGTAAATGACCATTATTTGAATGATCCCATTCCGCAAAATAGTACACTTACTGCGGAAGAGAAAGCTAGAATATTAGGTGGTGAAGCCACTATGTGGACTGAACTAGTAAGCCCTATGACGTTAGATTCTAGAATTTGGCCAAGAACAGCTGCGATTGCGGAAAGATTATGGTCTAATCAAGATGTTGTTGATTTGAACAGTATGCACAAAAGACTCAAAAATGTTTCATTTCGATTGGAAGAACTTGGAATTACGCATATCAGAAATAAAGCGGTACTTTTAAGAAACATCGCTAACAATCAGGAGATAAAAGCGCTAGAAGATTTTTCGAATATTTGCGAACCACTAAAAATTTATTCCCGAAATAAAGGCGGAACCGAATATCAAATGTATTCCCCACTAACTTTATTTGCAGATGCATGCGCACCTGATGCCTCAGACGCGTTAGATTTCGAAGCGGCAGTAAATCTTTATTTAAAGACCAAAAACGCTAATAATCAGCTATTAGTTAGCAGCTTCTTAAGAAAGTGGATTGCGATTAATACTGATTTAGTGAACTTAAGTTCAAACGCACCTCTTGTGCAACCCATTTTACCTTTATCAAAAAGTTTAAGCGATTTGTCACAACAACTTTTATTGGTAATAGAAAACAAACAAACACCGAATGCAGTTCTTTTGAATGATTTGATAAAACAATGTAATTCTAAAGATCATGCTGATGTGGAATTAGCCGTTTACACTAGTTTGAAAAAATTGATAGGTGCTTAAAAGCGTAATGTACTAAAGTGAATTATTTTTATTGACTTACATTATTTGTGTTTAGATTAGAGGATTGACCTGATAATTTTTTATCAGGTTTTTTCTATTTTTACTAATGAATGCTATGACTACAATATTTAACTTAAATTACTATTCATGAAGTACTTAAAAATGTTTCTTTTAGTAGCTGTTATAACAATAGCGCCTTCAGTTCTCGGACAAAAAAAAATAGCAGTTATTGCTTATTATACTGGTGATGATAAGAAAATTGATGAATTTGAGATTAATAAACTCACCCACATTATTTATAGTTTTTGTCATTTAAAAGACGGTAAGCTAAGCGTAGATAATGCGCAGGACTCACTTTCAATAAAACACTTGGTTTCTCTTAAAATCAAATATCCAAAACTTAAAATCATGCTTTCTTTAGGCGGTTGGGGCGGATGCGCTCCTTGTTCTGAAGCCTTTTCAACATCAGAAGGACGTTTACTTTTCGCAGAATCAGTAAAAAAAGTTAATGATTATTTTAGAACCGATGGGATTGATTTGGATTGGGAATATCCAACTATCGAAGGGCATCCGGGACATTTATATCAAGCGGCCGACAAGAAAAACTTTACAGACTTAATTGTAATGCTACGAAAAACATTAGGGAAGAACAATGAACTTAGTTTTGCTGCAGGAGGATTTCAAAAATTTTTAGACGATGCTGTAGAATGGAAAAAAATAATGCCTTTAGTTGATCGTGTTAATATTATGAGTTACGATTTAGTTAATGGCTATTCAAAAGTTACAGGACATCATGCTCCATTATTTAGTACTAACTCCGCTGAAGAATCAGCAGATCGTGCCGTGCAATATTTAGTTAATATCGGGATACCTTCTGAAAAACTAGTTATTGGAGGGGCTTTTTACACAAGAGTTTGGAAAAACGTGGCAAATAGTAATAATGGCCTATATCAATCTGGAGTTCATACAACAGGCATAACCTTTAAAAATTACACAACTACTTATACAAAAGAGAAAGGTTGGAAGTACTTCTGGGATGATAAAGCGAAAGCGGGACATTGGTACAATGAAACGGAACAATTATTTGCTACAGGTGATGATTTAAATTCAATAGCAGAAAAAACACACTATGTTGTCAAGAACAAGTTAGGAGGAATTATGTTTTGGGAGCTGGTTCAAGACACTCCTAGAAATGGATTGTTAGCTAAAATTCACCAAATTAAAACAGCAAAATAAAATTGGTTTTTTAATTTAAAACTAAAGCAAGCTATTTAAAGAGCGCTGTTTCTAGATAGCCGTTTTTCTAAACCAAAAAATCAGTATTTTTTTCGTACTTTTGCAAAAATTTTTATAAAAAGATATTCATGTTAACAGTTAATAATTTATCAGTTCAGTTTGGCAAAAGGATTTTGTTTGACGAAGTAAATACGACCTTCACCCACGGCAATATATATGGAGTGATTGGCGCTAACGGTGCTGGAAAATCAACTTTTCTTAAAATGATTGCAGGTGAAATGGATCCTACTTCAGGACATATTCACTTAGAACCTGGAAAACGTATGTCGGTTTTAAACCAAAACCACAATATGTTTGACGACAGTACTGTTCTTGAAACCGTAATGATGGGAAATAAAACCTTGTACGCAATCAAAAAAGAAATGGATGCCTTGTATCTTGACTATAATGACTCTAATGCGGATAGAATAGGGGAGTTGCAAGTGCAATTTGAAGAAATGAATGGCTGGAATGCTGATTCTGATGCTGCATCTATGTTATCAAACCTTGGAATTAATGAGGAGCATCATTATACTTTAATGGGTGATTTAGAAGGAAAAATAAAAGTACGTGTACTTTTGGCGCAAGCCTTATTTGGAAATCCTGATTTGCTAATTATGGATGAGCCTACCAATGACCTGGATTTCGAAACTATTGCTTGGTTAGAAAATTTCCTAGCAAATTATGAAAATACTGTAATTGTTGTTTCACACGACAGACACTTCTTAGATTCAGTTTGTACACATATTTCCGATATAGATTTTAGTAAAATAAACCACTACTCAGGAAACTACACATTCTGGTATGAGTCAAGTCAGTTGGCGGCAAAACAACGCGCACAACAAAACAAGAAAGCCGAAGAAAAGAAACAAGAATTAGAAGAATTTATTCGTCGTTTTAGCGCGAATGTAGCCAAATCAAAACAAGCTACTTCTCGTAAAAAAATGATTAGTAAGTTGAATATATCTGAGATAAAACCATCAAGTCGTCGTTATCCTGCTATTATTTTTGACCAAGAGCGTGAAGCAGGAGATCAAATTTTGAATGTGCAAAATTTGAGTGCTTCTATTGAAGGAGATGTTTTATTTAAAGGTGTTGACTTGAACATGGCAAAAGGAGATAAGATCGTACTTTTCTCTAAGGATTCACGTGCTACCACGGCTTTTTACGAAATTTTGAACGGAAATCAAAAAGCGGATTCTGGAACTTTTGATTGGGGAGTTACGACTAATCAAGCCTATTTACCAGTTGAAAATCATTCTTTTTTTGAGAGTGATTATACACTTGTTGATTGGTTACGCCAATGGGTAAAAACGGAAGAAGAACGCGATGAGGTAAACATTCGTAGTTTCCTTGGGAAAATGATTTTTTCAGGTGAAGAAGCTTTAAAAACCTGTAGAGTGTTATCTGGAGGAGAAAAAGTACGTTGCATGTTGTCTCGAATGATGATGGAACGTGCTAATGTATTAATGCTTGATGAGCCTACAAATCACTTGGATTTAGAGTCTATTACCGCTTTTAATAATTCATTGAAAAACTATAAAGGATCTGTGATTTTTACTACTCATGATCATGAATTTTCTCAAACTGTTGCAAACAGAGTTATCGAATTAACTCCTAATGGTGCTATTGATAGATATATGACCTTTGATGATTATCTGGATGATGAAAAAGTTCAAGAATTAAGAGTTAAAATGTATACTGTATAAAAGCTACTTTATAATTAGTCAAAAAAAAATCTCCTGAATTTCAGGAGATTTTTTTGTATAAAACCGTTTGTTTTTATTTGATAACAATGGTTTAGTAAGTAGTAAACATCGTATAATTTCGTATTTTAAAATTAGTTAAAAACGACACAACAGGTTGGTTTTAAGGGATTATTCGCAATGTTTCTTCTTTCGACTTTATGACTTTCGACTTGCTTATATTGTAAATTTTATTAAAAAGGATATCCAATAGCCAAGTTAAAAATTAGATTTTCTTTGCGCCAGGAACCGCTTCCAAAATCTACTTTATCTAAAACCCATCTATTCCCCTCAGATAAATACGGTTTACGTATGGGAAAGGCAAAATCAGTGCGGAGAATTAAAAATGAAAAATCGAAACGCAATCCCGCACCAGCTCCAATAGCTAATTCGCTCATGAATTTTTTTGAAAATTTAGCTCCTGGTTTCTCAGGATCTTCATTTAGTAACCAGATGTTTCCAGCATCTAAAAACAGCGCACCTTTTACTAATCCATAAATTTTAGCTCGGTATTCTGTATTGAACTCTAATTTTATATCTCCTGATTGATCTGGTAGAAAAGTACTTGTATTTGTTGCGGCACCATCAAATGTTCCAGGTCCAACAGAACGCGCTCTAAAAGCCCTTAAACTATTAGTTCCACCAATAAAGAATTGTTTTATAAATGGCATTTCACGTGAATTTCCGAACGCGTATCCGGCTCCCACAATTAATCTGCTCGCTAATTGAGAATCACGTCCTAATTTGTAGTAATGTCTAAAGTCATTTTCTATTTTTATAAACTGACTAAAAGGTACTTTAAATATATTTATGGTATCTCCTTTTTTAATATTTGCTCCAGTAACTAAACCAGCAATATTTCCAGCTAAATCAACAGTACCTTTATAATAGAATGTGTTTTTTTTTCTCTTTTGTGCAGTGTTAGTGTAGGTGTAAGAATATGTTGGTCCAAAAATTAATTGTTTCTCAATAACTTTCCCTAAAGATTCGTTTATTAAAATTTGATCTTTATAAAGCTGTGTAACATTCTGAGGACTGGCAAAAGTGATTTCAGTAACATTCAGCAAATGCTCTTTCCTCTCGTTTTCTTTCCACAAATATCCAAACGATCCTTTAAAAGTTTGTAAAGAGTACAATTTGGTTCTGTTTTGATATTCGTACCCTAAAGTAAATTTAGTTTTTGGTACAAAGCCAGTAGCGGAATGTAACTTGAATGGTGCTACCAATCGTGGCCAAATTAAATTCGCCTCACCTCCAAAACGATACACATTAAAACCATTATTCTGACCAGCAACTTGGACTTCAACACCAGCAAAAGTAGAAATAGTTAACAACTCAGCACCTCCAATCGCATTGCGATTGCTCCAGTTCAGGTTAAGTTCAGTTCCGGTATAATTAGCAGAGTTCGTTTTTGCTAATAATTCTAATCGTAAAGATTTTTTGGGCAACGGGGTCAAAAAATAAATAGCATCTAAGTAGTTACCGGTAGTATCAGAAACCATAAATTGGTTTTTTACAAATTTGAAAGTTCCTAAATTTACTAGTCTATTTAAGGTTAAATTATGGTCAGTGCGATTGTAAAAATCATTTTTATTAAAATTTAAAGCCCTCTCAAAAACATACGGTTTAAACATATTTGTTGAATCGACTATAGTTAAATCCTTGTACTTTTTTATTGATTTACTATTGTCTTTTAAACTATCAATACCTATCGAATAATTTGGATAAACAACAATTTTATTTATTTTATAAGGTGTTTCAGCTAGTTCTGGAGTTTGATCCTTTACTTTTACAATTAGATCCACTTTGTGATCAGCAACAGTACTATCGACTTGTACGATAATATAATCTGGATTAAAGTAGTAATATCCTTTTTCCTTCAATCTTCCGTCAATTCGAATTCTTTCCTGCTTGATTATTTCTAAATTGTATGGCTGATCTTTCTTAAGTAAACTTCGACGACCTGTATTGCGTATTGCTTTTCCTATTACCGATGAATCAGTGGGGAATTTCACATCTTTAATTGTATACCGTTTAGCAGGCTTTACAAGATATTCTGCACTTGCTTTTTTACCCCTTCTTGTAGAGTCAGCAGAAGTTCTCGCATTAAAGTAGCCACTATTTTCTGTGAAATTTTGTAACACACTTTTATTATATTCTAAATCTACTTTGCTGAAATAAACAGGCGCTTCACCCACTTTGTTTTTTAGCCAATGGCGAAAGCCTTTATCTTTTTTAGGAGTTCCAGCAATATTATAAATGTATAATTTAGGTCGCAATCCTAAAATAGTAGCATTAGGTTTTGGTCTTACCAATTCTTTTAACTGGTTTTTAAGTTCTTTCTTCTGCTTACTTGTGGCTTCTTTTCCTTCTACTTTTATGCTTGCACCAGTGTACAACAATTCGCCTTCAGGTAAAAAACGCGTGTTGCTGCAGGATGAAATAAGTACTCCTAAAAAAAGACAATATAACAAACTACTCTTACTCATCTATTTTCTTTTTTGATTCTTGTTTTGTTTTTTTAAGGGCCTTTTTAGATTGGCTAGACGCAATTAACTCTCTGAATTTGTTGTAATCTAAAGTCATTATAAAAGCCACTCCAGTTTCTACAACTTCGCCTTGTAGTGCCACTTGGTATTTATTGACACGATAGGCTCGTAATTTATATCTTCCATCTTTTGACAATTGATAATCAATACTAACATCACCTGCTATATTATTAGCATTTTGATTGGTTTGTTGCGGTCCTTCGATTCCAAAACTACTTCCTACAGTTACTTTCAAACGGTCATTTAGTAATTTTTTAGAGATTCCAATATTCAAATCTGTTTTGTTCTGTCTTTGTCCCGTTGTATAATCGTCAGAGCTATTCAAATCAAAATTGAGTTCTACACCATCAATTAAATCTGCGGCTAAATTATTTAGTTGTTGCGATAAAATTTTACTTACACTTTCCCTTGCTAGTGACGAAACATTAGCTCCACCAGATTCACTTGCAAACGGATTTTCTCCAATAAAGCGATTTAGTAAAAGCAGAGCAAAAACCTGCTTATTCAATTCATCCGTTTGTAGACGTATTTGATTTAGTTTTGCTTTAGTGGTATTGATAATTTCTGTCGATACGCTATTATTTCCCTCGGGCAAAATAATGTCAAATGAAATATCAGGCTTCATCAATTCGCCTGTAATTTTTAAAGCAGTTTCGAAAGGGATTTTCTGTTTGTACGTATTTCTAGTTTCCGCGCTAACAGATCCTAATTGGTCGTTTACTAAGTCAATAGGAGCGGCTTCTGTTTTATAAAGAGCGGTAATATTCACATCAGCACTTGTTGGTTCACCAGTCCAAAGTATATAACTTCCTTTTTTGATATCAAATTTTCTTTTGATAGTATTGAAGCTCATTTCATAACTTCCTTCGGATAATTCATATCGCCCGGTTAATGTTGTTTTACCCGATGGGTCAATACCACCATTCAGCTGAGCTTCCCCTTTTAATTTAATAAAATCTCCATTGGCTTTATCAATTACCAAGGACAATTCAGCGTCTTTATCTATTTCGATATTTACTGAAGCGTTTACGCCTCTTATGTCCATTTCGCTATTCAATTTTTCTAGTGTAACGGTTTCTATAATCTGCGGTTTGTCTTGATCAATAAACTCTATAATTCCTTCTCTGTCGGCTATAGATGGATCAGATTGAGGCAGTACTATAGTAAATTTAGTGTCTTTATTGATTTTGATATTTCCCTCTACAAATGGGTTACCAAGTGTTCCTGTTACTTTCAAATGATTGTCCATAAATAATTCGCCATAGTACAAATCATTGTCTTTTTCTTTTGAATTTACGGCTTGGAAATTCTCCGCATCAACAGTTAAATTGAATCCAAAATTGCTAAAATTAGTACTGTTTATTTTACCATTTATCGCTAAGTCATTGTCGTTTTGGTCTTTGATAGTGAAATTGTTGAAGATAATTGCATCATTTGAAAATACAATTTTATCATTTATAGATTTGAATTTAGCGTTAAGTTGAGTTGCTTTAAATCCAGCATCATTAAATTTCAATTCGCCAATTATTTTTGGTTGCGAAGTGTTTCCTGTAATTTCGAAATTACCATTAAGAAAACCAGTGCTTTCTGTGAGGTTACCCAATGTGAAGCCTTGAATACTTTTTAAATTAAGCTTCTCAATATCTAAATTAAGGTTGAAACTACTTAATTCTGCTCTGTAAAATCCTTCTAGATTAACTTGATTTCCTTGTCCTGTTATTGCTATTTTAGCATCATATTGATTTGGAATTGTATTATTAACAGTAATACTGATGTTACCAACCGTATCTTTTTTAAACGCAAAATCAGTAATATTTAAATCTGAAGTAAAAAGTGGTTTAGTATTTAAATCCTTCACCTTTGCATTCCCATTAATTTTACCACTCAATTGTAAATCACTTTTCTCTACAAAACTAGTTAAAGTATTGATGTCAAAATCCTTAAAGTCGATTGCAATTGGCGCATTTACAGCTTTGGATTCTGATTGAACGATGATATGACTTCCTGCTTTACTTAAATCAAAATCACCTACATAAATTCCTTTGTTACCAATGCTGATTACATTTTCAGGTGCTATTTTCCAAGATTCATAATTCAGTAATAAATTACTAGGTTCTAGACTTACCTCATTATTTCCATCTATACTTTTTAAAGTCCCAGCGATTAAGAATCGTTCTTTTTCTTTTACATCTTTTAACTGTAACGTATAATCAAGAATATTTTCCTTTACTTTTCCTGCAAGACTAGTATAAGGTAGCTGAATTTGTTTGTTTTGAATGTCATCAATAATTAAACTGTAAACTATAGCGTTATCTTTAGTATTAACATCCAAAATTGCATTTGTAATCGTGTTTTCGCCGTAAATAAGTTTGGGAACTGATCCTTTCAAAACAATAGAATCATTGACAGAATTGTATTTTCCTGTCATGTTAATAGGCTCTAGATTCTGTAAATTAGGAATTAATTTATAGATAATTGGATCGTCTTTTACCGCAATTTTAAAATTGAAATACTGATTTTCTACTGCTACTTTTTTAGCATTAGGATTACTGTCATAATATTTTGCAATTGAGTTTGATAAAGCATTTCCGATTTTAGAAAGTTTGTACTTCCCTTCAATATCTGCAACTAGAAAAGGCGAATTTATAGACAGTGTATTAGCTAGCGCAGTAGATTTTGCTACAATACTTATAGAATCTATTGCAAATTCATTTTTTTCATTAATCACATTGATACTGTGTGCATGCACGGTTCCGTTTAAGTAATCTAAATTTGCAGATATAATGTCAGCATCAACAACTCCTCTTATTTTTAAAGGTCCAGCATGCAGATTTAGTTTTTCTAAATCAGCTATATCTACGTTTAGTCTTATTTTTCCAGTAGGATATTTATCTTTAAAACTTCCACTACTGACTAAATCAAACGATAAATTAGGATCATTTGCGGTCGCATTTGCTTTAAAGTTTCCATTAGCAATTGCACCCTTTAAATTCAAATTTTTATATGTATATTGATTGTAATACGCTTTTAAGATAGTTCCGTTTACTGTAGCTGAGGCTGTTTTTGGGTCAAAACCAGTTCCTTTTACGTTCGCTTTTAAACTTATTTTTCCAATAGAATCATTTTTTATTAATTTACCCAAATCAAAATTAATCAGCTCGGTTTGAGCATCGTATTTCTCGCGTTTTTTTCTACTTTGGTCGAAAAACGCTTTGATTTTTGCATCACCAAAACTGCTTTTCAAATTCAAGTTGGTATTAAAGCTGGCAATTGTTCCTTTAAAAGTACCTTTGACATCAAATTTTGAAGGCAATTTGATGTTATTCGGAACTGTTCCCTTTGGTAAAAAATTAGCAATATCTTTTTCAGTCGATTGTAAATCTTTGATATTTAGGTCAAAATAGGCTTTATTGATGTCTGGTAAACCAACGATAGTTCCGCTGGCAGCTAACTTTGTAGCACCAATTCCGCTAACTTCCAGAGCAGGAAATTCTATATTTTTTAGTTTCCCTTTAACTATTCCGTTTATTAGCAGTACCGCATTTGGATTTGTATTAAATGGGCTTGTATTGTTTAAGGTAGGGACGAACAATAGGATATCTTTAAATCCGAGTTTGCTGTTTTTAAAATTAGCAACAAGACCTAGTTCTCCTGGATTTTTTGCTAAAGATTCAATGGAAGGATAACCAATACGAATCTCATCTCTCAATTCAGTTTGGGGAGTTTTTAGATATAATTTTTTAAAAAATGCATTCTTTTTTCCATAGAAAAATTCAGCTTTAAAGTCTTGAATATTCAATCCACTTTTGTCCTTAACCGATAGTGAATTAGCAATGCCAGATATGTTTTCAGTATTGTAATTCAGTGTGTTTAGTTTTAGATTCAAACCTGTGATGTCTATATGGTTGTAATCTAAACCCTTTGATACCGGTGCAAAATTATTGTTGTCGAAACGGAAATTCACTCGTTTGAACTCAGTAGAGTTTACCTTTACTTGCCAACCGCTAGATTCTACAACATCAATAGCTTCTTCGATTTCTTTTTTTTCTATTTTTCCAATTGCTAAATTACCTTCAACACCAGTCAGATCTAGACTTTCAATAATCGCAAATTGATTGTTGAGATCCATTCTGTCAATTTTAGCAAGTAACTTTTTAATGTAAAAAGCAGTTTGTAATTTTGCCGACTCGCTTTTGAAGTCCACGTCAATTTTTGCCAAATCAATTTCCCCAAGTTTTAATTTTAATATAGGTTCAGGTTCATTTTTTTTAGTTGAAGATTCGTTGCTTTTTGAAGACTCAACTATACCTTGTTTGAATTTGAATTTTAAACCATTGATTTTTGCCTTTGGAATTTCAAAGTTCATATTGGTTAGATCAAATGTTTTAATGTTGGTTTGAAAATTATTTAAGTAGGCGTAAATATTATTTTTAGTAATTAAATCATCATACTTAAATTGAATACGATCTAGTTTAATTTCTTGTACTGAAAATTGCATTGGAGGTGAGTCACTCTTCTGTTTTTCAGGAGAAGCAAAGGCTTTGACTATGTAATCAAAATTAAAAACGGAATTGGAATCTCGATTT
Organism: Flavobacterium galactosidilyticum; assembly: GCF_020911945.1. Classification (NCBI taxonomy): domain Bacteria; kingdom Pseudomonadati; phylum Bacteroidota; class Flavobacteriia; order Flavobacteriales; family Flavobacteriaceae; genus Flavobacterium; species Flavobacterium galactosidilyticum. The sequence goes on from NZ_CP087135.1 coordinate 2,465,802, forward strand.
AAATGGGCGGTTATTCCTTCCAGCTGAACGGAATTTATTTCGACTTTGTTGTTCATTAATTGAAACAAACTAATATCTAAAGCCAGTTTTTTACCAGCAAAAAGAGTGTCTTTTTTTTGGTCTTCAAAATAAACACCTTCAAGAATTACTTTTTTCGGAAGCCCAATTTCAATACGGTTTATTTTAACCTTCGTTTTAATTTTTCCTTCTAAATAAGTAACTGCTTTATTTTTAGCAAAATTTTGCACAGAAGGAACCTGAAGCGCTATAACAAGAATAAGGAATAATAGAATTATGCTTCCCATTATCCATAGCAAAACTTTCAGACTTTTCTTTAAATATTTTTTCAAATCCGGATTTTTTATGGGTTAAAAATAGCGAATTATAATTAGAATTACAATTTCATTACTAAACTCACTAGTTCGTAAAGATCAAGAAATTGACGTAAAAGTCTTTATAAAATTTAAAGATAAAGTTGTAAAATTTAAGTATCAAATTTGCTAATGTTTTTAGTAAAGTAACTTCTGTAAATTGAGATTTAATAAAAAAACAGTAGTTATCTAGTATAATAAAAGCTTTTTAAGAATCATTAACATTGCATTATATTTTGGTAAAACCTCTCTTTTTTACTTGATGGGCGCTTCTATTCTATTAGGTTGTTTAAAATGGTTCTATAATTTTATTTGAAATTTAAAGATAATTAAATTTCATTGTGATTGGTATTGAAGCAACTAGGTATTTATTGTTTTCATATAAATGAAAATAATAAAAAACACGGTCAAGGTTAGTATAAAAAAAACTACAACTTTTTAGGCTGTAGTTTTCAGTATAACATAGAAAAAAGGGAATTAGATTGTGGTTTGCTTCTTCATACTTCCTGTTTCTATAAATCGTAAGTTAAGTTTAAATGCTTCTTCGAGAAGGTGAGGAGTATGACCTCCACGCAGACAAGCACGGTTAAAATAATCAAATAATTCCGCTTTATATTCTGGATGCACACAATTTTCAATGATGACTTGAGCTCGTTCTCTTGGAGCAAGTCCTCTTAAATCAGCGACTCCTTGTTCCGTTATCAAAATGTCGACATTGTGTTCGGTATGATCTACATGAGAAACCATGGGCAAAACGTGAGAAATAATATTACCTTCTTTTGAAGACGATTGAGTGACAAATATGCTCAAATAGCCATTTCTGGCAAAATCTCCCGAACCGCCAATTCCGTTCATCATTTTAGTTCCGGAAATATGTGTGGAATTTACATTGCCATAAATGTCAAATTCAATGGCTGTATTAATTGTAATGACGCCTAGTCTTCGGATTACTTCTGCCGAATTGCTGATTGCTTGCGGTCTAAGAACTATCTTGTCTTTATAAAAAGCGAAATTTTGAAGAGTTTTTTTATAACAATTTTCAGAAACCGTGATCGAAGAGGCTGAAGCAAAACTCATTTTTCCGCTGTCAATGAGTTCAAAAGTGCTGTCTTGCAATACTTCTGAATACATGACTAAATTTTCAAAATTACTTTTGGCAAATCCTGACATAACTGCATTAGCGACTTTCCCAATTCCGGCTTGCAATGGCATTAGTGAATTGGTTAAACGACCTTCTTTAATCTCATTTTCAAAAAATAACAACAAATGATTGGCAATAGCAGCCGTTTTTGGATCGATTTCGGTTGGTTTTGCAGGGCTATCCAGAATTTCTGTAAAAACGATTCCAACCACTTTTTTAGGATCAATACTAATATAATCTTGGCCAATTCGACTATCTGTTGCAGTGATGTTTAAAATCTCTCTATTCGGATACGATTTAGAGGTGTAAACATCATGAATTCCTTTAAACTCCAAAGGGATGGAAGTATTTATTTCGATGATTATTTTATCTGCTAAATGCGCAAAAGTGGCGGAGTTTCCCACAGAAGTTGTAGGTATAACATTTCCGTTTTCATCAATGTAAGTGGCTTCAATTACTGCAATGTCAATTTTAGGAAGATGTTTATTTTCTAATAATTCAGCAGTTTCACTTAGATGTTGATCGATATACAATATCGTACCGTCATTTATTTTTTTTCTCAAACTAGCATCTGATTGAAAAGGCATTCTTTTATATAAAGCATTATTATTAGCTAAATCTGTATCTGTAGTTTGCCCTAAAGAAGCGCCTGTAATCAATGTTATTGCGATCGTTTCCGTTTTAGCCCTTTCGGCAAAAGCAGGTAAAACGGCTTTACTATCGCCTGCTTTTGTAAATCCGCTGGTTCCAATAGTCATTTTGTCTTTGAAAAAAAGAGCGGCTTGTTGCGCAGAAATAACTTTGTCTTTGTAACTTTGAAATCTGATTCTGTCCAATTGCATAATTTGTTTTTATTTTGAAATAAAACACCTAAAAAATGATGTTTCCTTAATGAATGAATTGATTTTTTTGAATATAATTTGTAGGTCTACAATTTTAGCAAAAAATGAAATTGGATAAATATTGTAAGAAGCCATAAAGATATTCATTTCAGCCAGCATGGAAGAGCCTACGATTTTAGCAGAGAAATATTATACGAGAGAGGTTGATACTGATAAAAAAAGTATTTATTGCCATCATGATTTAATGGGAGAATTGAGGATTCCAAGTCATAAACATGAAAAAGGCCAAATGCTGTATGCAGAGGGCGGAATCGTGTATGTTACCACGGAGGCTAAAACTTATTTTCTTCCGGCACGACATTTTATTTGGATTCCTGCTGGAATTGCACATAGCATTCAACCCAATTTTCAAAGCGTAATGATGCGTAATTTGTATTTTCCGGTAGAAATGAATGAAGATTCCTTTTATGGAACCGAAGGGATTTACCCCATCAATGATTTATTGTTGCAAATGATGCTTTTCACCAATCGATGGAATGGAAATCTGAAAAAGGGAAGTCGTAATTATAGTATTGCCCTTGCGATTAAAGCTATTTTACCAGAAATCTGCTTGACAAATTTGCCTTTATCGCTGCCTTCTCCAAAGGATATTCGGTTGATTAAGATTATTTATTATTTAGACAAAAACTTAGGAGACACAATACTTTTTTCGGATTTAGCAGATCGATTTGGTTTTAGCGAACGCTCTTTATACCGTTTGTTTCAAAAAGACTTGGGAATGTCTTTTATTCAATATTTCACAATTCGAAGAATTTTAAAAGCCATTGAATTATTGCTTGAAAAAAAACTTTCGGTAAATGAAGTGGCTCAAGCAGTTGGTTATAATAGCGTACCAACATTTAGTAATACCTTTTTCAAAACTTTAGGACAACGACCTTCGGATTATTTAAACGGTGTGGAGATTCTAAAAAAGAATAGTTATATATGAGTTATCAGTAAAAAGGATGTCGTTTTTTGAAACCTATAAGAGATGTAAGTTTTTTAATGAGGGTAAATTCTATTTATAAGAATGACAATATTCAAATTTCAACAACAATTGTTTAATCCAAATAAACTATTTTTAATAATTGAATTTCGCAATACAATAGTCTTTTATTTTGTCCGAAATGAATAAATATATGACTTTTGTTAATTTTACCACATGAAATAGAGTCGATACCTTTGCGGTAAATACTTTTATATTATGTTTCTCATAAACTGGGTTTTTTCAAACCAATCGAGAATTAATTTTCTGCGAGTTCTATTATCAGCTTTCCTTTTTTTTCAAGTTTCCATAGGATTACATGCGCAGGAACCAAAAGGCCTTACTTTGAATGAAGCAATCCAAGTTGCAAAAGAGAATAATAGGACAATCCAAAAATCCCATATTTTAAAGAAAATTTCCGAAGTCGGAATTCAAGAGGCCAAAAATCTTCGTTTACCGGAAATTGGTTTTAATGCGATGTATTCTAGATTGTCAGATGTTACCTTATGGGAAGGTGGTGGATTTACCAAGCAAATAGTGGTCGCTCCAGAACCTGGTAATACTATCTATGATGCGGTTACTCAATTTGATTTGCCACTTTATGAAGGAAGTAAGATCAAAAATGAAATTAAAAAATCAAAACAAGAAAATGAAATTGCTGAAATAAAAGTGGAGAAAACGCAGAACGATGTTCAATTAGAGGTTACAGCTACTTTTTTGGGAATTTACAAGATGATGGAACTCCAAAAAATAATCGAAGAAAGCATTAAAGAAGAACAAGAACGATTAAATGAAGTGAAAGCATTTAAAAGCCATGGAATCGTTACCAAAAATGAAGTCCTTCGTGCCGAATTACAACTTTCTGACCGTGACTTAAGTTCTTTAACCAATAAAAAAAATATCAGGATTGCACTTCAGGATTTAAAGACACTATTGCAGTTGCCGGAAGACGATGATATTGCGATTAATACAGCTGGCTTGATTGAAATGACACCTGATTTGAAACAGTATGATTTTTATTTTAAGGAAACGATGCAAAACGAAGAAATGCGTATTGCAAGCAGAGAAATTGATGTCAAAAAAACGGAGTTGAAGATGGTAAAGGCAAATGCTTTACCCAAACTAGCCTTGTTTGGAAATTATAATTTAAGGTATCCGATGTATTTGACTTTTAGTCTAGATATGCCTTTTATGTACACTATAGGGCAGGTGGGGATTGAGGCTTCTTATGATATTTCAAATTTGTATAAAAATAAAGCCAAAGTTCAGCTTGCTAATTTGAAAGTACAATTGCAGAAAAATGAATCTGAAATGGTGAAAAATGAGATGGCAGATAAAGTATTTCGTAATTATACACAGTATCAGGAAATCCTAGATAAACTGAAAGTTACTGATAAAGCTTTGGTTTTAGCCCAAGAGAATTATCGTATTGTCAAAGCAAAATACCTCAATCAGTTGGTTCTAATCACCGAAATGGTCGATGCCGATAATGCGTTGCTTCAAGCAAAATTCAACAAAATTTCTACCAAAATTGATGGTGCTATGAAACAATATGAATTGCTTCATACCGCCGGAATACTTAATAAATAACAATCAAAGTTTTCAATAATTTTAGTTTCATTTCTATATGATAATAGCAGAAAATAAATCAAGAGCCCATAAATCGTTTAGCAAATTAATCACTGTTGTTGCCAGTATTCTGGTTTTCAGCGGAATTATTTTGGGTATTTGGTTCTATATTTTTAATAAGAACCATGAAGAAACTAATGACGCACAAGTTGATCAATATGTTACGCCTATTATGGCAAGAATAACGGGATATGTTCAGGAAGTACGTTATAATGAAAATCAGTTTGTTCATAAAGGAGATACTTTGATTGTGATGGATAACAAGGAACATACATCGCATTTGAATGTGGCTTTGGCCGATGTTGAAAATGCAAAAAGTAATTTCACAACAGTAGAAAAAAATGTGGCTACAACTGCTAATACGACTTCGGTTAGACAATCTCAATTGGCGGCTGCCAAAACTCAAGTCTGGAAAACAAAATTAGAATACAACCGCTACCAATCTTTGTTAAAAGAAGATGCCGCAACAGAACAGCAACTTGAAAAGGTAAAAGCGGATTATGAACTGGCCAAAGCACATTATGGCGAAATAGCAAACACCATTCAGTCGGCGGTATTAAATACTTCAGAAGCTTCTGCTAAAATACCAACTGCTCAAACGGTAATTCAGTCCAAACAAGCCGTTGCTGATAACGCTAGTTTGTTTCTATCTTTTACGGTAATCACCGCTCCTTATGATGGTTGGGTGGGAAAAAAGATAATTCAGCCGGGACAAATGATAAAGGAAGGACAAACTTTGGTTTCTATTGTCAGCAAGGAAAAATGGATTACGGCTAATTTTAAGGAAACGCAACTGCAGTATTTGTCTGTTGGACAAGAAGTTGAGATGAGAGCTGACGCTGTTGATGGAAGAAAATTTATCGGAATCATCGAATCTTTATCACCAGCAAGTGGGGCGCGTTTCTCGCTATTGCCGCCAGATAATGCAACGGGTAACTTTATTAAAATCGAACAAAGGATTCCTGTTAGAATAAAATTGAAAGAAAATGATCAACAAACTGATTTTCTTAGAGCGGGCATGAATATGGTGGTTGTGGCTGAACATAAATAAGCAGATGTCAAATACACAGGTCTTTAAATCTTGGGTTCCCAATTGGGCTATAATCGCTATTATATTTTTCTGTCTGTTGCATTCGATGGTTTTGTTGGGCGTTTACACTTCCAATGTGACGTATGCTGCCAGTTTTTTGGATGTGGAGCCAGAAGATTTACAGTTTTCAATGATTGTTACGTATGCTACTTTTTTGACAACTATATTGGTCGAAAGTAGATTGTTTAAGTTTTTTCCAACCAAAAAATATTTTCTGACAATATATAGTCTTTCTGCGCTAACATTCATCTTAACAGCTTACATCGAAAATTTTTCGATATTTATTATTCTTAGAATGGCTGAAGGCGTATTAATGGCATTGCCTTGTGTTCCTTTACGACAATTTCTGATTTCAAGATTCAAGTCAAAACACGCATTAATTATTGGTTTTACCCTTAATTATAGTGCTTTATTTTTGGCAACACCTTTTATAATGAATATTGCAGTTTGGCTTCTTGAAAATTACGATTGGAAATACATGACGTATGGTTCTGCATTTTTCCAAATCGTATGTGTGGGTTTAGTTATGCTTACTTTTAAAAGTCATCGTTTTCATAGAAAAATACCATTGTATCAGGTGGACTGGTCAAGTTTTATTTTTTTGATTACCTCACTTTTGTCAGGAGCTTATTTCTTTGTTTATGGCGAAAAAAAGTATTGGTTTGATTCCCAACAAATTGTAATAGCGCTTGTAGTTTCATTACTAACAGGCGGACTTTTTATCTTGAGACAAATGCTCGTCAAACGACCTACTTTTGACATGAGAGTATTTCGCTATGCCAATTTACGAACAGGATTATTTATATCGGTTTTCTTTTATATTGCGAGATCGACTTTAAATATTTGTCATAGTACGATGTTTACCGTTTGGAATTGGGAACCTTCTAGAGTGGCAAATGTGCAATATTTGAATTTGGTAGGTAATGTTGTAGGGATGATTTTGGCAGGAATATTTTTGGCTAAATCAGTTTCTTCAAAGTATATGTTTATTATTGGATTTTCTCTTTTTGCAGTGTTTCACTTATGGTTTACTTTCCTTTTTGTGCCTGATGTTTCATTGTATGATATTGCTATTCCGTATATGTTGCAAGGAGTTGCAGTTGGAATCATATTTGTGCCATTAGTGTTGTTTACAGTATCTGCTGTACCTACTCATTATGGGCCATTTGCAGGAGTTGTTGGAGTTGCAGGACGTTTTTGGGGGAGCATAATAGGTTTTGCTATTATTCAAAATGCGGGAGTATTTTTACAAAGAAACCATTATTTAAAGTTGAGTCAATTTGTTCTACCGGAGAGTCCCGAAACTCAAACGCGTGTAGTGCAAATCACCCAAAGTTTTATTGCCAAAGGATATGCTGACGATAACGCTAATAAATTAGCCATTAAGCAAATTGTGAGTTCCGTATCCAAACAATCGATTTTATTGTCCAACATGGAAATTTTTACGTTTATGGGTTACGCTATGCTTATTATTGTTGTTTTATTGTTGGTCAATCAGCATTTGAAACAAACATTTGATATTTTTAGAAATAGGATTTGGGGAAACTAGAACAGCAATTAGTAATCTTAATGCTACTATTTTGATTTTCAAAAGAACATGTTCCTGTTGAGATTATGATATGTATTGTAAATAAAAAACTATTCGAAATTTGGAATTATTTAGATTTCAATTTCTAAAATATCCCAAATTTCGAATAGTAAATTACTATTTAAAGTCGAATAAAGTCTTCGCTTTTAGGGAAATGGCTAATCGCCTGTATAGCAATTTCAGGGGTTGGATCTGCTATTTTTCGCAATTTGGTGTCCATCCATGCGCCATCAACTGTTATTACTGCACATAATTTGTTTTCTTCGTTCATGAATTCATGTACAATTGACCAACGGGAAGCGTCCGGTTTCATTTTAGAAATTTTAGTATGTAGTACAATCTTATCAGAAAGTTTAATCTCTTTTCTAAAAATACATTCTTCTCTAAATAATATGGGGCCAAAATGTTGTTGTTGCAAAACTTTCATTGTCAATCCTAGGCTCTCTAAAATCTCTATACGATGTTGTGCGCCAAAATCATAGTAAGCACTATGACGAACATGAAAATTTGGATCTAAGTCAGACCAACGCAAGGATAATTGTTTTGTGAATGATGTCATTATTTTTTTATGTTTTAGTAAAGTATTATGTTGCTTCCCCAAGTAGCTGAATTTGAGAATTTACTATTGTGCTGCCACCTGCTATAAAATTCGAGTAGTAGGAAAGGTAAGGACTGAAAAAAGACTTCTTCAAAGTATGACTTTGGGGAGCGATTAATTTATCGTTGTTACTATATTAGGTATCAAAATATAGTTTTATTTACTAAATTGGTATCTTTTCAATTAAAATAGGCACACCCGAACTGTCAAAATAAGTACAAGTCATTTCCATAATATCAACGCGCCAAGATGCGATTCCGCAATTAGCAGCATCGTTGCAAAATGTGATATAATCAGTTTGTCCATCTTGATGAATTACCAGAAATTCTATAAAGCGTTCTTTATTTGCTGTGGGAGTTATCTGTATGGCAGGATATTTTTCAGTAGCGCTAATCGAAAAGTCATCCACGCCAAAATACGATACTTGGCCGTCTTTCACGTAAGTGTCGTAACCGCGCACGCCTAGTTTAATAAGATCTTTTATGTAATTTGGGAAATCGGCACCTGTTTGAACTTTATCATGTGCTTGCTTTATTTGCTCGATTGTAAACATGTTTTTTAATTTAATGAATGACAAAAGTATTGGTTTTATTTAAAACAGGTAATTAATTAGAACTAAATTCAGGATTGCGACAGAAGTTTTCTTAACTAATAAGTCCTTTATAATTTTAAAATATTCAATATTAATGATCTTTGGAACACTATGGTTTTTATTTATATTTTAAGCGAATGAAAGCTAAAATACAAATGCTAATTTAGATGATATTATTTTACTAAATGATTAAGTCCTAGTTGTATTTTTAGTAATTATGATATACAATTTGCATAATTACTCCAAATACAATAAAAAGAGATATAAAAAAAAGCACTAATAATGATGATCTAGGAGATTTTATAATTGGAATCCCGTCTTTGTAGAAATCCATAACGACACCATTTGCACCATAACCCAAAATTATTTTACAAGGTACTGTTCGATCTTCTTCAATTATAGTAAAAGTGTGTGTTGCACCAGTGATCGATTTTTTTTTGGAAACAGTTTCGCCGTTCAATTGTATGGTTTCTTTTCCTAAATAAGAATTGAAAATTTCTATTTTATTGGTTCCTAATTGTATTGTTGAAAATTTCATGTTTTTTTTTAAATATAGGAATTGAATTATAAATAAGCCAATCAATTTCTGATTTGATTTATTAAATAGATATTGGCTATAGTATCTTTATTAGGATAAAGATGCGCTATAATTATTGAGCTGTACCTATGTCAGTCAGTCTAAAATGTCATCTTGTCATATTTATTAATATCAATTTTAACATAAACTGACATTTTAATAGTGTCATTTGTATTGGCACAAAGATTGACTTAAGGACTTCGAGTGATTAAAACTAATATACAATAAAATTAAATATAGTAAAAATGGGTAAAATAATCGGAATTGATTTAGGTACGACCAACTCTTGTGTTTCTGTAATGGAAGGTAATGAAGCAGTTGTTATTCCTAATGCAGAAGGAAAAAGAACAACACCATCTATCATCGCTTTTGTTGAAGGTGGAGAAATTAAAGTAGGAGATCCTGCTAAGAGACAAGCGGTAACTAATCCAACTAAGACTATTGCTTCTATCAAACGTTTTATGGGACATTCTTTTAGCGAAGTTTCTGCTGAAGCAAAAAGAGTTTCTTACAAAATTGTAAAAGGAGACAACAATACACCACGTGTTGATATTGATGGTCGTCTTTATACTGCACAAGAATTGTCAGCAATGACACTTCAAAAAATGAAAAAAACAGCTGAAGACTATTTAGGTCAAACAGTTACTGAAGCGGTTATTACTGTTCCTGCTTACTTTAATGATGCACAACGTCAAGCTACAAAAGAAGCGGGTGAAATTGCAGGTCTTAAAGTAATGCGTATTATCAACGAGCCAACTGCTGCAGCTTTAGCTTACGGTCTTGATAAAAAAGGAAAAGATCAAAAAATTGCTGTTTACGATTTAGGTGGAGGTACATTTGATATCTCTGTTCTTGAATTAGGAGATGGAGTTTTTGAAGTATTATCTACAAACGGAGATACCCACTTAGGTGGAGACGATTTTGACCACGAAATTATTGACTGGTTAGCTAATGACTTCTTGAAAGAAGAAGGTATTGACTTACGTCTTGATCCAATGTCATTACAGCGTTTGAAAGAAGCTGCTGAAAAAGCAAAAATTGAATTGTCTTCTTCTGCTGAAACTGAAATCAACTTGCCATACGTAACTGCTACAGCTTCAGGACCAAAACACTTAGTTAAAAAATTAACTAGATCTCAATTTGAAAAATTAACTGATGCTTTAGTAAAACGTTCTATGGAGCCAGTTGCTAAATCATTGAAAGATGCAGGTTTATCTGTTTCTGATATTGACGAAGTTATTCTTGTAGGAGGTTCAACTCGTATGCCAAGAATCGCTGAAGAAGTTGAAAAATTCTTTGGTAAAAAAGCGTCTAAAGGAGTTAACCCTGATGAAGTTGTTGCAATTGGAGCAGCTATTCAAGGTGGAGTTCTTTCTGGAGATGTAAAAGATGTATTGTTACTTGACGTTACACCTTTATCTTTAGGTATCGAAACTATGGGTGGAGTTATGACTACATTAATTGAGTCTAACACTACTATTCCAACTAAAAAATCTCAAGTTTTCTCTACTGCTGCTGATTCTCAACCAACTGTTGAACTTCACGTTCTTCAAGGAGCTAGAGCAATGGCTGCTGATAACAAAACGATTGGTCGTTTCAACTTAGACGGTATTCCACCAGCACCAAGAGGTGTTCCACAAATTGAAGTAACTTTTGATATTGATGCGAATGGTATCATCAAAGTTTCTGCAACTGATAAAGGAACTGGAAAGTCTCATGACATTCGTATTGAAGCTTCTTCTGGATTAACTTCTGAAGAAATCGAAAGAATGAAACAAGATGCTGAAGCTAACGCTGAGTCTGACAAAATCGCAAGAGAAAGAGCTGAAAAATTGAACGAAGCTGATGGAATGATCTTCCAAACTGAAACTCAATTAAAAGAACTTGGTTCTAAATTAGCTGATGATCATAAAGTTGCTGTAGAATATGCATTAACTGAATTGAGAATGGCTCACCAATCTCAAGATATTCCTGCAATTCAAACTGCTCTTGATAATATCAACGCAGCTTGGAAAACTGCTACTGAAGCAATGTACGCTCAAGGAGAACAAGGTCAACAAGAAGCTGCACCAAAAGGTGAAGCTACTCAAGGAGACAATGTTGAAGACGTTGAATTTGAAGAAGTAAAATAATAAATACTTGTAAAGACTTGATTTATCGAGTCTTTACTTCTTTTATAAAGAAAAACCGTTCATTTTAGTGAACGGTTTTTTTGTGAATTAAAAACAAAAACTACTGCATGACACAGTAGTTTTTTACTTTATTCCAATTCCTTTTTTAAATATTTTGCAGTATAACTTTTTTTGCTTTTAGCAACTTCTTCCGGAGTTCCTTTAGCGATAAGTTGGCCTCCACCTTTACCACCTTCTGGACCAATATCGATAATGTAATCTGCCAGTTTAATGACATCCATATTGTGTTCGATAATTAAAATCGTATTTCCTTTATCAACCAGCTTATTAATAACTTCCATCAATACTCTGATATCTTCAAAATGCAATCCTGTTGTGGGTTCATCGAGGATATAAAATGTGTTGCCAGTATCTTTTTTAGATAATTCTCCAGCTAGTTTTATGCGTTGTGCTTCGCCACCAGAAAGCGTTGTACTTTGTTGACCTAATGTTATATAACCCAAACCAACATCTTGAATGGTTTTTACTTTTCTGTAGATCTTCGGAATCATTTCAAAAAACGGAACCGCTTCATCTACTGTCATATTCAACACATCCGAAATAGATTTTCCTTTGTATCGAATTTCAAGTGTTTCTCTGTTAAAACGTTTTCCTTGACAGGTTTCACATTCGACATATACATCCGGAAGAAAGTTCATTTCGATGGTTCGAACTCCAGAACCTTCACAGGTTTCGCAACGTCCGCCTTTTACATTAAAGCTAAAACGTCCCGCTTTATAACCTCGAATCATACTTTCTGAAGTCATTGTAAACAGATTTCTAATTTCTGTAAAAACTTCGGTATAAGTCGCAGGATTCGATCTTGGTGTTCTTCCAATTGGACTTTGATCAATATCAATTACTTTATCGATATGTTCCAAGCCTTCAATTTTTTTATATGGTTTTGGTTTTTTGACGCCATTAAAATAATAGGCATTCAAAATAGGGTAGAGGGTCTCGTTAATCAAAGTAGATTTTCCGCTTCCTGAAACTCCAGTCACGCAAATCATTTTCCCTAACGGCAGCTCTATAGAAACATTTTTAAGATTATTTCCAGTTGCTCCAGATAGTTTTAAAAACTTTCCATTTCCCTCTCTACGCTTTGCAGGAACTTCAATTTTCATTTCACCATTCATATACATCGCCGTAATCGTTTGATGTTTCAGGATTTCTGCGGGTGTTCCTTTGCTAATTATTTCGCCACCGTATTTACCTGCTTTTGGTCCAATGTCGATTACATAATCCGCACGTTCAATCATGTCTTTATCGTGTTCTACGACAATCACCGAGTTTCCAATATCGCGTAATTGTTCTAGAGAATGGATTAGTTTATCATTGTCTCTCTGGTGTAAACCAATACTTGGCTCATCGAGAATATATAATACGCCAACCAACTGCGAACCAATTTGAGTTGCTAAACGGATGCGTTGTGCTTCACCGCCAGAAAGTGATTTTGAACTTCGGCTTAAAGCCAAATAATCTAAACCAACATTCATCAAGAAGTTCAATCGATCCTTAATCTCTTTGATAACTTCCGTTGCGATACGCTTTTGTTTATCAGATAAATGGCTATCTAAGTCATTAAACCAAGCGGTCAAATCCGAAATGTCCATATCGCACAATTCAGCTATGTTTTTTTTATTTATTTTAAAGAACAATGCTTCTTTTTTCAAACGAGAACCATCACAAACCGGACAGTTTACTTCGTCCATAAATTCCTTAGCCCATCTTTTTATCGATGTCGATCCGCTTTCATCATGTTGATTTTTGATAAAATTTGAAATCCCTTCAAAGTCAATTTTGTATTCTCGGGCAACACCTAAATCTTTGGAATTGATGGTGAACTTTTCTTTTCCACCATTTAAAATCATTTCCATAGCTTCAGCTGGGATTTTTTCGATGGTGTCTGTCAATTTAAAGCCGTATTTTTCTCCAATAATTTCTAATTGTTTAAAAATCCAAGAGCTTTTATATTCGCCAAGTGGTGCAAATCCGCCTGCTTTAATGGTCAATTTAGGATTTGGAACAATCTTCTTAGTATTAATCTCATTCACCGTTCCTAAACCGTTGCAATGATCGCAAGCACCTTTTGGAGAATTGAAAGAAAATAAATTAGGTTCTGGATTCTGATAGGAAATTCCAGTTGTAGGACACATCAAATTTCTACTGAAATAACGGACTTCACTAGAATCTTGATCTAAAACCATTAACACATTTTCACCATGATGCATGGCGGTATTGATGCTTTCTGATAATCGTTTTTCATTCTCAGGGGATTCATCAATAACCATTCTATCAACTACAATTTCGATATCGTGTGTTTTGTAACGGTCTAATTTCATTCCTAAAGTAATGTCAAGAATATCATTATTTACACGTACTTTAAGGAAGCCCTGCTTGGCTATTTGTTGAAAAAGTTCTGCATAATGTCCTTTTCTAGCGCGAATAACTGGCGCTAAAATATTAATTCTTTTTCCAGAAAAATCCTGAATAATCAAATCTTTGATTTGCTCATCAGAATAGGAAACCATCTTTTCTCCAGTATTGTAGCTATAAGCATCAGCTCCACGAGCGTAAAGTAAACGCAGGAAATCATAAATTTCAGTAATGGTTCCCACTGTAGAACGAGGGCTTTTACTAGTAGTTTTTTGTTCAATAGCAATTACAGGCGAAAGTCCATCAATTTTATCGACATCAGGACGTTCTAAGCCACCAAGGAATTGTCTCGCATAAGCCGAAAATGTTTCTACATAACGACGCTGGCCTTCGGCATAAATAGTATCGAAAGCTAGGGAGGATTTTCCAGAACCAGAAAGTCCAGTAATTACAACTAGTTTTTCACGAGGAATGGAAACATCTATATTTTTGAGATTGTGAACGCGAGCGCCTTGAACTTCAATGGTATTGTCTGTGTCTAACATAATTTTTGCAAAAAAGCAAAGTTACCATTTTGATTTATTCTTTCGATACAACAGTTTAGAAGTTTATGTTAAAGATTATGTGCTTTTATTTAAATCGGCAAGATGAAGTATTTTAATTATTCGCCTGAAATCTATTAAACTGTGAAAAATTTAAATGCAAATCATATGTTCTAATTCCTCTTTTAGTCTAGTAAAGTCAATCAATTGTAAATTAAAGGTCTGATTCTCTAGTATCGATTTTAGTATGCGTGCATATTATTCAAATTAATTGTTTATTTTCGATAGATAAATTAAAAACAATGCGATACGATTATGACTATATTATCATAGGAAGTGGTTTTGGAGGCTCTGTTAGTGCTTTGCGATTATCTGAAAAAGGATATAAAGTTTTAGTTATTGAAAAAGGCAAATGGTACAAAGCGAGTGACTTTGCCAAGACTAATTGGAACCTACGTAAATGGTTGTGGTTTCCGTCAATCAAATTTTTCGGTATTATGAAGATGAGTATCTTTAGGCATATCGTCATAATTTCAGGGACAGGAGTCGGTGGTGGTTCCTTGGTTTATGCTAATACATTACCTGTTCCTAAGACATCATTTTACAAATCAGGAAGTTGGAGCGAATTAGCAGATTGGGAAAATGAACTCAAACCATTTTATAAAACGGCTTTAACCATGCTTGGTGCGGCACGAAATCCCCAATTATTTGATGGTGACATTGCCTTAAAAGAATTAGCAAAAGAAATTGGAAAAGAAGACCAATTTGAAAATCCTGCGGTTGCTGTTTTCTTTGGTAAGCCAGGAGTAAAGGTCAAGGATCCTTATTTTGAAGGTCAAGGCCCAGAAAGAGAAGGTTGTAATTTCTGTGGAGGTTGTATGACAGGCTGTCGCTATGGTGCTAAGAATACCTTGGATAAAAATTACCTGTACTTAGCACAAAATTTGGGTGCAGAAATCCTTGCTGAGAATGAAGTTTATGATGTATTACCTATTGATTCTAATAATGGATCGACTGGATATAAAGTTTATCTTAAATCGAGTACTCAATTCTTGAAAAATAAAAAAGAATTTACCGCAAAAGGCGTCGTTTTTTCCGGCGGAGTTTTGGGAACAGTTAAGTTATTACTTAAACTAAAATCAAAATCACTTCCATTATTATCTGATAAACTAGGGGAAGACATCCGTACTAACAATGAAACCTTAATTAGCGTATCTACTTTAGATAAAAGCAAAAATGTATCAAAAGGGGTAGCGATAGGAAGTTTACTACATACAGATGATAATAGCCATCTTGAGATTGTAAGATACTCTGAAGGTTCTGGTTTCTGGAAATTATTACATCTTCCGCTGTCGAATGGTATAAACACGCTGACTCGCTTAGGAAATATGACAAAGCAAGTTTTTAGCTTGCCTACTCAATATTTCAAAATCTATTTTGTGAATAGTTGGTCAAAAAGCACTGTAGTTTTGTTGTTTATGCAATCTATAGACAGTACTTTAAAATTCAAGACTAATTTCTTTGGAGGTATGGCATCGTCCGTGGGAAAAGGAGTAAAGCCAAGTGCTTACATTCCAGAATCTATGGCGTTAACAAAAAAATATAGTGAAATTATTGATGGAGTTCCTACTTCATTTGTATTAGAATCCATTGCTGGAATTCCTTCAACGGCTCATGTATTGGGTGGGGCAGTAATGGGAAAAGATGCTTCGCAAGGTGTAATCAATAAAAATAATGAAGTGTTTGGATATAAAAACATGTATGTGATAGACGGTGCAATGATATCAGCAAATCCTGGTGTAAATCCCTCGTTGTCAATTACCGCAATTGCTGAAAGAGCTATGGCGCAAATCCCTGCACATGAAAATATAAAATTGTAGATCCTATACTATATAATTGTTTTTAGAATTTAGAAATCAATTTAGAGGCGAACTAGACGTAGACGTGTTCCTTTTTAGAATGAGTAAATTCTTTAACACTCCCTAATGCCGTTAATTTGCCCCAGTTTAAGGTGTCTTAAGTATAAATAAGAGTATATCAGTAAACGTAAGCGCCATTATTTGCCCCCTAAACAAAAAATAAAGCAATAAATTTATTTTGAGGTACAAATAAGGTAAAAATCTAATCAAAATAAACATAATATCAAAAAGAAAATATAAATAAAAACGAGTTAAAACATTGTTTATCATGTAAAATTAGAAGAAAAAGGAATTGGTTAAGAAGCATTATAGGAATAAGGCTATGTGTCTTTCTTCTAAAAGTATAATATATTTTTGTTTGTATTCGTCGGATAGGAAAGAGTTATTAAGCCATTGGATGGCGATCGGCTTATTTTTCTGAAATCGTTTGGCAATTCCTTTTAGTTGTTTGTCGTTTAAGTCTAATGATTTTCCCAATCGTTCGAAATGTTCCCATTTAAGTTTTTTCTTTTTTCCTTCCAGAGGTAAAGCCAGTTCTTCCGTGTCGTCAGGATTTACAATATTTACGTTCAGAAGATCATCGGCAGGAGCTAACGTCCAGGAGTCACTTGTGTTTATCTTGGAGAAGTTCTTGAGATGCATATCATTATTTCGTGTTAAGAAGCTAAAAATTGCTAATTCCAAGAAATACAATTTATCCAATAAGGTATTATCAGAATACTCGTTTAGGGCTTTGCCAATTTTTTCCATCGAGCTTTTGTATTTATCAAAAGCTTCAGTGATTTGGAACATATCTACCATGTGGATTTTTTCACCTGTTGCTGTCCTGTCAATGCGTTTAGTTATATAGGAAAGCTCTCCGGATTGTAATCGTATCAAGCTTGATTTTACCGTATTAATTCCAAAAGCTTCTGCAATGCGCATGGTTACATGTTCATTTGCGGGCATTTCAGGAAATTGTTTGGATGGCGGTTTGAAAACATAATTACCGCCCAAAGCACCTACTACTGTGAGATGCCCTTTGTTTCCCTGCTGAATCGTTTCATTTACAAGCGATAACGAGAATTTTGGTTGTGCCCCAGGGATCGCGACGCTGCGCTCCACCACATTTAGTGCTAAAGCTGTCATTTGTTGTAGGATATGTGCAAATGTAGGTTGGCGTTTTGTTCCAAAAAAATCTAAGCTGCACTTCTCATGAAAATCGCCTCCAATTGTATCATCCAATATTTGATAACACTATAAACATTTTTTATTCATCTTCGTTTGGTATTGCTTGGACACTAGCGGCTCCGATACAATTTTGGCAACAGGCCAAGAGTAATCCCATTCGGTCGTTTTGATTAATTTTCAAGTTCTTGGATGCGATATCCAGTAGCTAGCCTTCCGGGATTAGCCCTTCAAAAAAAGGAAATAATCGTTTATCGGTATATGTTTTAGTGTTTACCAGCATCGTAAATGTGATGAACTACTTTGGATACTCACTTATATACTTTTCTTCATACTGAAAGGTATATTCTCCCTCATCTGTTTCGGTTAGTATTCCCGCTAAGACGTCTTTATAATATATTGATGCCTTTCTCATTATTCTTTCTTATCATTTTTAGATAATTCTCTTGCATTTACTGGTGCTAGGGTATGCCCAAACATTCTGAGCAACTGATTTACCTTCTCCAGATTTAGACTTTCCTTTCCTTGCTCTATTTTTCTAATAACGGTAAGTGCCACTCCAGCCCGTTCCGCAAATGCTTCCTGTGTGAGGTTTACTTCATTTCTTTTTCTTTTACAAAGTCGGCTAGTGTTATCATGGTTATATGCATTTACATCGAATCAATAAAAATATAATGAATTATATGTTAAAGCATATAATTTTATCGATTAAATCAGTTTTATATGCTTTTGCATATACTTATAGACAGTAATTACTTTGAAAAAACGTTGTCATTTAAGTCGATTTATGCCATTTATGTCTGAAAGTGTCAATGGCTTAATTTTAAAGTACAAATTAAAGTATTATTTATATGTTAACGATTTTTCAAACGATTTTAAAAAATCAATACATATTTGACCTAATCTATCAATCAAATCATTGCTAACCATGCTTAATTGATTGGTATGAATTAATAATTTGGTAGGTTTTTCTATATTATCATAATGGACATTGATGTATTCTTTGTTTAGTCCTTGAGAAAGCTTATTGGAACGTTCTTCGTGAAACTTCATTTCAAAAAGTCCCTGTAAATCAATGTTAAAATCTCGAACATAATGACCAACAGCTACAATGGTTATTGGAAATTCTTTAAAAAAAGATTCTCTCAATAATTCAATTCTGTTGTTAATACTTTCTTGTCTAAGCTTTTTTGGAACGTCCTTACTGTAACTTCCTGTAACTTGATTAAGCTCTGTAATAAATGCATTTTCATGAAAGTTTATTAAATCGCTTTTAAGGTTGCTACAATAAACGATATCAGCTATTTTTTGATAATTGTACCAAGTTTTACTCGTTCCCTCTTTTCCTCTTACAATATCACCTTTTTCATTTCGACTTTCTACAGTGTTTCTTTGTCCTTGGTATGGATACAAAGGATTATATGTTGGAACACAATCTCTACTAAACCAATTATCAACATCGGAAAATTGTAGTTTATTATTAAAATTGTTTTCCCAATCATTTGCATTATTGATAACCTCTCTTTTATGCTGTTCGGAAGATTTTAGTATATTTATAGCAGCTTCTTTTCCAATAAATAAGATTTTAGCGTTGGGGTTTCCAGTGCCTAAAAACAATTCCTTATCTTTTGCTAATTGAATTGTTTCTTTAAATTTTGAACTATAAATTACGTTACTCATATTTTTTTTAAATTACTATATAATATACTAAGCCATCATCCCCTTAACAAAAACCTCCACAAACTCCTTCATTTTGGCAATGATTCGATCGCCAATGGTTCGTGCTTGCAAAACGCTGGGTCTGTTGTCCAAACATTGAAAAACTTCGTCTTTTATGGGTTCTCTACCGCTGTATATGTAAGCATCTATTAAAGCTTTGAATTGCGCTTTGTCCAAATGTTCGTCTTCGCAAAGTTTGCCTAATGCCAGCACTTTTTGATCTTGCCAGAATTTCTCAAACTCATCTTCGATGGTATCACCATCTTTGATGTTCGGCATATTCTCGTCAATGAATTTCTGAATCAATTCACGTTTGCTTCGTAGCTGAATATCCGCTCCCAATAAATCAATTATGGCTTTCTTTTGAGCGGCTGCCGCCGATGGTGTTTTTTCTCCTTTCAGTTGTGCTAACAATTTCAGGATATAGGCCACATTAATTTGGTCTCTGTGAATTAATTCTAATTCAAAATCAATATCATCCAGTATCGATGTTTTTTGCTTTTGGGTATCTCTTTTTACTTTCTCGTACAAATCAAGATACTTGCTTTTGTATTTTTCAAATTCCTGTTCCTCAATAGGTAAATCGTCCCAATCAAAATCAGTGTAGGATTGCAAGACATTCATGGCCCGCATTAATTTCCTAAAAGCTTGAACAAACAATGCTTCGGCTTCTTCGTCTTTTAAATCATTTACGCTTTCATAAGTGGGCGTAATTTCTCGTAAAGCTTTTAAAGCTTCATCAAATTTTTCTGCAATTTTTTCATAGTCGGGCATCGTAACCACTTCGATTGCCTCTTTGTTGGAAAACAAAGTAATGGCATCGTCTGTGGCTTTTTTGAGGTTTCTAAAGGATAAAATATTCCCTTGCGACTTCTGTTCGCCTAATATTCGATTCGTTCTGGAATACGCCTGAATCAAACCGTGTTGCTTCAAGTTTTTATCGACATACAACGTATTTACTTTTTTGGCATCAAAACCTGTAAGCATCATATTCACTACAATAACAATATCCAAGCGGTCTTTCTCGTGGTTGAAGTTTTCTTTCTCTCGGTCTTTTAAACGTTGACTTATATTTTTGAAATAGTTCTCAAATTGCTGGGGGTCTTTGGTCGAAAAACTCGTACCATACATTTTGTTATAATCGCCAATATAGGTTTCTAATTTATCTCTGCTGTGTTTGGATTTGTAGATGGTTTGCGGTTCGGCGGCAATATCAAAATCTTCATCACTTGGTAAGTAATCTTGTGCTTCGTCTGAATCTTCGTTTGTGCCATATGTAAAAATAGTAGCAATACGCAAATCGTGTTCTCCAGCGAGTTTCTTTTGCTGAAACAAATCATAATACTGAATCACATTATCGATACTGCTTACCGCCAACAATGCCGAATAATCTCTACTAAAGGTTTTTTGGTTGTGATAGGCAATAATATAATCTACAATTTTATTGATTCTTTTCTCCGAATTCAATACTTCCTGTTTGTCGATATCTTCTACTTCAATATCGATAAAAGTATTGCTCTTGTTTTTGTATTTCCCAATGTATTCTATCCCAAAACGCAATACGTTTTGATCCTTAATGGCATCCGTAATCACGTATTTGTGTAAGCAGTTGCCAAACAAATCTTTGGTGGTACGTTTTCCGTAATCATTCATGGAAGCATTTTCAGCAAATATGGGTGTTCCCGTAAAACCAATTAACTGACTTTTCTCAAAGAATTTGGTAATACGGTCGTGGGTATCTCCAAATTGTGAACGGTGGCACTCATCAAATATAAATACGATTTTCTGATGGCGTAAGCTTTCTATTTTGCCCGCAAATCGTTCCGAAATAGCGTTATTTAATTTCTGAATCGTAGTTAAAACCAATTTGGTGTTATCGGTCAATTGCCGTACTAACGATTGGGTGTTATTGGTAACATCAACGCTGTCTTTCTTGAACGCATTGAACTCATTCATGGTTTGGTAATCCAAATCTTTTCGATCCACCACAAAAACCACTTTGTACACTTCGGGCAATTCCATCAAAATTTGGCTTGCTTTGAAAGAGGTTAGCGTTTTTCCCGATCCTGTGGTGTGCCATATATAAGCGTTGTCATTCGAGTTTTTAACTTGATGAATAATGGCTTCGGTAGCAAAATATTGGTACGGTCGCAACACCATCATGACCTTATGGGTTTCGTTAATCACGATATAATGCGCCATCATTTTACCCAAATGTGCTGGATTCAAAAAAGCAGCTGTAAACTCGGGTAATTCGGTGATGTTCTTATTTTTGGCATCTGCCCAAAAGAAGGTTTGCTTCACCGATTGTAATTTATTGTTGGCCAAATATTTTGTATTCACTCCATTGCTAATCACAAACAATTGCACGTATTGAAACAAGCCGTGATTGCTCCAAAAAGAATGCATTTGATACCTATTAATTTGGTTAAAGGCTTCTTTGATTTCGATACCCGAACGCTTCAATTCTATTTGTACCAAAGGCAAACCATTCACCAAAAGCGTGACGTCAAAACGATTTTTGTAACTTCCTTCTAATGAAATTTGATTGGTAACCTGATATAAATTCTGACTCGTATTTTCGGTATTAAAAAAACGAACATAAAACGAAGTACCATCTTCTTTATCCAATTGAAAACGATCCCGAAGCATTTTGGCTTTTTCAAATACATTGCCTTTGGCCAAATGATTCAAAATAGCATCAAACTCTTTGGTTGTAAAAGTAGTTTCATTAAAAACTTCTAATTGACTTTTTAGATTAGAAACTAAAGCTTCTCCATCCTGAATTTTTACTGCGGAATATTTTAAACCTATCAATTGCTTGATTAAATTATTTTCTAATGTGGCTTCGGATTGATGGCTCATAGTTATTCTTCTATAAATATTTCGTGATAAGTACTTTCTATTTCCTTTACTTCTGATTCTTCCAAAGCAGAAAATTCTCTATTCAAAGCACGTTTGGATAATATGCCTGCTCCTTGTTCTAAAAACCGAACTAATAGCCCGACCATATCATCTGGCATTTCATACGTATCATCAACATACCGCTTAAATTCATCGTATTTACGCAAATAATCGACTTCGGCAGGAATAATATTTACCATAGTATCCTGAACGCAGTCGTAAAGAAATTCTGCTTGTGCGGTTGCATCAAAATAACGGTAATAGTCTATGGTGTCATTTAGGATTTCAACGTTTTTATCCGATGAAGTTTTCCATTTAATTTGATCCAAAACAGGATGTGAATACGATTCTAATGTTTTGCTATAATCATTGATATGAGATAAAATAGATGCCGAAACAGGAAAAATCATTCCTTGCTCTGAATAGTGCATCTTTGCTAATATGTGGTGAATAATATAGCGGTGCAAACGACCATTACCATCTACAAATGGGTGAATAAACACAAATCCAAATGCTATTTTAGTAGCCACAAGAACTGGGTCTAATTTTGAGTGGACTAGAATTTCTTTTGTTGCAAATAGTCCTTTTAGTAAGGAATCTAAATCCTCCTGTTTAGCCGAAATATGATCTGGAATGGGTTCGCCCGTTTCTCGATCTCGATCGCCTACAAATCCTTGTTGTTTTCGAATACCCATTTGGGTAAAGCGATTGCTTTCAATTACTAATTGTTGCAATCGGGTTAATTCATCGATGGTTAAAGGATTAACTCCCGCTTGTCCTATAGCATTTCCCCAGCGTGCTGCGCGATTATTTCTAGGTTTTTCGCCTTCTATGGTAAACGATGCCTTCGAATCTTTTAGCAATAGATAAGCAGAAGCACGTTGTAGCACATCTTTGTGCATTCGTTTTAAATAAGCGTTTTTTTGATTCCCAATATTCGACTGAATATACTGTTCTAACTTTTCGGTTTTTCGAATCAAAGGACAAAAAAGTACCGAACCAGGCAAATTATTGATAATTCGATGGCGTGGCGAACTGATGCCTTCAATAGCATATTGCAATTTTTCATCCACTAATGGAATTGCTTTTTTAATCGTTAAGTCAGGAATGTCTAATTTTTCATTTCGCAACCATTCATATAAAAACCATATTTTTCGGCTGTATATACCTGTTGGCTCGATTTTTAAAAGTGCCAATACTTCTTCGGTTGTGAGTTTTTCAAAGAGTTTTTTGAAAAACAACAAATTGATTCCTTCGTATTTTAAAGCAAATACAAGGTGTTTGTAAAAGCTATCTTCAAAAGCATTTCGGGAAGAAAATACTTTCCAGTTTGCCGTACTATAACTTTTTCTTTTTTCGCTTATAAGCGCCAATTGCTCTGGAAAAGGCATTGGCAGTTGCAAGCTATTTAGTAAGGCACCGTAGCCTACAAGTACTCCTTCTTCTGGTGTTTCCTTCCCTTGAAAAATAGTTATTTTATGAGAATACTGCTGGTGTATCATTGGGTTGTCTTTAAATCACTAAGGAAAAATAGGTATTTATTTGGAATTTTAGGTATTTATTTAATTTTATATGCAAAAACAGGTATTCTTACACAAACATCTCCTGCAACAATCCCTTTTTAAAACTTTGCATTTGATTCATTTCTTGACTCTTGTTTAATGTCAGAACCTTGATTTTCTTGATTTTTTTGAATTTTCTAAATTTCTTGAATTTTCCAAAAAAAAATCCTTTTTAATCCTTTCCATCAAGAAAAATTATGACTTAAGACTGTTATTATGAACTCTTTTAAATTGAAGACTTTTTGCTCCAAAATTAATTAGCAAACCAATCTCGACATTATACGCTTCCAAATAATTCATAGCTTGTGCCATATGAACATCTTCCATTTGTATTAATGCTTTTAGCTCTACCATTATACAATTCTCAACAAAAAAATCGACTCTGCGTCCGCCAATTCGTTCTTTTTTATAAAAAATATCCATTTCAAATTCTCTCTGATAATTTAAACCCATCGCATGCATTTCAATTTCAAGCGCACGTTGGTAAATTACTTCTTGAAAACCATTTCCCAAAGTTTTGTGCACTTCCATAGCCGCACCAATAATCTTTTGAGTAATTTCTTGATATTTCATATTTATTGACTTTGATTATCTTGATTCTTCTTATTGTCTGAACCTTGATTTCCTTGATTGACCCTGATTTTCTTGATTGCCACTAAACGAAATCCTTTTTAATCATGTTTCAGACATTTATCGGAAATATGATTTTCTTGATTGCCACTTAACGAAATCCTTTTTTTCCTTTTAATCCTTTTAATCATGGTTCAGACTATTTAATCATGGTTCAGACAAACATTTGCTGCAACAATCCCTTTTTAAAACTTTGCATTTGATGGATTTCTTGCTTCGTACTTTCTATTTTGACATCGATACTCGATAAAAAAGTGGCGATTTTTTGTTGTTCTTCAATTTCGATTTCAGGAATTTTTAATACCCCCAATGAACTGAAATTTAATGCTGGCATTGTCGTAGAGCTTGATAAATTCATAATGTCTTTTTTTAAATGTGTTAAGACATACAAATAAAACTTATTGTGAACGCTCTTTTTGGGAATCAGTCTAAATAGATTATTTGCAATTACTCCATTGTACCCATAACCTATTAATCCTGGAACTCCATATCTTACCATAAATAAATCATCTTCAAAAATCAAATTTCCTTTGTCTGTGTTTTTTATGAATCTTGGAATTTCTTTATCACTTGTTAAATCAATAATCCTAATAAATCTTTCCATATTATCTGATTTTTCTAAAAACTGATCCTCAATACCACATTGTATACCTTGTTTAAACGAAAATAATTCATTCATTTTTACGCTTTCCCAATCCGCATAATCAGTTCCATTTTCATCTTTGAAGCGCAATTTGCCCGAGAACAATTGTTGCATTACGCCTTTTTTGTATTGTTCTACTAATTCCTTTTTGCGAGAAAGTTGCTGTATTTTTTCATCTACCGCACTTAAAAAAGAAGCAATTTTTTGTTGTTCGAGGGGGGATGGAAAAGGAAAAATAGTTCCTCTTAAGGTTTTTAATGACAAATTTTTAATTGTTGAACCCGTTAATTCCGAGATAAAAAAGTTTTGAATTTTATCTGTATGAAAAACATGAAAATAAAAGTTTGTACTTTCTTTAAAATTAAAATATCCAACACTTTTCCCAAGCATTACCTTTTCATTATTATACTTTGCAATATTTCCAATTGTACCATTTAAAGAAATTAAAATAGTGTTTTCATTTAAGCTTTTATCATTTTTTTTAAAAATGGCATAATCAACTTTTTTAGTTTTATCTGTAATTTCAATTTTACCATTAGTTAAATTATTACCATTGATAAAACAAATATCAGAATCATCTGAATATATTGGCGTACCGTGCAATCCATCACCAATTTTTTCAGCTAATTTCCCTAGTTTTATCTTCTCCCATTCTCCCTTAAACCCAGGAAACCGCAATTTTGGTATATTTTGTATCGTAGCCATTAGTTGCGTTTGTTTTTTAATTTATCTTCCAATTGCTTTAGCTCTTCTAAATCTTGTGCATCGGCTTTTTGAGCATCAAGTTTTTTTCGTTGTGTATTGAACTTTTCGTAAATGGCATACACTTTTTCTTCCATTTGGGCGTGACTTACTTCTCCTTTATGGTCTAACACTTTTTTATCATTAAATTCAATAATCCGATCTATATTGGTTTTCCAAAAATCCATTGTAATATCTTGTCGGTTTTTTGCTCTTAATTCGGCAGTTTCTAGAAATACCACAACAAAACGATTTAAGGTATCTATTTCATCAGGAGTCAAATAGTTTTTTGCAATATAAATATCTTGTTTCCGCACCACGGAACCTTTCCAAGACGTTAATGCCATATTAGGATCGTTTGGATTGGCACGAGAAACTACAATTTCGGCAGCTGTTTTTTCGGTAACAGCGAATAGAATTTTATTTTGAGCTTCGGCAAAAAACATTTGGGTTGCTTTGTCGGTTTTATCATAATCATTACTCAATGAAAATAAATCACGCACTTTTTGATAAAATCGTTTTTCAGAAGCTCGAATGTCCCGAATTCGCGCCAGTAATTCATCAAAATGATCAACTCTGCCATTAGGGTTTTTCAGTCGTTCATCATCCATCACAAAACCTTTAATCATATATTCTTGAAGGTTTTGGTTTGCCCATTGTCTAAACTGAGTACCTCTTTTACTTCGCACTCTAAAACCAATGGCCAAAATCATTGCAAGCGAATAGAAAGTAACGGAATAATTTTTGCCATCTGAGGCAGTTGTAAAGTAATTCTTTACAACTGATTTATCCTCTAATTCTTTGTCTTCCAGTATACTTGCGATATGTTGGCCTACATTTTGTTTAGAGGTGTCAAAAAGTTCGGCAAGCTGATTTTGATTCATCCAAGCGGCACCATCTTTGGTCATAAGTGCGACCGAAGATTTTCCATCTATCGTATTGTATATGATGACATTTTGTTCTTCCATCATTTAAAACGGTGTTTCAATTCCTAATTCGGTACAAAAATCCGCAATCGTCGCATCGGTCGTTTTAGCAAGAGTTGCTAATTCTCTCAATTCAGAAGTTATCGCTTTTAAATCAATCGCATCTTCTTCTTCAAACGTATCTACATAACGAGGGATGTTCAGGTTGTAATCATTGGTTGCTACTTCAGTTAAATTCGCCAAATGGCTGTATTTCGCTTCTTCGCTTCGGTTTTTATAAACGTCAATAATCTTATCAATATCTTCTTTGCGAAGCGTATTTTGAGTTTTTACCTTTTCGAAATGTTGGCTAGCATCGATAAACAAAATACTTCGACTTCGCTCAGTATCCTGGTTTCGGTCTTTCTTCAACACCAAAATACAAGTCGGAATACTCGTTCCATAAAATATATTGGCAGGCAAGCCGATCACGGCATCCAAATAATTTTTCTCTTTGATTAAATACTCACGAATATGACCTTCGGCACCGCCACGAAACAAAACCCCGTGCGGAAGTACAATTGCCATCGTTCCGTTATCAGCCAATTGATGCACCATGTGTTGCACAAAAGCAAAATCGGCTTTGCTACTTGGCGCCAATTTTCCGTAAGCCGAAAATCGGTCGTCATTCATAAACAAAGGACTCGCACTCCAGTTTGCCGAAAATGGCGGATTAGCTACTATGGCTTCAAAACGCAAATCGTAATGTTGTGGGCGTTCCAGCGTATCTTCGTTCTTAATATCAAAACGTTTGTAGTGCACATCGTGCATAATCATGTTCATACGGCACAAGTTGTACGTAGTAGGATTCATTTCCTGTCCGTAAAAAGCACTTACGTCTTTTACTTCCTTAGCCACACGCAACAATAGCGAGCCTGAACCACAAGTCGGATCGTAAACGCTTTTGAGTTGTTCTTTGCCCACCGTTACCAGTTGCGCCAATATGCTACTGACTTGTTGTGGCGTATAAAATTCACCTGCTTTCTTGCCTGCTCCACTGGCAAATTGCCCAATTAAATATTCGTAAGCATCGCCAAGCACATCGCTATCGGTATTTTCTAAATCAAAGTCGATTTCGTCCAAATGAACCAAAACCTTTACAATCAGTTCGTTTTTATCCGCTTCTGATTTTCCTAGTTTATGAGAAGTTAAATCCAAGTCAGAAAACAGATTCCCAAAATCTTCTTCACTTTCTGAACCCATCGTACTTTGCTCAATATGCGTGAGTACTTTGGATAAATCGCCCAGGATAAAATTGTTTTTTCCGCCTGCATTTCCTCTTCGTGCCAATTCGGAAAACAGTTCAGACGGCAGTAAAAAGTAACCGAGTTTGTCTAAAGCTAATTGTTTGATTTCTTCTAATAAGGCAGCTTCTTCAGCATGTCCTTCAATTTCCTGAAAAGTTAAACCGTCTGGTTGTAGGATGGTGTTGGCATACAAGTCCATTTTTGTACTTAGGTATTTGTAGAAGATAAAACCTAATATGTAATCTCTAAAATCGTCAGCATCCATTTTCCCACGTAGGGTGTTGGCAATATTCCAAAGTTGTTGTTCTAATTTTTGTTTTTGTTCGGCTGCCATTAAGCAAGTATTGTTTTTGAATTAAAATAAATGCTAAAGTATCGAATATTTAATGAAGTGTAATGAGGAGAACTGTAAGAAAGTAAAAAAAAACATACTTTTTTGTTTTCCTTTAGTTTCTAATAGTATCCTTTTAGTGATCTTTCAGCTTATAAGCTGTCTTAAAAGCTTTAAATGTAAATACTAATTATACCTCTCTCGTAATATATTTGCGTTTGAAATAAAAAACAATGCCTTTAATTACCTATAAAGTAATAGTTTAAGCTATATGTTTTATTAATCTTAATAAAAGCTATTTATTAATTATTATATAAAAAGTATTTGACTTGTAATTTTAAACAATCACTATATGAATCATTACCCAATTAAAGAACAAGGTAGTAAATTTGATTTTCTATCAAAGGACGAGATGACCGCCTTAATGAAAGAATAATACGAGGATCGGATTGCAATGACAGCCTTAAAAACAAAATACAAACTTCCTCAAAACAATAAGTTTGAAGAGCAGTTTCCATTGAAACAAACAGGCGAAATATGTACTCTATGTAGTGGCGCAATTGTTAAAGTACCACATCATAGAGATTGGAGAGCCAATAAACCTGTGTGCAGAAACTGCGGCCATACAAATGAAGAAAATTGTCGATGTAGAACTTGTTGCGAACAAGAACGTCAAGAGTTAATCAAGAAATATAAAGCTAAAAAAGACCTCATTTTAAATAAATTGCATTCTGAGGGGGCATTGAAGATTTCGTTTGAGAAACTTTCGGTTGAAGAGAGAATAACGCTAGGTATGTTAGTTAGAAATATGTCATCTGAAGATTTAACGTACATCGTTCCGTTTTCCAGTAAAGAAAACTGGAAAAACCACAAAGATTTCATACGTCCGCTTTATAAATCAAAGATTTTAACTGTTCATCCCGAAAGCGATTATAGCTTCATCGAAGTAAAAGAAAATAAATTCAAGGAAACCATTCTTTCTTTTGAACTTCATAAAATGAAATGGAGTATCAATGTTTTAAAAGATGATTTATCAAACGAAGAACTGTACAATTACTTAGCTAGGGCAGAAGATCAATTAAAATTAACCAATGAAGAACTTTTTTTATACTGGAAAAAAATTGCTAAACATGAAGCTCAATTATATCTTGCTTACAATTTTAATCAGGTGCTCAAAATAGAATTTGAGAATGATTTTGCAATAGATAATCTACTGGATAGATAATATCTGTTCGCTTAAAGTATCAATTTCTTTGTTTTCTTTTTTTTCGCTGGCAGTTTTCGGGTCTTGATGTGGGTATAGTTTTAGATACTCAAAATCTCTCAAGTGAATACGTTTGCCAGCGGCATTTACGGTTGATCCTTTGTAGTATTCGAGATATAAACTGAATTTACCGTTTTGTAATTTCTTCTTTAAACTAATTATCATAAGGTGTACATTTTTACACCTTATTTTTGATAAGGTGTACTTAAAGTGTAACAAATGTACAAACTAAAGATAATATAAGAAAGTAAAAACACATCCAAATCAATGGGAGTCAACTAATAGAAAGTATTGGAAAGTTAAAGAAAATGTAATTATTTCCCGATGCAGAAGTTGGCAAAAATATTACCTAACAATTCATCGTTAGAAACTTGTCCTGTAATCGTCCCAAATTGATACAAAGCTTCCTTAATATCAAGCGCCATTAAATCACTAGAAAGGTTGTTTTCTAATCCGTTTTTTACTTTTTGTATTTCATCTAATGCTTTTAGTAATGAATCGTAATGTCTTGTATTTGTTATTATTGTCTCATTATTTCTCAATGCGCCTGTATTGACAAAGGATAATAATTTATTTTTTAAATTATCGACACCAATATTTTGTTTAGCAGATATTAATAAGATATTTGGGATTTGAGTTTGCAGATTTAGGATTTGTTCCTCTGAATATAAATCCTTTTTGTTGCCAATAATAATTAAAGGTTTCAACGGGAATTGATTTTTTATTTTTTCAATTTCCAGCTGTACTTGTTTTATATTTTCACTGTCTAGTGTTCCTCCTTTTGGAGTTAAGGGACTCAAATAGATCACTACTTGAGCTTGCTCGATTTTTTCAAAAGTTTTTCGAATTCCTATGCTTTCTACTATATCTTGAGTTTCGCGAATTCCGGCAGTATCTATAAATCTGAATCCTATGCCGCCAATAACCAATTCGTCTTCGATGGTGTCACGGGTAGTTCCAGCAATTTCAGATACTATCGCGCGTTCTTCGTTTAGTAACGCATTCAAAAGCGTTGATTTCCCTACATTTGGTTCCCCAACAATTGCAACAGGAATTCCATTTTTTATTACGTTTCCTACTGCAAAGGAATCTATCAATCTTTTTAGAACAAATTCGATTCGGTTTAATAATTCATGAAATTGAGCTCTATCGGCAAATTCTACATCTTCTTCGGCAAAATCGAGTTCGAGTTCTATTAAAGAAGCGAAATTTAATAGCTCTTCTCGTAATTTGGCTATTTCATTAGAGAAACCGCCACGCATTTGCTGCATAGCGATTTGGTGTGAGGCTTCATTGTCGGACGAAATCAAATCAGCTACAGCTTCTGCTTGTGATAAATCTAGTTTTCCGTTTAGGAATGCCCTTAGTGTAAATTCACCTGGATCTGCCATTCGACAGCCTTTCCTAAGTAATAGCTGAATAATTTGCTGCTGAATGTAGGTAGAACCATGACACGAAATTTCGATCGTGTTTTCGCCTGTGTAGGAATTTGGACCTTTAAATAGTGATACTAAGACTTCGTCTAGAGTCTTGGAACCATCCATTATGTGTCCTAAATGTAAGGTATGTGTTTTTTGAGTGGTTAATTCCTTATTTTTAATCGACTTAAAAACAGAGTTTCCTATAGCAATGGCATCTTGGCCAGAAATACGAATTATGGCAATAGCTCCCGCTCCTGAAGGAGTTGCAAGTGCTACTATGGAATCATTGGGTATCATACTTGTATTCAATTTTATGCAAAAATAGGTAAAATAGATAAGGCGACAAGACTCAATTTATAATCGATTCAATTAATGTGTTCTGGTAAAAAAATGCTAAACTGATATTTATCATGCTATTTTCCTTTTTTGTTTTGTATTTTTATATATTTAGTTGATAATCAATAAATTGAATTTAATGTCTAAGAAAATACTTTTTCCTACTGACTTTTCTAAAGCTGCTAAGAATGCATTTATATATGCATTGAAATTGGCTGACTCTATTCATGCCGAAATAGTTACAGTACATTTCTACCAAATGCCGCAAGCTAATTATATCAATGTTTCAGAGTATTTAGGAGAAATATATGACGTTAATGAGCTTAGTAACTTTGAAAATTACAAACAGGAGGTTCCTACATTAAGACGAATTGCGGAAGGAAATAATTTAGGTCATATCAAAATTAGCCACGCCTTGATATTAGGCGATGTAGTTCATGAAATTAAAATACTTGCCGAAAATAAAAATTTCGATTTTATTGTCATGGGAACTAAAGGCGCAACTGGATTGAAAGATGTCTTATTTGGTACAATTGCTACCAAAGTAATGAATGAAGTAAGTATATTAACACTCTTGATTCCAGAGGATTGTGAATACAAATTAATTGATAGAATTCTATTTCTAACGCAGTATGATTTAATTGAAATAGAGCCGTTTAATACGGTCTTATCTTTTGCCCAATTATTTCAATCGCATGTTGATTGCTTAAGAATTGTACCTAATCAAGATCGAATAAAAAATAAATGTCTAGAAGAATGGAAGGCTTTATCAGTCCAGAAATCCGTATCTTTTTCTACTAAAGTAGGTAATGACATCGAAGGAATTATTTTAGATTCGATAAAGTCAATAGAAGCAAATATGCTTGCTATGCACGTGCATCACAAAAACTTTGTTGCAAACCTTATTGATAGTAGTCTTTCAAAAAAATTGGCACTTCACATTAATATCCCTATTTTAGCTATTCACTAGCTTATAACTACATACTGACCCTCTCTAAATTATTGCAACATTTAACACACACCTATAAAAACCTCTAAAAAATGAAAAAAATATTATTTCCCACCGATTTTTCAGACACGGCAACTAATGCGTTTGTACATGCTTTAGAATTTGCAAATAAAGTAAATGCTGAAATTATTTTGTTACATACTTTTGAGCTTCCGGCGGTTAACGACCAATATTTTCCTCAGAATTATGCCGATATTTATCAGTCGATAGAGTTAGCTCAATTTGATATGTTTAAAAATGAAATTCCAAAGCTCCGAGCGATTGCTGAGGAGCGCAAATTGGATAAAATAAAAATGGCGCATAGGCTTATGGATGGCGATTTGCTTCATAATATTAAACAGGCTATTAAGGAAGAAAATATTGATTTTGTTGTAATGGGCACAGCGGGGTCAACAGGTTGGGAATCCTTTTTTTTAGGAACAAATGCAGGGTCTGTTATATCAGGGATTAATGTTCCTATGTTGTGCGTTCCTATAGATGCAAAGTTCAAAAAAATAGAAATTATGGGATTCACCACGCGATTCCGACCTAAAGATAAAATAGCATTAAAAATGGTCTTGAAGATCGCTAAGAAAAGCAAGGCTAAAGTGAAATGTCTGTACGTAAAAACAAGCAGTTCTGATGTTAGCCCGCAAACTATAAAAAGTTGGGAGGAGGAGTATGCTAATGAGCCCGTAGACTTTTATGTTGTAGAAAGTGATGATGTCGAGGCCGTTATTTTAGATTTTATTATGTACAAAGAAATTGATTTATTAACTATGCTTACTTATAAAAGAGGTTTCTTTGATCGTATTTTGAATCCAAGTTTGACTAAAAAGATAGCTATAAACAATGAGATTCCAATTTTAGCAATTCCTATAGAGTAAATCTTATTTTTGCAATTGTCATAGCCATTGATTTTAGACTTTTGTCATTGCAATTGATTTTTGCTTGTGACATTGACACTGCCATTGATTTTTACAATCGAATTTGCTTACATTTGTAATTCATTAAAATCAGGAATGGAAATTTACAACGCGAAAAAAGAAGGTTATTTAGTGCAATTAAATAGTATTAACAAAAAGTATAATAGTATAAGTTTTTTGAGGCTTATTTCTATTGTACTTTTTTTTCTTTCAATATATTATTATCTTAAAACTTCTGCCATTTTTTATGTTTGGGCAGCAGTATTACTTTTCATAACTTTTATAGTTTTGATGCGAATTCATTCTAAATTGCTATTCAAAAAACAAGTTAGTCAAGCCTTGCATACGATCAATGACGATGAAATTGTGTACCTAGAAAGAAAAAAAATTCCTTTTGAAAACGGAATAGAATTCAACGATTTCCATCATCCTTATGCGTATGATTTAGACATTTTTGGGGGCCATTCTCTTTTTCAAAATTTGAATCGAACGGCAACTTATATTGGTAAAAAAACATTAGCGAGCAAGTTGCTTACTCTTCTGCCAAATGACGAAATTTTGAATAATCATGCTGCGGTCAAAGAGTTAACAGAGAAGTTAGATTGGCGTCAGGAGTATCTGGCTTTCGCCAAAATTAGTAATGACAGTCAATCCAATTATGAAACTTTACTGAAATGGGGTTTGTTTAACAGTGCGCCTTTGTCAAAGTTTTTGGTCTTTATTTCCTATTTTTCACCCATACTTTTCTTGGCAACGTTAATTGCCTACGTAGTAACTTCAAATGTTACTTTTGTGTCTGTTTTGTCTTATTTATTTGTTTTAAATTTAGTCGTATTGGGTATGGTTACAAAGCGTATTCAATTAGAAATTGCGAATTCTTCGAATATTGACAAAACAATTCATCAGTACAGTTTGTTGCTAAAGAAAATTGAAGAGGAAACTTTTGAATCTGAAATGCTTATCAATTTGCAAAAAAAGTTAACCTTCAAAAAAGAAAATGCAAGCATACATTTTAAACATTTATCTAGTTTATTTTCTAACATGGATACCATTGGTAATTTGGTAACCGCAGTTCTGTTCAACGGAACTTTTCTTTTTAATCTGCATATTTTTAAATCGTTGCTGCAATGGAAAAAGGATCATACCGAAGCACTGGAGGATTGGTTGCAAGTAATAGGAGAATTTGAAATGTTAAACAGCTTGGCTAATCTATCTTATAACAATCCTGATTTTGTATACCCAAAATTAAATACTAATTATGAAATTGAATTTACAAATCTAAGCCATCCTTTGATAAATGAAACTACTAGAGTAGGGAATGATGTACGTTTTTATCCCGAATCTTTTATGATTTTGACTGGTT
The DNA here is from genome assembly GCF_020911945.1 of Flavobacterium galactosidilyticum. Classification (NCBI taxonomy): domain Bacteria; kingdom Pseudomonadati; phylum Bacteroidota; class Flavobacteriia; order Flavobacteriales; family Flavobacteriaceae; genus Flavobacterium; species Flavobacterium galactosidilyticum. Next base: position 2,500,469 of record NZ_CP087135.1, read on the forward strand.
CTAATATGTCGGGGAAAAGTACATTTTTGCGTAGTTTGGGTATCAATATGGTTTTGATAGGAATGGGAGCTCCAGTTTGCGCCAGTAAGGCAAATGTGCATCCGTTGCCAGTTTTAGTTTCGATGCGATTATCTGATTCATTATCTGATAGTGAATCGTACTTTTTTGCTGAAATCAAACGCTTAAAGCAGATTATGGACGAATTAGAAACCCAACCAGCCTTTGTATTATTAGATGAAATATTGCGAGGAACTAATTCTGATGATAAGCGAAACGGTACGATTGAGGTGGTAAAAAAAATAATAAGCAAGAAAGCTATAGGAGCAATTGCTACGCATGATATTGAGGTTTGCCTAACAACTAGTGATTATCCAAATATATTGACTAATAAATGCTTTGAGGTCGAAATTATTAATGATGATTTGCATTTTGACTATAAACTACGTGATGGGATTTGTAAAAATAGAAGTGCTTCTTTTTTAATGAAGAAAATGGGAGTGATTTAGAGAGGGATGTAAGTGGTATGAGCTACGAATTACGAGGTTAGATTTATGAACGTGGAATGGGGGAATTCAAAAGACGAAATACGAGGTGCTAGGTACGAGATTCGAAGTACAAGTTACAAGGTTTTGCAATTTAATACTATTTGTGTTTATATATTATCAAAAAAAAAATGGCTCGCTGAGCGCTGTTGGAACGCTGTTTTTTGATTTTTCGAAAGGAACTGAAATGAGACGTTTCCAGCATGACAAACCAAAGTAGAAAAATGTAGAAATAGAAAGATGATAAAGCAAAAAAGCCGTTTCGAGAAATCGAAACGGCTTTTTTAAATATAAAAAAATGGTTTGGTTAATAGCGTATTTTAAGAGCTAAATGCGCTGATTAGCTATTTAGCATTACTGGCATTACCAGCATAGTAACTGTTTCGCCTTCTTCTAGTCCGTCTACAGGAGTTAGAATTCCAGCTCTGTTTGGTAAAGACATTTCCAGCATAATCATGTCTGATTGCAAGTTAGTCAACATTTCAGTCAAAAAACGAGAATTATAGCCTATTTGCATGTCATCCCCTTGATAATCACAAGTCAATCTTTCTTCCGCTTTATTAGAATAGTCGATATCTTCAGCAGAAACATTCAGTTCAGCACCTGCAATTTTTAAACGAATTTGGTGTGTAGTCTTGTTTGAGAAGATAGCTACACGACGCACAGAACTCAAAAACTGAGAACGGTCAATCATTAATTTATTTGGATTTTCTTTTGGAATTACCGCTTCATAATTTGGATATTTTCCATCAATCAAACGACACATTAAAACGTAGTTGTCAAAAGAGAAAGTAGCATTTGAATCGTTGTATTCTATTTTAACTTCAGCATCAGAAGTTCCAAGAATATTCTTTAAGATATTCAAAGGTTTTTTTGGCATAATAAAATCCGCAACTTGAGAAGCTGTTACATCAGTTCTTGCGTATTTTACTAATTTATGAGCGTCAGTAGCCACAAAAATTAATCCTTGCGGTGAAAATTGAAAGAACACTCCAGACATCACTGGGCGTAAATCGTCATTACCAGCAGCAAATATAGTTTTACTTATCGCTGTTGCTAAAACATCAGCAGGCACAAGCGTTACAGATGGATCGTCTAAGTTAACTGATTTTGGAAATTCGTCTCCGGGAGCATACGCTAGCGCATATTTTCCAGAATTAGAACTAATTTCTATAGTGCTATTTTCTTCAACTGTGAATGTTAAGGGTTGTTCAGGGAAAGTTTTTAGGATTTCCAAAAGTAATTTTGCAGGAACAGCAACACTACCTTTACTTTCTGAGTCAATTTCTAAAGTAGCAGACATAGTAGTCTCTAAATCAGAAGCAGAAACGGTTAATACTTTGTGATCTAAGTCAAATAAAAAGTTATCTAAAATAGCTAAAGTGTTGCTACTGTTAATAACGTTACCTAAAACTTGTAATTGCTTTAATAAGTACGAACTCGATATTATAAATTTCATCTGTTTTGTTTTATTTTAGAACGTACTTCACAAAAAAGTTAAATACGTAGTAGTGTACAAATATATCTTAAACTATTCTAGTTTCACAATTTTTTTATCAACATCTATTTACTGTATTTTCTTTTTCTAATAAATGTAAAAACAGCACCAAAAAGTAGTAAAATCACTATTGGTAGTCCGATAGTTATGAGTTGCGTTTGCGTATAGTTTGCGTAAACTTTTTCTTTATCCAATAAAGGTAAATTTAAATCTTTACTTCGAATGTTAATAAGTCCGTTGTCGTCCAGCAGATAATTAACGCAATTTATCAAAAAATCTTTATTGTCATACAAGTTGCCGGAACGTTGGTCGTAGCCCAATTCAACCGGTTGAAAGTTTTTATCTAATTGATTTTTTATCAAATCACCATCAGAGATGACAATCATTTTATTAGCTTTTCCAGACGCTTTAAATGATTTTTGTTCGAAAGGTAAAACCCTGTTTTCAAACATAGAATGAAACGAACCTTCGAGTAAAACAGAAAGTGGAAGATTTCCTTTATTTACGTAATCACTGGGCTCTGTTTCTTCTGAAACACTATTCAGGTTTATTTCTGCCGGCGTACCTATTTTTTTCGAATAAGGCGATGATTGAAGCAAAGCGGTCTTTTTAATTCCGTTTTTCAAAGTATCGATAGGATTGGCAAAATCAAATTTTATTCCACCTAAATTCTTCACAATAGGATGCGAACTTTTAGGATATACCTGCGGTGCAAATTTCCAATTGAATTGCTGGTATTGAGTAGCGCTTCCAGCTTCACCAGTAGCTAATTTTATTGGACTTCCTTGTTCATCTTTTACAATATCTGGATTGATTCGGATACCATATTTAAAAAACATATCGTTCAAATTCAAATCTCGAGGATAAGCTAATGTACTTCCTGACGAGTTGTATAAACTATCCATCTCTGCGGAAACTTGGTCAATCAACCATAACGTTTTTCCTCCATTAATGATAAATTGGTCTAAAACTTGTTTCTCTTCATCCGAAAAAGTTTCGGTAGGTTTAGCAATAACAGCTAGATCGTATTTCTCTAAAGCTTGCAAACTCCCCATCGGATTTTTAGCTACTGAATCTAATGTAAATGGTCCTATGAAATAACTTTCGCGAATTTGCATTAGGAATTTAGCCATTACAATTTCCTTTAATTCACCATTTCCTTTAATGATTGCAATTTTCTTTTGCTTGGCTTTAGTAATTTTATTCAAACCTTCAGCTATAGAATATTCGAGATGTTGCACTGAACCAATCACTTTTTGAGTAGTTGAAGCACCCATTATGTTTTTTAGTAGGGGAATATTAACTTCCTTGTTGTTGTAAACGGCAATTGCCCAAGGGAAAACCATTTCCTGTGATTGTTTCCCTTTGTCATCAACCGTTATGTTAACGGGAGTTAGACCTTTGCGATACAAATCTTTTATCTGATCCATACTTTCGTCTTTGTTTTCCAATGGATTTACAAATTCGAAAATTATGTTTTTGTTATACGCTTGAAATTCTTCAAGTAATTGCCTGGTTTCTTGTTGCAAACGCTTGAATTCAGCAGGAAGGTTTCCTTGCATATAAACCTTTATGTACAAAGGGTTTTCTACCTGTTTGATAATGTTCAAGGAAGTAGCAGAAAGTGTATATCTTTTATCACTTGTTAAGTCAAAACGATGAAAGAGGGAACTGCCTATAAAATTTAAAAGTAGTAAAACAGCAATTATGATTGCAACTGATTTTATATTGTTTTTTTTAGCTGTCTTCATTACGATTTAAAAGATTTTAGATTAAAAACAGTAAACGAAAGAAATGCAATTGTAATGCTTACAAAATAGATGATATCTCGAGTGTCTATTACACCTCGGCTCATACTTTTGTAATGATCTTGCATCCCTAAAGCTGAAATAAAGTTTGAAATATTTGGAACAACCGTTGCTAAACCTTCAAATCCAAAGTACAGAAAAAAGCATAGAAAAACAGCAACAATAAATGCTACAATTTGGTTTTCAGAAAGAGTAGAAGTAAAGATTCCAATTGAGGAATAACCTGAAATCAAGAATAACAATCCAAAATAAGAGCCAATTGTACTTCCCATATCAATATTGCCTTCCGGCATTCCTAAGCCATAAATTGTCCAAACATATATAAATGTTGGTACAATTGCCATTAGGATTAAAAGTAAAGCTCCAAGGAATTTTCCATTTACGATTTGCCAAATAGATAATGGTTTAGTAAATAATAATTCTAGTGTTCCTTGTTTTTTTTCATCCGAAAAACTTCGCATGGTTACAGCTGGAATCAAGAATATTAATATCCACGGTGCCAAAGTGAAGAACGGAGTCATGTCAGCAAAACCTGTTTTCAAAATATTATATTCACCTTCGAAAACCCACAGGAATAGACCGTTCATAAGTAGAAAAATGGCAATTACTAAATAGCCAATGGGTGAGCCAAAAAAAGATTTTATTTCGCGTAATACTATTGATTTCATAATGTCATTGTGAGGAAAGAAGCAATTTGACCCTCTTTGTGTTATTACTATTATTTAAAATATTTAAACTAAAGAAGCTAATTTATCGACGCTCCATGCTTCTGGTTTATCATTGAATAATTTCTTGGTAAAACTCCAAATTTCATTAAAAAGCTCTGAATTTCTATAGTTTTCTAAATCCACTTCAGTTTCCCAATAACTGTAAGTAAAGAAAATACTTTTATTGTTTTTATCCTGATACAATTCTAAGAAACGATTTCCTGTAGCATTTCGTATTTTATTTTTGTTCAGCTCGAAATTTTCTAGAAAAGCAGGAATATTTTCCTCATGAAAACTCAATTTTACAATACGTACAAACATTTTTATTTTAGATTTTAGATTTGGAACTCAAGAATTTGTATCTACAGCTATTTGCATTTACTATTATTAAAAATTAAAACTACTTGCTAAAATTATATTTTGACTGTACCAAATACTATATTAATAATAGATCTATGATTTAGTCCAAGTAAACTTGCAGCGCAGCCTGTAGTAGCAGGATTGCTTCTAAAAATAGCGATTTCCAGGAACCCAGCTTCATTAAAAATGGCTAACTTTTCTCCTTCGTAAGACTTAATAGGATATTTATCAGAAATAGCTACAGCCGAATAACTAGGCAAAATTGTTTTGATGTTTTTAGTTTTTAATTCAATTTCATAAGGCCTTCCTTTTGCAACTTCAATAAATTGTTTTTTAGAAATATTTGTAACCACATTTCCAAAATGGTCAATATAAATCACATTTCCTTTAATCGAATTTCCATCTGCAGCAGTAACTGAATGGAGATGTGTGACTTCTTTTATAGCACTTATTTCCTTCCCAATTACGTTCATCAAACCTCCTTTGGAAATATGACAGGCTACTTTTACAAAAACATCAAGATCAGCAGCACCAGTTGGTAAAAGGCCATGAATATTTATAGCTACTATTTTTTGAGGGATAATTTTTTGCGAAAGCATACTTAAAATACCATTATCTGCTGCAATAAAGTAATGATCATTCCATTGCATAACGATATGTCGGTTTTCTTTATTCGCTTCCATATCCACTCCTATAAGGTGAACTGTTCCTTTTGGGAAACTAGCATATGAAGCGCTAATGATGTAACTTGCTTCAGCTGTGTTAAATGGATCTATCTCATGCGAAATGTCAATAATTTTAGCCTCATAATGTTCAGATAAAATCTTCCCTTTTAGCGCACCTACAAAGTGGTCTTTCAAGCCGTAATCCGTAGTTAGGGTAATTATTGACATAAATTTATTTATAACTATTAGTTTTTTTAAACCTAAATTTCATTAAATTTGAGAAGTGCAAAGCTAATAATAGTAAATTCAAAAAAGCTAAAAACAAAACACTAATTCAAATTAATACCGCAATTAATAGATTCATTTTAATTTAAAACAATTTCATTTGAACGAAAGACTAATTGAGCTCATAGACATCGCTCCAAAAGAATTTTGGGGTGCTCAAGACACTCATCTTGAAACGATAAAAAAATATTATCCGAAACTGAAAATTGTAGCGCGCGGAACGACATTAAAAGCTTTTGGAGAAAAAGAGGTCTTAGACGAGTTCGAAAAACGTTTTCAACGTTTGATGCTGCATTTTACGAGATACAATAATATTGATAATAATGTAATTGAGCGCGTCATTCTAGGGGACGCTCAAGAAGACCGAAAATTCCAAGGCCAAGATAGAATTTTAGTACATGGTGTAGGCGGGAAGATTATAAAAGCAATGACGCCTAATCAACAATTACTTGTTGACACGATGGAGAAAAACGATATGGTTTTTGCAGTTGGACCAGCTGGAACAGGAAAAACCTATACAGGAGTTGCGATGGCTGTTAAGGCACTCAAAGAAAAGCAGGTAAAACGCATTATTCTGACACGTCCAGCAGTTGAAGCAGGGGAGAACCTTGGTTTTCTTCCAGGAGATATGAAGGAAAAACTGGATCCATATATGCAGCCTTTATATGACGCTTTGCGCGATATGTTACCTAATGAAAAGCTCGAGGATTATATCTTGAAAGGAGTTATACAGATAGCTCCATTGGCATTCATGCGAGGAAGAACGCTTGATAATGCTTTTGTAATTTTAGATGAAGCTCAAAACACAACGCATTCCCAAATGAAAATGTTTTTGACTCGAATGGGCAAAAGTGCTAAGTTTATGATTACTGGTGACCCAGGTCAAGTAGATTTACCGCGAAGAACTATTTCAGGACTTAAAGAAGCTCTGTTGGTTTTGAAAGATGTTGAAGGTATAGGAATCATTTATCTGGATGATAAAGATATTGTACGCCACCGACTCGTCAAAAAAGTGATTGACGCTTACAAAATGATTGAGAATAATGATTAAAACAAAAAAGACTTCACAAGAAGTCTTTTTTGTTTTAAAATATGGAGCTCCAATTTGTAAATTCTAAATCAGAGAGTTTGTATTGATTTAAGCTTTGAATAAATGCGAGATACGCGGTGTTGAAAACTGATTTTAATTTACAATTGTGTGATTTGAAAACACATGGTTTTGAATCGCAATTTACAACCGGTGTATCATCTTGTTCTAAGAGATGAATTAAATCTCCCAGTAGAATTTCTCTGGCTTTATCTGAAATTAAAATACCACCATTTTTTCCTCTTTTGGTTTGAACCAGTTGATTAGCAGCTAAAAATTGAACCACTTTAATAAGATGATTGCGCGAGATTTTAAAATCAGTTGCCAATTCATCTAAAGAACTTTGCTGATTTTCTTTTTTTTGATCTAAATACATCAAAACGCGCATACTAAAATCAGTAAAGTGATTCAATTTCATAAAAGTAATATTAGTTAAGGCTTAATAATTGTGGGCCAAATTCTTCATAAAGTATATTTTCTCTGCTTACTCCAAGACCAACTAAAGATTGATATTGCACTTTAATAAAAACCGCAGGTCCGCAAATATAATATTTTGCATCTTTAATAAGAATTTCTTCTTTTATTTGTTGCAGGTCTATTCTTCCTTCGATAGCATTGGTTTCTGTTTCAGGTAAAGTTTCATAGAAAACAAAAGATTTTAACCATGTTTTTTCGTTGTTCAACTCTTCAATAGTATCTTTAAAAGCATGAACGTTTTCATTTCAACAACTGTGAATCCAAACCGTTTGGTTTCTTTGCAATGCATTTTTATTGGTTTCCACCATACTCATCATTGGCGTAAGACCAACACCACCACTTACTAAAACTAATGGATTTTTAGCTTCTGGATCTGCATAAAATAGTCCTGCAGGAGCACTAACTTGTAGTAAATCACCAACTATTTTATCGTGTAATGCATTAGAAACGATACCGTCAGGTGTGGTTTGTCCAATTTCTTTTTTTACTGAAATTCTATAATATTCGTTATTAGAATTGGAAGACAAACTGTATTGTCTCGGTTGTTTATGTCCTAATTCTGGAATAAATGTACTTATTGATACGTATTGACCTGGAAAAAAATCGGCTATTTCTTTGTTGTCTTCAGGAGTTAGATAAAAGGAATTAATTTCGCCACTTTCTGCAACAATTTTAGAAATCACAAAAGATCTCCAACCTTTCCAACCGCCTTTTTTGAGACTATTTTTTTGATACATATCGGCTTCATTACGGATCATTATTTGGGCTAGTTCAGTGTATGCACAAGTCCAAGCTTCAATTAATTCAGTAGTTGCTGCTGTGTCTAAAACCTCAATAATAGAGTTAATTAAATGATTTCCTACAATATCATATTGTTCTGCAGCTATGTTCAAACTCACGTGTTTATTTCCAATTGCTTTTAAAGTATTTATCAAAACGGTAGGATCATCGATGTTCTCCGCATAAGCCAAAACTGCTCCTGTTAATGCATTTTGTTGTTTGCCACTGGCTTGATTTGCTATGTTGAAGACATCTTTTAATTCGGGATTATTAGTTAGCATTCTTTGATAAAAGTAAGAGATTAAATCATTTCCCTTTGCTTTTAATACGGGAACTGTTCCTTTTACTAATTCTTTTTGACTTGTATTCATTAGTGTTTATTTAAGTTTTTTACAAATATAAAGACTAATTCTAATTGTTGTATATAAAACGCAACAATTAAGATGTCTTTATTATCATGCTATTTATTTATGAAATAAAAATCATAAAAAGGAATAGTGTTGCTTTTTTTTGGTTAAAATAAATTATAAAAAGTTAAATGGCATTCTGTATTTCTAAACTAGTAGGAAACGTTGTGATTCTCTTTTAAATTGAATAAATTTGGAAATAATAAAAATGAGAGTCAAAAAACAAATGATGTTAAAAGAAAAAATTAAAGTAGTTATTACTGATTTAGATGGAACTTTACTCAATTCAGACCATAAAATTTCTGCTTATACGAAAGCAATTTTTCAAGAATTACACCAGCAAAATTATTTACTAATTGTGGCTACAGGGCGGCATCATCTGGATGCGCACAGTATTGTGGCTGGTCTAAATTGCCCCGTTTATCTTGTAACTTCCAATGGCGCCCGAATTCACTCGCCAAATCATGAGCTTCTTTATTCGATAGATATGGAAAGTGATCTTGTAAAAGGTATTTTTGACCTTGATATTGATTCGGAGATTACTTCAGTACTTTTCAAGGAAAATAAATGGCAAACTAATCATAACAATGATAAACTGAATAGCTTTTCTGAAGAGTCAAAATATTTACCTGAAATAGTTGATTTTAATACTTTGCAAGATTTTAAATCAATAAAGTTATTTTTTACCCACCATAATCACCAAAAGTTAGTTGATCTTAAGGATCAAATTTTAGAAAACTATTCTGATATGTTTAGCTTTGCATTTAGTCTTCCCTTTTGTTTAGAATTCATGGACAAATCAGTCGATAAAAGTGTCGCGATTGCTAAAATATTAGAAATGGAGAACTTTATTTTTGAAGAATCTATTTCTTTTGGAGATGGTTTTAATGATGAAAAAATGCTAAAATCAACAGGAAAAGCTTTAATAATGGGGAATGCACCACAAAGTTTGATGGATACACTTCCGCATTTAGAAACAATATTGTCAAATGACAACGATGGTGTCGCTAAATATTTGTCAGAACAATTTTTAAACAGTCTATAATTATCTCCAAAAAGCACAATTTAAAACCCTAGTATGAATAAAAAAATTATCCTATCCTTTTTCGTTTTGTTCTCTGTTGCAGCTCAAAGTCAAACTTTAAAAATGGAGGAAATCATGAAAGGCAACAGTTTCATTGGTGTTCAGCCAGAAAATGAAAGATGGTCTTTAGATGGTCAAAAAGTATATTTTGATTGGAATCCAACTAATGAATTGGGCAACAGTACTTATTTCTGGAAAAATGGGTTGTCAAAACCAGAATTAGCAACTGCAAGTGATGCCGCTTTTTCAAAAATTGATATTAAAAAGTCATCCAATCCAGATTTGTATTATTACGTAGATAAAGGAAGATTATTTTCTTATTCATTAAAAACTAAAACGGCTAAAAAATTATACCAACAAAGTAGTCCAATTTCTGGTTTGCAAATGGGTTCTGAAGCTGGAGTATTATACTTCAGACAAAATGAAAACCTGTTCCAATTCAATACCAATCAAGGTTCAATCATTCAACTGACTAATTTCAAACGAGGAAAAGGAGAAGATAAAACAACAGAAAAAGAATCGTTTTTGAAAAGCCAACAACAGGAATTGTTTCAGTTTGTCAGAGATCAGGAAGCCTTAAAAAATTGGAATTTATCGAAATCAAAAACTACTAAATCTGATTTTCCAAAACCGTATTATTATGGGAAATATAATTTTGGAAGCTTAAAAGCAGATCCAAAAGGAAATTTTGCTACTTTTAGATTGATTCAAGATTCAGAACGCAGAAATGAAAAAATGGAACTCTTTATCACTGCAGATGGTTACAACCAGATTGTAGATACTAAAGAAAAAGTTTCGGTAGATAATTTATTGTCAACTAAATTTGGAATTTACAGTGTGGCTAAAGATTCGGTTTATTTTGTTGATTTTTCATCGTTAAGTCATATTCAGGATGTTCCTAAATATTTAGAATCCTATGAAAAATTAAAAACTATTGAGAAAAAAGATAAATTAATTGTCGTTCAAGAACCCGTTTATAGTGAAAATGGATCTTATGCTATTTCTGAAATCAGAAGCCAAGATAATAAAGACCGTTGGATTGTAAGTTTAAATTTAGAGAATGGAACTTTTCAAGAACTAGATCATCAACATGATGAAGCTTGGATTGGCGGACCTGGAATTCCTTCTAATTCATACGGAAGAGGAACGCTTGGATTTCTTGGTGATAATGAAACGTTTTATTTTCAGTCAGAAGCAACCGGTTATTCTCATTTATATACTTATAATTTAAAGTCAAAAAAGAAAGTTCAATTGACAAAAGGGAATTGGGAAGTTCGCGATGTTACTTTGGCGAAAGACAAAAAATCTTTTTATTTAACGACCAATACTACGCATCCAGGAAATAGAAATTTCTACAAAATGGAAGTTTCAAATGCTATTTTACAACCTGTTTTGACGAAAGATGGTGCACACGAAGTGAGTTTGTCTCCAGATGAAAATACGCTATTAGTTCGCTATTCGTACAAAAATAAACCTTGGGAATTGTATGTAGCACCTAACAAAAAGAATGCATCTCTTAACCCAATAACGGCTTCTACAACTGAAAGTTTTAAGTCTTATAAATGGCGTGAACCAGAAGTAATCACTTTTGAAGCGCAAGACGGCATTGATGTTTATGCTCGTTTGTACAAGCCAGAAACGAATAATGTTAATAAAGCGGCAATTATTTTTGTGCATGGAGCAGGATATTTGCAAAATGCTCATAATTACTGGAGTAGTTACCATAGAGAATATATGTTTCATAACTTACTGACTGATTTAGGTTACACCGTTCTTGATATTGATTACAGAGCTAGTGATGGTTATGGTCGTGATTTTAGAACTGGAATCTACCGCTTTATGGGCGGAAAAGATTTAACAGATCAAATAGATGGCAAGAATTATTTAGTTAAAAACTTAGGGATTGATGCGAGTAGAATAGGGATTTATGGTGGTTCTTATGGCGGTTTTATTACCTTGATGGGAATGTTGACCACGCCTAACGAATTTGCTTCGGGGGCAGCATTGCGCTCTGTAACAGATTGGGCACATTACAATCACGGGTATACTGGAAATATTCTAAATTTTCCCGAAACTGACCCAGAGGCTTACAAAAAAAGTTCTCCTATTTATTTTGCAGATAATCTGCAAGGAAAGTTGTTGATGCTTCACGGAATGGTAGATGATAATGTTGAATACAAAGATATTGTTCGTTTGTCGCAACGTTTTATAGAGTTAGGTAAGAAAAACTGGAGTCTTTCATCATTTCCTGTTGAAGCACATGGTTTCAAAGAAACCTATTCTTGGGTGGATGAATACAGCCGAATTCTAGATTTATTTAATAGTACGTTGCTAGAAAAATAGATTTTAGTATAAAAATAAAATGTAAGAGTTCCGTTCTTTTCTTTGCGTAACTCTATGAAATAGTTTTAAATTTGCAGCAACAAAAACAACAACACAACACTTAACAAAGATGAGTAATACAATTACGACAACCGACTTTAATTTTCCCGATCAAAAATCGGTTTACCGAGGTAAAGTAAGAGAAGTTTATAATATAAATGATGACCTTTTAGTAATGGTGGCTACGGATAGGCTTTCGGCTTTTGATGTTGTTTTGCCAAAAGGAATTCCATATAAAGGGCAAATTTTGAATCAAATTGCCACTAAATTTATGGAACTGACTCAGGATATTGTACCAAACTGGTTGATTGCTACTCCAGACCCTAGTGTTGCTGTAGGTCATTTATGTACACCTTTTAAAGTAGAAATGGTAATTCGTGGTTATTTATCAGGACATGCTTCACGCGAATATGCTCTTGGTAAAAGAGAAATTTGTGGAGTAAAAATGGTAGAAGGGTTGAAAGAAAATGATAAATTTCCCGAGCCAATCATCACCCCAACTACAAAAGCAGATAATGGCGAGCACGATGCAGACATTTCTAGAGAAGCTATTTTATCAAAAGGAATTGTTACCGAAGAAGATTATTTAGTTTTAGAAAAATACACTAGAACTTTGTTTCAAAGAGGAACTGAAATTGCAGCCAGTCGTGGATTGATTTTGGTTGATACCAAATACGAATTTGGAAAAACTAAAGATGGAGTTATTGTTTTGATTGACGAAATTCATACACCTGATTCTTCACGTTATTTCTATGCTGAAGGATATCAAGAAAGACAAGATAAAGGGGAGGAACAAAAACAATTGTCAAAAGAGTTTGTTCGTCGTTGGTTAATTGAAAATGGTTTTCAAGGTTTAGAAGGACAACAAATCCCAAATATGACTGACGAGTACATAGAAACAGTTTCTGAAAGATATATCGAACTTTATGAGAATATCCTTGGAGAGAAATTTGTAAAAGCTGATATTTCAAATATCAACGAAAGAATTGAAAAAAATGTTGTAGCGTATTTGGCAAATAAATAATCAAGTGCATATAATATAGAAAAACCGCAATTTTCAAATTTGAGAATTGCGGTTTTTTATTTTTAGTTTAACTTCTAGTTTAGTTTTCCATTTTTGCCTTAAGATTTTCCAGTCCTTTTTGTAAATCATTTCCGATCATCTGGTCCATTTTCATAAAAGGAAGCATTAGATTTATTGGATATGGAATTATGCCATTAATTCCCCATTTTACTTTAGTTTGATTCTCCGAAACCATTTCAGTTGACATAAATCCCATTGCAGTATCATTCATAGGTTCTTTGAAGCGAATTTCAAAATCTAGGCGCTTTCCTTCGTTGATTTTGGTGATTTCTTGTTCACCAATTCCCACTTCTTTTACTTTGCTTTCCCAAGCTGAGATTGCGCCAACTGCTCCATCGGTACCTGTAAAAGTAGATTTCATATTTGGGTCAATATTCGCCCAAACACTAAATTCATTTTGGTTTTTTAAGTATTTTACATATTTAAATACGGAATCAACTGGCTTGTTGATTGTGACTTCTCTTTCAACGGCATATTCTTTAGGCATGAAAAGTGCAGCGATAAGCAGCAAGGCTATAATTCCTAAAAGTCCAAAAAAGATTTTTTTTATCATGTTCATAATATCTAAATTAAGGTTAAAAGTTATTTTTGTTTAATAAAATTTGATTCATAACACTTGATCCATTCATCTACTGATATTTTTCGCATTAGTTCTGCAATCAAATTAAACGGAATTTGTTCTATTTTTTTAAAGCGAATGCAACTTTTTCCCATATCTAATTTCTGATTGCTGTATTTGGGAAATTCATCAACAAACCATTCTAATAAATCAGGATTAGCGTAAATTCCCATGTGGTAAAGAGCTATGAAATTTTTCTGGGAAGCGAGGTTTATGAATGGTAAAGGCAATTTTGGGTCACAATGATAGCCTTTTGGATATGTAGAATGTGGCACGACATAACCGATCATGCCATAGCTCATTTGTTCAACAAAACCATTTGGAAGATTTCCAATAATGATTTCTCGAAGTTTATTCATTGGTATTTTTCGATCTTCGGGAAGTTCCTTTAAATAATCGGTTACATTATTAGATTTTGACTGCATCTATAGAATTTTTAGTAAGTAAATTTAACATAAAAGCCGTAATTCTACGATAGAATTACGGCTTTTTATTATAGCCCTGATAGGAGCGATATCCTTTTGTCTCGATTTTCACGAGACAAAAGATAAAGCGGATAGCGGGATTAGCTCCTTAAATATTATTTAAAATAAGAAAAAGTGTCTTCGTTTTCTAATTTTAATAGCGTTTCATAGATTAATTTGATCACATTTTCTACGTCATCACGGTGTACCATTTCGACAGTAGTGTGCATATAGCGTAAAGGTAAGGAGATTAATGCTGATGCAACGCCGCCATTACTGTATGCAAAAGCATCAGTATCTGTTCCTGTAACACGTGAGGAAGCCAAACGCTGGAAAGGAATTTCTTTGGCCATAGCAGTTTCCAAAATTAATTCTCTCAAATTATTTTGAACTGCAGGTGCGTAAGTTACTACTGGACCTTTTCCTATTTTTGTATCGCCTTCAATTTTCTTATCTATCATTGGAGTAGTGGAGTCGTGACAAACATCAGTAACAATGGCCACATTTGGTTTGATAGTCTTGGTAATCATTTCGGCACCGCGAAGACCAACTTCTTCCTGGACAGAATTAGTAATATACAATCCAAAAGGTAATTTTATCTTGTTTTCATGAAGCAAACGCGCCACTTCAGCAATCATAAATCCACCCATACGGTTGTCAATAGCACGGCAAACAAATTTATTTTCGTTCAAAATCATAAATTCGTCAGGGTAAGTGATAACACAGCCCACATGCACGCCCATTTTATCAACTTGTTCCTTAGTTTCACAACCAATGTCAATAAACAGATTGTCAACTTTGGCTACTTCTTCCTTTGCTCTATTACGTGTATGGATTGCTGGCCAACCAAAAACACCTTTTACAATTCCATTTTTAGTGTGAATGTTCACGCGTT
The DNA here is from genome assembly GCF_020911945.1 of Flavobacterium galactosidilyticum. Classification (NCBI taxonomy): domain Bacteria; kingdom Pseudomonadati; phylum Bacteroidota; class Flavobacteriia; order Flavobacteriales; family Flavobacteriaceae; genus Flavobacterium; species Flavobacterium galactosidilyticum. The sequence goes on from NZ_CP087135.1 coordinate 2,515,613, forward strand.
TTGATGGTGCAATTTGGTGATCTGAACCACCATTGCGTATCACGTAGATCAATCCATCATCAGTAATGTAGTTTACATACCATGAAATTTCATCTGCATGCCCTTCAATCACTACCTTATAAGGAGCATTTGGATTAATAACTCCTACCGCAGTTCCATATGTATCGGTTATAAATGTATCTACATAAGGTTTCAAATAGTCCATCCATATTTTTTGACCTTCAGCTTCAAAACCAGTTGGAGAAGCATTATTTAAATATTGCTCTAAAAATGTGATAGAGGATTCCTTTAATATCGATTTTGTGCTCATAAAAATATTTTTTTGCTAAATTATAAATTTGGCATTACAGTTGCGTATATAATGTATAATTTTGGCAATTAAAATTTCCTATATGAAGCTATTTAAATTATTGATGTTTTCTCTTTTTAGCATTATGTCAGTAAACGCTCAGGTAACACCTCAGGATACTACAAAAATGGGGTATGAATTACAGGAGGACGACTCTATACTAAATGACACCATTCAACTACCTGAAGTGCTAATATTTAAGGATAAAATGACTCCTGAAGCGAGGAAACAATTCTTAATTCTTCAAAACCGGGTGTATGTTACCTACCCATATGCAAAACTTGCGTCAGAGCGCTTGACTAATTTAAATAAAGGTATGGCGAACCTTAAAACCAGCAGAGAGAAAAAAAGATACTTTAATATAGTTGAAAATTATCTCAATAATGAATTTGAAGCTAAACTCAAAAAACTTTCCCGAAGCCAGGGAAGGATTTTAGTAAAGTTAATCCATCGCCAAACAGGTAGCACGACTTTCGAACTAGTTAAAGATCTTAAAAGTGGCTGGAAAGCATTTTGGTCTAACACGGCTGCAAGTATGTTCGATATTAATCTCAAAACTAAATATGCACCTTATGAGGTTAACGAAGATTATTTAATAGAATCCATATTAGTCCGTGGATTTGAATCAGGACGATTACAAAATCAAAAAACGGCAACACCTATAGATTACGGAAACCTAAATGAGTTTTGGATATCGAGAGCAGCTAAAGCTAATTGAAATTTTCCTTTTTAGCATTTCCCTTTATAAAAGAGCCTTTATTACTTTTTTTAGTAATAGGGGCTCTTTTATAAAGTGTCGGGCTATTTGGCTGCAAGTCCTTGTCAAGTTGCGTTGCACTTCACCTGCCTGTGTGCTTTCCACTACTATCCCTAATGCGATCCTGGATTTAAAATCAGGCTTACTACTGTATATGTGTGTTATTTTAAAATCAGGATCACTCCTATATATAAGGTATAGAGATAAAACTTAAATTAAATATGCTTAATCATCGCTGGTGGTTTCAGCCTTGGGCTGATCTACGGTTGGATTTCGTAGTAATAAGCACTCCGCTACTTGCTATAATAAGCGATACATAGGACTACCTAGATATAGTAGGTATAAGAAGAAGAACAGGAGCGTGCCTAAAACAAGAACAATCAAATCAATCAAAAGACCCTACGGGACTAGTTCTTGCGTTATTTGAGTTACTCTATTTAAAGGGTAGCAATGATTAAGAAAAAAACTTTTCACTTCAAGCTTCAGGTTTAGAGCGGGTTAAAAAAAATGTTTTAAAATTTTTTAAAAAAGCGCTTAAAAAGTATTGAATAGTGTTTTAAACTCCCTACTTTTGCACCCGCAACAACGCAGGCGTTCTTTAAAATACTGACAAGCACATCAAATTAAGATTAGAAATTATTTTCTAAAAAAGATTTAAAAAAGCTTGTGAGATTCGAAAGTCCTTACTACATTTGCACCCCGCAAAACAAGCAAAGTTCCTTGACAGATTGATAAGAAAACCAGAAGAAAAGAGGGATAAAATTTCTCAAAAAAAACTTCAAATTTTTCTTGCCAGTTAAGAAAACAAGTTTTACTTTTGCAGCCGCTTCCAGAGACACACCATGTGAGTTGAACGAGGCGAAAAAAAAACAAGAAGAACACGTTCCTAGACATATTGAATTGACAGCCGTCACGCTAACAAGCGTGACACAAGAATAAGAGTAATAGAATCGAAAGATTTGAATAACACCGATAGAATTGGAGTCGCATAATAATAGTCAAGCTTAGCTTGACGCACAATATACGATGAAGAGTTTGATCCTGGCTCAGGATGAACGCTAGCGGCAGGCTTAACACATGCAAGTCGAGGGGTATAGGTTTTCGGACCTAGAGACCGGCGCACGGGTGCGTAACGCGTATGCAATCTACCTTTTACAGCGGGATAGCCCAGAGAAATTTGGATTAATACCGCATAGTATAGCAGTTTCGCATGAAACCACTATTAAAGTCACAACGGTAAAAGATGAGCATGCGTCCCATTAGTTAGTTGGTAAGGTAACGGCTTACCAAGACTACGATGGGTAGGGGTCCTGAGAGGGAGATCCCCCACACTGGTACTGAGACACGGACCAGACTCCTACGGGAGGCAGCAGTGAGGAATATTGGACAATGGGCGCAAGCCTGATCCAGCCATGCCGCGTGCAGGATGACGGTCCTATGGATTGTAAACTGCTTTTATACGAGAAGAAACACTACTTCGTGAAGTAGCTTGACGGTATCGTAAGAATAAGGATCGGCTAACTCCGTGCCAGCAGCCGCGGTAATACGGAGGATCCAAGCGTTATCCGGAATCATTGGGTTTAAAGGGTCCGTAGGCGGTTTAGTAAGTCAGTGGTGAAAGCCCATCGCTCAACGGTGGAACGGCCATTGATACTGCTAGACTTGAATTATTAGGAAGTAACTAGAATATGTAGTGTAGCGGTGAAATGCTTAGAGATTACATGGAATACCAATTGCGAAGGCAGGTTACTACTAATGGATTGACGCTGATGGACGAAAGCGTGGGTAGCGAACAGGATTAGATACCCTGGTAGTCCACGCCGTAAACGATGGATACTAGCTGTTGGGCGCAAGTTCAGTGGCTAAGCGAAAGTGATAAGTATCCCACCTGGGGAGTACGTTCGCAAGAATGAAACTCAAAGGAATTGACGGGGGCCCGCACAAGCGGTGGAGCATGTGGTTTAATTCGATGATACGCGAGGAACCTTACCAAGGCTTAAATGTAGATTGACCGGTTTGGAAACAGACTTTTCGCAAGACAATTTACAAGGTGCTGCATGGTTGTCGTCAGCTCGTGCCGTGAGGTGTCAGGTTAAGTCCTATAACGAGCGCAACCCCTGTTGTTAGTTGCCAGCGAGTCATGTCGGGAACTCTAACAAGACTGCCAGTGCAAACTGTGAGGAAGGTGGGGATGACGTCAAATCATCACGGCCCTTACGCCTTGGGCTACACACGTGCTACAATGGCCGGTACAGAGAGCAGCCACTGGGCGACCAGGAGCGAATCTACAAAACCGGTCACAGTTCGGATCGGAGTCTGCAACTCGACTCCGTGAAGCTGGAATCGCTAGTAATCGGATATCAGCCATGATCCGGTGAATACGTTCCCGGGCCTTGTACACACCGCCCGTCAAGCCATGGAAGCTGGGGGTGCCTGAAGTCGGTGACCGCAAGGAGCTGCCTAGGGTAAAACTGGTAACTAGGGCTAAGTCGTAACAAGGTAGCCGTACCGGAAGGTGCGGCTGGAACACCTCCTTTCTAGAGCCTTAGTGTTAGTAGCAATACACGCTAGGGAAAGAAGACAAAGATTTTATAGGTATAGAATGTGGATATTTTATTACTCTTGCTGTTAGTTCAAATAATACAATTAAGTAAAAGATAAATGATTTAGGATTGTTGAATGCTGATTGTTGATTGCAGATTTTAAATCTGAGATCAAAAGTCGTTAATCATAAATCAGAAATCACCTTGTCTCGTAGCTCAGCTGGTTAGAGTACTACACTGATAATGTAGGGGTCGACAGTTCGAGTCTGTCCGAGACAACAATTACTTAAAAAAAAAGAAGAATCTAGAGTTAGCAATTCACAACTCATTTGGATGTACGGTAAAGTTACAGAAAACTGAACACTGAAACATTGCCAACTGTATTGGGGGATTAGCTCAGCTGGCTAGAGCGCCTGCCTTGCACGCAGGAGGTCAACGGTTCGACTCCGTTATTCTCCACAAGATGCTGAAGTAGATTCAGCATAAAAGTTCATTGACATATTGAGATAAGAAAATAATAAAAAGTAGAAAGCATTTTTTACTTGTTTATCATTAGGCAAGTAAAAGAAACGGCACATTTTAATTAATGTGTTGGTACAATAAGCAAAATAAGGGCGTATGGGGGATGCCTTGGCTCTCAGAGGCGATGAAAGGCGTGATAAGCTGCGAAAAGCTACGGGGACGAGCACACATCGATTGATCCGTAGATACCTGAATGGGGCAACCCACTATGTTGAAGACATAGTACACCGATAGGTGGGCAAACCCGCTGAACTGAAACATCTAAGTAGGCGGAGGAGAAGAAAACAAAAGTGATTCCGTAAGTAGTGGCGAGCGAACGCGGATTAGCCCAAACCAAAGATGTTACGGCATATTTGGGGTTGTAGGACCACGACATTTGTTGCGGATAGAATTAGAATCTACTGGAAAGTAGAGCCATAGAAGGTGATAGCCCTGTATAAGTAATAGAAGATAACGATAGTGGTATCCTGAGTAGGGCGGGGCACGTGAAACCCTGTCTGAATTTGGCGGGACCATCCGCTAAGGCTAAATACTCCTGAGAGACCGATAGTGAACCAGTACCGTGAGGGAAAGGTGAAAAGAACCGTGAATAACGGAGTGAAATAGATCCTGAAACCATACGCTTACAAGCGGTCGGAGCCCTTTTGTGGGGTGACGGCGTGCCTTTTGCATAATGAGCCTACGAGTTAACGTTGCTGGCAAGGATAAGTGGTTAAGCCACGGATCCGTAGCGAAAGCGAGTCTGAATAGGGCGCTTTAGTCAGTAGTGTTAGACGCGAAACCGTGTGATCTACCCATGGACAGGTTGAAGCTGTGGTAACACACAGTGGAGGACCGAACCCGTTGACGTTGAAAAGTCTTGGGATGATCTGTGGGTAGGGGTGAAAGGCCAATCAAACTCGGAAATAGCTCGTACTCCCCGAAATGCATTTAGGTGCAGCGTTAGTTATAAAGTTATATAGAGGTAGAGCTACTGATTGGATGCGGGGGCTTCACCGCCTACCAATTCCTGACAAACTCCGAATGCTATATAATGTTCACTAACAGTGAGGGCTTGGGTGCTAAGGTCCAAGTCCGAGAGGGAAAGAACCCAGACCATCAGCTAAGGTCCCCAAATATATACTAAGTTGAAAGAACGAGGTTTGTCTGCCCAGACAGCTAGGATGTTGGCTTGGAAGCAGCCATTCATTTAAAGAGTGCGTAACAGCTCACTAGTCGAGCGGACGAGCATGGATAATAATCGGGCATAAGTATATTACCGAAGCTATGGATTTACGATTTATTTCGTAAGTGGTAGGGGAGCATTCTAACAGGGTTGAAGGTGTGTTGTAAAGCATGCTGGACTGGTTAGAAAAGAAAATGTAGGCATAAGTAACGATAATGCGGGCGAGAAACCCGCACACCGAAAGACTAAGGTTTCCACAGCTATGCTAATCAGCTGTGGGTTAGTCGGGACCTAAGGCGAACCCGAAAGGGACAGTCGATGGACAACGGGTTAATATTCCCGTACTAGTTATTACTGTGATGGGGTGACGGAGTGATGAAAGCGCCGCGAACTGACGGAATAGTTCGTTGAAGTACCTACCTATAAGGCCCGCAGGCAAATCCACGGGCTTTGGGGAAATACGATAGTACTCGGATACTTCGGTAGAAGAGATAGTGCGCCTAAGGGCTTCCAAGAAAAACCTCTAAACTTCAGGTAATAAGTACCCGTACCGCAAACCGACACAGGTAGTCGAGGAGAGAATCCTAAGGTGCTCGAGAGATTCATGGCTAAGGAATTAGGCAAAATAGACCCGTAACTTCGGGAGAAGGGTCGCCAGCAGTAATGCTGGCCGCAGTGAAGAGGTCCAGGCGACTGTTTATCAAAAACACAGGGCTCTGCAAAATCGTAAGATGAAGTATAGGGCCTGACACCTGCCCGGTGCTGGAAGGTTAAGTGGAGATGTTATGAGCAATCAGAAGCATTGAAATGAAGCCCCAGTAAACGGCGGCCGTAACTATAACGGTCCTAAGGTAGCGAAATTCCTTGTCGGGTAAGTTCCGACCTGCACGAATGGTGTAACGATCTGGACACTGTCTCAGCCATGAGCTCGGTGAAATTGTAGTAACGGTGAAGATGCCGTTTACCCGCAGTGGGACGAAAAGACCCTGTGCACCTTTACTATAGCTTAGTATTGACCTTGGATAAATGATGTGTAGGATAGGTTGGAGACTGTGAAGTGGCGTCGCTAGGCGTTGTGGAGTCATTGTTGAAATACAACCCTTTGTTTATCTGAGGCCTAACCCCGTGATTGCGGGGGACATTGCTTGGTGGGTAGTTTGACTGGGGTGGTCGCCTCCAAAAGAGTAACGGAGGCTTCTAAAGGTTCCCTCAGTACGCTTGGTAACCGTGCGTAGAGTGCAATGGCATAAGGGAGCTTGACTGAGAGACATACAGGTCGATCAGGTACGAAAGTAGAGCATAGTGATCCGGTGGTTCCGCATGGAAGGGCCATCGCTCAAAGGATAAAAGGTACGCCGGGGATAACAGGCTGATCTCCCCCAAGAGCTCATATCGACGGGGGGGTTTGGCACCTCGATGTCGGCTCGTCACATCCTGGGGCTGGAGAAGGTCCCAAGGGTTGGGCTGTTCGCCCATTAAAGTGGCACGCGAGCTGGGTTCAGAACGTCGTGAGACAGTTCGGTCTCTATCTACTGTGGGCGCAAGAAATTTGAGTGGATCTGATTCTAGTACGAGAGGACCGAATTGGACAAACCTCTAGTGTATCTGTTGTCACGCCAGTGGCATGGCAGAGTAGCTACGTTTGGAAGGGATAAGCGCTGAAAGCATATAAGCGCGAAACCCACCACAAGATGAGATTTCTTTTAAGGGTCGTGGGAGATGACCACGTTGATAGGCTATAGATGTAAAGGCAGTAATGTCATAGTCGAGTAGTACTAATAACCCGTAAGCTTATGTACGCTTTTCCTCCGTGCTTCGGCCCGGAGGAAGAAACTTTCTAATAATTTACTTTTTCTTTATCTCAGTATGTTAAGATATTGTGTAATGTTAATTAGCTCCAGGCTAGTTACCCATTGCAAAACGACCTTAAGGTGGTTATTGCGGCGGGGCTCACCTCTTCCCATCCCGAACAGAGTAGTTAAGCCCGCCTGCGCAGATGGTACTGCAGTTATGTGGGAGAGTATGTCGTCGCCTTTCTTTAAAAACCCTTCATCAAGAGATGAGGGGTTTTTTGTTTTATAAAAGGTTCGGATTTTAGCAGCTATACGTATAATTTAAAAAAATATAAATTTTGCATTTAAATATATAAATGCATTTTTAGTCTCTTTTTTATAATTTCTTCAGTCAATTTTTATTCTCAAAATAATGACGCTCTAAAAGCATCACCAACTATTTTTGACTGTTAAAACGATTTTAGCAGCTAACCGTTTATTTTTTGAGCCATCTCATATAGCTCTTTCATTGTATTTGGTATAGCATGCAATAGTAAGTTTTTAGGAATGATGGAATTACTTTCAAAAGCGATCGAACCAACATATTTGTTCGTAAGATCAAAACTTACAACTTCCCAATCTTGATCGCTTTTAAGTAAATCATAATCAACAGTGTGCTTTCCTTCTAAACACGGAATATATTTAAAATCTTCATCAATTCCTTTTCCTAAAGCTTTTACAAACGCTTCTTTACGTGTCCATAAAGTGTAAAAAGTCTCCTTAGTATTTGCAGCATTTTCAATTGATAATATTTCACTATTATCAAAAGTATCTGGGAGGAGATCTGTATATTTAAAATCTTCGCTCATATATTCTATATCTATTCCAATTTTTTTATTCGAAATTGCTATGACTGCATAATCTTCAGAGTGTGAGATATTAAAAAATAAATATGGGTGTGACTCTAAATAAGGCTTTTTATTAAAATCTAGACTGAGATTAATGTTTTTAACATCTAATTTTGTGTAGGCAGCTAGTATAAATTTCAAAATTGATCTATATATAATAAAGCGTGATCTATCTATGTCTTTGTAAAAGCGCTCCGATTTTTTAATTTCCTTGGAACTTAGGAATAGTGATAACTCGTCTTTAATATGGTTAAAGTTTGGCAAATAAATATTAAAAATTAATAAATCATTTGCTTTAAGTGCATAGTCTTTACTGGAGATAAATTTTACCCTGTTTAGATATGACGAAGAAATAGAGAGATTAGACATTATCATCTTTTTTATTTAAAATATCCTGAAGCATTGTTGCTAAAACTTTATCATTTGGTGGGGGGTGGGGCTATAATATTAACATGATTGTACGTGACGTTATTGATATAGCCCCCTTTCAAAGCTGCTTTTTTTCATCCTAAGTGAACGGCGTCAAATTTATAATTTTGATTATCTTTTGCTCGAAGTAATTCTACTTGAAAATCTTGAGTAATTAAATGGTAACTACCCACGATTTTGTTGATCATAGCACTAGCTTCTTCAAATTTCTTGAGTGGAATTACTTCTTGTTCAATCAAGCTATCCTTTGAACTGAAATATTTTTTTTGCAGGTACAATTTTCTAGAATTCAAACGTATTTTAATTGATTTCCAGTTAGTTACTATTTCTTTTACATAATCTAATCGTCTATAGCTTCGATCAAGATATTGTATTGCTTTTTTTAGAGAATAGGAGGCATAGTAGTGCAATGAGTCTAAATGTTTGTCTAGTAATATATTAGTACTGACTATCTTGCCACTTTCTTTTAATTGTTTAGCGATTTCAAAAGCAACGATTCCTCCAAAAGAGAAGCCAGCCAAAGCATATGGATCGTTTGGATCCACTTTTATAATAGATTTAATATATTCAGACGCCATTGCTTCAATAGATTCAAACCAATTTTCGTAACTATTTGGCCCTCCTTGAAAATCATAAATTGGTTGATCTTCATCGAAATGATTAATTAAATGTGCAAAATTCAATATATTTAGGCCTTCGCCATGAACACTAAATAAAGGAGTTTTGCTTTCATTTGGTTTCATTGGAACCAAGTGCTCTGATACCATTTTGTCTTCTATGTTGAAAATTTTGGCGCATTTCTGAATAGTTGAATATTGAAATAGAGCAGATGATGGAATCCGTACTCCAGTTATTTTCTCTATTTTGATCATAACATTTACGGCCATTATAGAATGTCCGCCGATTTCAAAAAAGTTGCTAAAGGAGTCAATTTGTTCTTTTTTTAAACTTTCTTTCCAGACTTCAGCTACTAGTTTTTCTTCAGTTATCCTAGGAAGATTGCATTCTTTGGTGGCTTTTGTATTTGATTCGTATTGTAATAACTTTTGCCGATCTATAAATGCTGGTAATTTATATATATTCATAAAGTTCCCGTCAGAACTAAATGATGCTCTCAAACTTTCATGATGTAAGACTAAAATATGTAAAGATTGTTCAAATGCTTCTAAAACAAATTCGCATTCAAATTTAAGCGAATAAGATAGATTGTATGCATTATTTGCACCACTACCTCCAATTAAACAGTCAGTCCAAATCTCTAACTGTGTAGTTGTGGTATGGATAATACATTCAATCTCTGTAGAAAGAGCATCAAATTGTATTTCATTGTGATCTTTATCTATCATTTTAATTAGATTTTTTTGTTTGAAATCTATTTCTTCTTAAAAATTCATACAAATTTTTGAAAACAATAAAATCAAACTTAAATATCTTTTGTCCAAAATATCCTGTAAAATTCTTGCTAAAATCTTATCATTTGGAGGTGAAAATAATTCAAAGTGATTACCTGGAATATCATGTACATGCACACCGTTTAAACCAATTTTACCCCAACCTAAAGTAATTCTATCTTGTCTGTAATAATTTTTATTCTCAGCTCGGAATAAGTCTAATGTACATTTTCGAGGAATTAGAAGGTATTTATTACCAGCAATAATATTCATCTTGTCTAATTTGTATTGATTTTGATGATTTACCTGGTACTGTTTTTCTTTTCCATGTTTTAGTTCTAATAAAAAATTTTTAATTTTTTTTACTTGAGTATTGATTCTTTCTTTTGCTTGATTTCGATCAGTAAGCATTTTTGATAATACCCATACATCATTTTTAAATTTACTTGTTATTTTTTCAATCATTTTTCGAGTAGGATTTGCATAACAACTGTGAGTGTTAACGTCGGTGTCTAATAATCCAATCATTGTTACCTTTTTTCCTCTCATTTTAAATTGATGTGCCATCTCGTATGCAATAACTCCTCCAAAAGAATATCCAGCAAGTGCATATGGTCCGTGACTATTTACTTTCATTATGCAATCTATATAGTATGAAGCGATTTCCTCAATTGTACCAAATGGTTCGTCAATTCCATTCAGTCCCTTTGCTTGTAAACCAAATACTGGTTGATCTTCATCTAAGTTTTTTGCGAGTGCATTAAATGTTAATACGTTGAGACCTGCTCCGTGAACCATATAAAGTGGCGTTTTAGTACCATTAGGTTTTATTGGAACTAATGAATCCCAGCCTATAATTGTTGTTTTATCTTCTAACAATTGAGCTAATTTTTCTATTGTCGAAGATTGAAAGAGTGATGATAAGGGTAATCTTTTCCCTGTCTCTTTCTCTATTTCATTCATTACTTTTACTGCAACTATGGAATGGCCTCCAATTTCAAAAAAATTGCTATATATATCAACCTTTTCTATGTTCAAGCACTTTTTCCATATTTCTGCGACTAACTTTTGAGTTTCTGTTTTAGGATAAGTATAATTACCTTTTTTATTTATTTTGTATTGAGATAATGCTTTACGGTCTATCTTACCATTAGGTGTCGTTGGCATTTTTTCTATTATATTGAAGTCTTGAGGGACTAAGTGTGGTGGTAATTGTGAATTTAAAGTATCACGCCATGAAGATATTTGATTTTCAGCAGTTTCTATACTACCATTAGGGACAATGTGGGCAATCAGAAAGTTTTCATTTGCTAATACAACAACAAACTTTATACCATCGATAAGTAGTAGAGCTTCCTCTACCTCTCCCGGTTCAATTCGTTGACCTCTTATTTTAACCTGCTGGTCTATACGCCCTAAACATTCTATTTCATTTGTAGGGAGTAATTTTCCCAAATCACCAGTACGATAAAGAATATTGTTATTTGTAGTGTAAAGGGAAGTTCTAATGAATTTTTCGTTTGTTAGTTCCGCGCTCTTCCAATAGCCGCTTGCCACACCGTCTCCACCTATCGCAATTTCACCAATGTTTCCTGGTGCTACAAGCTGACCCTGGTCATTAATGATATAGAATTGTGTGTTAGCAATGGGTTTACCAATGCTTATCAGAGCATCATCAGCTTTTACTTGCTTTAAAGATGACCATATTGTGGTTTCTGTTGGTCCATAAACATTCCAAACGGTATCACATTTAAATATAAGTTCTTTGGCAAGATCTGCAGTCATTGCTTCACCGCCACATAGAGCCTTGATTGGTAATGATTTAGACCAGCCGGAATCTAAAAGCATTGACCAAGTTGTAGGCGTGGCTTGTAAAAAATTGATTTTTTCATTTTTTATTAATTCTAATAAAAGTCGTCCATCTCTAGCTGTTTCATGATCAGCGAGTATTAATGTTGCACCTTTTATTAATGGCAAATATAATTCCAAAGCAGCAATATCAAAGGATATCGTAGTTATTGAAAGTAATCTATCATTTTCATTAATACCAGGTTCCAAAGCCATACTGCAAAGAAAGTTAACCAAATTTTTATGGGTAATAGGAACGCCTTTTGGATTTCCTGTTGATCCAGATGTGTAAAGTAAATACACCACTTCTTCATGATTGACTTGGGTTTCTAACTTTGTGACTGGATATTTTTTTAATGATGCGATAGTATCTTCTATTAAAATTGTATTAGCTAATTTGGGTAAGGAAGCAGATAGATCTTTAGTAGTTAGTAAAAATTTAGCGTCAGAGTCCTCCAACATAAATTGTAGCCTAGAAATGGGATATTCAGGGTCTAAAGGAAGGTACGCCGAACCACATTGCATGATAGCTAACAATGAAATTACAAGTTCTGGGCTACGAGGCATTGATACAGCAATAATATTACCACGTCCAAAACCAAGATCTTTCAAATAATGAGCCATTTGGTTAGTCTGAATGTTCAGTTTCTCATATGAAATAGTATTGCCAAGAAATTCTAATGCTATATTTTTTGGTGATTTCTTAGCCTGCTGGGCAAATAAATCATGAAGAGGAATATGGGGATAACTTGTTGTTGTCTCATTTAGTTGTCTGTATTCAATTGTGAAATTTTTAAATGTAATTTCCTGCAAAGTTTTTGAAGGATCTTCACTAATTTTTCGAATTATATTTTCAAAAGAATTCATCATTTTAGTGATGGTTTCTGGTTTAAAAAGAGCCTGGTTAAAGGACCACTCAAAAACAAGATTTTTTTCATCACCACTTGCATTTACAAAAATTTCAAAAGCCTCATAAGCTCTCGGATTGCTTATTAATTTATACGTTAAATTAGAAAAATGTACACCATCAATCATACCCAAATCTATATTGAATGCAATTGGCACAAGAGGAATTCGAGAAGCATCTCGAGAAATATTTAATGTCTGCAAAAGACGACCAAAGGTTAATTTTGAATGATCATATGCATCAAAAAGTTCAGATTTACGTTGTTTTAAATAGGCTGAAAAACTCATTTCTGGAAGTGGTTTACTTCTCAATGGAAGTAAATTAACACAGTGCCCAATTAGGTGATTCATTCCGTTGACAGGTTGTCCCGCATAGGGCAATCCAATAACAATATCATCCTGACCAGTTAATTGACATAAAAAAACCTCAAAACTAGTCAACAATGTAGAAACTAAACTAGCACCTGAGCTCAATCCAGTTTGCTTCAAATTGGATAACAAGTTTGCGTCTAAAGCGAAATCTAAACGTTGACTTTTATAAGTTCTAATTAGTGGTCTAGGATAGTCAGTGGGAACATTTAAAACAGGTATGGAGTTTTCATACATTTTATACCAGAACCTTTCGCTTTTTTTATTTTCGTCGCTTTTTGAAAACAATTGTTCTTCATTTGCATAATCACTAAATCGCAAAGGAATAGGTAAGTCAGGTAATTCATGTGAAACAAGAGCAGAATAAATCGCACCCAAATCTTGAAGTATAATTCCGATAGACCAACCATCACATATTATATGATGAACAGTAATTACCAACTTGTGATCTTTATCGGAAATTTTTAGCAAACCAACTTTAATCAATGGACCCTGAACTAAATCAAAAAGGAAATTTATATCTTCCTTAATATATTGATCTATTGTATCTTGTTTGTGAATTTCTTCTAAATTTGAAATATCTACTTTGGTAATTTCTATTATCATTTCTTTGAAAATCGACATGTAAACACCATCGGTGCTAAAAGTAGCCCGAAGCGATTCATGTCGCTCAAGCAATTTTTGAATTGCTTGATCCATTGAATCCACGTCTAATGAACCTGTAAAATCTAATGAAATTGACTCATTGTAAGCTCTTGTAGCATCTTTTCCACCAAAATAGCATGCGGTCCAAATTTCAGATTGCGCTTTTGTTGTATAAACAACACAATCTAATTCAGGGCCTGCAAAAGGATCAAATTGGGAAGTTACATCTAACATATTTTCTTGGATGTTTAACTTTGTTTATAAATAATTTACATTTACTCAAATTATATTTTTTTCTTATTAATAGTGGTAAAAAACTAACACTTTAATTTTGTCTAAAATTGTTGAGTAAAATATTCAAATGTTCTTTATTATTTGTACCTTAATCTATAATTTATAATAAAATTTTTATTCATTAAATTATAAGAAGTAATTAAATATGTTTTCGTAATTAATTATTTAAATTCTTTCTCTTCATTCCAAGCCGATCTAGAACTCTTATTAAGGATACGATTCCAGTAAGATAAATTTTTCCTACATATGCTTTAGTACTTTTTCGTTCTGATAAGTTTCGAAAGACTTCTTCTTTAAATTGCGATAAATTGGAAGTGTTTAAGCAATCTTGTGCAATGGAAATAGTTGACGTTAAAGAATGTGCTGTGTGCCACCAACCACATGGTATAAACAATGTTTCTCCAGGACCTATAGTAAATGTAATTGGCGTCAAATTTTTAGAAAGAGGATATTTAGTAATGTCGATATTTTTTATATTCGGTATTTCTGAAACCCAAGGATTATCTTTTTTCTGATAAATATAAGGGGTTTGATTAGGAGGAATAACGGTAAATTCTTTTACTCCATGCAATTGCGTTATAAAAGCATGCAAGCATAGATAATCATAATGAACATAGGGAAATTGTCCACCTGGACTCCCAAAGAATATTTCTAAAGTATCAGCACCACCTAAAAATTTTTCAGGTATTAATTTACTATGAGTCCAATCAGGCATCGAATATTTAAAACGAGGTGATACATCAGGAATAAGTTCTGGATAGTCATAATCCATCTGAAGTTTGCATGGATAAGGAGCAGGATTTTCTTCTGTTGACGTTTCCATTAAAGCTATATAATCTTTAAGCTTAAATTTCTGTCCTTCTACATTAACTTCCCTATCACCATACGAAGATTTGAAAAACTCGAGAGAAAATTTTTCTTTAGCTTTCCAATCTTTACAAGCATCCCCTATAACTACAGGATAATTTGCAAATAAATGTTTTTTTGCAAATTCATCGTATGTCATACCGTATTTTTTTTCGACGATAAGATCTCCATCACGAACTAGTTCAACTGTTTTTGTAGCCATATTTAAGATATTAATTTCTTATAAATCGATTTTAACGTATTCACCAATAGCACTAGCATCTGGTACAAACCATGCAGGATTTCCTTCTTTATCTCTTCCTAGTTTTGCTCCCTCTACAGGTGGTTTATTACTATTAATAACCACAGATTTTTCTGAAGGTATAATGTGAGATGCACTTATAAAGAAACCAGCGGATATCATTTTCGTGAGACAAATTTTGAACGTTTCGATGATCATTGTTACATCTTCTTCTTTATAAGCTTCTGTTAAAAAGCAAGGAAAACCATCCCAAATATGAATACCGTTTTCGCGAAGTAAAGTGAATAATAATTCTCCATAACTAACGTCCTCATTAAATTTAATTCTCCATAATGAACCATAATGATTTATTATCATTGGTAAATCTCTTTTCTTGAATTCAGTATTTAACTCAAATGCCAAACGAGAAGTCATTTCATTTAGTTTTTTTTGTAAATCAGGACCTTGGATTTTGAGATGAATTAATGATGCTTTTGAAGCTGCTAATGCTAATGGATGTCTTACAAAAGTTCCAGCAAAATAAGTAACTCCTACTTCAGGAATAGAATCGTCTCCGTATTGCCAATGACCTCCGTCTAAAGCATCCATATATTTTCGTTTTCCTACGATGGCACCAATGGGCATTCCGCCACCAATTACTTTACCATAAGTTGCAATATCAGCTTGAACTTCGAAAAGGGCTTGAGCTCCACCAGGATGCATTCTGAAGCCTGTAATAACTTCATCAAAAATAAGAGGTATTTCATATTTAGTCGTGAGATCGCGCAGGTTATGTAAAAAATCTCTTGGTTGAAATTCTGGTCTTCTACTTTGTACCGGTTCAACAAGTACAGCAGCTAATTGATCTGCTCTTTCTGCAATTATTTTGAGGCTTTCTTCTGTTCCGTACTCTAAAATTAACATGTTTTGAACGTTTTCAGGCATAATTCCAGGAGCGGCAGGATATGTAACTAATTTTTTTGAGCCACGTACCAAAACTTCGTCTATTATACCGTGATACGAACCAGAGAATGCAATAATTAAAGATTTTCCAGTGACAGTTCTTGCAATTCGCATGGCTCCTAATACAGCTTCAGAACCCGTGTTACAAAGCGCAGCTCTTTCTAGTTTTGTAAATTCACAAAGCAGTTCGCAAACTTCTCCAGCTAAAGGATGTTGAGGTCCGACTTCATATCCATTTTCAATCTGTTTATGAAGAGCTTCTTTTATAAAATCAGGTTGATGTCCAAAAAAACAAGAGCCAAACCCATTAAGGGTGTCAATATATTCGTTGCCATCTATATCCCAAAGACGATTTCCGCTTGATTTTTCAATAACGATTGGATAAACTATTTCTTTAGTTAAGGGTTTAAATCCAGAAACAACTCTGGGATCAGCCATAGTACTTCTGTTTTTTTGTGCATACTTTTTACTAGAACTCGTTTTTTTAGTATAGCTCGCTATTAACTGATTGAGAAATTCTGTTTGTGAATGACTCATTTCATTAGCTTTTTTTTCAATCCTTGGAGATGCACCAAAGGGTTTTTGATGTTCTACAATTTCCTCTGGCGTTCTAAAATCTTGTGTTTTGGCACTACTTTTTATGGATGGAATATTTTGCTCATATTTTTCTTCCGATACTCCATTGGAATACACAATATTAGTGCCTTGAAGCAGTTCAATTTGCTTACCTAGAAGTTGAATTTGTTGAGCTATTAATCCTAAAGCTGTGCTGTCTTGACTTTGTAAAGAAGAATTAAAATTATTAATAATTGGGGCAGTTCCTATAATTGAGTTTTGAGAATTATCATTTTGTATGTTATTGTCGGACTCTCCCTTTGGAAGATTTTGATCAATATAATCTGCTAGCAGGATTGGTGAGCCATACTCTTCGTTAAGTTGACGAAAAGTAACAGGAAGTTTAAAATCCTTCTTTAAACTAATTGCAAGTTGTGTAAGAGTCAATGAATCTAGTCCTAAGTCAAGAAAGCTATGAGAGGAAGCATCAATTGTATACTCGATACCTGACGTTTGACTCACAATTGTTGCAATTTTATTAAGTATTGTAGTTTTTCGCATGGGTCTATTTTCATTTAAATTTTTAACTGTATTTGGAGTTGTAATTACATTGGATATTAACTGCTGTTTTTGAAAGTTAGGAGGATCAATCCAGCAAAGTTTGCGATCAAAAACGTAGCTAGGTAGTTCTATTTTCTGCCTATCTTGATCCCTATAAAAAGCATTCCAGTCAGGATCTAGTCCTCTAAGCCATAATTCCCCTAAACAATTCAGTATGGTACTATAGTTATTTTCTTCATTTTTGGGCAGCGTTATACTAACAAATGAGGGGATTATTTTACCAATTCCTTGCTGTTTAACTAATGAAGTTAATGTTTGACCGGGGCCAACTTCTATAAAAATTGGATCTTCTAATTTCAATAATGTATCTGCGGCGTTTGCAAACCTAACGGTACTTCTCAAATGACCTGACCAATATTTTGGGTTAACAGCATCCTCATCAGTCAGAAGTAAGCCAGTAACTGTCGAAACTATGGAAATATTAGGTTTATTAAGTGTTAATTTTTTGACTTCTGCTTCAAAAATATCTAAAACAGGATCCATCATAGATGAATGGAAAGCGTGACTAGTTTGCAATAACTTATTAGCAATTTCCAAGACATCTAATGATTTTGCAAATTCTTTAATTAAATTATCTTCTCCAGCAACGACACACAGTAAGTTTGAATTAATTGCTGCAATTGATAATTTTTCTGGAAGAATATCTTTTAGCTTATCTTCTGTAAGTCTTACTGATAACATACTACCTCGCGGCAGTTCACTTACAAGACGACCCCTTATCGCAATTAAGTGCAATGCATCTCGTAAATTTATAACTCCTGCTATATGCGCTGCGACAAACTCACCAATACTGTGGCCAGACAAGGCAGTTGGTTTTATTCCCCAACTTAACCAAAGTTGAGATAAGGCATATTCAGTTACAAACAAAGCGGGCTGTGTGAACTTAGTATCTTTTAATTTGGCCTCAGATTCTGGTGTAACTATTTCTGGATACAATATTTCACGAATATCTAGTTTTAAATCCTCTAATAAAAATTCAGCACATTCGTCTACTGCTTTTTTGTAAACAGATTCATTGTTATAAAGGTCAAAGCCCATTTGTGAAAATTGAGATCCTTGCCCAGGAAAAAGAAAAACTAACTCGTGTGGCGCTATTTTTAGTACCGAACTTCTAGTAGATCTATTTGCTTCTGATAATAACTCTCGACTTGCATCTAAGTTGTTACTTGAAAGAAGAAAGCTTCGATGTATAAACGAATCACGCGTCTTATTTAATGAAAATGCAACGTCAGCTAATGACAAATTAGGTTTTTCTTTAAGGAAGTTCCCCATTTTTTTTTGGTAACCTCTTAAGCTATTTTCAGATTTTGCAGACCACATTAATAATTGTAAAGGTTTACTTGGACCAGATATTTTTTGTTGCTCAGGGTAGTCCTCTAAAACAATATGCACATTAGTTCCTCCAACTCCAAACGAGCTAACTCCAGCTCTTAAAGGACCTTTAGCTTCCCACTCCCGTAGTTTTGAATTCACAAAAAACGGACTATTATCAAAATCTATAACAGGATTTGGTGTTTCATACCCTATTGAAGGTGGAATTAATTTGTTATTCAAAGCCAAGACTGTTTTTATCAATCCAGCTACACCAGCAGCAGCAGTTAGATGCCCCATATTGCTTTTTATCGAACCAATTGCGCAATAACCATTTTTTGATTGTTTACCAAAAGCCATTGTAAGCCCTTCGATTTCTATGGGATCTCCCAATGGTGTTGCGGTTCCATGAGTCTCAATATAACTTATTGAATCTGGCGTAATTTGAGCGTCCTGAATTGCTTTCTTAATAGCAATAGCTTGTCCTTCAGCACTTGGAGCAGTAAAGCTACCTTTATTTCCACCATCATTTGTAACGCCAATTCCTTTTATTATTCCAAAAATCTTGTCACCATCCTTTTGAGCATCCTCTAAACTTTTTAATAATACTACGCCTGCGCCATCGCTAAACACAGTTCCTTTTGCCGCAGTGTCAAAAGAGCGACAATGTCCGTCAGAGCTTAACATGGAGCCTTCTTGATAAAGGTGACCACTAAAAACAGGAGCAGTTACACTGGAACCTCCAGCAATTGCAATATCACACTGACCACTCCTGATAGATTCAACTGCTTCTGCAATAGCTAGTAGCGAGGTAGAACATGCGGAATGTACACTCACCGCAGGACCTTTTAAATTTAAATGATACGCTGTTCTAGATGCTATGTAATCTTTCTCGTTTACTGTTTCTGTTAGAAGATATCCTATACTTTCTACTATTTCTGTATTAGGTAGAATATTCTTTTTATAATAGGTATTAGTTCCTATACCAGCATAAACACCAGCACTACCATTAAAATGTTTTGGCAAATAACCAGTTTGCTCAAGTACTTCCCATGCAATTTCTAAAAACAGTCTCTGCTGTGGGTCCATAACTTCTGCTAGTTTGTTATTAATTCCAAAAAAAGCAGGATCAAAGGTATTTGCTTCAACGATAATTCCACGCGCTGCAACATAAAGCGGGTCTTTTCTTACAGACTCTGAAATGTTTAAATCAAGTTCTTCTGGCTTGAAAAAAGAAATAGTTTCTCTACCTTCTTTTAAGACTTCCCATAATTCATTTATTGATTGTGCTCCTGGAAACCTTCCAGCCATCCCAATAATGGCAACATCTGTTGACGTATTATTTTGTTTTACTTTCGAAAAATCCTCAAACTTTGACAATTGATCTGCAGATTCCCCAAATTTACATAGACTTGAAATTGTAGGATACTGATACATATTAGTAACGGATATATCTAGATTGCTACTTTTCCTAATTGTGTAAACCACTTTTTGAGCTAACAATGATGTTCCACCCATTTCGAAAAAGTTATCATCAATACCTATTATTGGTATTTGCAGTAATTTACTCCATATTTCAGTAATTTCTTTCTCAATTTTTGTTGTGGGTCTTCTCAAAAGAGGTGCTGAGGTAGGTCTGCTATATTGTGGACTAGGTAAAGCTTTTTTGTTTATCTTTCCACTAGAAGTACGCGGAAAGTTTTCAATTAATATAAAATATGAAGGAATCATGTACTCAGGAAGCACGTTTACTAGTTCTCCACGAATACGTGCAACATCAATATGTTCTTCAGTAGGTTTTATATACGCAACTAACTGTGTTTGTCCTAACTGATTGGACGCAAGGACAACCGCTTGATGTATACCACTTAACGAGTTAATGGCTAATTCTACTTCAGCTAGTTCTATTCTATGTCCACTAATTTTTACCTGATCATCTTGACGACCAAGAAATTCTATATTTCCATCTGGTAAATATTTAGCTATATCTCCTGATCGATATACACGAATCTCTGCGCCTTCCGGTGATTTCCAATCGAGAAATTTTTCATCAGTTAACTGTTTGTTATTTAGATAGCCTTCCGCTAGACACTTTCCAGCAATGTAAAGTTCTCCAATCTCACCATCAACCAAAACTTCTTTTTTCTGGTTGAGGATAAGTATTGAGGTGTTGCTAATAGGCTTACCAATTGTAGGCAGCGATGGCCAATTAGTGGGATTACCTTGTAATTTTAATTCAGTTACTACGTGACACTCAGTAGGACCATATTGATTATAGAGGGCACAGTGACTTAGCGTTGTGAAAAAAGCTCTTATCACAGGGGTAATTTTAAGTTGCTCACCTGCAGTCATCACTTCATTAAGAGAGTAGGGGAATTCTCCTATGCTTAGAGCAGCTTCTGCTAATGCTTGTAATGCTACAAAAGGCAAAAAAAGTCTATTAATTTTTTGCTCATTTATAAACTTTAAGAGTGCAGCCATGTCAAGTCTTATAGGGTCATCAATCAGTACAAGAGTTCCTCCAGTGGTTAACGTAGCCATGATTTCTTGAAAAGAGACATCAAAAGTTAAAGGAGCAAATTGTAAAGTACGAGCTCCTTTTGTACTTATTGAGTTTTTATTTTGCCAATTAATAAGATTTATAATAGCTTCTTGTCCCATGCAAACGCCTTTAGGATCTCCCGTGGAACCGGAAGTATATAATATATACGCAGCATTCTCAGACATTGAATCTTGTTTATATTCTGTCGAGCTATGTTTAATACCATATTCTAATAATCTAAGTCCAGATGACACTACAATATCTTCATCAACTTTGCTTGCCAAGCAAAAGTTAAGGTTTGAATTTTGGATGATATTTTGTATACGAATTTTCGGATAATTAAAATCGATTGGTAAATATGCTTTTCCAGATTTTAAAACTGCCAAAATAAAAATTATTTGCTCGATACATCTAGTTGTAGGTACTCCAATTATTTTTTCATTATTAGCAAATTCTATGATATTACCGTACACTTTCATTACCTCATCATCTAACTGATTATAGGTAAGTCTGTTGTTGTTAAAAATTAAACAACAATCCTCTGAATAAAGTTTTGCGGCTTTTTCAAAAAGTGAATAGATATTGTTAGCTGCTTCCATCCTATAAGATGTTAATATTATTATTAAAACGCAAAAAAGAAATTATAATCGAAATTCACTTCTATGATCAGATAAGTGTGGCTGATTTTTTAACCTTTTTTAAATCAATGGGTTAATGTTAGAATTATAATGAAATAAATAGTTTGTATTTTAAATTAGATCATATCATATAATCAAAATAAAGAAAAAAAAAGTAGTTATAATTACATCTTCTGTATAAAGCTATTATTCTCGATGAATTACATTTTTTATATTACTAAAGTTAAATCTTAGAAAAAAAATAGTATTATATCATAATATATTTTTTACTACATGGTTATTTTTTGATATCATGTTTATCTTTTTGCATATCGATATTTATTCAAACAAATAGATTTGCAAATTAAATGGTCATTTTAGGAGTAAGATTTAATGTTGTTCATTGTCTTTTTTATTAAGTAATTTTTTTTAGTATTTAACAGTGTAAAAGAAAAAAAAACTTTGTGCAGTAATAAAATAATTATATTAAGAAAATGACGTTATGTTATGACTATTAGTTTATTACCTTTTATTTGAGTTATTGCTCTTGATTAGCCGTGCATCTAAACGTCTTTTTTAAAATATTGAGAATAGTTTCGATTTTGAATATTTATTCATGTAAGTAATTGACCATTAAACCAATACATTTTGTGTATTTTGTCGATTATAATAGGCGTTATGTCGATATTTTTATGGTAATTAAATACTTTCGCAGCTTAAATTTTTTTAAAAAAACTTTTAACCTGTGAAGTATTTACAATTAAAAACAATTAATCTTTTTATAATAGTACTATTATTTTTATCTATTAAAGTTAGTAGTCAAAGTTCTAAAGTTGGTGCGAATAATTTAATGGAAACAATAGTTACGTCGGGTCACAATGCAACAGGTAATTCTGGTACAGTTGCATATTCAATTGGGCAAGTGTTTTATACATATGTAGGGCAACCATCAGTTTATAATTTAGCGCAAGGGATACAGCATGACGAAAAGAGCGATTCCTTAGGTCGTCCTGAAGTCATTATAGATACTAAGACTGAAATATTTATTTTTCCGAATCCGACAACAGATTTTGTAAATGTGAGTATGCAAGGGGATGAGGTAGAAAATGGTCAACGTGGTTATAAGCTTTATGATATTCAAGGACGACTTTTAAAACAAGGCAAAATTGATCAAAATCAAACTCAAATTGGTATTAGCCATCTTACCTCATCTATTTATATACTTCAAGTGTATATAAATAATAAATCAGTGAAAACATTTAAAATATTAAAAAAATAAAATAATGAAATTATTATTAACCATAGCTTTGTTTGTGACTGTTACTGTATTTGCACAAGCACCAGAAAAAATGAGTTATCAAGCAATTATTCGAGCACAAGACAATAGTTTGGTACTTAATTCGAATATTAGTCTTAAAGTGATTGTACATCAAGGTTCATCCACAGGAACTAATGTTTATCAAGAATCACATTTCAGTAAAACAAACGGTAATGGTCTAGTTTCACTTGAAATAGGAGCTGGTACTGCAATTTCAGGCAATTTCACTACGATTTCTTGGGAAAAAGGACCTTATTTTATAGAAACACAAGTCGATGTTGCGGGTGGATCTAATTATAATATTATTGGAATTACACAGCTGTTGAGTGTTCCTTATGCGCTTCATTCAAAAACTGCTGAAAGATTAGTTGGTGGTGTTAGTGCTTCTCCTAGTAGAGCTGCTATAGTAACATTTACTGGTTCTCGAAACATAGCTGTTTCGGATATTAATAATACAATTGAATGTACCGCATCGGCAACTTTAACGTTGACATCTGGATTTGGATCTATGTTAGTAGGTGATACTATTAATTTAGAAGCACATAATGGTGCAGTACTAACTATACAAGCTTTGTCTGGAGTGATGATTAACTATAATGCAAATAGTAGTGCAAAATTTGCAAGCACAACTGGCAGCGTAAGATTTGGGTTTCTTAGAAAAACTGGCACAAATTCCTATATAATATCTGGTCAATGAAACATTTAATTTACTTTTTACTCTTTTCATCAGTAGTTTTTTCGCAAAACTACCAGTATGCAATTGAAGAAGGAAAGAACAATAGCTTGAGTGCTCCAACTGGTTTAATAGTAGATCAAGTTACTGAAAATAGTGCATTTTTAACTTGGGTTGCGCCTACCAATAACAGTTCGATCGTGGAATATGGTATCTACAGTAAAAATGTTTTCTTGGGTAAATCTGATGGTACAAATTTAAGCTTTAGATTAACAGATTTAACTCCCGAAACAGCATACACATTGTCGGTTAAATCGATCGATAATACAGGTAAGATGTCACTTGATAGTGAATATCTTATATTTATTACAAAAAATGTGGTCGGTCAACCGATTCTTTTAGCGCCGAGTGGTTTGATTGCAAGTCTAATAACAGACAGTAGTGTAGTGTTAAATTGGACAGCTCCCGCAGTTAATAGTTCTATAACAGATTATGGTATTTACAGTAAAAATATTCTGTTAGTTAAATCTACTGGAACAAGTTCAACCTATAAAGTAACGGGATTAACGCCTGAAACGGCTTATAGTTTAACGGTTCGATCGCTTGATCAAAGCGGTAATAGTTCAAATGATAGTAATGTCTTAACATTTACAACTAGTAAGGTGTCCGCGCCAACGAATTTAGTAGCAAGTCAAATAACTGAAAGCAGTGTAGTTCTGAATTGGACAGCTCCCGCAGTTAATACATCTATTACTGATTATGGTATTTATAGTAAAAATGTTTTGTTAGTAAAATCTGCTGGAACAAGTACAACATATAAAGTAACGGGATTAATGCCCGAAACAGCGTATAGTTTAACCGTTCGGTCGCTTGACAAGACAGGCAATATGTCATTGGATAGTAATGAACAAACATTTACAACAAATAAGACGGTAGTTGCCGCAGGAGTAAGTAACCAATTAGAAGAAATTGAATATTTCAATGCTTATTTGTTACCGCTTGCACAAAAAGCGACGCTACAAGCTGCTTTAGATAAGTATGGTTCTGTACGATTAGAAAAAGGGGATTACTCGGGTGTGCCTATTGTAATGCGTAGCAATCAACGCCTATATGGACATCCTAGTTTGACGCAAGTTTCTGATATAACAATTGCAGCAGGAAGTAATAATGTTCATTTAGAAGATTTATTCCTTAATTATAGCTATATAACTTTTCAAGCTGGCGGAGTTATTTCGGGATGTAACATTAAAACAATTAAGTATGGTACTATGCGAGGTACAAATGTTATGCTCGAAAACAATTCAATTATAAATTTTCGAGGTACATTAAATTTTGATTGCAGTCAGTCAGGTTATATAAGAAATAATAAGATAATTAAAAACCAATCAGGTTCATTATCAAATCTTCTTGTTATGAAGGGAAATGCCATAACGCCTAGTTATGGAAATGTACATTTACATACTAATTTTTTAACACCTCATGGAGATTCTGCAATTTTAGAAGGTCTAGAATCTGCCACGTTTGTGGGTATAGATGCTGAGGGGTGGAATTTTGCAGGAAAGGGAACAAAAGCTATGTTTTACGCAAGAAGTATGGGGGACGTGAAAATTACAGACTTAAGCGGAGGTAATAGCTATGGAACTTGGCAAACTCCATCTTATGACATTGAAACTAATAATTTTTTATTAATGAATAGAGATTTAATAGAAAGTGGAACAGTACCTACAATGTCTAATAAAACGAATTTCTTATCGTATTACAATCAATTAGATAACTACACAAGATTTGGTGGAGGAACTACTGGGTTTGACCTAAAAGCTCAACATTTTGATAAAAATTATAATAAAAATTCTGATGTAAAATTAAATAACGTTGTTCAAACTTCTACCATCTCAAATCAAAGTCCAATAATAAATGCTATTTTAGGAACTAAATACACGCCCTGGGCTAGACCTGATTGGGAAATATTGCCAGATCCGTTAGGTGCGAATTGGGAAGTAGATAGAATTGGGAAACCAGATAGTAGAGCTTACATTCAAAACTTAATAGATACCAATAAAATTGCTGAGTTACCAGAAGGAGTATTTTATATAAGTTCTACACTAATGATGCCTACTATAGATTTCAAGCACGGTATTGTTGGTCAAGGAACAGGAAAAACAGTAATTGTTGGCTTAAAGGATGATTTTCCGTTAATATCAACTACTGCAAGTCAGGACGGTAGTTTTATATTATCAAATTTAACTCTTCAAGGAGGAAGTGTTGGTATATACACTTCCTTAAATTATGGAGCGTTAAAAATTGCATGGCAGAATATAAAATTTGTAGTTTTTAGAAATCAAACCTATGGTATTCACTTGGATAAAAACGGTGGTTGGGATAACACCTTTCTTGATAATGTAGGTTTTGTAGAATGTAATATTGGTTTTTATCAAGAACCCGCAATTGGCAGTGACAAAAGTGAGTTAAATTCTACTTATGTCGACAAGACAATGTTTTATAAAAATCAATTTATAAAGTGTACAACAGCAATTTCTATGATAGCAACTAGAGCCGATAATGTAAATGCTTGGGTAGATTGTAAATTTGATAATAATGCTATATCTCTTAACATTGAGAATCAAAAATTTCCAATTGTAGCTAATTGTGATTTTACTAATCATAGAGGAGCAAATATTATTAAGGGTGCAGCACTATCAATGTACAATTGTAATTTTTATAATAATTCAGTAACAGACGCTACTTTCAAATCAGCAGGAGGATTTTTTGAAGGTTGTAATTTAATGGATGACGTAAAAATGTTTGCTGATTATTATGTAGACACTCGAAGCTATATTATTAACTCCACAGTTAAAGGGAATGTAATAAAAGCTGGTAGTAGCATCTTTCAAAGTGTACTTGTAAACTCTGTTTTATTATCAAATCCATCACTTAGTAAAATGCTTGTTAATATCAAAGATAGAGTTCCTACTGTTTTAATAAATGAAGCATCAACTCCTTACCCTCAACTTTTAGTAACACAAAACAAATAAACACAGTGTATAATATAAGTAATTCTGTGATTTTTTTTAGGAAAATTTAAAAATATCTATTACTCAATAAGATTGTTGGTTCAAATTAATCAGACTTAATTTGAACCAACAACTTTGTTAAGTTAACTTAAACTTTGCAAGAGATTAGTATTCGATTTATCTTGATCACATTCCCTATCATCTTTCCATTGAATTTAGAGTAATTTCTATTGTTTATTTTTTAGTTTACTATCTTTATTAAGTTGTCAGGCAAAAAATGATGAATAATTATTACTAAGCCAATGTTTGAAAATTCCATTTTTTAAAGTGTATAAGTTTTTTTATCATTAT
This sequence comes from Flavobacterium galactosidilyticum, assembly GCF_020911945.1. Classification (NCBI taxonomy): domain Bacteria; kingdom Pseudomonadati; phylum Bacteroidota; class Flavobacteriia; order Flavobacteriales; family Flavobacteriaceae; genus Flavobacterium; species Flavobacterium galactosidilyticum. The sequence continues at coordinate 2,542,560 of NZ_CP087135.1, forward strand.
TATAGATAGTCATTGCTTAAAAAGCTATTAATTTAAATTTATAATAAAATAGTGATATTGTAAAGTAAAAAGTATAACAATTATTATAACCAAAAAATAATTTGCTCTTTGATTTGGTTAAATCTGAGCTTTAAATTGTATCCGATTCCTGCACATACCGAACTGTGAATATATCCAACAACACTTTTGAGGGATTTTAGCTCTAATCAATAATTTTTTTTAAATATAATATTGGTGGGTCAATTACTAATCTTGCTCTAAGTCTCATTCATGCAACTTCTTGTTTGAATCTTGTACTTTGTGTTTTTGATGCAAGCGGTTTTTGATTAATGTACACTTTAAATTTTATCCTTGCTATCTCCTTCTTGTGAGAGTACTTTTTTATATTTGACTAACGCACTCTCATATTCTTTTAAAATCCCTTCTGTTTCCTATTATTAGTAATTTTTTTCTAGGTGCTAATGCTTTCTGTTTTTTCGCTTAAGGTAATGACTAAAATAAGCATCTCAAAGATATTACTTGACTACTCTTTTAGAGATCTATCTATGAACATTATCTTTTAAATTACCAGTTTTAGTAGAATTATCAATTATTTTCTGTGTTAATTTGGCAGACGTAGGAAAGATGATATTCTTATCTAAAGAAATGGTTCAATTTGAACTTCTTTTTCGTTTTAACTTCATGATCCAATTAAAATGTTTGATAAAAATGAAATTCTAAACCACTTTCTTGAAGTATTTTTCTAAAGTAAGGAAATTGACTATGGTCAAACGGTTGCTTATTTTGAAAAAGATCTTTTCCAGTAAATATTACAATAATTATTTTCAATCTAACGATATAAAAATTAATCATCACCTTCTTTAAACATTACTATTAAAAGTAATAAATCTGCTATTTTTTTTCCTAATTGGTGATGCTAGGTGGTCTGAATATAATTTTTGAAACTCTAACTCCAATTTATTCCAATCAAGCTAATGAGTAAGTTTAATTAACGAATGTGCTAATTTATTAGATCTGTTAGCCTGATATGAAAGAAATTTTTTAAAATTTGGGTTTTATTTCACCGAACATATTCTAGCTTTTTTAATCTAAAATATATCTTTTAAGACGGTTTAACTGGCTGTTTTTTAATTTTTTTATCGGTCAAATTGTTAATAAACAGATTGTTGATTTTTTTTTAAAATGGTTGGCTAAATAATAGGTTGTTGTTATATTTAATATTTTGCCTTTAATCGGATTTTAAATTCTTTTGGGCCGATATATTATTAAAAGTTGAAAGACTTATATAGTTTTGAGAAGATTAATAATAAATGATAAAAAATATTACTTGATTTTAAGTTAATATTAATTTTATTTTTTTATCTAAAAGATTTAAATAATTCTGTAATAATTTAAGAATGTCTTTTATAATTTAATTTTTGGATAGTTAATTTTGTGACTTTCCAGTAGGGTACCTTTTTTAAATTTTAAATATTTAAAATGTTTTGTGCCATTTTTTTATAAATTAATCAATATTGCAAAATACAATTAATTAATGTAAACTATGAAAACTGGAATTAACTTTATTGTTTTGATTTATTAAATACGGGGTCTGCTAATATATTACAAAAAGCGAAACTTCATTTCGATTATTTAATTGGTATAAAGTAGGATCCTATTGTTAATTTTCCAGAAAAAAAACTAAGCACACAAACTACTCTTGAACGATACATACAATTAAAGGCTTGCAGGTTTTTGGATGAAGTGATTACCTATGGAACTGAACAATATTTTTAAAGTCTTTTAATAGTGATTTGTGTATTGTTGGAAATGGTTATAAAGTCAGAGATTTTATTGTAGAAGCTATTGCGAAGAAAAAGGAATTGAATTTTATTTTAATTCCAGAGACCATCAATTTTCAAGTTCGAATTTGCGTCAAGAAGTCTATAAAAAAAACTTTTAAAGGTAACTGAAGATAATTAATACTAGTATTTGAAAATTGTAAATTGGAATAGGACTAAAAGCTACCTTGAAAATAGTTGTCTATTAATAATTTAGTTTAGAGATTCAATGTGCAATAAAAAAAGATAATTACTTCTAAAGGAATTATTAATTTGACTTGGTAACGACATTCAGAAACACCTTGAGAATTAATGAATAACTTCAGTCGCCCTTCTTATTTGTAAGATAAATAATCTTAATATTATGATTAAACCAGGTTTAGTTCGTTTTGTTTTAGCCACATTAGTCGTCCTTTTTCATATTACTAAGTTTATTTTTATTGGACATCTAGCTGTATTTTGTTTCTTTGTACTAAGTGGATACTGGGTGTCTTTGATGTATGAAACTAAATATAGTGATACAAAACAACCAATACTAGTTTTTTATTGTAGTAGAATTTTTCGTTTGCTTCCAGTTTATTATTTAGTAAGTATTTTTACCTTTTTAATGCTTTTTCTATTTGATTCTAAATCTTTTGAAATATTAGATTTTAGTTCTGTAAGCGGTATTAGTTTTTTAATTGTAAACTTTTTTTTGTTAGGTTATAATCAGCTGATTTTTGCGCCATTAGTTCCAGCTTGGTCACTGGATATCGAATTACAATTTTATTTTTTAGTACCAATGCTTTTGGTGTTTATGAAACAAAGAAACACAAGGATATTATTTATAATTATCAGTTTTTTTTTAGCATTTGTATTTTCATTTTTGATGCCGGAATTGTTTTTGAGTAAATCAATATTTAAATTTTTAGTTTATTTTTTGATAGGTATAGAAATTTATAAATCTAAGATAGAATTTAAACCAAAGATTGAATTGTCATTCAACCTTTTATTTACAGGGATTTTATTGGTACATTATCTGGTACCTGATTTATTTGCTATGGTTAAATTGCCAAATAGCAGTTACAATGAATTTTTTAATATTTTAGGTTCTTTTCTTTTAATACCACTACTCGCAAATAGTGTGTTAAGGAAAAGTGATTCAAGAGACATAATGCTAGGTGGTATGTCATATGTATTATATTTAAGTCATTGGATGTTTATAATACCCTATAATTATTATATACAAGAACTCACTAAAATAGATAGAATTCCTTATACATTAGCTTATTTATTTGTCACTTTTTTGTTTTCATTTTTGGTTTATCAATATTATGATCTGCCACTAGATACATTAAGAAAAAAATGGATTTTAAATAGAATGTAAAATAGAGTAGCTTATTTGAGAGTATCAAATTTTTATTTTAAACTGAAGTATGATACATAAGGTAAAGAATCATCCAAAATACGGTATTGCAAAGCATTGGGGTAAATTAATTGGTATTACAGGAGGGGCACAATTGATTATTCAAGTTCTAGGATTTGCAAGTGGAATTTTGATTATACGATTATTACCTCTAGAAGAATATGCATTTTACACCTTAGCGAATACCATGTTAGGAACTATGACAATGTTAGCTGATGGAGGTATTTCTACAGGTGTAATGTCACAAGGTGGAAAAGTTTGGCAAGATAGGGAAAAACTAGGTGTGATTTTGGCTACTGGACTAGACTTGCGTCGTAAGTTTGCTATCGCAAGTATTCTATTGGCATCTCCCATCTTAATATATCTGTTGTTGCATAATGGTGCCAGTTGGTTGACAACTATATTAATTGTTGCTTCTTTGATTCCTGCTTTTTTCGCTGCCTTGTCCGATTCTTTGTTAGAAATTGTTCCGAAACTTCATCAGAATATATATCCGTTACAAATGAACCAAGTGGGCGTAGGTTTAGGACGTCTTATTTTAACTGGACTGACTATTTTTATTTTTCCATGGACGTTTGCTGCTATCTTAGCCGGAGGAATTCCTCGAATTTATGGAAATATAAATCTAAGAAAGATTGCTGATAATTTTATAGATAGTAAGCAAACAACAGATCCAATTATTCAAAAAGAGATTTTAATCGTTGTTAAGCGTATAATGCCAGGAGCAATATATTATTGTCTGTCGGGACAAATTACTATTTGGTTGATTTCACTATTTGGAAATTCTATGTCTGTTGCACAAATTGGAGCAATAGGAAGAGTGTCTCTTTTATTAGGAGTTTTTACATCAATATTTTCGACTTTATTAGTTCCTCGTTTTGCCCGACAAAAGAATGATTATAAAGTGCTTTTAAACCAGTTTTTAATGAATGTATTACTTTTAATAGTTATATGTATTATAATAGTTTTAGTTATTTCAACATTTTCTACTCAATTCTTATGGATATTAGGTAAAAATTATAAAGGTTTAGATTCAGCACTTATTTTAAATACAGTAGGTAGTTGTCTGGCACTAATTACGGGACTTTTGTTTTCTCTAAGTTCTAGTCGAGGATGGCTAATGAATCCTTACATATATATTGTGGCTAATTTAATCAGTATTGTTATTGGTATTTTGCTTTTTGATATTTCAAGTTTAATTGGTATTCTTTGGTTTAATATATTTATATCAATAATTCAAGTTATAATATATGGATCCTATACACTATTTAAGATTCATAAAATAAGATCTATTTTATTTAATAATTTTTAATATTTTAATATGATTAGTCCATTAGTATCTATTTGTATACCTGTATATAACGCAGCAAAATATATTGAAGAAACAATAAATTGTTTTCTTTTACAATCTTATCAAAATATAGAGATATTAGTACAAGATGATTATTCAAATGATGGAACTTGGGAGTTAATGAATAGTTTATTCCATAATATAACTAAAGTAAAATTATATAGAAATGAAAAAAATCTTGGAATTGGACCTAATTGGAATAATGTTTATGATCATGCTAGAGGAGAATATGTTGTCATTGCAAATGCAGATGATCTTCATAAGCCTTCCTTTATAGAAAAAGGAGTACAGAAATTATCAGATTCTAAAATAGATTTTGTTTCGTTTAAGTATAAAGTGCTTTTTGAAAAAACAGGGATACTAGAATATACCAGCCAAAATGAGTTTTTAAAATCGGGATATGTTGAAAATTCATTTGAAAAAATTGTCTTTACTAATCCTTTTCATATTGTTTTTACGATGTTTAGAAAAAATAAATTAGATGAAATCAAATTGAATGGTAAGTTATTTTTAGATACTCAAGTTTGTGATGCTGAATTAATGTTACGTTATGGTGAAAAAAGTACTTTGTACTATTGTGATGAAGTAATAGGTTATTACAGAATTCATGAAACCAACAATTCAAGTATACCACTAGGCGAAAAAAAAAGTTATTATTTTGTTGTTCTCCCTATTTGGCATACTAGACTGATTAAAGCATTTGGTTTTAAATTTAGAAAAGGTCTATTAGTTGGTTTAGTAAGATATTGTAAATCAATGATTAAAGGCAGTAGTCCTTGGGATTTTAAGCTGTTTTTTACTATGGTTCGATCCATAATGGCTTAATTTTTTTGTAAGAATTTAGATTCATTATATTTATTATTGATTTTTTTCAAATGTCAGACTACTTATAAAAGATGAAAAAACTAATAATGTTCTTGCGGTATATAACTTTAAAATTTATTAACAGAAGAAATAATAATTTAATTATAAAAGATTATTTCGGTAAATAAATTAATATGGATAGTAATTTTTGTGTCATTTCAAATAATTGTTGGGGAGCTGAATTATATATTGAGCGAGGAATTCAATATAATACACCTTTTGTAGGATTATTTATTCCACCCATACAGTTTGTTAAAATGGTAGATAATCTGCCGTTATATCTAAAATGTAAATTGGTTTTTATAAAAGAAACTAAGTTTATAGAATATGAAAAATTACACGCAAAAAACAAATATCCTATTGCTTTGCTCGGCGATATCGAGATTCATTTTATGCATTACAAAGATGAAGATGAAGCAAGTGAAAAATGGATAAGGCGTTTATCAAGAATGCCACAAGATTCATCTAATTGGTTTGTTAAAGCTTGTGATGGAGAAATAATTAATTGGAAAGAATATGCATCGTTATGGAATTCAATTCAATATAGTAAAGTTTTCTTTTCGGCTAAAAAAAGAATTGATATTAATAATTTGGTCCATATTGCTGAATCTTTTAATGATTATGTAACTGATGGAAAGGCCTTGTATAAATTATCAAAGGATTATTTTGATGTTGACAAATGGATTAATTCAAAAGGAGAGTTATGGTGTGTAAAGAAGATTTCAACTAAACGATATTTGAAATTCCTATTTGTCAAACTTAAATATAAAAAAGGGAAGTTATGGTAGGTATAAGTATAATAGTTTGTTGTTATAATAGTGTTAATAGGTTAAAACCAACTATTGAGCATTTATTAAATCAGGTTGATATACATCCAAGTCAGTGGGAGGTATTAATAATTGATAATGCATCAACTGATAAAACATCTGAAGTTGCTAGCGCTTTGTGGGAAAATGGTAAAAAAGAAAACAGCCCCAATTTTAAAATAATTAAAGAACCAACACCTGGTTTATCTGCAGCTAGATTATGCGGTATAAAGAATTCAGTTTTTGATTTTGTATTGTTTTGTGATGATGATAATTGGTTATCAAAAAACTACTTATCAGATGCATTTTCCATTATAGATAATAATTTGGAAGTTGGTATAATTGGGGGATATGGAGTTCCTGTTTTTGAAGGAAAAGAACCACCTTACTTTTGGGAAAATCAACATCATACTTTGGCAGTTGGTTCACAATATATTGAAGAAGGCGATATAACAAATACTCGAAAAGTAGTATATGGAGCTGGAATGATTTTAAATAAAAATGCTTTTTTAAAATTGATAAATAATTATCAATTTGTGTTTCAATCTACAGATAGAATAGGATCATCATTAATTAGTAGTGGAGATCATGAGTTGTGTTTAGCTTTAATAATGATTGGTTATAAAATTTCATGGACTAAAAAATTACAATTTTCTCATTATATCCCCAAAAATAGAACAGAAATTAATTATTATAAAAAATTATTTTTAGGATTTGGACTCTCTGGTCCTATGCTTATTGGCTATTCTTTAGATAAAAAATTTCCAAAAAGTATAAATAATGATTTTAGATATATTGCAGGTAGAAATATTAAAAATATAATATTTACTTATACTAAAATTTTATTTCATCGAAATATTCTTAAAAAAAGTGATTATGAGATTTTAGATCTAACACAAGATTTATATTCAAGTATAGGTAGTTTTAAAACGACTATTAAAGTTAAGAATACTTATAGAGATAGCTTTATAGATTCTATGTTATTTAAAAATTCAAAAATATAATTTAGACAATTTAATGCTAAATATACCTCGCTTGAGATATCAAAATGAAAACATATAAAAATATTGTCATTACTCTTTTTGAAGGTCATTATGAATTTGGAGTTGGTACTTTGTTAAATTCATTAGTGAAATCTGAATTTGAAGGGCTATTTTGTATTGGATATAAGGGGTGCTTACCTTTCTGGATTAACCAATTACATTTAGTTGAAAATGAAAGTAATTTATATCAAGTTTCTGAATATATATATATTCGATTTGATGAGTTAAATGTGGATATGCATTTTGGTTATTATAAACCATATTATATGAAGAAGGTATATCAAGAATATACAGATGCTAATGGTTATTTTTATTTTGATCCTGACATACTGATTTTAGCTAAATGGACATTTTTTGAAAATTGGTTGAATAGCGGAGTTGCTCTTTGTCAAGATATTTGTTATGATATGATGCATTATAATCATCCTTGGAGAAATCAATGGCGTAAAGATTTTAAACAATATGATCAGGGAACGAGTCAATTTTGGAATTATTATGTTAATAGTGGTGCGATAGGTGTTGATTCAAAAACATTCAAAATTATTGATAGTTGGATCATGTTTACGGAAACTTACAAAAAAAATGATTTACCAATTACATACTTTAATCAAGAAGATACTTTATCTCCATACAAAGGAGACCAAGATGTTTTAAATGCAGTTTTAACTTTAAATGGAGATATTCCTATTTCCGTTATAGGTAAAGAAGCTATGGGATTTGCCTACCCAATTAGTATTATGGTTCATGCGATAGGTGGTGATGAAAAACCGTGGAAAATGAATTATTTGAAAACTGCGATTAAAGGTAAAGCGGCTATAGTAGCCGATAATTATTTTTTTGATTTTTATAATGGAAGAATAAAACTGTACAGTACTTTTAAATTGAATAGACGGAAATTAGCTTTAATGACTTCAAAATTAATTAATGGGTTTTGGAAAAAATAATGAAATTTAAAATATATATAAGTAAAAAAATAAAATAGAGTTCGATTTCAAATCATTATAAATGTCATTCACTTTCAATTAAATATCGGTTGAAGAAAAATATCTATCAAGAACTATGTGTTTCTCTTAAAGTACTGTACTATTAAATACAAGGAATAGAGAAAACCTCCTAAAGATACAGGTATAAAATTGTGTTATAGTAAGGATAATGCTGTAAAAATATTATAATATTTAAAATAGTATGAAAAAAATATCTATATGTATTCCAACCTATTCAAGGTTAAATTATCTGATAGAATTAGTCAATTCTTGTTTAAATCAAAGTTATAGTGATTTTGAAATTTGCATTTCTCAAGACTGTACACCTAAAGGATTGGTTCAGGAAATTAAAGAATACTGTGAATATTTGGTATCAAAATACCCATATATTGTTAGGTATGTTGCTCAAGATAAAAATT